>CAJWBE010000009.1 GCA_913020045.1 uncultured Oleiphilus sp.
ATCGCCTTATAGACCTGAACAATGTCGTAAAGATCTTTGTCTAAATTGAAGATGTCGAACTGTGAACGAAATTCCGCCGCATCCTCATCTCGCTGCTTTGCCCAGTAAAGCCGAATTTTGTGACCCTGTTCAGACACTATAAAATCGCCAAAAGTCATCATGCGAATCTGGATACCTCTCTGCCCATAGATCATTAGCATTCGCAGATATAGATACTGCTCAGGGTCTAGGTTTTTATGACAAAACTGCTCATGAGCCCATTGATGCAACGCATCTTGTTCAGCTTGGGTAAATGGCCCTTTCTCGGGGTCCAGGCTAAGAATGTGATCGACCGAGGATTTCTTTTTCCTTGGCAAATGTTTGTACGCGGTAACTAACTCCAATGAAGGTCGCTGTTCCAGCGACTCACATTCATGCCAGAATCCCATAAAGCCTACAAGGCAGCTAAATTCAGTCACAGAAAAACGCTCGCGCAAGTCGATCAGATGGCCTTCATTAAGCGGATCAAACCTGTCTTGAGCGGCCCTAGAAAATACTGTTGCGACGAGCGCAATTGTACTTTGTGCCACCTCTGACATGCGATAGGCTAAAGCAGCGTGTAACCACTCCTTCCAATCAGATGAAACACAGTCAATTGCTGGCTCCCAGTTAACTGCAAGAGGGGCTATTCTGTCAGGATTCCAGAATGGCAATGAAGGGGTGAAATACTCACCACACCGCGCCAGCCTGGGCGTATTCAGCCATTCATCGAGAGTATCCGGAGTGGGTACTCTAAGCGCTTCGACTTCTATACTCATTCTGCACCTCTTTCGCCTATCTTGGCTTCAACCCCTTCGCGTATTGCTTTAAATTTATCTGACCGTTTTTTCATCGCCTTATCCGCCTCCTCCTTCCAGAATTTAGCCCCATATAGCCCTGGCATATTCGATTCAGGACTCCATCCAAATGCGTAAGTCAGCACCTTTTGTACCCTCGTCGTGCGATCCTCGGGCGTTAGCCGCTCTAACTCTTCCCTCATGCTTTCAAGAAGCGTGTACACGGAGTCATGGCGAAGAGAATGGAGGTGTACATCACTTATCTCAGGAAACGCAGCTCCCACGCGATTCAGCACCCCATCAAGCGCATTAATGCTCAGTGCCCGACCTTCATTTCGACGATGCGATACCAGTAAAAAAGGATGTGTTCTCGCTTCAGATAAACCACCTTGAACTGTACGATGGTTCTCCATGTACTCCTTTAATGCCCATTCAAGGTCATCATTCATAACCCATTCGCGCTCATGGGTTTTGAACTGCGGCGCTTTGGGGCGTTTGTCTATCTCTTCGTCCTCAAGACCAATGATTGAGATCTTTTTGTCATGCCAGTGGATATCATTAGTTTTTACCAGCAACATTTCAGATCTGCGCAATCCCAAATCCAAACCCAAGAGTAATACGATGTAGTTACGGAGCTTTAGCGCAGCATTAGCAAAGGGGTTTTGAGGGCTGTCTGGATCCATCACCTCTAGCAAACGATCTCGTTGCAGTTGATCTAGCCCCTTCAGATCCTCCAATTTACGCTTTTTCCAAGATGGTTTAGCCGCCTTTATTTTGCGATTGATACGGCCTTTTAAATCCGCACATGCTGATTCACTTGTGACCTGATCACCTAGCTTTTCATAAAGGAATTTAAGGTAGTCACGCACATGCTCTATGCGCTGCTGAGCATGGGTTCTTCCCACACATTCAAACGCTGACGGGAGCATATGTACCCGAGAGTATTTTTGCTCCAGAGTCGCCTTTTGAAAGCCCGCGTCTCTCACAAAGCGAGAAATTTCGGCGTCGGTTAAGTAGCGAGATTTAGGACGATGCTCTAACCGAGCACTCAGGTCAATCGATTCATATTCGAGAAAACTCTCCAGAAGCACTATGCTCTCAAGGTATTTTTTCTGTGTGTTAAGCGCGCGGGATGACAATTCCAGAGTCACAAAAAGATTCGGATAGTAATCAGGCATAGAGTCTTTAACTAACACTTTTGCCCGCATACCGTTTATTATTATTTCTTTGACTTGACGGCTCATCATCAGCTTCCAAAACGTGACTTTTTTAACTATAGTGACGAGCATATCACAACAAATTATAAACACTACTTTTATATTTTAATTACAGCGCGCCATTAAAACCCATTTAGGCCGCGTAAAATAAGACATTTAGGCAAAAATTAATATGGCAAAAGATAACAAATCAGGGAAAACGGGTTCTTACGTATTCACCATGAACCGGGTTGGCAAAGTTGTCCCGCCAAAAAGAGAAATTCTCAAAAACATTTCACTGTCATTCTTTCCTGGCGCCAAGATTGGCGTGCTCGGGTTAAACGGTGCGGGAAAATCAACACTTCTAAAAATTATGGCGGGAGTCGATAAAGACTATACAGGTGAAGCTAGACCTCAACCGGACATTAACGTTGGCTACTTGTCACAAGAGCCTCAGCTTGATGAAAGTAAAGATGTTCGAGGCAACGTAGAAGATGGGCTAAAAGAGATAAAGAATGCACTAACTCGACTAGATCAAGTATATGCCGAGTACGCAGAGCCAGAGGCCGACTTTGACGCCTTAGCCGCCGAACAGGCAAAGCTAGAAGCCATTATCGAAACAGGTGACGGCCACAACCTAGAGCGGACTCTGGAAGTTGCCGCCGATGCGCTTCGATTGCCACCTTGGGAAGCCGATGTCAGCAAGCTATCAGGCGGAGAGAAACGACGTGTAGCTTTATGTCGGCTACTGCTGTCGAAACCCGACATGCTGCTTTTAGACGAACCAACCAACCATTTGGATGCTGAAAGTGTTGCTTGGTTAGAGCGCTTCTTACATGACTATTCGGGAACAGTGGTCGCCATTACCCACGATCGCTATTTCTTAGATAACGTTGCAGGCTGGATTCTCGAGCTGGACCGCGGCCACGGCATCCCCTTCGAAGGAAACTATTCTCAGTGGTTAGAAGCGAAAGGAAAGCGCCTAGAGATTGAACAAAAACAGGAAGATGCACGCCAACGAAGTGTGAAGTCGGAGCTAGAGTGGGTTCGCACCAATCAAAAAGGCCGGCATTCGAAAAGCAAGGCGCGCTTGCAGCGCTTTGAGGAACTCAATTCACAAGAAGTTCAGCAACGCAACGAAACAATGGAAATATACATTCCACCTGGGCCTCGCCTAGGAGATGTCGTCATTGAGCTAGATAAGGTTAGCAAACAGTTTGAAGATAAACTGCTGTTTAAAGATTTAAGCCTGTCTATCCCTCCTGGCAGCATCGTCGGCGTTATCGGCGGCAATGGGGCGGGCAAATCCAGCTTATTTAGACTTATCGCTGGCAGCGACACACCTGATTCAGGCACCGTGCGACTGGGAGAAACCGTCAAACTAGGGTTTGTCGAACAAACGCGCGACCTTGATAACAACAAGACTGTTTGGGAAGAAGTTAGTGATGGCGAAGATATTATCCAAATAGGCACCTATCAAACGCCATCAAGAGCCTACGTTAGTCGTTTTAATTTTAAAGGGAATGATCAGCAGAAGAAGGTCAATGACCTCTCCGGTGGTGAGCGTAACCGCTTACATTTGGCCAACACCCTCAAGCAAGGTGCGAATGTGTTACTGCTCGATGAGCCAACCAACGACCTTGACGTTGAGACCTTACGAGCGCTCGAGGAGGCGGTACTCGCCTTCCCCGGTTGTGCGATCGTCATCTCGCACGACAGGTGGTTCCTAGATCGAATCGCCACTCATATTCTCGCCTATGAAGGCGACAGCGAAGTGGTATGGTTCGAAGGTAACTATTCAGAATACGAAGAAGACTTTAAAAAACGCAAAGGCGAGCAAGCTAAAGCGCCGACGCGAGTCAACTATAAGAAACTCGCTTAAGTTGCGTTATAAGGCCTTTCGTCTTATATTCTTCAAGGAGTTAGTACTGCCGCTAACTCCTTGTACTTAGGCTTAAGTCGGACATTGATCATGAGCGATAATAACCAACAAGAAAACAAGCGCCAATTTAGTCGAATTCTCTTTAACGCCGAATGCACCTTGCACCAGAGCAACATGGAATGGCTCACTGAGCTGCAAGATATTTCACTTAAAGGGATATTGGTGAGAAAGCCTGATCACTTAGCGATTGATAATAAGGAAAGCTGTGAAGCGACAATTCGCTTAAGCGGCAGTGAGGCTTGCATCGTCATGTCTCTCGATTATTCGCATGAAGACGATCAAACCATCGGTTTCAAATGTAAATATATTGATATCGATAGCATGACGCATTTAAAGCGTCTGGTTGAGTTAAACCTAGGCAGCGGCGAAATGCTTAAAAGAGAGTTAGAGAGCCTGTCGTCCTAAGGTCTCAACCGACGGCACCGAAAAACGCTGACCAAACGCACTTCCTCTAGAAGACGTGATCGAATAGCTCTGCCAGCTTTTTAATCAGAACGACTTCAATATCTGGGTCTTTCTTCGGAGGTCTATTGCCGAAGGGTACGATCACCTTGGTAAAACCGTGTTTTTTCGCTTCTTGAATGCGCTCCTGCCCACTTGGCACAGGCCTCACTTCTCCTGACAAACCGACTTCACCGAAGATCGCGATATTGCTCGACAACGCAGAGCCCTTGAAACTGGATATTATTGCGGCAACTGACGCTAGGTCTGTACTCGTTTCAGTCGTTCTAACCCCACCAACTAGATTTAGAAAGACATCTTGGTCGCCACAATGAAAACCGGCATGACGATTAAGTACCGCTAACAACATAGATAATCGATTTTGATCCAAACCCAAGGAAACCCTTTTTGGGTAACTCCCTTGGCTTTCATCGACTAGAGCCTGAACTTCTACCAGCAAAGCACGTGTGCCTTCCCACAATATGGTCACGACACTACCCGGCAAGGCTTCTTCTCCGCGATTGAGGAATATCGCGCTTGGGTTCTTAACTTCGCTAAGACCATTTTCCTGCATCGCGAAAACACCCAGCTCATTCACTGCACCAAAACGGTTTTTAATGCCCCGCAAAGTACGAAAACGCATATCACTAGAACTTTCTAACATGATCGAGCAGTCAATCATGTGCTCCAAAACCTTTGGCCCGGCAATCGCTCCCTCTTTGGTCACATGACCGACCAAAAACAACACGGTTCCGGACTGCTTCGCCATTCGAGTTAATCGCGCTGCGCACTCTCGGACTTGGGATACGCTACCCGGAGCGGACTCAAGCGACTCCGTATAAACAACCTGGATACTATCAATGACAATGACTTTAGGCTTGGTCACAGCAATAGTTTGCTCAATTGCCTCAAGACAGGTTTCTGAATACATGCTGAGGGAGTCCGCTTGCAGACCCAAGCGCTTAGCTCGCAACGCAACTTGCTGAAGCGATTCCTCACCGGTTATGTATAAAGTACTCATTTGAAGTGCTAGAGAGCACATAGACTGCAGCAACAGCGTGCTTTTTCCCGCGCCAGGGTGACCGCCGACAAGAATGGCGGAACCCGGCACAAGACCACCGCCCAGAACACGGTCAAACTCGCCAATGCCAGAGCTGAACCGAGGCTGCTCTGCCAAGTCAATCGTACCCAAGGTTTTTATTTCAGATGCAGCGCCTGCATAGCCACCACTAGAAGAGGCGCCTTTCTTGGCGCGAGAAGAGGATCCTAACTTAATCTCTTGAACCGAATTCCACTGGCCACATTCAGGGCATTGACCCTGCCACTTAGAAAAATCAGCCCCGCAGTCAGTACAAACAAAGGCGCTTTTTACTTTAGCCATTCAAGGGCTAACCTCTAATCGATAATACGGAAATTTTGATCAAGTATGTCGTACCAGTAGGAGTCGAACGTAGCGTCAGCATCAGACAAACCATCCCCCGTACTGTCTCCATTATAATCAATGGCCAAACTAACAGTTTCAGAGTCGAAATTAATACTAATCGCTTCCAAGTCTTTGCCCAGAATAACGAAACCTCCGCTCGATGGAGGCGTCGACAAGCCACTACTAAAAACCGTCGATAACTCCTCCAACTCAGCATATCCACCGCCGTCAAAGGTCATCCCACCCGTCACAGAGTAACTATAAGGACTGCGCGTTGTATCAACGCCTTTTGCTGCAGAGTAAGTCTCGCCAAAGGAATAGATTCGCTCATCGTTTCCTTGCAACACGCCCACTTTAAAGTTGCTGTCATAAACGCGTTCACTAAACTGAAGAAGCCGGTCGCTAGACTGATATATCTTCGTAGTGCCATTCATCACAAACGTCACATCATCTGCCACTGTCGATATTAAGTTGCTTGCTCGTAAATTGGCGTAGCGTTCATAGCTTTGGCACTCAACCTGACTCGAGGTTCGGCCCGCCAGACGATAGAACTCATCACCACCATTTACCTCGTCTAGATCATATATAACTTCCAGCAAATCTAAACCGTCGACCCCCTTTAGAGAGGGGTAAGAATTTTCTTTTATTTTGTAACGAATTTGAGCCTCGCCAGACCGGCTTTCGTCTTCCTCTAACGCTCGAAGGACTACAATAGAATTCCCAAATGCTTCTTTCGTAAATACTACTTCGTTATCAAATGGAGCGCTTTCACTACGTTTCAAATACTGAATTTCTAAGCCATTGCCAACTAACGCGAAACGCACATCATCCGCCCAAAACAGCTCTCCACTATCGTCACGGTTCTCATATACAGAATATGAACCATCAAAAGTTTTACCTAAGTTCGCTTCGCATCGCTCACTTGAATTCAAACTAAAAGACTCATTTAGCCCGTCAATCTCGGAATAGGTTAGCGATATCGACCCATCAAAAGTAACGCCATCTGTTTCTTCGCACGCTTCATAACGAACGGCAAACTGATCACCCGCCCGGTACTCTTCGCCATCTGGTCTAGCAAGCGAATAAAACGCACGGCCGCCAAGGCTACAGTCATAGATATACTCATCGTCGACTAAAAGCGCAGTATCAGGAAGGTCAGAAGAATCTAGAAAGTTAAACAGTGGCAAATACAGAAATGAACGAAGAGAGGACTGAATAAAACCGTAAACGATAGGCTGCGCATTCTCTTTCGTTATATCGAGGGTTCGATCGTTGACATCTAAATCGACGTCATCTTTAAAAATTTCAAGCTCGTCTTTGATGTCCGAACAAGCGGAAAACATAAAAAGAAAAACAGCAATAATTGAAACTTTGAACGCGCCCGACATCCGGCAACCCTGAGATATGATAGAAACAGATGCCCTGATTGTAATCAATGCAGGCCATCGGTTAAATGAAGCGTCTCGCCAAATGTGACCCAAGCGACTCTATCAAATGAGATTTAGCCGCAAGAAAACTTAGGAATGGTACTTTTCACTCAAACGGTGCACCGCTTCGACCAGTATCTTAGGCGCCTCGGGGTCAACATACTGATGAATACCGTGCCCTAAATTAAATACATGACCGGAACCCATGCCGTAAGACTCAAGGATGCGCGCCACTTCTGCCTCTATCTGAGCCGCATTTCCATAAAGCACGCAAGGGTCTAGATTTCCCTGCAAGGCAACTTGATTGCCGACCTGAGCCCTAGCCCCACCGATATTCATCGTCCAGTCTAATCCTAATGCATCAGCCCCAACCGCGGCCATTTGAGGTAGCCAGAGGCCACCTCCCTTCGTAAACAAAATAACCGGCACCTTTCGACCGTCATATTCACGAATCAAGCCGTTTACGATTTTTTCCATATACTTTAATGAAAACTCTATATAGGCCGCATCACTTAAGCTGCCGCCCCAGGAGTCAAAAATCTGAACTGCTTGGGCTCCGGCCTTTATCTGCTCATTGAGATAATCGATAACCGACAATGCTAACTTTTCTAACAACTGGTGAAGAACCTCAGGCTGGCTATAAAGCATACCTTTAATATGCCTAAAATCTTTTGAGCTACCGCCTTCTACCATATACGTTGCTAGCGTCCATGGACTGCCAGAAAAGCCAATCAGCGGAACGCGACCATTCAACTCTCGCCTAATTTCACTCACCGCATTCGTTACGTAAGGAAGATCCTTTAAGGTATTGACGACAGGCAACGCATCGACATCTTGCTCGGTGCGTACAATTTTTCTAAACCTGGGCCCTTCTCCGGTTTCAAAATAAAGTCCTAAGCCCATCGCGTCAGGTATCGTCAGAATGTCCGAAAACAAAATTGCTGCATCTAAGGGGTAGCGCTCTAGAGGCTGCAGAGTCACTTCACACGCTAGCTCTTTGTTCTTGCACAGACTCAGAAAATCGCCAGCCTGAGCTCGCGTAGCACGATACTCTGGCAGATAACGCCCTGCCTGACGCATCATCCAAACAGGCGTCACATCAACAGGCTGCCCCATCAAGGCGCGTAGAAATCGATCATTCTTTAGTTCAGACATAGGACGTCCTTAACGTGTTACTCACTATTGAGATTAATTGCTCAATAAAAAAGGCACGATACATAGCGTGCCTTTTTACTTATCGAAAAAATGGTTGCCGATCAGACATCCAAAAAGTCTAGAATACCCTCTGCAGCTTTTCTTCCTTCTGCAATCGCCGTGACGACCAAATCAGAGCCACGGACCATATCGCCCCCTGCAAATATTTTAGGGTTAGACGTTTGAAACGGGTACGCACTCGACTCAGGGGCATCAACACCACCCCAGCTATTTACAGTGACATCAACACTGCCAAGCCATTCAGGAGGACTCGGACGGAAACCGAATGCAATTAACACCGCATCAGCGGGCAATATTTCTTCACTACCTTCAATGATTTCTGGCCGGCGTCGCCCATTCTCATCGGGCTCACCCAGTTTCGTCTCAACGACTTTAACACCTTCAACACAGCCGTCACCCACAATAGCAATGGGCTGACGATTGAATTTAAATTGCACACCTTCCTCTTTCGCATTCTGAACTTCTTTACGCGAACCAGGCATATTCTCTTCGTCTCGACGATAAGCGCATACAACACTACCCGCCTGCTGACGAATTGAGGTTCGATTACAATCCATCGCGGTATCACCACCGCCAAGTACTACGACATTTTTCCCCGCTAGATTAATAAAATCTTCAGGTTTTTTCTCAAAACCCAAGCGACGATTCACGTTTGAAATCAAGTAAGGCAATGCATCATAAACACCTGCTAGATCCTCACCTGGGAAACCACCTTTCATGTAGGTATAAGTCCCCATTCCCATAAAAACAGAGTCGTAATCTTTCAGCAGGTCATCAATCATAATGTCCTTGCCAATTTCAACGTTAAGTCGAAACTCAATTCCCATGTCACTGAAAATCTCACGACGCTGAGACATGACATTTTTTTCTAGTTTAAACTCAGGAATACCGAACGTAAGCAGGCCGCCGATTTCTGGGTTGAGGTCAAATACCACCGGCTTAACACCGTTTCGAACCAGAATATCAGCACATGCAAGACCTGCAGGCCCCGCACCAATAATAGCTACTTTTTTATCGGTCCAAACGACTTTCGACATATCAGGACGCCAGCCCATGGCGAACGCAGTGTCGGTTATATATTTCTCAGCGGAGCCAATCGTCACCGCACCAAAACCTTCGTTAAGTGTGCACGCGCCCTCACATAGGCGATCTTGGGGGCATACTCGGCCACATACTTCTGGCAAGGAGTTTGTTTGATGGCACAGCTCAGCGGCTTCAAAAATATTGCCTTCAGACACCAGCTTCAACCAATTAGGAATGTAATTGTGCACAGGACACTTCCATTCACAATATGGATTACCGCACTCTAAGCAACGATGTGACTGATCAGCAACATCGTCTTTCTGAAACGTTTCATAAATCTCACCAAAGTCATGCGTTCGTTTGCGCATATTTACTTTTTTGGGGTCAACTCGCCCAACTTCGATAAATTGAAAATCGTTATTCAGTCGTTTAGCCATTATCTTTCCTCATAAACCATATTCGCGGGGCCTATTGCCACAGCATCGCAATACACTCTTAAACCTATTCAGGTCTAGATTTAACACTATCTAGCAAATCCTGAAGGCTCGACGCCTTTGGTTTCACCAACCAAAAACGTGTAATGAAGTCATCAAACTCTTCAAGAATTTGAGCGCCCCACGCACTTTCCGTTGCGGCAACATGCTGCTCGATTACACCACGTAAATGATGGCGATACGGCTCCATGCGCTCACTAGAGATACGGTGTATCTCAACTAGCTCATGGTTATATTGGTCCACAAAATTCTTTTCTTGATCCAGAACATAGGCAAAACCACCGGTCATCCCTGCGCCGAAGTTATAACCTGTATTACCCAAAACAGTCACTTGGCCGCCGGTCATATATTCACAACAATGATCACCAGCACCCTCGACCACCGCTTTTGCGCCAGAGTTTCGAACACCGAAACGCTCACCCGCTGTACCAGCCGCGAACAACTCACCACCCGTTGCACCGTATAAACAAGTGTTGCCGACGATTGACGTTTCTTGGGACTTAAACGAGCTTCCCTTTGGAGGACGAACAACAAGCTTTCCGCCTGTCATGCCTTTTCCTACGTAGTCGTTTGCATCGCCTTCTAAGTGCATATGCAAGCCACCCGCATTCCAAACACCAAAGCTCTGCCCTGCGGTACCCACCAATGAAAGTCTGATCGGCGCAGCGGCCATGCCCTGATTGCCATGGCGCTTAGCGATTTCGCCAGACAAGCGCGCCCCAATAGACCGATCACAATTAGTCACGGTGTAATCGAACGCCCCACCGCTTTTAGACTCAATGGTCGGCAGCAAGTCGGCCACCATGCGCTCAGCCAATGCACCTTGGTCGAACGGTACGTTTTTATCGACTTGGCAAGTATGAGGCTTATCTTCAGGGATACCTTCGCTACTCAATATCGGAGTCAAATCTAGCTGCGACTGCTTAGCGGTAGAGCCAGGCAAAATATCCAGCAAGTCCGTTCGGCCGACAAGCTCTTCCAGCGATCTCACCCCTAGCTTCGCCATCCACTCTCGCGTTTCCTCAGCGACGAACTTAAAGAAGTTCATTGCCATCTCAACCGTGCCAATAAAATGTTCGTCTCTTAAACGCTCGTTCTGTGTTGCAACGCCCGTCGCACAGTTATTTAGGTGACAGATCCGTAGATATTTACAACCAAGAGCCACCATCGGTGTCGTACCAAAACCGAAGCTTTCTGCACCGAGTACCGCCGCTTTAACGACATCTAGTCCAGTTTTTAAACCGCCATCGGTCTGCAAACGAACCATTCCTCTCAAATCATTCCCGCGCAGAGTTTGATGCGCCTCACTCAAACCCAACTCCCAAGGAGAGCCGGCATAACGTATTGATGTCAGAGGACTCGCCGCTGTGCCGCCGTCATAGCCGGAAATAGTAATCAAGTCTGCGTAGGCTTTAGCAACACCCGCTGCGATCGTACCGACACCCGGCTCTGAAACCAGCTTCACGGAAACTAACGCGTCTGGATTTACCTGTTTCAGGTCAAAAATTAGCTGGGCCAAATCTTCAATCGAGTAGATATCATGATGAGGCGGCGGAGAAATAAGGGTTACACCTGGCGTTGCAAAGCGCAACGTAGCGATCAAGTCATTTACCTTACCACCCGGTAACTGGCCACCTTCGCCAGGCTTCGCGCCTTGCGCGACTTTTATTTGAATCACCTCAGCACTACTTAAATAATGCGGCGTGACACCAAAACGACCAGACGCTACTTGCTTTATCTTTGAACGCTTCTCCGTGCCATAACGCGCAGCATCTTCACCGCCCTCACCCGAATTAGAGCGCCCTCCAAGCCGGTTCATGGCGACAGCAAGCGCCTCATGCGCCTCTGGAGATAGCGCGCCAAGAGACATTGCCGCCGAGTCGAAACGGCGCACGATGCTCTCCATTGGCTCGACTTCACCCACGTCTATCGCTACAGCGGAAGCACTGACCTGAAATAAGTCTCGCAATGTTGCAGTCGGCCGGTTATTGACTAGGTCCGCATACTGTTTATATACATTGTAATCACCCGTCTGCACAGCCTTTTGTACCGTTGTTACAACGTCTGGGTTGAACGAGTGATATTCTTCGCCATGAACATATTTCAGCAAACCACCCGGTTCAATTGGCTTACGTGATTTCCACGCATCTTTTGCCAGTAAAGCTTGCTCTCGTTGAAAGTTCTCAAAACTTGCACCCTGAATTCGGCTAGCAACCTCTTTAAAACACAAGTCGACAATATCGTCTGATAGACCTACCGCCTCAAACAACTGCGCACCACGATATGACGCAATGGTAGATATCCCCATTTTCGACATGATCTTCAACAGACCTTTACCTATGCCACGACGATAGTTGTTCTTCGCTTCAACACTATCTACAAGAATCTCACCTGATAGGATTAAGCTATGAATGACCTGGTATGCGAGATATGGATATACGGCAGTTGCGCCAAAACCAATCAACACTGCAAAGTGGTGAGGGTCACGCGCGAAACCACTTTCAACGACAATATTAGAGTCGCAGCGCAAGCCTTGCTGCACCAAATGGTGATGAACCGCACCCGTTGCCATGAAGGCATTAATCGGTAGTTCACCCTGCTTAATATCTCTATCAGACAAAACGACAATCACCGCTCCAGCTCTGACAGCCTCTTCAGCTTGCTTGCATACAGACTCGATGGCTGATTTTAACCCTACATCTTCCGCGTATTGCAGACGAATAATGTGGTGCGAAAAGCCCACACGATCCTTCAACAAGGTATTGAATTTTGCTGGCGACAGTACCGGCGTTGCCATAATGATGCGCTTCGCATGCTCAGGTGTTTCTTCAAAAACGTTCTTCTCCGCACCGATACAGGTTTCAAGCGACATAACAATCGCCTCACGCAATGGGTCAATTGGCGGATTTGTCACCTGCGCAAACTTCTGACGAAAGTAGTCTGCCACCGAGCGAACTTTAGTCGATAGAACCGCTACAGGGGTATCATCACCCATAGAGCCGACGGCTTCTTGGCCGTTTTCTGCGATGGGAGCAAGCACTTGGTCACGCTCTTCATACGAGACTTGGAACATTTTCATGTGCGTAAGAAAGTCCTCACTATCCATCGGCACAAATGCGGGGTGAGACTTATCAAAAGTCGTTTCAATACGAACGGCGTTTTCTTTTAACCAACGTTTGTAGGGCTGCGCAGCTTTCAAACGGCTATCAATGTCATCAGTATGAAGCACTTCACCTGTGTGGGTATCGATCGCCAAAATCTGCCCAGGGCCAATCCTACCTTTAGCGACTACATCTTCGGGTTGATAGCCATAAGTACCGATTTCAGACGCTACGGTCATGTAGCCATTCTTTGTGACAACCCAGCGACTCGGACGTAAGCCATTTCGATCAAGCAAACAAACAGCATACCTGCCATCGGTCATCACAAGTCCCGCCGGACCGTCCCAAGGTTCCATGTGCATGCTGTTGTATTCATAGAAAGCACGCAGATCAGGGTCCATGGTATCGACATTCTGCCAAGCAGGAGGAATCATCATCCGAACTGCCCTAAACAAATCAACCCCGCCCGACAGCAAGATTTCCAGCATATTATCCATGCTCGAAGAGTCAGAACCTGTACGGTTAACGAGCGGGGAAATTGTTTGAAGCTCTGGCAAATCGTCAGATGTAAACTTACTAGTTCTCGCTAATGCCCAGTTTCTGTTGCCTTCAATAGTATTAATTTCACCGTTGTGCGCGAGACATCGAAACGGCTGTGCCAAAGGCCATTTAGGCGCAGTATTCGTTGAAAATCGCTGATGAAAAACACAGATTGCCGTGGCAACAGATTCGTTACCCAAGTCGAGATAAAAACTCGGAAGGTCAACGGGCATCATTAGCCCTTTGTATGAAACGACCTTCTCAGAGAGGCTACATATATAGAATTCGTCATCATCTACCAGCGATTCTTCCGTTCTTTTTCGCGCAACAAAAAGCTTTAGCGCAAAAGCACGCTCATCGATCTCTTCTTTGGATTCGACAAACACCTGCTCAATTTGAGGCAGGCAGTCTAGCGCCATGCGCCCCAAGCATTCATTGTCAGTAGGCACTAAGCGCCAACCAACAACATTAAGACCTTGTGCTTCTAAGGCTTCGTTCATTTTCGTCTTTGCAAGCGCAGCACGACCAGAGTCCTGAGATAGAAACACCATCCCAACGCCATATAACTTGCTCAGATCAACAGCAAAAGAGTCTTTCACCACCGCTCTGAAGAATGCATCCGGCTTTTGTAACAGCAAGCCACAACCATCACCTGTTTTGCCGTCCGCAGCGATGCCGCCACGATGCGTCATACAGGTGAGACTTTCTATCGCCGTCAACAAAAGATCGTGGCTTGCCTTGCCCTCCATCTGAGCAATCAAGCCAAAACCACAGTTATCTTTAAATTCTTCGGGGCGAAACAAACCTGCTGCCATAACTTTTTCTCTACAAAAAAACATTTAAAATCAAGTATTTAGAAAGTATTTCCGTGCACTTTTACTTGACTAAGAAAATCGGGGTTGGACATTTTACACACGAGGATGGGCAAGAACAAACTTTATTCAACGAGGCATTTACTTGGCAAAACTATTTTTGATTCCAGAAAAACTTCTCAACCATGGTTTCTGTGCCTGAACCGCGTTTGCAGACTGCTTCAAAGCCCGCTGGGCAAGACTCTTCGAGTCAAAAGCGCCATAAAGCACGACAAACCAATCACGCCCTTTGTACTTCGTTTTGACATAATAGAGCTGGGGAGCAGAACCTTTATTACGCTGTACGAACTGCTTGGCGGTCTGCTCATTGTAACTTCCTAAAACCTGTGCGGTATAGGCAACATCCGCCTGAGCCAAAACCCATTCTTGAGAGCGATAAATTGACCCATCCTCCACTAGGCGCTCTTTCTTCACCTCTATTTTTCTAACGACTTTTGGAGCGTAAACCTTTGGTTCGACAGCGACCAAACTCGACGCAACCGCTTTAGGAGCGGACACCACATCAGCTGCATCGGCCACTACCACCGAAAGCTGATCACTAATCTCAGCTTTCGCCTTATCTATCGGCACTAAAGCCGAAACAGACTCTGCGTCTTCTTGATTTGCCGAGCTCTCCACTTCTTTTCCAGCGCTCTCATTTAACTCGCTTTGGGGTTGATTTGCCACGCTATCACTGCCTCCGACACTCGAAGAAGCCATATCAGACTTTGACTCAAGCCCTGACGAAAGAGCCGTCAGTGAGCCAGCGTCTTTCTCTACATCTGTATTTTGAGAGATAGAAGACTCTGCAATCGCTTTTTCAATACGCGCTAATCGACTCGCCTTCTGAGCTTCCTCGTCCATTAAGGGAGTGCGAGACAGCTCTTGCTCGGAGTCCTGCAGCTCAAAAAAACCATGCTGATAAGAAACAAAGGCAAACGATAAAACAAGCAACAGAGAAATCGCATATAGCGCATACTGCGCAACCCTAGCTCCCTCACTATTATTAATTGCAGAAGGCTCGGCTGTCCCAAGTAAGATGGCAGAAAAACTCTCGCTAACTAAGCCGGGCATACCTTTAGCCAAAACATGCAGCTGCTCTAACTGATCCGGGTTTAACGGCACATCACCCACATAACCCGCCGCCTCTAAGCGACATAAAAGATACTCCTGCGTATCTTCCACACTCAAAGGCTTTAGTTGTATCTGGTGCACCCAGTCAGCTCTGTCTGGGTGCTCATAAGCCATAACATCATGCATTAATTTAGGCAAACCAACCAACGCGAGTACTGCGCCTGACTCTGGATCCAAAGACCCCATCACCTGTAAATAAGTCAGTAGCTCTTCCGCAGGCAAAGCATGGGCGTCATCGATGACAACCAACGTGCGCCTCCCAGAATTATCGAAACTGTCTGCATATTTATCGATTAAATGCTCAAGTACATCTCGAATGGGGTCTTTAGCCGATATTTCCAAACCACTAATCGCAGCCAACCTTACGATACTGTTAATACGTTCAGATCCTTCACCCGCGGCTAAGCGAAGCAAGTCAATTTCGCCGGCAAAGTTTTTGGAGAATTGATCTATTAAGGCCGTTTTACCGGAACCACGATCACCCGTAAGAAGCAAAACCATGTCGCCAAACACAGAAAGATGGCGCAGTGTCTCAAGATTATGTCGCCGCTGAGCTCCTTCGTAAAAAGCATTAATACGAGCAGAAAACGGGTCTTCTATAAGCCCCAACTGATCCTTTAAAGAGGGCAGCAACATTTCATCTTGATTTGGCATTTCACATTCCCTTGCTATGACGGCAAACTGGCCGCTTGCCTGAGCACCGAATCTAAGTCGGCAGGTAAATATTGATCAGTGACCACTGCCTGCCCTATTGTTTTTAAGAGAACAAATCGAACCCTGCCATCAAGCACCTTTTTATCCAGCTTCATCAAGCGATGATAATCATCAGGTTGCATATCGACCGGCCCTTTGACAGGCAGCTTCGCACGAACAAGGAGCTTTTCAATGCGTTCAACCTCACTCTTAGTCAAATCGCCTCTGAGATAAGATAGTTCGGCTGCCATCATCATGCCTGCGCTCACCGCTTCACCATGCAACCAACGCCCATAACCACAGAACGCTTCTATTGCGTGCCCGAAGGTATGACCTAAGTTAAGATGCGCCCGCACTCCACCTTCAAGCTCATCTGCCTCAACCACCTCAGCCTTACAAGCGCATGACGTTTCAATGGCATAGACCAACGCCTCCTGATCAAGATCGACCAAGCGCTCAACATTCTCTTCTAACCACTCAAAAAAGCTGACATCTCTAATCAATCCGTACTTAATTATCTCAGCGATTCCGGCCGACACTTCTCTTTCGGGGAGAGTCTGCAAGCTGAGCGTATCAATCACTACCGCTTTAGGTTGGTAGAAAGCCCCGATCATATTTTTACCTAAAGGATGGTTGATCGCAGTTTTACCACCAACTGAAGAGTCAACTTGAGATAACACCGTCGTTGGCACTTGCAAGAAATCGACCCCGCGTTGATAACTTGCGGCAGCAAAACCAGCCATGTCGCCCACAACGCCCCCACCTAGTGCAACAATCGTTGTCTGCCTTGAATGCGCAGACTCGAGCAAAGCATCGAAAATCTGACTTAGCGAGTCCCAGTTTTTATAGGCTTCTCCATCCGGCAGCACAACACAATCAACCTCAAACCCAGCCAGCGACTTTCGCAGCTGAGCTTCGTACAAAGGCGAGACCGTTTCATTTGTCACGATCATTACTTTGCGACCTTTAATATGGGAAGCAAAACACTCTGCCATCGCAAGACAGCCTGCCCCAATATAGATAGGATAACTTCTCTCACCTAACTCGACTTTCAGTTCCAACATGGCTCTCTTTATCTCTCTTAATCGCTATCTTAGTATCTCGCCTGCGTCGGCAACCCGTGCTCTGACACCGCTAGAGGTGAAAGCTAGCCAGCATCACAAACATCCTGCAATATCCGCGCGACAACTAGCTTTAAGTTTTTTCGATCGGTATCAATTACCAAGTCCGCAACATCGCGATAGAGCGGATCTCGCACTTCCATTAGGTTTGAAAGCACATCAAATGCATTGTCATTCTCACCCTGCAAGAGCGGACGATTCTTATCTTTGCTTGTGCGGTGAAATTGCTGTTCCACCGAGGTATTCAAGTAAATAACATAGCCAGTGCGCGTAATGTAGTCACGATTCTCTTGACGCATCATCGCCCCGCCACCCGTCGCCAATACTGTTTTTTTCTTCATCGACAGATCTTTAATCACGACGGCTTCCCTATCACGAAACCCCGCCTCACCCTCGACATCAAATATCCACGGTATATCGGCACCACAACGCTCTTCAATGACTTTATCCGAGTCGAGAAATTCGTAACCCAACTCTTGCGCCAAAATTTTTCCAATCGTCGATTTTCCTGCCCCCATAGGGCCGACCAACACTAATAATTCTTTCTTACAGGAATAAGACATCTAAACTTCGCCACAAAAAATAGAGGAGAATATCATGAGAGCATGCAACTCAATAGCCCATCACATAAAAATCAGGTAACACCTGAATTCCGAGAAAAAAAAAGGCTGCGGTTAGGCAGCCTTTTTTGACTTTCTTGACCAACTTATTGATCAACAATTCCATCTTTCAACAATTTCGGCGTTATAAAGATCAAGAGCTCTGCTCGCTGATCAATTTCTTCCGTCTTCGTAAACAAAGCACCGATGTAAGGAATGTCGCCTAAGAATGGAGTTTTTGTAATAGTCGTCGCTTGCTCGGACTGAAAGATACCACCCAAAACAACCGTCTCACCATTACCCACTAAGACCTGAGTAATCACTTCGTTAGTCTCAATACTAGGGATACCTGCCGTCACTTCTCCACGAGAATCCTGATTGATTCTAAGATCCATAATCACTTTGTCATCAGGCGTAATCTGTGGCGTTACCTCAAGGGACAATACAGCCTCTTTAAAGGAAACGGACGTCGCACCAGACGAAGACGCTTCCTGATACGGAATCTCTTCACCTGACTTAATTGTCGCCGTCTGACGATCAGCCGTTACGATCTTAGGCTGAGCGACAATTTCACCTTTGCCGTCAGACTCAAATGCTGACAGCTCCATATCAATCAAATAATCACTAGCGCCAAAGCCGATTGCGATAGAAGACGCATTGGTCCGCGAAACACCTAAATCCACAGCTAACGCACCAGGGAAGTTAATATCAGTCGAGTTACCCGCCGCAATTTGCCCTAAGTCTTCAAGCGTGCTTTGAGACCCGCCGATTCTGAAAAGGTTGCTGCCACTTTGATTGAGAGCACCGCCGCCCCACTGAATACCTAGCTCTTCAGTCAAGTTAGAGCGAGCACGAACAATACGAGCTTCAATCAAGACCTGACGGACCGGGATATCCCAAGACGCGACCAATTTACGAATTTCTTCCAGCTTGTTGGACGTCTCTCGAACACTAATCGTATTGGTACGCTCATCCGATGAAATAAAACCTCTTTCAGAAATTAGCTCATCATCCTGCTGTAGCAGCGACACAATATCTGACGCTTTTGCGTAGTTAACCTGAACAATATCCAAACGCACTGGCGCCAATTCCGCCACTTGACGATTGGTTTCAATTTCAAGTTTCTCGCGAGCTGCAATTTCGTCTGCAGGCGCCACTAGCAATACATTACCGACTTTACGCTTATCCAAGCCCTTGGTTTTAAGAATTAGCTCTAGCGCTTGATCCCAAGGTACATTTTGAAGCCTCAGCGTAATGCTGCCGCCTACGGTATCACTGGCCACTAGATTCAAACCGGTAAAGTCAGCAATCAACTGAAGCACCGCTCGCACTTCAATGTCTTGAAAGTTAAGAGACAGTTTTTCTCCAGTAAAAGGAAACTTCTCTTTTCTACGGTCTTCAACTTCGTCTTCCGTTAACTCTTCAACACTCACCGTGAATTGATTATCCGCTTGATATGCCAAGTAATCATAATTCCCTTCCGGCTTAATCGTAATCACTGCATCACCGTCAAGAATGTAAGAATCTATACGCTTAACAGGCGTCGCAAAGTCAACGACATCTAAACGTTGTCGCAGTGCTTCGGGAAGCTCAACACCCGGAATACGAAGCTGGATATTTCCACCGACTTCAGACATATCGACATCCGCGCGAGAGCTTGAGAAATCAATAACAATCTGCCCATCGCCCTTCTCGCCACGGCGGAAATCAATCGCTGTAATCTGATCCTTCGTCACCCGGCTGGCCGTTTGATTATTCTGACTCGGCGCCGCGACACTTGCTGCAGCAGACGCCGCTCCTGATTCCGATGCACCCACTCTCAATATCAGTTTATTACCCATAATCGCCGAGCTGTAAGGCACAAGTTCATTCAAATCGACAATTAATCGAGTCCGACTACCGGCCTCGATAACAGTCATGCGCTTTGCATTACCCAAGCCTAAGTTATGGTATTTCGCCTCCAAGGCATGGCTTACGCCATTAAAGTCAAGCGCGATCCGCGCTGGCTTCTCGATGGTATAACCCTTCGGCTCAGGAGGTGGCTCAGAAAAAACCAAGGTAATTTCCGTCGCGTCACCCGGCAATGAAGCAAAACTAACATCCTGTAACTCGGCAGAATGAGCATTTGTCATTCCAAGCAATAGAGCAATGAATAAACTAATAGATGTGCGCAGCTTAAAAAGCATGTTTCTGGACCTTACATTCTGATTCTTAAATAGTGTTACGTTCGACAGCATCATTCCCATGTCTCCCTTTACTTCTTACTGATCTTCCAGCGAGACAGAGCGTGGGCGTTCTAACCACCCACCATGTCCGTTGGGAACAATTTCTATCAAATCCACGCGACCTTCGGCAATGCCAACGATTCGCCCATGATTTCGGCCCATATATTGACCCGACTGAATCATATGAACACCACCTTCACCATCCGACATTAAAGCCCACAAAGTGTCAATTTCACCCCGCTGAAGCGTACCCACCATGCTTAACTGGCTCAACTGAAAGGCCTCGAGAACCTCTTTCGGACGGTCCATATTGGGCTTAACATCACTTTGATCTTCAGCAATCTGAATATCACTCACGATTACTTCCGCTGGCGGTAAAAATGGCGATCGACTGCCTGCTGCACTGTACGTAAACGCTCGGTAAACTTGGACTTCTGGCAGAGGCTCTATTCTGCCCCGCGGTTTTTCATCCGCCTCTTTCATAAAGCGATCCAAGTCTGCAAAGCCGCTGCTTCCTGCACAACCTGCTAACATTGCAACAAGAACGAAGCTACTTGGGAAAAAAATTAGTTTATTCATTTTTTCCTACCTTTCTTACCTTTTCTCTTTTTCTTCGGTTTCTTTTTATCACCACTATATCGGTATGTCTTAGCAGAAACGCTCATGCTTAGAATATCCGCACCCAAATCGTTTTTCTTTTTAGCCGGGCCAATCTTGAAATTATGCAGCGTAACAATACGAGGCAAGCCCGCCACACCACTCACGAACGCGGCTAAATCGTGGTAACTTCCATTAACTGTAATGTCAATCGGCAGCTCGACATAAAACTCCTTCGAAATCTCAGGCTTAAGTTTGATCGAGTCAATATCTAAACCACTACCAAGGCCCGTATTCGTAATATCTTCAAGCAAGCCTGGCACCTCAGTATCAGCAGGCAACTGCTTCAACAACGCGCCAAACGTCTTTTCCATTTCAACCATCTGTTGACGAAATGCTTCAAGATTGGCAACTTTATAAGCTTTTTCCTCGTACTGTGTTTTTAACTTCTGCTCCTCAGCGGCTACTTTATCAAGCGCCACATATTGATCTTTAATTAAAAACCAATACCCACCAAACACCAGCGCCGCAAAAAGGATGATACAAACAATTGCTTTGATCGGCCCGGGCCATGAGCCTGCATTATTGAAATCAAGCTCGTTGACATCAAAGCCTTTCAAACTTTCCATTGAATCAGAAAAAGCCACTATTTCACCCCTTTCTTATCTTTTGAGAGAGATGGCATGACCTGTTTTACCGTCATATCAAAACGATTAAGGGAGTCATTACCTTTCACCGCACTCACATCCTTCAAGTTGGGATTAGCAAACCAAGGAGAGCTTTCCAAATTACGCATCAATCCTGAGATTCGGTTATTTGACTCCGCCATCCCTTGAATCTTCAATTGATTTCCACTCCTACTTAAAGAGTCATAGTAAAGACCGTCAGGCAAAGTTTTCACTAGCTCGTCAAACACACGAACAATAATAGGGCGAGTACCCTGCAGATCCTGAATAACCTTCATACGCGAAAGAAGCTTCTCTTTCTTAGCTTTAAGTTGCTGGATCTCTTTAGTCTTCTTATCCAACTCTTTCATCGACGAGTTCAAGTATGCATTACGCTGCTTTTGATACTCTATTTGAGAATTAACACTGCCACTCCACAGAAACACCAACCCTGCAGCGATAATGAGAACGCCCGCTAACGTCGTAACAAACTGCTTCTGGCGCTCAGCCCTGAGTTCTTCTCTCCAGGGCCGTAAATTAATACTAGGCATCAGTCAAAACTCCTCATGGCTAGTCCGCACGCAATCATTAGCGAAGGCGCATCATTGCTTAGCGCTGAGGCATTCACTTTGGCGCCCAACGTCATCTCAGCAAAAGGGTTGGCAATCACTGTCTGAATCCCCACTTTCTCTTTTACAAGCTCGGCGATATCGGGTGTTGACGCCACTCCGCCGGCTAAGACAACACAATCCACTTCGTTGTACTGACTGGATGAGAAAAAGAACTGCAGAGACCTTGCTACTTGCTGCACGACCGCATCTTTGAAAGGCCCTAACACTTCTCGCTCATAATCATCTGGCAAGCCGCCTTGTTTTTTAGCAAGACCTGCTTCTTCGACAGACAAACCGTACCGCCGCTGAATTTCTTCCGTTAACTGCTTACCACCGAACAATTGCTCTCTGGTGTAAATTGTTTTGGAGTCCGCCAACACACTCAAGGTTGTCATCGTTGAACCAATATCGACAATTGCGACCGTTAGGTCGTCTTTGTCATCGTCTAACTGTTCTCGAACCAATTCAAACGCACGCTCAATTGAGTAGGCCTCAACATCCACGACTTTCGTGTTCAAGCCGCCAATTTCAAGAGCATCCTCTCGCATTTCAACGTTTTCTCTGCGGCAAGCCGCTAGCAGCACGTCAACTTGCTCAGAATTAGTCTCAGACTCACCAATCACCTCAAAGTCTATTGCAACTTCATCTAAGGGATACGGGATATACTGATCGGCCTCAACAGAAATCTGATCTTCTAGTTCCTGTTCACTCAAACCCGAATTCATCTGAATGGTTTTGGTGATGACCGCAGAACCGGCAACCGCAACTGCAGCAAGTCTAGAGCTAGCACGCGATTTACCAAGAACTTTCTTAACGATGTCACCCACTGCTTCCGCATCATTTATGTTTTTTTCAACAACACAATTCGCAGGCAGCGGTTCTACCGCATAACTTTCCACACGGAATTTTTCACCGCTTTTAGACAGCTCTAAGAGCTTCACTGAAGAGGAGCTAATATCCACCCCTAACAGTATTTCTTTCTTCTTTCCAAATAATCCAAGCACAAGAAAACCCAGTCGAAAATGAAGGCTATTGTGAGTAAGGCTATAAGCTAATTCTATTTACTCAACCCAAAAGTACATTTCTTTACTAAAGCACTATTAAAAAGACGTATAATCCTGCACGCCTTATTAAAGCTATTTCTTAGATAATAGACCTATATTTCTAACTTGCTAGGAAAAACATGTTTCGTATTGTGAGACTTTCTACGTTTTTGAGCTGGTGCTTCGCATCGGTATTATGCGGCGGTGCACTCGTCCTTGCGTCGTTTTTTTTGTATCTGGCTCCCAACTTACCTAGTCCGGATAAACTAAAAACAACGCAACTACAAACCCCTCTTAGAATTTATACAGCCGACGGCAAAAAAGTTGCTGAGTTTGGTGAGAAACGAAGAACACCGGTGCAAATTGCATCCGTCCCACCGAAGTTAGTTCAGGCTTTCGTTGCCGCCGAAGATAATCGTTTTTTTGAACACAGTGGAATCGACCTCAAAGGGCTCGCCAGAGCTACAACGCAGTTACTCTCAACAGGAAAAATCGTCTCGGGCGGCAGCACCATAACAATGCAGGTAGCGAAGAACTTTTTCCTATCAAGAGAAAAGACTTTCATTCGCAAGTTCAATGAAATATTTCTTGCCCTTCAGATAGAAGATAGTTTGACCAAAAACCAAATACTAGAGCTCTATTTGAATAAGATCTATCTTGGCAACCGCGCTTATGGAATTCATGCTGCCGCCCAGGTTTATTACGGCAAAAGCATCCTCGAGCTCAATACCGCACAAATGGCAATGATAGCGGGCCTTCCAAAAGCCCCTTCTCGCTACAACCCAATAGCAAATCCAAAACGAGCCCTCATAAGGCGTAACTGGATACTTAGCCGGATGCTTCAGCTGGGAATGATAGACAAAGAAGAGCACCTAGAAGCAAGCGAGGCACCTGTAACAGCCTCTTATCACGGCGGATTTAGCGACATATCCGCCCCTTACATTGCAGAAATGGCTCGCATAAAAACACTTGAACTTTTTGGAACCGAGGCTTACACATCAGGACTCAATGTTTATTTGACGGTTAATAGTGAGCGCCAAATGGCGGCCAGTCATGCACTAAAAAAGGGACTCGAAAGCTACGATAAACGGCACGGGTTTCGCGGCGCACTCAATACATTAACGAAAGAGCAGATTGACGACCCGCAGTTCCGCACAGAAATACTTAAGAAAACGCAGGCCTCTGCAGGTAACCAAGCAGCGCTCGTAACAAGCATAGAAGAATCAAATGCAACGCTCAGCACAAGGTCTGGTGAAACAATCATGCTCAACATGGAATCCATCTCATGGGCAAAAACGTTCATCGATATCAATCGAACTGGCCCCGAGCCAGAAAAGATGAGCGACATACTCAGTATCGGTGACGTGGTAGAGATTAGAAAGCTGGAAGACAAACCTACACACTGGCGCCTGACCCAGACGCCGCTTGTGCAAGGCGCCCTAGTATCGATTGCTCCTCGCGATGGCGCGATTGAAGCCCTGGTCGGAGGGTATGACTTTGCAAGCAGTCATTATAATCGCGCAACACAAGCCAAGCGCCAACCAGGCTCAAACTTTAAGCCCTTTATCTATCTTGCTGCACTGGAAAAGAACAATACGGCTGCCACATTAATCAATGATGCCCCAATTGTCTTTGATGACAAAAACCTAGAAACCATGTGGCGCCCTGAAAACTCTAGCGGGAAATTCTACGGCCCAACTCGATTAAGAAAGGCTCTATATAACTCAAGAAACCTCGTTTCGATAAGACTATTAAAAAGCACTGGCATCCGGGATACGATCAGAGTTGTTAAACGCTTTGGCTTTGAACCCGAAACTCTGCCAAAAGACTTATCTTTGGCACTTGGCAGCGCCGCTATGACACCACTCAAAGTCGCAACAGGCTACGCGATGCTTGCCAACGGCGGCTACTACGTTGAACCTTACTTAATCGCCAAGATCGAAGACAGCCAAGGCGAAATGCTTTATCAGGCCGATCCATTTACCGTTTGTGAACGGTGCGACCCTACACAAAAAAACATGAATAGCGACGAAACTGGTGACCCATCACCGAGACCTATCAAAGTTTCTCCAAGAATTGCAGATGAGCGCTCTATGTATATTCTTCACTCGATGCTAAAAGATGTGATTAAGAAAGGTACTGGTCGGCGTGCTCTCGCGCTCGGTCGTGATGACATTGCGGGCAAAACTGGCACCACAAACGATCAGAAAGACGCTTGGTTTTCTGGCTTCAATACCGAACTGCAAACCTCCGTATGGGTTGGTTTCGACAACCCAAAAACACTTGGAAGACGAGAGTATGGCGCGAAAGCAGCCCTACCAATATGGGCCGACTATATGAAATCAGCTCTGCATAACCGCCCACCTGCACACATGAAACGCCCAAATGGACTTATCACTGCGCGCATCAACCCGGCGACCGGAAAACTAGCATCTCCGGAAGATAGCGACGCTATCTTTGAAATATTTAGAGATGAGAATGCACCAACACAGCCGACAAGCATAAGACCAGAAAACCAGTACATTCAAGAAGAGACACTATCCCCCGAAGATATTTTTTAATCTAAACAACACGCTTTATTTCAGGCGTAAAAAAACCGGCGTACAAAGCGCCGGTTTTTTATATCTTGAACTTAAAGAAGCTTAGATATCTGAGATAGACTGTAGCGGGTAATTAGAAGGTAATGGACCTTCAGCTGCACCCGTATCAATCGCCGCTTGAGCAACAGCAGTAGAAACAACACCTAACAGACGAGAGTCTGTCGCCTTCGGAATAATGTAGTCTTTACCAAAAACCATCGTGTCAACGCCATAAGCATCCAGTACTTCTTGAGTAACAGGCTCTTTCGCCAGATTAGCAAGCGCTTTCGCTGCGGCCAGCTTCATCTCTTCATTAATTGCCGTCGCTCGAACATCTAGTGCGCCACGGAAAATGAATGGAAAGCCAAGAACGTTATTAACCTGATTAGGAAAGTCAGAACGACCCGTTGCCATAATGGCATCATCACGAGCTGCCGCGACTACTTCAGGCATGATTTCTGGCACTGGGTTAGCACATGCGAAAATGATAGGGTTTGGCGCCATAGTCTTGATTTGCTCGCCAGTCACCATATCAGGACCAGACAAGCCCAAAAAGATATCTGCGCCATCTAACGCATCTTCAAAGGTCCGTTTATCCGTATCAACAGCAAACATTGCTTTGTACTGGTTTAGGTCATCACGGCCTGAGTGAATCACGCCTTTACGGTCACACATGAATATATTTTCTGGCTTCATGCCCGCTAGGATAAGCAGCTTAGAACACGAAATCGCAGCAGCGCCCGCACCCAAGACAGCCATTTTCACTTCTTCAATTTTCTTACCTTGAATTTCTAGCGCGTTCAATGCACCGGCAACCGTTACGATAGCCGTACCGTGCTGATCATCGTGGAATACTGGAATATTGCACTGTTCTTTCAAAGTACGTTCGATTTCAAAACATTCTGGTGCTTTGATGTCCTCTAGGTTGATACCACCGAAAGTGATAGCAATACGACGCACTGTGTCGATGAACGCTTGAGGGCTTTCTGATTCTACTTCGATATCAATTGAGTCAACGCCAGCGAAACGTTTGAAAAGAAGTGACTTGCCTTCCATCACCGGTTTAGAAGCCAAAGGACCAAGATTTCCAAGGCCCAGAATCGCAGTACCGTCAGTAATAACCGCTACAAGGTTACCCTTAGCCGTATATTTGTATGCATTTTCAGGATCTGCAGCAATCTCTTTAACCGGCTCAGCAACACCTGGGCTATACGCTAAAGATAGATCGCGAGACGTCTCAGCAGGGGTAGTAAGCTCTACGCTGATTTTCCCTGGCTTAGGGAACTCATGGTAATCTAGTGCATCTTGCTTGAAATTATCTGACATTATTAAGTACCGTTTAACAGTAAATTAGAGACCAGCATGGTCTTAACATCCCGGGTACGAGACCCTTCACTCACAACAAACCTGAAAGCGGCTCACGCTAAAGCGAAAACACTAACAAAATTTATCGCAACCTCTTCACTTCTACCTACCAACCCTTGTCCAAAAAGTGACTCAAAGGCTGTAGACGAAAAAAGAGCGACACGCGCTCTTTTTCGATAAAACTACAACATCATCAAACAGCTTAGCTGCCGATTCTGCTGCCGAAACGCTTGTTGAACTTGTCGATTCGACCGCCGGTGTCCATGACTTTCTGCTTACCAGTATAAAACGGGTGACATGCAGAACAGACATCCAACAGGATATCTTTACACAAAGTAGAGCGTGTTTTGATCACGTTTCCACAGCTACACTTTGCTTCCATTGCTTGGTATTCAGGATGCGTATTTTCTTTCATTACAAACCTCTATTTCTGTTATGCCGCCACATCAGACGATCCGATGCACCGCAATCAAGAAGGTTAAAACTTTATGGTAACTCCGTGCACCCGTTTTATTTTTTCATAAAAAAAGAAACGAGACGCGAAAATTAAGACGGCGCATGATACCAAAAACGCCATAGTAAGCAAGAGAGAATTACACCGCCGATGGTTTGATATCATTAGCTGTGGAATAATATGCCCAATCCTTGCTGACGCCAGCCCCCCTTAGACCCGAGAAACTAATAGTAAACGTGACGATACCCCTAACGATTTTGGCTGTAGCTATTCCCGCTCCATTGTATAAAACCTACGACTATCTGGCTCCAAACACGAGTGATGCAGCCTCAATTAAGATTGGTCAGCGGGTTGGCGTCGAGTTTGGGCATCGCCGTGTGGTTGGAATCATTGTCGAGATCAAAGAGTCGACGGACACGCCTATCGAAAAGCTCAAGCCAGTCATGCAGCATCCTACGGATCCTGTCATATTTGACGCGACCTTGCTTGGGCTTATTCGATGGGCCGCCACCTATTACTGCCACCCTTTAGGCGAATGCCTCAGCGCGGCAACCCCTACACTTGCTCGAAAAAATGCGGCACTGCCTGATTTGGAGAGCCGTCGCTGGAAGAGAACCGACAAGGAATTTTCAGGCCCAAGCAACGCCAAACATCAGCGGCAAATACTCGATTTCATTTCGGACAGTAACGAAGGCGTCTGGCAAGAAACGCTAAAACTGTTAAAAGCAACACCCAAACAACTCGCCCAGCTCGAAGAGAAAGGTTATTTGAGCAAAACCGATAGCCTAGCGTTCTCTATCTCAGCCTCAAGTAGTGAACCAGCGAAAAAAGTCGCCCTCAACAGTGCACAGCAAACCGCCTACGAAAAACTAAAACCCCTTAAAGGCTTCGCGGCTGCACTTTTTGAAGGTGTCACTGGGTCGGGAAAAACAGAAGTCTATATAAAGAAAGTCGCTGACTGCCTTCAGCAGGGCGAGCAGGCTCTTATATTAATTCCTGAAATCAACTTATCGCCACAAACGTTTGCGCGCTTTCAAACACAGCTTTCAACACCCATCGCCCTAGTTCACTCTGGGCTGAGTGACAAAGAAAAGTATCGCTCTTGGCTAATGGCTAAAACAGGCCTTGCGCACGTTATTATTGGCACCCGATCGGCCATTTTTACGCCTTTTGACAACCTAGGTTTAATTGTCGTTGACGAAGAGCATGACAGTTCTTACAAACAAATAGACGGCTTCCGATACTCTGCCCGAGATCTCGCAGTCAAGCGCGCACAGCTCGAACGCTGCCCGGTGATATTGGGCACCGCCACGCCATCGCTCGAATCACTATACAACGCAAACCAAGGGCACTATCAACATGTTCGGCTTAGCGAGCGCGCGGGTGCAGGCAAGCTTCCTACCGTTCAGTTAATTGACATTAAAAGCCGTCCGTTGACCGACGGCTGCTCACCGCCACTATTGCACCGCATGCGAGAAGAGCTTGCCGCCGGCAACCAAATCATCGTATTTCAAAACCGCCGAGGCTATGCTCCTACACTCATGTGCTCAGGTTGCGGCCAATTACTGCAGTGCGAGCACTGTGATGCAAGAATGACAGTTCATAGCTATCCACCACACATGCACTGCCACCATTGTGACTATAAACAGGCAATCCCTACTACCTGCGAACATTGTCAATGTCAGGAATTCTCGCCTCTTGGCGCAGGCACGGAGCGAATTGAAGCAGGACTGATACAACAGTTCCCCGACATTGATATTATTCGCATCGACCGAGATACGATTAAAAATCAAAATGCTCTGAACCAAGCATTAGACAAAATACATTCTGGCCGACCCGCCATTATTGTCGGCACCCAGATGCTGAGCAAAGGACACGACTTTCATCACGTCACGCTAGTGGCAGTGCTAGACGCCGATGGCTTATTCTTCAGTGGAGATTTTCGAGCCATTGAGCGGGGAGCGCAACAGCTGACGCAAGTAGCTGGTCGCACCGGACGAGGCGAAAAAGCAGGACAAGTGCTGGTGCAGACACGCATTCCCGAGCATCCCTTGTTCGAACATGTAATTGCTCACGACTACCACCAATGCGCCGAAATAGAGCTGGAAGACCGCATACAATGCCTACTTCCCCCTCATGCAAAAATGATCAGCATTCGTGCCGAGGCCAAAAACCAAAGCGCTAACATTGATACCCTGCAGCGATTACATAGCGCTCTCCTTGACGCATTACCTCCTGAGAACGAGGCGCAATTTATCGGCCCGATCGAAGCAAGCATGGCCCGAAAGCAAGGCTTTTACCGCAGCTACCTAACACTAATAAACCATTCTTCTACAGAACGAGCAGCATTACAGCGCGCCATCCCTAGCGCCTTACAGCTAGTCAAAACGCGCGGAGTTCGAATATCCGTCGACGTCGACCCTCACGAATACATATAGATGTATCCCTTTAAGGTAGCGATTAGCGGCTTCGGCAGTTTGCATCAGCGGGGGAATCATAGATAATACGCGCCTCGAACTAGACTAGGCCTGAAAGACCCCGCATGAAAGATACCATCGCTGCACTGATCACCAACACCATCAACCAATTGGTTAAAGAAGAGAAGCTTCCCGAAGCGCTCAACTACAAAATCAACATTGATGTGACCAAAGACAAAAAACACGGTGACTTCGCATCGAACATCTCTCTTGTGCTAGCAAAACAAGCCGGCATGCCGCCTCGACAGCTTGCGGAACTAATCGTAAGTAGCGTCACAGCCTCACAAGATAGCAATATCGAAAAGCTCGAAATTGCAGGCCCAGGTTTTATTAACTTTTTCGTCAATAGCGCTAGCAACTACGCCATTCTGGACGATGTGTTTGCCCATGGTGATGCATTCGGGCGAAGCAATATCGGTGCTGGCAAAAAATACCAAGTCGAATTCGTTTCGGCTAACCCAACAGGGCCATTGCATGTCGGGCATGGTCGTGGCGCAGCATATGGTGCCAGCGTTGCTGACTTATTAGAGGCCGCAGGCTTCGACGTGTCTCGCGAATACTATGTTAACGACGCTGGGCGTCAAATGAACATTCTGGCGGCGAGCGTTTGGCTTCGTTACCTTGAGAGCTACCATAGCGAGCTCGTTTTTCCGGTGAATGGATATAAAGGTGACTACGTTCACACCATTGCGGCTGAGCTAAAATCACAGCATGGCGACAACCTTCTTTGCTCTTTAGACGAACTATCAGATGGACTCCCAAAAGACGAGAATGAAGGCGGCGACAAAGAAGTTTATATTGACGCGGTCATACAAAAAGCAAAACAATTGCTTGGCGATAAGTACTCCCTCGTATTTGATGAAGGCCTAAACGCTATCGTTGACGACATTCGAGAAGACTTGGGCGAGTTTGGCGTCCACTATCAAGAATGGTTCTCCGAGGCCTCGCTTGCCGACAGCATCGACAACGCGCTTCAGAAACTTAACGATAACGGTCATATATACGAAAAAGAAGGCGCACTTTGGTTTCGCTCGACTACCTTTGGTGATGATAAAGACCGCGTGGTAAAACGAGACAACGGCGAGACCACTTACTTCGCTTCAGACATTGCCTACCACCTGAATAAATTCGAACGCGGCTTCGACAAAGTCATCAATATCTGGGGCGCAGACCATCATGGCTACATTCCTCGCGTTAAAGCCGCGCTGCAAGCACTGGATGTAGACCCTGACAAACTCGACGTACGCTTGGTTCAATTTGCCATCTTATATCGCGGTGAAGAACGCGTTCAAATGTCAACGCGAAGCGGGTCATTCGTCACCTTGCGGGAGTTACGAAAAGAAGTAGGCAACGATGCTGCTCGCTTCTTCTATGTCACTAGGAAGGCCGAGCAACACATGGACTTCGACTTAGAACTGGCAAAATCAGAAAGCAAAGACAACCCCGTTTACTATATCCAATACGCGCACGCTCGTATCGCCAGTATGATGCGAAAGCTCACTGACTTATCCGTCACACCCGTGACAAAAGAAGGTATCGAATTCTTAGGCGCACAAGGTTCAGAAGCTGAGTTAGATATTACCAAGCGCATCGCCAAATATCCTGAAGTGCTCGCATCGGCTGCCACTCAGTTAGAACCGCACGTACTCACACATTACCTCCGCGATCTTGCTAGTGAATTCCATACCTACTACAACGCGAACAAGGTTTTGGTAGACGATGCGTCCCTGCGAAACGCGCGCATTACAATTAGTCTTGCTGTTCAGCAGGTACTTAAGAACGGACTCAATTTGCTTGGCGTTAGCGCGCCAAGTGAAATGTAAGCAGCTCTCCTTTTATGACGACACGTAAAGAAAGACATGATGCATGACTAGGGACTACGCCAAGCCCAGCACGACACGAACTAGCGCTAGTCGAGGCAGCAGTGCAGGAAAGAAAAAACCTGCCCGAAAGAAAAGCACCGCTGCAAGTGGCGGGCGGCGCAAACAGACACCGCCCCCTCCTCCACCACCAAAACGCGGCAAACTATTTTTTGTGCTCGCACTACTAATCGCTGGATTTGGCTTTGGTATTTATAGTCTCCAAAAAATACCCGCCACAGTAACGCCAGAACCAACGAAAAGCTCGGTCAAAAAAAGCACCGCAACGCCAGCGCCCGTAACAAAAAAAGCAGAACCCGAACAACGCTTTAAGTTCTATGACTTACTGCCCGAGTCGGAAGTTATTCCTCCCAAAGTTGATAGCTATAAGTTCAAAGAAAAGTCCGTTAGCAATGACTATTACTATATGGTGCAAACTGGATCGTTCCGCTCAAGTTCAGATGCAGAGCGACAAAAAGCGACAATTGCTTTTCAGGGGCTAAAAGCCAATATCAAAGCCATTCAAAATGCTCAGGGCACAACCTGGTATCGCGTTATAACGGGACCATTTTACTCACGCAGCGAAATGAATAACGCGCTGGACAAATTGGTTTCTATTCAAATTGAGCCTCTCGTCAAGAAAGTCAAAAAATAGCGACTCTCGAGCAAAACAAAGCTAGCGATACCACCTTGTTTTTTATCGCATCGCATCCATATAGTTTTTCTTAATGCATATCATTTAGGCAGCGCTAACCAAAGTACGCTGCGCGCAAGGAGATCAGCATGACCACCATTTTATCCGTTCGCCGTGGCAACGAAGTTGCGCTCGGGGGCGATGGCCAGGTGTCACTAGGCAATACCATCATGAAAGGCAACGCCAAAAAAGTCAGACGCCTTTATCGAAACCAAGTTATTGCGGGCTTTGCGGGCGGCACGGCTGACGCGTTCACCCTATTCGAGCGATTTGAAGCGCAGTTAGAAAAACATCAAGGCCACCTCGTTCGAGCTGCCGTTGAACTCGCCAAAGACTGGCGCACCGACCGTGCTCTGCGGAAACTGGAAGCGCTACTAGCTGTCGCCGACAAAGACAGCTCATTAATCATCACAGGTAATGGCGACGTTATCGAACCAGAAGATAGCTTGATTGCCATTGGTTCTGGCGGCCCTTATGCGCAAGCCAGTGCAAGAGCGCTATTGGACAACACAGAACTGAGCGCAAAGGAAATTGTTGAAAAAGGACTCAGTATCGCCGCCGATATTTGTGTCTTCACCAACCATTCCCACATTATTGAAGAGCTCTCCAAGAGCGCACCCGCAAGTGACGAAGCGAGTAACTAATATGCCAAGCATGACCCCTAGAGAAATCGTACACGAATTAGATCGACACATTATTGGCCAAGATGATGCCAAGCGCGCGGTTGCCATTGCGCTGCGAAATCGCTGGCGCCGCATGCAGCTGCCAACAGAAATGCGAGAAGAAATATCGCCAAAAAACATTCTGATGATCGGCCCAACAGGTGTCGGCAAAACCGAAATTGCTCGACGACTCGCTAAACTTGCCGATGCCCCCTTCATCAAAATAGAAGCGACTAAATTTACCGAAGTAGGCTATGTCGGTCGTGATGTTGAATCGATTATTCGAGATATCGCTGACCATGCCTTAAAAATGTATCGCGAGAAAGAAATCGCCCTAGTCGGCACCCGTGCCGATGACGCCGCTGAAGATCGCATCCTCGACGCACTACTTCGACCAGCCCGCACTGACTCCGTCGTCAATGAACAAATTCAAGAAGAATCATCGACTCGCCAAATCTTTCGAAAGAAACTGCGCGAAGGTGATTTAGACGATAAAGAAATCGATATTGAAATTAGTGCTACCCCGGTAGGTGTAGAGATTATGGCGCCTCCCGGCATGGAAGAAATGAGCAATCAGCTGCAAAGCATTTTCTCCAATATGTCAGGCGACAAGAAAAAGACCAAAAAGCTAACCGTTGCGCAAGCCTTCAAAAAGCTGAAAGAAGAAGAAGCAGCGAAACTCATCAATGAAGATGAGATTAAAACAAAGGCACTGCGCGCCGTAGAACAGAACGGCATCGTATTTCTCGACGAAATAGATAAAGTCGCGAAGAAAGCCGAAGGGTCCTCTGGAGATGTCAGTCGCGAAGGTGTCCAGCGTGATTTGCTACCACTGATAGAAGGTTGCACCGTGACAACTAAACTCGGCTCCATTAAAACAGACCATATTCTGTTTATTGCATCTGGCGCTTTCCACCTCTCAAAACCTTCAGACCTAATCCCTGAACTTCAGGGGCGCTTACCGATTCGTGTCGAATTGAAAGCGCTCACACCAGAGGATTTCAAGCGAATTCTGACAGAACCAAACGCATCGCTTATCGAGCAGTACATTGCATTGATGGAAACGGAAGGCCTCAAGCTTAGCTTCACCGACGATGCCCTAGAAAAAATCGCGCACATTGCGTGGAAGGTCAACGAGAAAACCGAAAACATCGGTGCTCGAAGACTACATACCGTACTCGAAAGACTACTCGAACAGGTATCATTTGATGCAGGCGATAAAACTCAGGGCACATTTGAGGTCGACGCGAAATATGTTGAAGCGCAACTTGATGACTTGTCAGAAGATGAAGACTTAAGTCAATACATCTTATAAACCATGACAGACTCTCTCGCTAATACACCGCCAACCCAGATCAAGTTAAAAACCGGCTCCGGCATATTGCAGCTGCAATATGCCGATGGCGTATTCGAGCTTGGTTTTGAGTTTTTACGCGTGCACTCACCTTCCGCAGAAGTTCGTGGTCATGGCGTTGGCTCTGAAGTGCTTCAGTATGGCAAAAAGGATGTGCTGCTGGAGAACATTGAAGCCGTGGGCAACTATGGTTTAAAACTCATTTTTGACGATGGCCACGACTCTGGCATTTATACCTGGCCCTTGCTCCGTGATTACTCGCTGAATCAAACCAAACTCTGGCAGCAATATCTCGAAAAACTCACCAGCGCCAATCAAAGTCGCGACCCGATCTAAGCAATATGTGCATCCTCGCTAGCGCCCTCAAAGGGCGCATAGCGATCTTGCCTCGTTAACGACCCTCCCGCCTTCTCTGCACTCTATTGATCGCCCCTCTCAACGAAAATCATTGTCCCGACTTTGAGCCTTAACCCGTCCCTCGATTCTTGCTATTCTGCCATAGAGTTTTTGACGCGTGGCCTCGCCGCGCCCCATTGTAGAGAGTCTCTAATGAATATAACAAACGTACCCGCTATCGTGACCGGTGGCGCTTCAGGCTTAGGCGAAGCCACAGCAAGACTATTAGCAAAACACGGCGCCAAGGTTGCTATTTTTGATGTACAAGAAGACAAAGCGAAGCAAGTTGCCGCTGATATAAACGGCATCGCGATCAGCTGTGATGTCACCAATGCCGAAAGTGCCACGAATGCATTCGCCGCCGCAAAAGAAGCACATGGCCCCTGCGGAATTGCTATCAACTGCGCGGGCATTGGCACCCCCGCAAAGATTTTAGGTCGAGAAGGACCGATGGATCTCGCATTTTTTAACAAAGTGATCAACGTTAATTTATGCGGTAGTTTCAATATTATGCGACTTGCCGCAGACGACATGCAGAACCGCGAACCGAATGAAGACGGCGAGCGTGGCGTGATCATATCAACTGCGTCTGTTGCCGCATTTGAAGGGCAAATAGGCCAAGCGGCTTACTCTGCCTCGAAAGGAGGTATTGTCGGTTTGACTCTGCCTGCAGCGAGAGAACTTGCCCGTTATGGCATTCGCGTGCTGGCAATTGCCCCAGGTTTGTTTATGACACCGATGATGGAGTCACTTCCGGAAGCTGCACAAGAAAGCCTTGCCGCCACGCTACCTTTCCCCAAGCGTCTTGGAAAACCATCCGAGTACGCTCGAATTGTAAAAGAAATGGTCGAAAACCCGGTACTAAACGGCGAAGTTATACGTATTGATAGCGCTCTGCGTATGGCCCCGAAATAACACCACAAAAGACGGCGTTTACCCATGCAAAAAGAAGCATTTATCGAGCGGCTATTAAGCCCGCTCGATAAAAAACACCATGCAGATTTAAAACATTGGCATAACGAGTTTAAGCAACACACGCTCGGCGTATCAGAAAGTATTCAGCGTGCGATTATTGGCGGCCGCTATAGTGACAGTGTCGGCTTTGCCTTTGCGTCAGGCTATCAATCGGCTATCGAAAATTTATTTGAACTTTCGTCAGGCGAACTGGCATCATTTTGTGTCAGCGAAGCACAAGGCAACCATCCGAAGGCAATCCATTCGGAGATACGCGACGACCAGGGAATACTGACACTATCGGGACACAAAACCTTTGTATCCGGCGGCTGCGACGCTCAACGCTTATTCATTGCCTGCAAGGAAGAGGGCTCCCACACTAGCCAGCCCAGCTTAAAGGTAGTCTCACTTGATGCGCGGCATAACGGCATTAGCATCCAACCCATGCCACCATTGCCCTTTGTGCCGCAAGTCACTCACGGTCAAGTTATTCTCAAACACGCAAACATTGAGGAAAAAGACATTCTCGAAGGCGATGGCTACCTTAATTACATAAAGCCTTTTCGTACCTGCGAAGACATTCATGTAAGTGCCGCGGTATCGGGCTATTTACTAGGGGAAGCGATTGATGGGCAATGGCCTAAGACACTAATAGAGCGCTATCTATCGCTCATATTATCGTTCGAGTCGCTTGCCTCAATGAATTTGAGCTCACCGTCGACCCATCTCAGCTTAGCCGGCCAACGCAGTCAGATGCAGTCTCTCATCGAACAAAGCGAACCCTATTTCGAGAGAAGCAATCAGCAGGGACATCAATACTGGCAACGAGACAAGGCTCTATTAAATATTGCGAAGAAAGCGCACATCGTGCGCACTGAGAAAGCCTGGAAATTCGTTAAGGCAAACTGAGCGACTCATTCGCCCAGCCCACCCAATAGTATTACTTGTAGATATCGTCAATATAACTAGACACACTATTCGAAGAAGCGTCAGCGGGAGCAGAGGTCGGGACAGCCGGTTCCGAAGCCCTGGATACAGATTCCGCTCGTGTAGTGACACTCACTTCATTCGCGATGTTTGCGTTTAGTTTAAAGAATGCAATCAAGCTATTCATATTGGTTGCTTCTTCTGACATCGACCGACTAGCTGCCGACGTTTCCTCAACCAAGGCAGCATTTTTCTGCGTCATTTCATCCATTTGCGTGACCGCTTGATTGATCTGACTAATGCCGCTGTTCTGCTCACTCGACGCGTTATTGACGTCTTGGATCATCATGGCGACGCGATCTACTGCGCCTACAATTTCCGCCAGCGTTTCGCCCGACTGATTCACCAACGTCGAGCCAGATTCAACCTTACCAACACTATCTCGAATCAGATCTTTAATTTCTTTTGCCGCCGCCGCTGAACGCTGTGACAAAGTTCGAACCTCACCTGCAACGACCGCAAACCCGCGCCCTTGCTCTCCTGCGCGAGCCGCTTCTACCGCCGCATTCAACGCAAGTAAGTTAGTCTGGAAAGCGATCTCGTCTATCACCCCAATGATGTCATTAATCTTATTGCTTGAGTCCAGAATTTCGCTCATCGCATTCACGGCATCTTTAACCACAGCGCCGCCTTGCTGGGCCTTAGCCTTCGCTTCACCGGCTAATACATCCGCCTGAGAAGCGTTCTCAGAGGTTTGTTTCACCGTGGCTGTCATCTCTTCCATGCTCGACGCAGTTTCTTCCAGCGAACTCGCTTGCGACTCTGTACGTCGACTCAAATCATCAGAACCCTGCGCGACCTCATTTGCAGACGTTCTTACTGAAGCAGACGTGCTCTGAATTTTTCCCATTACCTCAGTGAGTTTCAGCAAGGTATTGTTTGCGTTATTCTTAATTTCCTCAAACTCGCCGCGATATTCGTTTTTAACCGTCTTGGTCAAATCACCTTCAGACATCGACTGGAACAAACCACTCATGTCCTGAACAAACGAAGCCACCTTGTTTAGCAGAGTATTCAAGCCTTCACTCAATCTAAGAAAAGAGCCCGTTTTATCTTCCAAACCAATTCGTTCACTGAGATCACCATCATTCGCCGCCGCGATGATCATATCCATCTCTTGCTGAATCCGCACTTCTGCTGTTCGGTCTGCCCACTCAACCACGGTTCCAATTCGAACACCCTCATCATCCGTTACCGGACTGAGCACTAAGGTCATATGGCGCCCACCAACAATGATGTCAGCACTGTGTACACCGCTTAGTGTGTCTAGCATTTGCATTTGATGCTGAGGATTCTTGTGGAACTGATCAATACTTCCACCCAGCAAAGTATCCACATCAAAATTTGGAAGATCTTTGCGGATGTCGTCTTGCGCATTTCGAAGCGTATCAATCACAGCCTCGTTGGTATAAATAATCGTTCGGTCGACATCGGCCATCATCACATTCGCCGACACTTTATCGAGCGCGGTGCGTATCCGCGCATTTTCTTCAGAAATCACCCGCTCAGACCTTTCCTTCGCGATACGTTCCGTTTTGTCGTCCCACTCAACGACCGTACCCAGTCTTTCGCCCCCCTCAGCAACAATTGGAGTCGCTGTAAGACCAAACGTTCTTCCGCCAACCATAATCTCAGCACGATAAACATCTTGCAACGTCGCCAATAATTGACGTTGATGGCCTGGATTCTTATGGAATACATCGATGTTTTCGCCCATCAATTTGCCGGAGTCGAAGTCTGGCAAGTCTTTCTTCATGTCAGACTCGGCATCGTTCATCATCGTCACAACAGACTCATTCATATAAATAATATTCAAGTCGGTATCGGCCATCATGACATTGGTATCGCACACATCCAGCGCACTTTTAATTCGTGAGGACTCTCGCTCGCGAAGCTCCAACTCACCAATCAACTCCGTCTGCATTCGGTCAAGCGCTATCATTAAGTCACGAATTTCGTCTTTATTATCCGGCACCGTAATCGTCGCTTTATCGCCACGCGAAACTGCATCAGCAATACTAACAGCTTGGTTCAACTGGCCCGACAAGGTGCTCGTGAAGCGCCACACAATAAGCGCCACTAAGCCAAGTACGGACAAACCAATAACAATCGTGATAATGCTGTTTTGCGTAATCATCGTATCGGCAAACGCAAACGCTTCCGCCTCGTCAATCTCGACTAACAAAGCGAGTTTCGACCCTTCAAACTCGATACCCGTATACGCAGACAGCACGGGAACCCCGCGATAATCAGGAAAAATAGCAAAACCACTTTCACCCGACAGGGCCGCCTGAACACCAGGCGTTTTTATCTCCTGAAATCCAATGTTCGTTTCTTTGTTAAGAATTTTATCCAAGAGTTCGCCGTCTACACCAACTTCCCTTAGTGCTTGCGCATAACCCTCTTTGTCTTCGATTAAAAACCGACTAATACTTTGGGCTAGGTAATTCTCCCCCACCAAGTATGTCTCACCACTCGCGCCCAGACCTTTTTCCGACCAGCGCTGGTCATGCGTCATCATTTTGTTCAATTCATCAATTGGCATTTGGAAGGCCATCACCGCAATAGTCTCACCGTTCTCATCTGTGATGGGCGAGCCGATAAATGCAGCAGGGTCTTCATAAGACGGAGTGTAAGAGCGAAATGCCGAGTAGGCAGTCGCATCCGGTTTTGTTGCATAACGCAGCTGCTTAAAGACATCCGCTAAACCGCTCCGTCGATAGGGTCCATCAAGAAGCGAAGTACCGAAGTCCAGTTCCTTGTAAACCGAATAAACAATGTGGCCCGTTTTGGCATCGACAATGAAAATATCGTAGTAGTTAAAGGCGCGCAGAAAACGTCGAAACTCAGGGTGATAGCGGCTATGCGTGTCACTATAGGGTGAATCAAATGCAAGCTTATCAAGCTCATCCTTAGCACCAAGTGCATTAGGGTTCTTTTGAATAAAGTGGTATTGCAATGCCGTCGCTTTATCATCGATTCGAGTCAGCAATGAGTCAGCAGAAAAAGAGTCATCGTTGTTCTTTTTTTGATACAACTTGCCATACTCTTGCGTGTAGTACTGGCTCAACTCGGAGCGCATTTTATCAGTAGACAGTGGCGGAGCGGTGGCAGAAAAGTCATGGAACGCGCCAATAAAACGCTTTGCCGCGTCTTGGGTTGCCATGGACGCGGACTGCACGACAACCTGCTTGCGAATAGATTCAAGATAGAGCTGGATCTCTTCCTTCTGAACCTCTCGAATCGAAACCAAGCGATCCTTCGACTGCTCACGAATCACTGAATCTGCAGTTTTATACGACGCGGTAGCGACGATAATTGCAGTAGCGAAAATCGCAATCGCCGACACCAGCAAGGCTCCAATCAGTGATTTTTTAGCAATAGACATACTTTTCTTCCTCGACTTCTCTCAAACGCTCATCTGCTTGAGCCAACAAGGACTTACTCGAATACATTCGACTTTGAATAAAGGCCTCAGGGCGAAGCCAATGCGCATTCCGTGCAGCCTGTCCTAGGCCCAACCATCTAACAATATTATTATGTAATCTCTCTATCGGCAGCTAAATAGAAATGGCCACTTTTTATTGTGGCCATTTCGCATTAACGGGTCGATCAAAAGTCTTCCCAATCATCCGACTCAGAAAACGACGCAACACCATCAGCGCCGCTTTGCGGGCCTGGCGTAGCCGGTGCCGGAGAGTACGTTTGTATCGACTCACTCGCGGGAGCACTCATCGACGCACTAACTGTCGAAGCAGCTGCCGCTTGTCCGTTCAATTTAAAGAATGAAATAAGGTTATTCATGCTAGTGGCCTCTTCAGACATCGACCGGCTTGCAGCGGATGTTTCTTCCACCAACGCCGCATTCTGCTGAGTCATTTCATCCATTTGGGTAATCGCTTGGTTAATCTGACTAATGCCACTATTTTGCTCAATGGCGGCATTGTTGACGTCTTGAATCATCACCGCGACTTTGTCGACCGCCGTGACAATCTCTGCCAGAGTTTTACCGGACTGATTAACCAAGGTAGAGCCTGATTCAACCTTGTTAACGCTATCGCGAATCAGATCCTTTATTTCTTTCGCCGCGGCTGCAGAACGTTGCGAAAGCGTTCTCACTTCGCCGGCTACGACCGCAAATCCTCGGCCTTGTTCTCCAGCACGCGCCGCTTCAACTGCCGCATTCAAAGCCAACAAGTTCGTTTGGAAGGCAATTTCATCAATCACCCCAATGATGTCATTAATCTTATTGCTTGAATCGAGAATTTCACTCATCGCATTTACTGCGTCATTTACCACCGCACCACCCGTTTGCGCGGTCAACTTCGCATCCGACGCTAGCGTATTGGCTTGAGAGGCATTCTCAGAGGTCTGCTTAACCGTTGCGGTAATCTCTTCCATGCTCGCCGCCGTTTCTTCTAGCGAGCTGGCTTGTGACTCAGTTCGACGGCTAAGGTCGTCAGAACCCTGAGCAACCTCATTCGCCGATGTGCGAACCGTGCCGGATGCGCCTTGGATTCTCCCCATCACCTCGGTTAATTTCAGCACAGTGTTGTTCGCGTTATTGGCGATAATTTCAAACTCGCCCCGGTATTCATTATTCACCGTACGCGTTAAGTCGCCATCTGACATCGCTTCGAACATGGCGCCCATGTCTTCAACAAACATCGCCGTTTTATCGAGCAAAGAATTCAAGCCTTCGCTCATGCTTCTAAAGAAACCTTCTTTCCCCTCTAAGGGAATACGTTCACTGAGATCACCGTCGTTAGACGCCGCAATAATTTTGTCCATTTCTATTTGCGTCTGCACTTCAGCGGTTCGATCTGTCCACTCAACTACGCTTCCCAAACGGCTCCCTTCAGCATCACTGACAGGGCTGACAATCAAATTCATATGACGCCCACCCACCACAATGTCGGAGCTCATGGTATTGGTCAAACGATCCAACATTTGCATTTGGTGATTTGGGTTTTTATGGAACTGATCGATGCTATTGCCGAGTAAATTGTCGACATTAAAGTTGGGCAGTTCGGTACGAATATCGTTTTGTGCATTGCGCAAAGTCGCGATCACCGCATCGTTGGTGTAAATAATATTACGATCCGCATCGGCCATCATCACGTTAGCAGTCACTTTATCAAGTGCTGTTTTTATTCTCGCGTTGTCCGCTGCAATTTCGAGCTGAGTTTTTTCGAGCGCTAAACGCTCCGTCATATCGTCCCACTCAACGACCGTACCCAAACGCGTCTTATCATCCGAGAAAATTGGCGTGGCAACCAAACCAAATGTACGCCCACCAACCAAAATACGCGTTTCGTAAACAGCCTGCAACTTGGATAACATCGTCCGCTGATGCGCGGGATTCTTGTGGAATACATCAATATTTTGCCCCATCAGTTCTCGGGAATTGAAGTTGGGCAGATCTGTCCTCAAGTCTTTTTCAGCTGCCATCATGGTCTTTTCGACAGAGTCATTCATATAAATAATATTCAAGTCAGCATCTGCCATCATGACATTGGTATTACATACATCTAGAGCCAGCTTCACGCGCGCAAACTCTGCCATGACCCGCTGATCTCGTTCGATCCGCTCACGCATCTCTTTCTGCATAACACTCAAGGAAAACATCAAGCTATCAGCATCACCGCCACGAAGCTCAATATTTTTGCTCAAATCTCCTTTAGCAATTCGGTCTGCCATTTCTTTCGCACGCGCCGGATCACCACCCAATGCTTTTGTCACGTTTCGTAAAATCAACGCAGCAGCAGCTATACCTAGCAAAACGGCGACCAACGCACCCATGGACGTCAAAAAAGTCGCGCTCTCAGCTGTTTCCTTCTGTTCATTCCCCCGCGTCACAACGAGTGCTTTTTCTTCGGCCACAAACTCATCGACTAAAGACCGCATTCGATCCATGTACGCCTTCCCCACCGCACGCTTTATAAACGCGGTCACTTTGATCAGGTCAACCGTAGAGCCCGAACGATTAGCCGCTGCGCGAAGGTTCATTGCCACATTGACATGTTCTTCAAGCCATTCTTTCTTAAGTGACTGTACTTCTTTAAGGCGATCGACTTGTTTAGCATTGTCTGAAACGTGCTCTTTTCCTTTACCTAAAGTGGACTTGAAATCTTTGCTTCCTTTGTCAAAAGGTTCAAGAAACACCTCATCTCCCGTAATCAGGTAGCCACGCAAACCGGTTTCCATATTCACCAATGATACGGTTATCAGCTCGCCCAGCTCTATGGCCTCATAGGTATGCGTTACCCACGTTTGAGTTCCAATCAATTTGTTGATAGCCGAATTAGCTGAAAGCGCAATAACTACCAATAAGACAAGAGGAACAGCAAACCCCATGCCTAATTTCCATTTCAGCTGCATGTTGTTGAATATAGTCATAAGCTCCCCATATTACGATAAGATTTAAGGTCATCCGCATACCGCGTAAAACCGAAGTACGCATTGATTATCTAGAATCAAGGCGTACTTCGGCCTAGCGACTTTTAAATATAGTTCAATATTGAAAAACTGCGTTCTCAAAATATGACTCTTTTTCAAAGAAATACCGGCGGCATCACGCTGATAAAAACGTCATAGCTCAACCTTAAAACTCTAGACTCCAACCCGCGATAACGATTTATCTTTTTACGCCTTAATATCGACTTGTGAGATTCTCACTTTGCTTCACTGGGTACCCCAACGCGGCTTAAGTCTTTACCTCTAAACTACCTCTTTATTTTTCATCACACATCTTGATTTCTGGTAGACTCTCCCCGCCTCATTTAGTGGCCATTGACCTGCATGGTTATTTTTTATTTGCTTTCGCGATTACGCTGTTAAAGCTTCATTTCACTAAGAAACATCGGAAAATTTAGGAACGTACATGACAAACAGCTTACCCCGAGCCTTTTACAACAATTTTTTGGGGAACACTCCTGACTGGTACAAACAGGCCATCATCGCCTTCCTGATCATTAACCCTATTATCTTTACGCTCGCTCCATTTGTCGCCGGATGGTTGCTAATTTCACAGTTTATCTTCACGCTAGCGATGGCACTAAAATGCTACCCACTTCAACCCGGCGGTTTACTGGCTCTCGAAGCTGTCGTCATTGGAATGGTCTCACCCGAGACGGTCTATCATGAAGTACACAATAATTTAGAAGTTATCCTGCTACTGATATTTATGGTCGCCGGTATTTACTTCATGAAAAGCCTGCTTCTCTACGCATTCACGAAGATCATTCTCGGCATACGCTCAAAGGTCATTCTGTCACTTGTATTCTGTATGTCGGCCGCAGTGCTGTCAGCATTTCTAGATGCATTAACCGTTACTGCTGTGATTATCAGCGTCTGTGTCGGTTTCTATTCTGTTTTTCATAAAGTCGCTTCTGGAAAGGAGTATCACAACTATGAACATGACCATAGCAATGATGGAACGGTCGAAGAGAACCGTAGAGAAGATCTTGATAACTTCCGTGCGTTTTTGCGTAGCTTAATGATGCATGGCGCCGTGGGTACCGCATTAGGGGGCGTTTGTACTCAAGTTGGAGAGCCACAAAACCTATTGATTTCTGAAAAGGTAGGCTGGAATTTTATCGAGTTTTTCTTAGTGATGGCTCCAGTCACCATGCCAGTGCTGATCTGCGGTTTACTGACCTGCATCCTTCTTGAAAAGGTCAAAAAATTTGATTACGGTAGTGAGCTTCCCACATCAGTCCGTGAGATCTTAAAAAACTACAGCGCAGAAGAGCAATCTAAAATGACGCCCGAGCTTAAGGCCAGCCTCATTGCCCAAAGCGTGATTGCTATCCTGTTGTGCGTATCGCTGGCGATGCATCTCGCCGCGGTCGGTTTGATTGGGTTGATGGTCATTGTCTTGGCGACGGTATTCACGGGGATAAACGAAGAACATCAAATAGGTAAAGCCTTTGAAGAAGCCCTGCCTTTTACCGCTCTGCTCGTGGTGTTCTTTACCATCGTCGGCGTCATTCATGAGCTGCACCTATTCTCTGGCATCATTAATTACGTATTGAGCCTAGAGCTCGAAGCCCAACCAGGCATGTTCTTCTTAGCAAACGGCGTACTATCAATGATTAGCGACAATGTCTTTGTCGCGACCGTCTATATCGATGAAGTCAAAGCTGTGTTTGACGCAGGCGACATAACCCGGGAGCATTTCGAAACCTTGGCGATTGCAATTAATACCGGCACGAACTTACCCAGTGTTGCGACGCCAAATGGTCAAGCTGCTTTTCTGTTTTTACTCACCTCGGCAGTGGCTCCCCTAGTACGCCTCTCATACGGAAAGATGGTGTTCATGGCATTACCTTATACGGTTGTACTGGGTCTCGTTGGCTACTTAGGCGTTAACTTTATTCTCTAGAAAATCAACCAGAGGGAGTCCTCACTCGCTCTGGTTGATTGGGCTCGAGTGATCGGCCGCTTACTCGTTAGATGTTACTATTTTCCCTCGCCACGAAAGCAATAGAGAATCGTGCGTCAATCCATACTCTCAGCAAGGCTTTGCATCATGCGCATATTCTTCGCCCTCCCTATATCAGCGCATAGTAGCCTGAACATACTGCATTGGCGCGATAAGGTGTTTCCGCGCGATCGACAAGGCATTGCTGCGGAAAACTTCCATATCACGCTAAGCTTCGTTGGCGAAGCGAGCACAGCGCAATGCGATACGTTGATTCAAGCGACTACCGAGCTTTGGCAGAGGGTGCGCCCGCAGCAGTTATCAATGACGATTGACCAATATGCCTATTGGCCGAGTCCTGGCACATTTTGGATCGGCCCTCGCAGCTGGAACAATTCCCTTAATGATCTAAACCGCCAACTGAACGAGCTTTCTCAACGCTGCGTTGGCCGCTCTGCAAAACAAACCTTCCAACCTCATATTTCACTGTATAGAACTAAGGAAGCTATCCCTCAGCCATTAATAGAGCCTATATTCGAACTGAACTTTGACGAAGTCGTTTTATTTGAGTCCGTCTCAAGAAAACAGGGTGTCTATTATCGAGAATTAGAAGTCTGGCCGCTTCAACCTAACTATCAAGGAGCCCAAGACGGCCCGAAAAGCCGACCATTGGCGAGAAAACGAAACGGTTAGCGATACACTTAACCGTTACTAAGGAAGAGTTAGGAAGACGAGCCAACTAAGCCACTAGACGTAAAACCTTGGGACGCGTGACGTCACACTCGTAAGCAGTTCATAACTAATCGTGTCAGCACACTGAGCGACTTCTTCTATGGGCAATTTGTCGCCCCATAGCTCGACCGGATCCCCTAACGAAACATTGGCGAGATCTGTCACATCAACGGTCAACATATCCATAGAAACACGCCCAGCTAAGCCCGCGCGCTGACCATTGACTAGCACCGGCGTACCATTTTTTGCATGACGTGGGTAGCCATCACCATAGCCGCCTGCGATCGTCGCGATTAACGACGGCCTCTCAGCAGTCCACGTTCCGCCATAACCGACACTTTCGCCAAGCGGCACCTCACGCAAGGCCATCACCGCAGAGCGCAGTGTCATCACCGGTTTAAAACTCAGTAAAGGCGTTTGCATGGCGCCATATGAAGCAATCCCCGGCCGCACCACACTTCTATAGGATTCTGGATAGTTAATAATCGCGCCAGAATTAGAAATTGATTGTGGCAAATCGAGCAGATCATTGGTTTTAATCACATCATCAAACATCTGTATTTGTGATATCACACTGGACGAGTCAACGAGCTCACTCGACGCCAAATGCGTTGCACACCCTGTTAGAGAAATGTTCGCTGCTTCTTGAATAAACGCCAATGCGGATTCGAATAAGTATGGCTGAAAGCCCAAACGGTGCATCCCGCTATCAAGCTTTAACCAAACCTGATGAGATGAGTCCTTGTTCCCGGCCATCATCTTAAGTTGGCTCAGCTGATGAACCACCCATACAATGTTTTCATGCCGCTCAGACAGCGCTAAGCAGTGCGAACTAAACGGCCCCTCCAGCACCCATATTTCGTTTCGAATGCCGTTTTCGAGTAAACGCATCGCTTCTTCGGGCGTCGCGACGGCTAATGGTCGTGACTCGCCAGCCGCTCTCGCCATTTCGATCATGCCATGCCCATATGCATCGGCCTTAATCACAGCCAGCACTTGCGCCGGTGCGCAGCGATCTGCAATGAGCTGCAAATTATGTTGATAAGCGCTGCAGTCGATCAGCGCGCGCAACGGCCGCCCCAAACCTGGCGAATCGTCCACTAGAACTCGCCACCGTAATCAACATGGGCAAGGTCATTGAACTTAGTAAACTGGCCTTGGAACGAGAGCTTTATCTTTCCTATCGGGCCATTTCGCTGCTTACCAATAATGATCTCTGCAATACCTTTGTCAGGGCTGTCATCGTTATAGTATTCATCTCGATAGATAAACATAATAACGTCAGCATCCTGCTCGATCGCGCCCGACTCACGCAGGTCCGAGTTCATAGGGCGCTTATCCGGCCGATTTTCAAGGCTTCGATTCAACTGGGAAAGAGCAACAACAGGACACTTCAACTCTTTAGCGAGGGCTTTAAGCGATCGCGAGATCTCTGAAATCTCGGCTGTTCTGCCTTCATTCATACCGGGAATCTGCATGAGCTGAAGATAGTCGATCATGATCATGCCGAAGTCTTGCTTAATTTCTCTTGCCACGCGGCGTGACCGTGAGCGGACCTCTGCCGGACTAAGTCCGGCCGTATCGTCAATATACAATGGTCGGTCTTTGAGCATACTGACCGCGGACGTTAGGCGGGGCCAATCATCTTCTTCGAGTTTACCGCTACGCACTCGCGTTTGGTTAATTTGGCCAAGCGACGAAATCATTCGCATCAAGATCGAGTCCGCCGGCATCTCCATGCTGAAAACCAAGACTGGCTTTTCGCCTTTAATCAGCACGCTTTCTACGAGGTTCATTGCGAACGCGGTTTTACCCATCGACGGACGAGCAGCCACAATCACTAAGTCTGAAGGTTGCAATCCCGACGTCATTTCATCCAGATCTTTAAAACCTGTCGTCACGCCGGTAATCGTGTCAGTCGCATTAAAAAGCGTATCGATACGCTCTAGCGTTTTCGTTAACACCGGATTGACCGACTGCGGGCCGCCTTCTTGTCCCGCGCGGCTTTCCGATATTTTGAAAACCTTGCGCTCCGCTTCGTCTAGTAAAGCGGACGTTTTGCGACCCTGTGGATTAAACGCACTGTCCGATATTTCTCCAGACACTGCGATCAATCTACGCAATACAGCTCTTTCATGGACGATCTCTGCATAAGCACGAACATTGGTAGCACTGGGAGTCTTTTCGACTAAATCACCTAAATAAGCCATGCCCCCGGCGTTTTCAATTTCATTCAATCGCTCCAGCTCTTCACCAACCGTCACCACATCTACTGGGTGCCCTTCGTTTGCCAGTCGGGCAATCACTCGATAAATTAAACGATGATCTTGACGATAAAAGTCATCTTCCATCACCTTATCGCCAACGACATCCCACTTACTATTATCTAGCAACAAGCCACCTAAAATGGATTGCTCTGCTTCAATCGAGTGTGGCGGGGTTTTGAAACCCAGCGCATCATTTTCCAAGGCTGCCAATTAAACACTCCAAGAGAATGCGCCGAACGCACATTCAAAAAATAAGAAACTACACAAATAGGATGATAGTTTACCGCGCTTTCGTTACGTGAACACCCGTTTTACCCAGTAACACAAAACATAAATCTCAGAGACTAAAAAGCCCGACAAGCGAAACGCTTTCGGGCTTTTTAGAAAGTAAGACTTCAAATAGAAAACTCATCCTAAAATAAGTATTCCGTCAGATATAAGCCTTACTTAATTCGACTAACTCGCAAACTTACTCAGCAACCACTGAAAGTTTGATCATTGCCGTTACGTCACTGTGAAGCTGAATCGCTACATCGTATTCACCGATGTCGCGAATCGGGCCTTCAGGCAATCGAACTTCTGATTTGCCTAATTCAATGCCCGCCGCCGACACAGCATCTGCCACGTCACGAACACCGATAGAACCAAACAGCTTACCTTCATCACCCGCTTTCGATGTGATAGTCACTGCTTTATCGTTCAGCTCTTCTGCACGAGCTTGAGCAACACCTAGCTTTTCAGCCGCTGCTTTTTCAAGATCAGCGCGACGCGCTTCAAACTCTGCAATATTTGCAGCGTTTGCCGGTACAGCTTTACCGTAAGGGACCAAAAAATTACGACCAAAGCCTGACTTAACAGTTACTTTGTCGCCAAGGCCGCCTAGCTTTCCAACTTTTTCGAGTAGAATAACGTCCATCTCGATAACCTCAATTAGTAAATATTCAAATTTATTTTAGCGTCGCCAATGGGTCAGCCTGTTTCCTTAAGGAGCTCTCAGTTCGCTTGCGAACCTTCACCTTTCATCCGGCCTCGGAAATCAACGACACTATCTACAATAGCGAGCATTGATACGACCATCAGCACGGTCGGAAACAGTATTACGACTGATATATAAAAGCCGAATAACCATTGCCCACCTAAATTTTTCTTGCCGATCACTCCGTGCACCAACGCTAATCCACACATTGTAATGGGTAACATCACAATCAGTAGCAGTAACGTTGCATCTATCCCGATGTAAGGGGATATCAACATAGCAGCGAGTAGTCCCAACAAAGTCTTCGGTGTTAAGCGAAGTTGATGAAACTCCTGTTTCCAACCACCCGGGTTATAGAGCTTTGATTGCCAAGAACGCGCTAAACAAAGCGAGCCCAGAGCCATGCCGTAAAACGACGCAGCAAAACTAGCAATCATCATTGACCGAAACGAAGCCTGAACAGTCTCGTCATATTCCACATTGGCGTCTGCTGCCAAATCCCGGAATACCTGATCCGCCATCGCGACCAGCGTGTCGATCAACTCAGGCATCATCATAGGCACCAGTATTCCTACCAATACGCTAATCAACGCCCCTACTATAAACGCGAGTTGCCAAGAAACAGTCGCTCTCAATATTTCGGCCATTGCCAATGTTGAGAGCAGTACCACTACAGCACCTGGATCCTGCAATCCTAACCACCAACCCAATGCCGGGATGATAGCCCAAACCAATACCGCCGCACCTTGCTTCCAACCACTGCGCAGAGTGACTAGACCGATAATGGCGGCAGCAAGCCAAAACATCATCGGAATCAAGGTACAAACAAACGCAACAATTGCAGCCTGTCGAGGCCCTCGCATGACAAAAACAGCTAGATCACGCATCACAAGCACTCATTAAACGGTATAAATCTTTTATCATCAGGCCGAAGTTTCCGGCCCAGTTCGCAAACATGGCACTATATTCGCGAATCACCACAACTTACTCGTGGTGGTTATCTGTATAAGGCAACAACGCTACATAACGCGCACGTTTGATAGCAGTTGCTAGCTGACGCTGATAACGAGCTTTTGTACCGGTAATACGGCTAGGTACAATTTTGCCAGTTTCAGTGACATAACCTTTCAATGTATCGAGATCTTTATAATCGATCTCTTTGACGCCTTCTGCTGTAAAACGGCAAAATTTGCGACGACGTAAAAAACGAGACATATGTTTCTCCTAAATTCAGTAATTACTCTTCCGAAGCCGCTGCGCTATCGTCAGCTGCATCTTCAGTTGATGTACTTTCTTCTGCAGCCGCAGGTGCTTCAGCTTTCGCTTCGGCTGCCGGAGCAGGAGCTGGTGCTTCTGTACGCTGAGGACGACGATCTTCACGTCCTGAAGCAGCTTTAATAGGAGACTCTTCAGTAATCGCTTCTTTACGACGAACAACCAAATCACGGATGATCGCGTCATTGAAACGGAAGTTGTGAGACAGTTCGTCCAACACTTCACCACTACATTCGATATTCATCAAAATGTAATGTGCTTTATGAATCTTGTTGATTGGGTAGGCTAGGTGACGACGTCCCCAGTCTTCTAAGCGGTGAATCGTACCACCACCATTAGTAATTAGGCTGGAATAACGCTCAACCATACCAGACACCTGTTCGCTTTGATCAGGATGCACTAGAAATACGATTTCATAATGTCGCATACATTCTCCCTTTGGATAAAAAGCCCTTTATAAAAAGATAATAAAAAGCAAGGAGTTACAATTAAACAAGCCAATACACATGGGATTCAGAAAAACACCCCCTGAGCAGACCTGCAGTTTTTCGAGCCGCGTATTCTAGAGACTAAGTATCGTCAATGCAAGGAAGCGAATTATTTAAGGTAGGTGGGCTCAGTTTGATCTGGATAAACGCACCGAAAGCCAACAATTACTAGCATCTCGGCGATCCCTGCCAAACTCATCCGCAACCATACGCGGGCCCGCCCAAGCCAGCTTTTCATCTAGCCATAACAAAGGACGAACCGAGCGCTCCCAAGGAGGAACTCGCTGCAACGCAAACAGTTTTTTAAGCGGCACTGAGCCTACGCTCTCTTTAAGAATAAGTTTTTCACCACCAGAGCGCGCTGCAATCCTGATCGTATCGTCAATGTTTGGCACGTATAAATAATCCGCCAGATCCTCGGCTGGAGGACCGCCATATTCTAAGCACAGCTGGTAGCTACCAAAACTGATTTGAACCGGAAGGTCGGTTATCGACAACACAAGGGGGGCAGGAATAAGATTTGACGTTTCATCAACTGAAACAAGGTGGAGCTCTCCGGCATAACGCCGCAGACAAATAGCCCCCCATCGCAGCTCAGGCGTCGCATCGCTAGCCGCTGGAAGTAACTCTGTCCAAATACGATCAAAGGTCGATAGAGGCGGCTGACGCACCCCTTCAGACTCAAACCAAGCGCGCAACACTAGACGCTGCCCCTCGTCACTTAACGGTAAAAAAAGGCCCATCTCGATCTTTTTTTCCACCGAAGTAATTCCGTCATCGGGTAAAAACGGCATCACCAAGCGATCACTCAATGACCTTAGCTTTTCCGCCGCACTCATCAATGAAAGCGCCAGCAGATCGGCCTCTTTATCCGCCTCTCGCATTGCTGGCAACAAACAATTTCGGACCCAGTTGCGCGTAAAACGCGCGTCTTGATTGCTCTCATCCTCAACCCAAGACCATCCACGCAGCTGCGCGACACTCTCTATCTGTCGCCGCTTAATACCTAACCATGGACGAAATAACGTGCCACGCCCAAGCGCCCTCTGCTGAGGCATTCCCGCTAAGCTCTCGATACTTTTACGTTGTCGCACCCGCATCACTAAGGTCTCAAGCTGATCGTCTTGATGGTGCCCTAGTAAAAGCACTCCATTCACTGGCAACCTTGACGCAAATACACGATATCGCGCTTTACGAGCTGCCGCTTCCCAGCCCTCCCCGTCCGGCAAAACAGATACGCGTTCGACGAAACACTGAATATTTAACTGATCACACATAGCGCGACAACAGCTAGCCCATTCATCGGCATTGCCACTGTAGCCATGGTGGATATGAACGGCTTGCACGCTTGCACCACTCGCAAGCAATACTGGAGCGAGAACACGGAGCAAAGCAGTAGAGTCAAGTCCGCCACTTAGGCCAATCAAATAATGAGAAGATTTTGGAATATCAGCGGCAGACGCCAATAAAGCGGACTCAGAACGCTGAGCAAATTCGTGAGAGGAAATAGAGCCTTCGGGGCTAGTCTCGAACATACGCAGTTAGCCTGCGAAAACGCTGATCCATCAGTTCGTCTGATGAAAGGGCATCAAGCTCAGCCAGCGTTTCTAGCAGTGAGCTTTTAATCGCTCCGGCCATTTGCTCAATATTTCGATGAGCACCACCCATCGGCTCTTCAATAACGCGGTCAACCAGCTTCAATTCTTGCAATCGCTGAGCGGTCACACCCATCGCTTCTGCGGCCTCAGCTGCATACTCTGCACTTTTCCAAAGAATAGATGCGCAACCTTCAGGGGAAATAACAGAGTAAGTAGAATACTGCAGCATTTGCAGTCGGTCACAAACGCCAATCGCCAACGCTCCGCCGGAACCGCCTTCACCAATGACCGTCGATATAATAGGTGTTTTCAAACTCGACATCACTGCGATATTACGGGCAATCGCTTCGCTCTGGCCGCGTTCTTCAGCGTCAATACCGGGATAAGCGCCTGGAGTGTCAATAAAGGTAAGGATTGGCAATGAAAAGCGCTCGGCCAGCTCCATTAAACGCCGTGCTTTACGGTATCCCTCTGGGCGCGGCATACCGAAGTTTCGCTTCACTTTCTCTCTAACTTCGCGCCCTTTTTGATGCCCAACTACCATCACAGGACGCCCTTCAAGGCGAGCCATGCCACCTACAATTGAGGCGTCATCTGCAAAACTTCGATCCCCGTGCAGCTCATCAAAATCGGTCACAATATGACGGAGATAGTCTAAGGTATAAGGCCGTTTTGGGTGACGCGCCAGACGCGACACGTCCCAAGCACTTAAGTTAGAAAATATGTCCTGCGTCCGCAAGACGCAATCTCTCTCAAGCCGCTCAATCGCATCTGTAATATTGAGCTCTTGATCACTTCCCACCAAGCGTAATTCCTGGATTTTCTCTTCCAGTTCAATGATGGGCTGTTCAAAGTCGAGATAATGAAGGTTCATATAAGTTAACTTTTTCGTGAAGTTATCTGCCAGATAGCAGAAGTTATACCCATAATCATACGCGCGTCAGTCCCTAAGAGTAAACCAGTCTGACCCTGTCATTACCTAACAAATAAGACAGCTCTTGCAATAGCTCATCGCTAGGGGTGACAGACCAACGTTCGCCAAACTCCAACATCGATTCAAAGTCAGGCCGCTTGTACTTCAAAGCAACACGGCAAGCACCGTTCTGATGCGGCTCAATCGCCTGCTTTAAAGACTCAACAAAGCCACTTTGAAACTGGCTATCCGTCACATAAAGCGCAAGATGCTTCGCATAGCGGGCGCGCGCCTCATCCAGACCTAATACCGCACTGCCGCGCATTTTTAGTTCGGAAGAGCCCGAATAATCATCGGTACTCACCACCCCCTCTATCGCGACAATAGTGTCTTTAACAATTGCATCGCGGCATTCGTCATAGGAGTCGGAGAAAAACATGGCTTCGATTCGCGCACTGCGATCATCTAATGTCACAAAACACATGGTTTGCCCACGTTTATTCTTCATCAGGCGAATCGCGACAATCAAACCAACCACCGTCACCCGCTTGCGACTCGACTTAAGATTTAAGATGGAGTTCGGAGCGAAGTTGCGCACCTCTCTTTCGTATTCATCAAAAGGGTGGCCTGTTAAGTAGAGGCCCAAGGTATCTTTTTCTAATGTCAGTCTGTGCTTTTCACTCCACTCACGAATACCTTCAGATGCGGCATAGACATCCTCATCACCCGACGGCACGACCTCTCCAAACAAATCCTCGATTCCAGCTTTTTGATTCCGCGTATTCTGGTCAGCACATTGCACCGCTTCTTCAATCGAGGCCATCATGCGGGAGCGACTTGGGCCAATACTATCGAGCGCGCCGGAATAGATTAGCGCTTCTAGCGTTCGTTTATTCACCTTACGCAAATCGACGCGAGCACAAAAATCAAACAAATTATTAAAATCGCCGCCTTCAGCGCGGGCTGCCAGAATACTGTCCACCGGCCCTTCACCAAGGCCCTTAATCGCACCTAAGCCATAAACAACTTGAGCCGTGGGATTAACAGTAAATGTGTACTCACTAACATTGACGTCTGGCAACACCAGATCCAAGCCCATTTGTCGGCACTCTTCGACAAGCGTTACCACCTTATCAGTATTCTGCATATCAGCGGTCAGCACCGCCGCCATGAACTCCGCAGGATAATGGCGCTTTAACCAAAGCGTCTGGTAAGAGACCAAGGCATAGGCGGCCGAGTGAGATTTGTTGAAACCGTAACCTGCAAATTTCTCAACCAAATCAAAAATCTTTAGCGCCAAATCACCTTCAACCCCATTTTCAATAGCGCCCGCCTCAAACAACCCTCGTTGCTTGGCCATTTCTTCGGGTTTTTTCTTACCCATCGCTCGCCGCAATACATCCGCACCACCCAAGGTATAGCCCGCCAATGTCTGCGCAATTTGCATGACTTGCTCTTGGTAGACGATAACCCCATAAGTCGGCTCCAGGATAGTTTGGAGGCTCATGTGCTGGAAATCAGGGTGCGGGTAGGCAACTTCTGCGCGGCCATGCTTTCGATTAATAAAGTCGTCAACCATGCCAGACTCAAGCGGGCCAGGACGAAATAGCGCAACCAGCGCGATCATATCTTCTAGATTGTCAGGCTGGAGTCGACGAATCAGATCCTTCATTCCGCGAGATTCAAGCTGGAACACCGCCGTCGTCTGCGCCGTTTTCAATAAATCAAACGAAGGCTGATCGTCCAAAGGAATATGATCAATATTGATCGTTTCTTTACCCTCGGCAATTAAGCGAGGGTTGATCATTTTCAAGGCCCAATCAACAATGGTCAGCGTACGCAAACCGAGGAAGTCGAATTTAACTAGGCCCGCCTCTTCGACGTCGTTCTTGTCAAACTGCGTGACTAGTCCGCCACCCTCTTCATCACAATATAACGCCGAAAAATCAGTCAACTTAGTCGGTGCTATCACGACACCACCGGCGTGCTTACCTACGTTGCGCGTAACGCCTTCGAGGGAAAGCGCCATTTCCCATATCTCTGCCGCTTCGTCGTCCTGCTCAATGAACTCCTTTAAAGGAGGCTCCTGCTCAATCGCTTTGCTTAGCGTCATCCCCACTTCAAAAGGAATCATCTTAGATAATCGATCCGCGAGGCCGTAGGATTTACCTTGCACTCGCGCAACGTCGCGCACGACCGCTTTCGCCGCCATCGTTCCGAAGGTAATAATCTGCGAGACCGCTTCGCGACCATAGTGACTCGCCACATAATCAATCACGCGGTCTCGACCATCCATACAAAAGTCGACATCGAAGTCGGGCATCGATACTCGCTCAGGATTCAAAAACCGCTCGAACAGCAAATCATATTCCAAGGGGTCCAAATCGGTAATTTTCAAGGCATAGGCGACTAACGACCCGGCACCAGAACCTCGACCGGGCCCGACTGGGATATCGTGATTTTTAGCCCATTGAATGAAGTCCATAACGATAAGGAAGTAACCTGGAAACCCCATTTGTAGAATAATGTCTAGCTCGAACACCAAACGATCATAATAAGGTTGTCTAAATTCGGGCGTATCGCGCCCCAAACAAATCACCTCAAGGCGTTCATCGAGACCGTCTCGGCAAAGCTGCCGAAAAAACTCATCCATGGTCATGCCGTCAGGGACTGGATAGTTGGGCAAAAAATACTCGCCTAACCGCACTTCCACTGAGCAACGTTTTGCGATTTCCAAGGTGTTCGTAATTGCTTCAGGAATGTCCGAAAATAAAGCCTCCATTTCCTCGGCAGACTTTAGGTATTGCTGGTCGCTGTAACGCTTAACTCGCCGCGGATCATCAATCGTTTCACCGTCAGAAATACAGACACGCGCTTCATGTGCGTCGAAATCCTCTTGCTTAAGAAACTGAACGTCATTGGTGGCCACCACTGGACAATTCATCTCTTGTGCGAGCGAGACGCTATGATGAACACACTCTTCATCGTTTTCGCGGTGTGTCCGCTGAAGCTCCAAATAGAAACTGTCGGGAAAAACAGACATCCAAAACGCTAGCCGCTCTCGCGCTAAATCTAAACGCCCGTTAATCAGCGCCTGTCCGATATCGCCTTCTTTGGCACCCGACAAGGCAATTAAGCCTTGCGAAGAATTTTTCAGCCAATCACGCTGTACAGTCGCATAACCGTTTTTCTGGCCCTCGGTATACGCCTTGGAAATTAGTTCTGTTAAATTCAGATAACCCGCGCTGTTTTTGACGAGTAAAGTCATACGAAGTGGCGGATCGCCTTCTATCGGGTTTTCAAGCCAAACGCAGGCACCAACAATAGGCTTTACGCCTACGCCACGCATGGCGTTGTAAAATTTTACTAAGGCACACAAGTTTGACTGGTCGGTTAACGCAATGGCAGGCATTGACTGCCCAGCAAGCGCTTTTGCAAGCGGTTTAATTCGCACCAAACCATTAACCAGTGAAAATTCAGAGTGGACTTTTAAGTGAACAAAATTGGCGGGCATACGACCTTTAGTATCATCAAACAGCGAGAAAGTAGTTCAGATAGCGAGTTAAACTTGGCATCAGGAGTAAGCCAAAATATTAGCATGAAGCCGCTTAAGTTCGGTACGATTTTTTAGGTACGTCATGCTAAGTATACTTCTGATTAGCAGGACGTATGTGCTGACTCGTGACATCTAAAACAACTAGATGCTGACCACTCAAAGCCCCAGCTGTTTACGCACGCTAGCTTGCGTCTGTGGTCCCATCAGCCAGTATTCGAACTGGCCATCCGGACTAATCACCATCGTGGCCGGCAATCCTTTGGGTACAGGCTGATCAAATAGGATGGCGGGATCTTCATTGATCAACGGGAAATCAATCCCAAGCGTGACAATTTGCTTTTCCAGCTCAACACCCGACTCTCGATCGAAATTAAACCCCAGTACCTGAATAGACGCATCTTCATCTAGAGCATTCAGCTCGGGGATCTCCTCAACACATGGCTTGCACCACACCGCCCAATAGTTGATTAACAACCACTGCCCTTGATACGACGACACATTGCGCTGATCACCATTCGTCAGCAAAAATCGCGGTTCAGAACACCCAACAAGAAAAATCACTGTAAACAGCCATAAAACAGCTTTCACTCTATTTACGCTCTCCGTTAAAATGCGCACTATCTATCCCCACCAAAATTCAGCTGAGAAACATGACAGACATTCAAATCTTCCACAACCCACGATGTTCAAAATCTAGACAGACCCTTGCTTTGATTGAGGAAAAAGGCATTTCGCCAGATATTACCCTTTATCTTGAAACGCCACCATCAGCGGAGGAACTCGGCAATATAATCAAGAAGCTAGGTATCAGCGCGCGCGAGCTTCTGAGAAAAGGCGAACAAGACTATAAAGACAATGAACTCAAAAACCCGGCGCTAACGGATGAAGAGCTGATTAGCTATATGATAAAGCACCCTAAACTCATTGAGCGCCCGATTATCATCAAAGGAGCCAACGCCGTGCTGGGTCGCCCCCCTGAAAATGTCCTATCGCTACTAAACTAACTTCCTCGACGATAGAAAGGATCACACACTGCCCATGACTCCATACATTCTAGTTCTGTATTATTCTCGCCAAGGCTCAACGCGAGAGCTCGCCATGCATATTGCGCGAGGCATCGAGCAAGTAGAAGGAATAGAGGCGAAAGTGCGCACGGTCCCAGCTGTATCCGCAAACACGGAGCAAACCGAACCGGTAGTCCCCGCAGAAGGCGCTACCTACTGCACATTGGAAGAGCTTGAACTGTGCAGCGGTCTAGCCTTGGGCAGCCCAACACGGTTTGGCAACATGGCTGCGCCGATGAAATACTTTTTAGACAGTACCAGTTCACTATGGTTAAGCGGTGCATTAAGTGGCAAACCGGCATCTGTTTTTACTTCATCGAACAGCCTGCATGGCGGTCAAGAGTCAACGCTTTTGACCATGATGCTCCCTCTGCTACACCATGGAATGCTAATCGCAGGCACGCCGTTCACAGAAGAAGCATTGAGTCGAACTAAGTCAGGTGGCACACCGTATGGCCCTAGCCATCATGCAGAGGAAGGCGTTCAGTCGCTGAGTGCCGATGAAATTTCACTCTGCCATTATCAAGGAAAACGCCTAGCCAAGCTGGCTTTGAAGCTCACGCAATAACACATCACACGAAAAAACAGATGAAGCGTATTTTGACGCTAACTCTTCTTACCACTAAACGAACGGAACCGTCATGAACCTAGCCAAAAAAAGTCACGCAATGATGCACATCACGCACCTTTGCTACCTCGCCATTCTAGTATTGATGGTCATTACTACTTTGCCACCGTTTCTGTCTCTCACCACATCTATTGCACCGGTGCTAGGTGTCAAGCTACTGCCCTTGCTTATTGTTCTGCCAGGGCTATTGTTAAATAAGCTACGCACCTATATCTGGCTTTGCTTTATCATCTTGTTTTATTTCACTCAAGCAGTGGTCGAGTCATTTCTATCGCTTGGTGCCAATATCGATCTAGCCATTACGCTTCTTTCGGTCGTATTGTTTTTAGCAGCAATGCTGCATGTAAAGTGGGAACGAGAATTAGGCCGTTCATTATAGTTAGTGCTGCAGTTAGTGCTGCAGTTAGTGCTGAGTTTAATTAATTACAGTTAGTCATAAGGAACCCGTCATGAAGCCTGCACCTTTAGTGAACAAAACGCTGTCTTTGCAGGACCTCGTTAACCAGTTACTAACTGATGAAAAACTTACGCAAGCGGACGCAGAAAAGCTTATAACGACCCCAAAAGGGCACAAACTCGCCAACCAACACCCCCTAGAAACAATTGCCGGCGCCAATTTAAAAGAACCAGATGGCACCCCCATCAGCATGGCCTCGCTGCTTGACTGGTTAAGCGCATGGGCCGAACAAGCTGTTTTTCATATCGACCCACTCAAAATCGATTCATTGAAAATCGCACAAATAATGTCGTTTGCGTTTGCCCAGCGGCATCAAATCATGGCAGTCGAAATCAAGCCCGAATTTGTCGTGATCGCGAGTGCTCAGCCGTTCAATGATGAATGGGAAAATGACCTTAAGCATGTCCTCAAAAAAGATATCGTTCGCGTCGTTACGAACCCGGAAGACCTTCGGCGCTACACCGTCGAATTTTATGAACTCGCAAAGTCGGTAAACCAAGCCGGTGGAGTCGATTCTGACTCCCCATTTACGCAAAACTTTGAACAAATGCTGGAACTCGGCGCACAAGGAAACCCAGACGCAAACGACCAGCATATCGTCAATATCGTGGACTGGTTGCTACAGTATGCCTTTGACCAACGCGCCAGTGACATACACATCGAACCACGTCGTGAGATCGCCCAAATGCGTTTTCGTATCGATGGGATTTTGCACAACGTTTATGAATTTCCAGCGAAGGTAGGCATCGCGGTCACTAGTCGACTCAAAATTCTAGGGCGTCTGAATGTGGCCGAAAAGCGCAAGCCGCAAGACGGACGAATCAAAACTCGCAATACGCTCGATAAAGAGATCGAACTTCGGCTATCCACACTGCCAACAGCCTTTGGCGAAAAGTTGGTGATGCGTATTTTCGATCCAGACGTTTTGCAATGTTCATTTCAAGATTTGGGTTTTGGAAGCGAAGACCTGAGCCGTTGGAACGAGATGATTAAGCAACCGCACGGCATTATATTGGTCACCGGGCCAACAGGCTCAGGTAAAACGACCACGCTCTACTCAACGCTAAGGGAGTTGGCCACCTCTGAAGTCAATGTCAGCACGATTGAAGACCCTATCGAAATGGTGGAGCCAGCGTTCAATCAAATGCAGGTTCAGCACTCTATCGGCCTAGAGTTTTCGGATGGCGTAAAAGCGCTCATGCGCCAAGATCCAGACATCATCATGATTGGTGAGATTCGCGACTTAGAGACTGCCGAAATGGCTGTTCAAGCGGCACTAACGGGGCACCTGGTATTATCGACCCTGCACACGAACGATGCGCCCAGCAGCCTTAATCGCCTGCTCGAACTAGGCATTCCATCTTATCTGATTCGCGCTACAGTATTGGGCGTAATGGCACAGCGACTTGTTCGAACCCTGTGCCCCTCCTGCAAAAAGCCAACGAGCATTTCACAGGAAGATTGGACGACGATTACTCATCCATGGAAAACAGCCGTTCCTCAAAAAGCATGCGAGCCAGTTGGCTGTCTTGAGTGTCGTAATACCGGTTATCGTGGGCGTGCTGGGGTCTATGAAATCATGCCCTTATCCGAGCCAATAAAAGAGCAGATTAACGACAACACCAATAGTGCTGCCGTACGTAAACAAGCCATTAAAGAAGGAATGCACTCACTTAGACTAAGTGGCGCGCAAAAAATTGCAGCAGGCCAAACCACTATTGATGAAATTCTTCGCGTTACGCCATTAAGCCTAAGCAAGTAGTTTAACCTCGCGCTACGAGTCCAAGTAGCGCTGGTACATGCTATCCACCGCTTCACCGAAGTCATTGGCAAATCGATCCACCTGCATTAGCGGGCTATTCTGCATGCGCTCGCGCATCCCCTCTCGAAGCGTCTGAAGCGCCGTTAGATCAGCCGCTTTCGCTGCCGCCAACGCAACGTATCCATCGACATCGTCTGCGATAAAGTCTTCAAGACTCACCTGACTCATAATACTCACACCCACTCGGGATCGGTGCGCATCTCCCGCGATCACTACGCTAGGGACGCCCTGCCAGAGTGCCTCACAGGTTGTCGTGGTGCCGTTATAGGGAAACGTATCGAGGTGAATATCAACCTTTCCATACAATTCTAAGTGCTCTTTTCGCCCGGGTGTTTCCGGCATTAGCGTTAGTCGCTTTGGCGACACGCCATAACTTGCAAACTGCTTCTTTAGCCGTTCTCTCAACGGCGGGTCAATGAGAGATAAACTTTTTATCATCAAGGTTGAATCTGCAACAGACAGCAGAATTTTTGCCCAAGCAGCAATCACCTCATCGTTAAATTTGTGGTATGCATTAAAGCTGCCAAAACAAACGCCTGGGCTCTTCTTCGTTCGCTGCACGAACGAAACAGGTGGAGCTACGGCATCGGCTTCAAAGCAAAGAAAGCCGCCTTTTAAACGAACCAAACTCTCGGTGTGTAAGTGTTCTGTTAGCGATCGAGGGTCAGCCCATTCATCCGTTAAGCGATAGTCCATTCGCGACAGCCCTGTGGTATTTGGATAGCCCAAATAACTGACCTGAATCGGTGCTGCCTTATTCGCAAACACACCCAATCTAAACGAGCTGGTATAGGCACTCAGATCAAACAGTAAATCGATCTGATCATTCTGAACTTGTTGCGCGACACGCTCTATGTCCATCGAGCGAGTTTCGACCCAAGCATTGCAAAGAGATTTAATCTGCTCCGATACCGCGTCCTCTTTTTGAACATCGGAATAACAAATCACCTCAAACCGTGTGCGATCTAAGCCCCTCAGCAAAGGCAGCAAAAAGAAAGTCACAGAGTGGGTACGCAAGTCCCCAGAAATAAACGCGATCCGAATTTTATCGGGCCGTTTACTGGGTTTTTGATGCTCCATTGGGGAATAACTAGCTTCAAGCCTGCGACCGAAGTTGATATGTTCCTGAAAGATTTCCTTCTCGCTCAACTGGGGAAACGCATTGGTCGCGAAGACGAACCAGCCATCAAAGTCCGACTCGCCGAGCGCTAAACTGCTCGCGATTCTGAAGTTCTCTAATGATGATTTGTGCTCAGCCATACTCAACTGTGCTTGCGCTAGGTGCAGATGTACCGAGGAATTTTGGCTACCAAGCTTTACTAACTTCGTAAAATGCGCAGCACTTTCTGAGTAGCGCTTTTTCGCTCGCAAAAACTTGGCCACGAAAAAACGTGCTTTCTCGGAAGCAGAGTTATGCTTTAGCCAAGCCATCGCGCACTCTAGTCCGGCATTATAAAGATCTTCAGCAGCGCAAATGTCGACCGCTTTTTCTAATAAGGGCTCCTTCATTTGTTGATTGCCTTTTCGCAGAGCAGCCTTCTGTAAGAATGCGACACCTTTCGCGCCATTACCTTCTGCCAAAAACACATCCGCAATCAACCAGTTAACCTGAGGGTCAGAGGGAGACTTTTTATGCAACGGCGCTAACAAGTTTTTTGCGCGGTCAAAATCGCCAACACCTATCGCCTGCTGAGCTTGCTGCATCACTTGGTTAGCTTGCATGTAGATAAAATCCTTGCCTATTCGCTAATTGAATCACCGGAAAAAGAGCTCGTAAACTGACTAAACTACGAGTCAGGTTGCGATGATAGATAACGACCATACATTAATTCCACGGCCTCACTAAAATCTTTGGCGAAACGCTCTGTCTGCATCAAGGGACTATTCAGCATACGTTCGCGCATCGTTGCACGAAGTGCTTCCAATGCCGCCAGATCACTCGCCTTCGATACCGCAAGCGAGACATAATCGTCCAAATCTTTTGCAATGAAATCGTTTAGCCCCAGCTGATTTAAAATACTAACACCCACTCGAGCACGGTGGCTGCTGCCAGCAAGTACGATACTTGGGACACCTTGCCAAAAGGCCTCACAAGTCGTTGTGGTGCCGTTATACGGAAAAGTATCAAGATGGATATCTACTTTTGCGTAAAGCCCCAAATGCTCGACTCGCCCTGGCGTATGATTTAACAGTATTAATCGCTTAGATGAGATGCCATGCTGCTTAAACTTTCTCTTAAAGGCGTCTTTAACCCCAGCGTCACCCAGTGCAGTGCTTTTAACTAGCAGGCTAGAGCCCTCTACAGCTAGCAGCACCCTAGCCCATACTGAAATGACATCATCTGTGATCTTTTGAAAGGCATTAAAACTACCAAAGCAGACCACTTGGCCAGCTTTAGTGCGATTCACAAAGCTAGGCTCTGGCGCATCCGGCGCAGGTTCGAAACATAAAAAACCTCCTGGCAAGCGGACTAAAGCCTCAGAATGAAGGTGTTCGGTAGTGTTCTCAGGGTCGGCCCAATAATCACTCAGGCGATAGTCGATACGGGAAAAGCCCGTCGTATTCGGGTACGCCAAATAAGTAACCTGAACCGGCGCCGACTTACTTATATAAGTATGAAAACGTACCGCTCCCGTATGGCCATTTAAATCCACCAGAATATCAACTTTGTGCTGTCGAATTAAAGCCACTAAGGCGTCATCACTCAAGGCCGTCGCGTCGTGCCAGCCATCACAGAAAGACTTTATCTCCGCCGTAAAGCTATCTTCGCGGTCGGTATCCGAATAACAAAACACCTCATAACGGTTCTTATCTATCCCTCGCAACAGCGGCAGTAAAAAGTAAGCAATAGAGTGACTGCGAAATTCATCGGAAGTAAATCCGAGGCGAAGCTTTTTAGGTCGCTTAGCGGGCGGGATATAATCATGTGGTACTACCTCGTTCTCTAAGGTTTTAGCATAACTAACATGCTCAGCGCTCACGGACTCTTCACTCAAAAACGGCATCGCATTGCTTGCTAGAAGAAAGTTGCCTTTGACAGCCTGCGCGCTCGGTGCAAGCGCTATCGCTTGTTGGTAATAATCGTATGCCGCTTGATGCTCACCACTAAGATACTGCGCCTCGCCTAAGGTTTTATAGACCCCCGATGTTTTTGAGCCTTGCTTCAGTAATTTTTTTAGCTGAGTGATGCATTCTGAGTATCGCTTTTTTTGAAACAGAAACAGGCCGACGAAAAAACGCGCTTTGTCCGATTTTGGGCAATGCTTTAACCAACTGGACGCACACTCGAAACCTAGTTGATGTAGCTGATTTGCCCCGCAAAGCTCTGATGCTTTTTCCAGCAACGGCTCCTTGAACCCCAAATTACTTTTGCGTTCAGCCGCTTTTTTCAGCAAACCTACGCCTTGCGCGACATACCCTTGCGCCACAAAAAGATCCGCCAACAACCAATTTACCTCCGGATCATTTGGATACGCTTGATGTGCTGGCGTTATAAAGGCCTTGGCGTTTGCAAGATCGTTCGCGGCTAGGCCAGCAGCAGCCTGTTGTTTTAAGTGGTTCAATTGCGCAGGAGTCATAAGAATGATTTGACGGCTCATCATAAAAGCCTGCAACAATATCACAGACCCTAGCGCAAAAAACGCGACAGGTTATGCAAGTTATCCCGCCAACGAGAGTAAGCCTCTATTATCCCTAGTTATCCCTAGCTTGGTCTGGACACACTTTCCCGTCACGACTGAATATCCTTTCTCTCATCATCATCGCGAGATAGTCACGCCATTGATAAAGTTCGGCCTGATCGCCGTCTCAGCGGACCTGACCTGACCTGACCTGACCTGACCTCAACATTGTCGCTTTGACTTGCACCCAAAAGCGCGAAAGATTATCCTTCCCTAAATTTTGTGACCGACGGTCACAACCTAGAAAAATATGACCACTATAGAATGATCACGCTGCCATCTTCAGGCCGAGCTGTCCAACCTTAGTCGACAGATAGCACTCGCAAGTTCGCAGTCACACTCCGCTCAACCGAGAAGTTTTTTACACTATGATTGAACGTATTAGCCAGGCCATTGTTCAACAGCGGCTATTGGTATTGATCAGCTCTTTGCTTATCATTATTGCCGCTGCAGCCGGTTTACCTCAGGTCAAATTCAGCACCGACTATCGCATTTTTTTTAGCGCTGATAATCCACACTTGCAAGCCTTTGAAGATCTGCAGGCGACCTTTACTAAAGCTGACAATGTCATGTTCGTTATCGCTCCCAATGACGGCAAAGTGTTTACGCCGCCGACCCTCGCGATGATTGAGTCTCTGACAGAAGCTGCTTGGCAACTCCCCTATGCGATGCGCGTTGACTCGATTACCAACTATCAACACACCATTGCCGAAGACGATGATCTACTGGTCGATAATTTAGTCATCGAACCAAACGCCCTGAGTGAGTCACAACTGCAGACGATAAAGACTGTTGCGACAGAAGAGCCCGCTCTAGCCGGCCGCCTTATTTCAAAAGCAGCAGATGTCACAGGCATTAACGTGCTGATCGAAATACCGGGCCTAGAGCCCAGTTTGGAAGTGCCAGAAGTCGCCATGGCGGCCCGCATCATGCAGGCAGAGTTTCGCGAAAAATTTCCGGAGATTGATCTGCGGCTAACCGGCCAAATCATTGTAGACACCGCATTTAAAGAGGCGGCACTCTACGACCTAACACACATCGTTCCGCTAGCGTTCGTGATCGCGTTTGTTTGTATTGGGTTTTATATCTTTCAAGCCAGCGGCCATCTCATTACCGTGTTAACCGGCTCTGTCGCAATCTTTACCGTGGTAGTGTTTTCTATATTGTTCGCGGAAGGGATTTCAGCCTGGCTCGGCATGGACATCACCACGGCCTCCGTTAATGCGCCAACAATGATCCTGACGCTGGCGATTGCAGACTCTATTCATGTACTCGCTTCCGCCTTTCAACAAATGCAAAAAGGCGTCTCCAAAAAAGCCGCGATATTAGAGAGCCTGCGCATCAACCACCAACCAGTTTTTCTAACTAGCGCCACCACCATCATTGGTTTTCTATCTCTCAATTTTAGCGACTCGCCGCCATTTCAGGAAATGGGCAATACCATCGCGATCGGCGTAGCGGGCGCTTGGCTATTTTCGGTCACCATACTCCCCGCGATGCTGGCCATGCTGCCCATGAAAGTCACAGCGTTAAGTGAAGAAGAACGTGGTTGGCCGGTCCGTTTGGCTAATACCATCATCAAACATTCACGCCTAATGCTACTCATCAGTGTCGTGATCACCGCCACTTGTATCGCCTTACTTCCCAAAAATGAACTCAATGATGTCTGGTCGGAATACTTGCATCCATCGATGATTGCCAGACAGGATTCCGACTTTACTAGGGATCGTTTGACCGGGCTTGGAACCATTTCTTACGTGCTCGACTCTGGGGAGACTGGCGGCGTCGCTAAGCCTGAATTCATGCGTGATCTAGACAAGGCCACCGAATGGCTAAGGCAGCAACCAGAAATTGCCCATGTCGACTCCTTCAGCAGCGTCATGAAACGCTTGAATAAAAGCATGCATGCGGACGACCCGGACTACTACCGTCTACCCCAGCAAAAAGACTTAGCCGCGCAATATATATTGCTCTACGAAATGTCACTGCCTTTCGGCTTGGACTTAAATCACCAAATCAATCTAGACAAATCACAGAGCCGGATCAATGCAACTCTCGCACCCTACTCCACGCAAGAGCTGCTTGATTTACAGGTCCGAGCCAACGAGTGGTTTGCCCAGAACATTCCAGATTTCAAGATGTCTCATGGCGCAAGCAGTGACGTCATGTTTGCGCATATCGGGCAAAGTAATATTCGTTCGATGCTTGAAGGCACTAGCTACGCAATCCTTCTTATCTCGATTGTGCTAGCGTTCAGTCTTCGCTCTAGCTACTACGGCGTCATTAGCTTGCTGCCAAATATTCTCCCCGCCATTATTGGTTTCGGTCTGTGGGGATATTTCGTGGGTCAAATTGGCCTCGGTCTTTCCATGGTATTTGGCATGACACTGGGGATTGTGGTCGACTTTACCGTGCACTTTCTCAGCAAATTCCTCAGGGCAAAGCGAGAAAATGAATTCGATACCGCCGACGCCATTCGTTATGCATTCAATAGCGTTGGGATTGCACTCGTCGTCACCACGTTCATTCTGTTCGCAAACTTTGGTATTTTAGCTTTTTCAGATTATGGTATGAACGCTCAAATGGGGCTGATGACGGCTGTCACGATCGTAGTCGCACTGTTAGTCGACTTTTTCTTTCTACCACCACTACTGTTGCTATTAGTCCAAAACAAGAAAAAACGAATGGCTAAAAAAGAACGAAAGTTAGAGTCGCGCAACGCAGCGTCTCACTGAGCGACGTTAAGTTCGCAAATGTTAAACGATACACTCAGCACTTTAAAAATAAGCACGTAATAATTTAGCACCACCTATCGCCACTTTTAGGAGAACAATATGCGATTAAGACACTCTCTCGTACTAGCCTTTTCGCTGTTGCCATTACTGGCAGCGCAAAGCTATGCAGAAACACCTCAAGAAAAAGGCCTAGCAATCGCGGTGGAAGCTGACAAACGAAACACAGGCTGGCAAGACAACAGCGCAAGTATGACCATGACCTTGCGCAACAAGCGCGGCGAAGAAAGCACCCGAGTGCTGCGAGTTAAATCGCTTGAAGTAGAGAATGATGGCGACAAAGGGCTCACCATTTTCGATGAACCAAAAGATGTGCGCGGCACGGCCTTGCTAACTTTTTCGCACAAAACCGAATCTGATGATCAGTGGTTATACTTGCCCGCGCTTAAACGCGTCAAGCGAATCGCGTCTAAAAACAAGTCGGGTCCTTTTATGGGTAGCGAATTTGCGTTTGAAGACCTAAGCTCCCAAGAGATTGAAAAATATACCTACAATTATCTGCGAGATGAATCCTGTGGCGACCTAACGTGTTTTGTGGTCGAGCGTTTCCCAACGGACAAAAATTCTGGCTACACAAAACAAATCGCCTGGATTGACACTACTGAGTATCGTGCACAGAAAATCGAATTCTATGACCGTAAAAAGAGCCTACTCAAGACGCTCGAATCTACCGACTACGAACAATACCTCGATCAATTTTGGCGCCCAGCAAAAATGAGCATGCAAAACCATCAAACGGGCAAAAGCACCGTTCTTGATTGGTCCAACTATGCCTTTAAGGTTGGCTTAGATGAAGGTGACTTCACCAAAAACAGCCTCAAACGCGCCAAGTAATTTAGTCGATAGTTAACAAACTTTCTCGACTCACGTTTTAATGCACTAAAAATAAATCTGCAAGCAAGAAACAGCCACGATTAACGCCTTCCAATCGTGGCTGTTCACCATCTGTAAGCAAGGCTGAGACCTAGTTACCTGCACGCTGCCTGTTTCTATCTAAACTGTCTACCGCTAAACTGTCGACCTCGGCACTGCGGTCACCGGTAGGTTCGGTGATCGGGCCGACATTGAATCGCTTCGACATGCGATTGCGTAAAGAAGAAAAACGATAGAACCATAACAAGCAAGACACACCAACACGACTAACGTTAATAAGGTAAAGCATCACCATGGAATCATTCCATCCACCACACCGAGTATTAATGGGCCCCGGCCCTTCAGACGTTTCTGAGCGAGTTCTCAAGGCCTTATCTCAACAAACGGTTGGGCACTTAGACCCTAGTTTTGTCACCCTGATGGATGAGATAAAATCGCTTCTTCAGTATGCCTTCCAGACCAAAAATGAACTGACAATTCCCGTTTCTGCGCCCGGTTCAGCCGGTATGGAAACCTGCTTTATGAACCTAGTTGAGCCCGGCGACAAAGCCTTAGTCTGTATTAATGGCGTATTCGGCGGAAGAATGAAAGAAGTGGCGTCGCGCGCTGGCGCAAAAGTGACAGCCCTTGAGTTCGAATGGGGTGAAGCAGTTGACCCCGCGAAAGTGGAAGCCGCATTAAAAGCAGATCCTGACATTTCTATCGTTGCCTTTGTTCACGCAGAAACATCAACCGGTGTGCGCTCAGACGCAAAAGCCATTTGTGCACTCGCGCAACAGCATAATTGTTTAAGCATCGTCGATGCGGTGACCTCGTTAGGTGGCATCGATTTAAATGTCGACGAATGGGGCATCGATGCGATCTATTCCGGTACGCAAAAATGCCTGTCATGCACGCCTGGTTTGGCCCCTGTTAGTTTCAGCCAAAAAGCGGTTGATCGCATTAAGGCTCGCTCAGGAAAAAGCGACAGCTGGTTCCTCGATCTGAACCTTGTCATGGGCTACTGGGGCGAAGGCGTTAAACGCGCTTATCACCATACAGCGCCGGTCAATAGTCTTTATGCCTTGCACGAAGCACTCTTAATTCTTCACGAAGAAGGGTTAGAAAACGCATGGCAGCGCCATAGTCAGCACCATAACGCTCTCGTTGCAGGCCTCGACTCGCTTGGCATTAAGATGCTCGTTGATGCGGATATTCGTTTGCCTGAGCTCAACACTGTTGCGATTCCAGAAGGCATCGACGACGCTGCTGTGCGCTCGGCCTTGCTTCAGCGCTTTGACCTGGAAATCGGCGCAGGCCTTGGCAAGTTTGCTGGAAACGCCTGGCGTATCGGGCTGATGGGTAATGGTTGTAATAAACAAAACGTGATGCATTGTTTGTCTGCACTCGGCACCGTTCTGGCCGAACAGGGCCATGACTGTGATCCGGCCGCCGCGACTACCGCAGCGGAAGCGACTTACGCTTAACCTTAGGACTGTAACCTCCGCGAGGGGTCTGGTATTGCACAACCGTACCAGGCCCGCTCCCACTCATAATTGCGATTATCAGCCCCCAACTTATCCTCAAGACATTGCTAAGCAATCATATCGCTACCCGAACAACTATCCCCGCATAACTTTCCATACATAGCTATCCCTGCATAACAATCCACCGTCACTATCCCACAAACCAGATAACTTGATATATTCTTAACTTAACTCAGTGCGAAATAAATGCGCTATCAAACGTGGCTATGCACCAACACTTACCCGGTAACAGCGCCTAATGTCTCAACAACGAAAATTGTTAATCATTGCTCATACGCCCTCTGCAAACACGAAACTGCTCGCTGATTCAGTGATGAAAGGCGCCTGCAATACCGACATCGACAACGTCGACGTTCGATGCCTGACGCCCCTTGAAACGCACGCTAGCGACATCAATACGGCCGACGCCATTGTTATTGGTACCACCGAAAACCTAGGTTACATGGCTGGTTTGGTGAAAGACGTCTTTGACCGCTGCTACTACGACTGCATCGACAAAACGCAGGGTATGCCCTTCTCGTTTTATGTGCGAGCAGGCCATGATGGCACCGGCACAAGAAGAGCAATTGAGAGCATCACAACAGGCTTAAAATGGAGACTAGTGCAGGAGCCTCTTATCTGCCGCGGCGATTTCCAAAGCATATTTGTCGACCAATGCGAGGAGCTAGGCCTAACAATGGCAGCAAGTTTAGACGCGGGAATTATTTGATGATTAGCCATAAAAAGCTACGCCACTGAATGCTGCTCGCTCAAGTCCGCGAGAAGGTGCTCAGCTCGATAGTCACTAGGCGTTTTCTTTTGAATTTCTCGAAACGTTCGATTGAACGAGCTAATCGTTCGATAACCCACATCCAGAGCAATATTTTGAATAGGCGTATCGGGCTCAGATATTAGACGCGCACTTGCTTCCGCAATACGCAAGTTGTTGATGTAGTCGTTGAAGTTTCGATAGGCAAACGCTTTGTTAATGAGAGATCGCGTTTTGTATTCAGGCAGGCCAAGCTCTTGAGCAAGCATTTTTAGGGTTAGTTTACCGGTGCGATAATAGCCATCATCCATTAGCGCGGTAAGTTTCTGCGCCATCGGGCAATCAGTTTTTAGCTCTTCCGGGACATCTCGCTCCCTCGCACTTCCTGAAACGGCTTGAGGGTCAAGCCGTTGAGCAAGCAGCACGCCTTCGCGTCCTTTCAAAAGCATGTTTCCGGCAACAAGAATGGCGATACCGACAACCAAGGGCAAACTAAATTCTGAAAGGTAGCCAGTGTTCAGGGTCAGGGTCACCCAAAGCGAGCTTACCCCTACCGTGCAAAGCAACACCGCGCGCATGCGTCGTCGGTCCACTAACAAATCATCGGCCCAGTTTGCCATCACCACCCAAATGCCATGCAGTATCACCACGTATTCCGCCGTCTGGGGAAGGCGCCATAACAGCATATTCCTGATCGACGTCTCATCGGCATCAGCGCCTAACTGACGACCAACGATCGGAATCACGCAACTGAAGACGGCGAGTACCGACCAAACAGAGCGCAGGTTAGGCTTGCGCGTAAACCCTAACTGGCAGAGAAGCCAAAAAAGTGCAGGCAAGAACGTCATAATATCGCCCATTAACCATTTCCAGTCGGGCGGTACGACATCACGAAGCAAAAAAGCCATACCGGACACAAGCAGTAGTAAAAAAACTCTGCCGATCAACAGGTGCCTAAAATCCCTTAGTACGATCATGAAAATGATCGCAATACTGCCCAAACAAAAACCGTTTAAAAGCATTTCCTATTCCCTAGATTTGTATTTGTTTTTGGCGGAAAGAACGAAACCTTAGCGCAGGCAAGGCGGTTTCATCAACACCCTTTCCCTCCAAACTGGACACATTCGTAGCAAAATACTCCCCTGGAACTGAGCATCATAAAATATCCATAAAATTCAACAAGATATAAAACGATAAAGTAAAAATAAATCAGGTGCATTCAGTGAAATTCAGGTCAATTTCAGTTTTTGTGTAGTGAAATTAAGGAATTGTTTACCTTAAACACTTGGGGAAACAGCACAGCTCTCACTATAGTTATGCGCCATTACAGACCGCTTGATAGAGAAAGCGAGACCTTGATCTAATTGCAGTATTTCAATCAAAAGGCTGACTCAAATAAGACATCAATGACACGCTAAATAATAAAAAAGAGAACGTGATAATGAATAGATCTGTTGCTTTTCATTTCGATATTGACGATGAAGTCATTGGAATTTTTTATCTATCCAACCTGAAGAACGTGCTCGAAGCCCATGGCTGTGTATTACGAGGATATGATGGCCCCTCAAGTGACTTATCTGACTACCGCAAACGCATTAGTTTAAGAACCCTATACCAAGTGTTTTCAATGTCGGTCAGTGATGCGCCGGCCGGGCTTGGGATCGCCTATGGCAAACAACTAAACCTAGTCGCGGCCGATGCCGTCGGCCAGCTGATCATGTCTTGCAAAAACCTAGGTGAAGCGCTGGATGCGTTGCGCCGTTACCATACGCTTATCGCCCTCGCCCTAAAAGTCATCCCTCTTTCGGACGGCAGTGTGAGCACGATCCGTTTTCAAGGCCTCTACTCAAGCGCGGTCCCCTTGCGACTTAAGTGGTTTGTATCCGAGGCCCTTTTTGCGTGTCTGCAGTGCCAAGCGCGCTGGCTAACAGCACAAACACTGGAATACGGGAACATCTGTCTGCCTTATGCCCAACCGCCTCACCATAATGAGTATGTGAAAACATTTAACTGTGAGATCTGCTACAACAGCCCTAGCCACGCGATATATTTTGATGCCAATTACCTGCAAAAGCCTCTAGTGACAGCAAACAAAGAACTACGCAACCTAAAGAAAAACCAGTGCGAAAAAGCACTACTGAGATGGCAAAGTCGCTTTTCTATTACAGAAAGGGTGAACGCTATTTTGATTGACACCTATCCAAACTTCCCAACACTTGATCAAGTCGCTGAGAAGCTTCATAGCTCTCGCAGTTGCCTCTACCGCAAGTTGCAGATCAATCAGACCAGCTACCAAAGCCTGATCAATGAATTCAAACGTGAACAATCTATCCGCTTGCTACAAAGCACTGCAATGCCGGTTAGTGAAGTGGCTGAACGCCTAGGATTTAGCGACGCATCAAGTTTCCGGCGCGCCTTCAAAAACTGGACTGGCGTGCAACCCTCCAGCATCCGTTGCTCTAGCAATAGCAAAGATGTAGCAACGACAAGTCGAGTCTAACTTGCCTTCGCCTGTGAAATAGTATTTTTTTGCGACCGCTTGGCAGCAACGATGAGGCGGCTCGCATCACATAGAGCGATGAGCAAAACACACAAAACCAGCCAGTTTCCGAAGTGGCTATACCAAGAAAAATATCGCTGCGCTGTCATGCTCGCCGACATATTTTCTCTGACATCCATTTCAGTACGAGCAACAATGCGACCTGCCGGATCAATTACGGCGCTAACACCACTATTAGTGGACCTGACCACCCACATACGATGCTCTATTGCGCGTAATTGAGATAAGGCTAAATGTATTTCAGGCTCTTGCGTGCCTGCGAACCATGAGTCATTTGCAAGTGTTATCAGGAAGTCAGGCTGACCTTCGGCGACCATGCTGTGAATATAATCAGGCAGTACCATTTCATAACAGATAGGGACTGAAAAGCGGGTGTCCCCCATTTTAAACGACGGTTTAGTCGTGCCGCGTTTAAAGTCCTGATGCTGCGGAAAAATGTCGATTAGGGTATCCCACAGATCACCCATGAATGACAATTCCGGCCGTGTTTCAGCAAAAGGTAATAGCCTATTCTTGTCGTATGATTGCGCGATTTTTCCCTCGTGATTCGAAAAGAAAACAGAGTTCGAGGTGACTTTGCGGCCATTGGATTGCCAAATAGATGTTCCTCCAAACAAAAGCGGAACATCTATATCTTTACGAATAAACTGCCCATCTATCGGCAAAGGACGACGCAAACCTTGCTCATAGGCACTCTCGGGCCAGATTAGCAGGTCAACGTCAAACTCACTCAGCAATTCTCGACTTTGCTGCAGATGCGCTTCGTGGCGAAGAAACGCAGAGTCCTCGCTTCGATGTCGCACTAGGTTGCTCTGCACCACGCCTATCGTCAAACGATCATCATCGGCGGGTACAGACTTAACACCTTGCAAGCTACTCACTCCATAAAACAGGGCGGCGGCGATAAAAACACCCCCTGCACTCAGACGCAGACACTGAGAGGGCACAAAACGAGCGCCCTGTGCCAGAAAACCATAGAGAATACTATTGATACTAACGACGAACGCGGACATCAGTAGTGGTCCACCGAGGCTGGAAATTTGCGCCAGCTCTATGCGATGAATCAAACCGGCGCCCGCATAAGACGGAAACAAATTATGCTGCAGCCACTCCAACAGAACCAGCGGCACCATACCCGACACCAGCAGAGAGAATCCGCGTGATTTGAGAACTCCGTAGACGAGCGAGTAAATTGCATAGGCAAGCGCAAACCAGGCGCCCAAACCAAGCCATAACAGCGACCCAAGAATGGTATTGCCCTTGATAAAACCATCGTTCAAGGCCAGTAGCCAATGCGTACCCAGTAAAAAGGCTATCAATCCGAATAAGAAGCCAGCAGAGGCTATTTTTAGATACGATTTTTGAGGCATCGCATCTAAGCTCCACCAAAGCGGAATAAACATAACAAATGCAAGAGGCCATAGGCCAAAACCGACATTCGCTAGAGCATAAGACGCGCCGCTAGCCAAAGGCGCTAAGATGACAAGCGCACGCGTAAAGCTCACCCCGAACGCGCGCACAAATAGAAAATAAAAAGCGAAACTCTGTAGATAGAAAACAAAAAAGTGCCTTAGCTAAATTTTCCCTAGATCCCGCAAAGCCGCCTCTCTTTCAGCGTGAAGCTGCGATTCAAATGCTGACTTATTAGCCAGCCACTCACTGCGGCGCTGCTCAAACCGCTCTCGGTTTTCTAGTGCCTGTTGCAGTTTTTGAGGCAACTCTTCTAACTGCGCTAAGTGGACATTGCGCGCCAATATCTGGAAATGATAGTCACGCTCTGGCAAATCAGTACTGTGCCGATTCAACAAAGCGGTCGCAAACACGATGTAGTCGGTCGACACCTGATTGCGATGTTCATAGTAGGCACGTATTTCTACTTCTGTCGCCCTGTTTGATAGGATTTCCCCATATTGTTGCTCCCAGAATTCTTTAATCTCTTTGCGTTGTTCCTGAACCACTGGGTCATCAGTTGGCGCCGCCAATGCCCAGTAAAGGTTATCTGGCATTTCGTTTTGCAGTTCCTCAAGGTCAACTTGCGCCCAAGCAAATGCAGGGTCATCACTCGAGAACGCTTTTTGAAGCGCATTAAGGGACAACACATCGCCACCCATCAACTCCGCAATCAGAGACTCTTGCGGTCTCGCATTCACGTCTACTTGAGCAACACCGCTGTCATTGGGTGGCGCTAAATCGACTCGCTGCTCGGCAGCACTTTGCATTTCACTACGCTGTTCTAGCGACGGATATTCACTATCCATAGAAAGCGTGAATGCGATAACTGACACGCTAACGACACTCGTGACGATAATGAGCTTGCGAGTAAAATTTTTCATGCTTTATTCCTGTTGCTGTTATTATTTTGGCTACGCCCGACCGTCCGAAACCAACGTCAAGCCTGCATGCAAATACTTGGTAAACCTGGGCCCTTAGAGAGCCCAGGTTGATCACGATCTAAAGTGCTGAATCGATTTGTGGGCCAATAATCTGCATACCCGGATCTTCTTGGTTAAATGCGTTATAAGGTTCCTTAAGACGAAGTACTCCGCCGCCGACCCACTGCGCAAGGAAGCTCGTCATCGACGTTGACGTTCCAGCACATTTCCAGCTTTGGCTCCAAGGCCACTGCCATGCTTCATACCACTTCTTCTTACGCACGCTTGGGCAAGAATGGCTGCCGATGAAAGTCACAATCGTTGAGCAATGACTATCGTTAATCGGACGATTCCACGGAATGCTGTAACTGAAATTATCATATTTATTCATTTCAGCGACGAGCAGGTCTTGGTCTTCTTGCCATAAGGCTAAGATTCCGGACTCATCAAGCCCCGGATAAAAACGCTCGTAAGAAAATCGCGAAAAGTTAAAGTCTGTGCTGTAACCGGTGTAAGCGAAGCTATCCTGTGGGTATTCCGTTGCCATCGCTTTAGTAATGCTACCCATATCGGACGGGTCGAAATTACTTGGCATGTTGCTAAGCACCGAAGGCAGGTCCCAAGCAACATTGATGGTGTCATGCAGCAAACGAGAATTGTAAGAGCCATCAGGTGCTGGGAATAATGGCCCAGAATCGTTCAGGCTATATACTTTGTTTACCGTCAAACGCTGCCGCGCTTCATGATGCACCGCTGCGGTCGCCACCCCACCTGCACTAAAACCGGTAATCATCAGGCGGTTAACCGCACCAAGGCGCGTATTGAGGAAATCCAATGCAGCGGTCGAGTTATTGTAACCCGCATGATGAAAATTAATTGGCGGGTTCACGCCAGATGGGTCGCTATAAGTCACGACATTGTTTCCTACATGCACATCACCTGTACAGTAGGGCATGTAGGCAACATCCCAATCTTTAGTGACCAAATCCTGTTTGGAGCGCAACGGAAAACCCGGATCGGCTCCATTAACTAAAGGAGAAACAAAGTTTGCTTTTTGAGACGTAATATAACCATCTGCCAGGCCGTTGGGGTTAGCCGCGCCCAGCAAGCCTAGCGCGCCGCTGCAACTTTCGTAATCCCAACATGCGCCCCCGCCTTCATACATAATCAACAAATCATTGGAGTTAGGGTTGTCGTTGACCCAGAATTTATATTGCGAACCGTCGCTGCACTTGGTACCAGCGATCTCAACTTTTTCCCATGGGTAGTTATTGCCCCCATCTACGACATCCTCGATGCCGATGGCTACCGCCCCTGCGCTTAAACCTGCAGCAAGGGAAAACCCTACCGCAGATTTGAGTAAACGCACGGGTAAAGCTTTAGATAATCTCATGACTTTCACCACACTGTTTTATTATTGGGTTAGATGTGGCCACCAAAACGTCATAGGACGCCACGCGTCTACATTAAGAAAGTGTTAGTGTTTTAGAAAGGACCGATAAATTCGTTTTTTAACGTCGTTGGGCGAGTTCGCCACCCCTGCAAAATCGCTTAAAATGAGACCTATGCGCAGGCAAACTATTGCTTCCTAGCAAGAGCATGACAATAATCTTGCGCTAACGGTTTATGGAACTCTATTGTGCATAGCCAAATCTTATTCACGCCAGAGCACCTCATGCATGAGCAACATACATATACTTTATCCGGCAATCGCCATGTTCTCACTTACTATCTTTTGTGTTGTCAAACTCGGACTGACTCGCTTCTTTGCCGTCCGCCGTAAAGAGGTGAGTGTTAGCTTCTTTAGCACCTATTCTAAGGGCACTCAGCCTCCGCGCCTGCATTTACTAATGCGGCACGTACAAAATCATTTTGAAGTCCCACCGCTTTTTTATATCGCGGTTGTCGCGCTATTAGTCACTCATTCTGTGTCACAGAGTGACATCATTTTGGCTTGGTTATTCGTTGGCTCACGCCTAGTACATACACTGATACATCTCGGGCACAATAACGTTAGCCAACGCTTTTTTGTTTTTGGTTTTGGTCTCATCTGTTTATGCGGGCTTTGGGGAAACTTGTTTGTCGCAGTAATTCAGAGCACCGGCTAGCGACAGCGTTTAACGATATAGACATGACATGTGAAACAGGAAACAGCAATGAAAAAGAATGGTTAAGTAGATACGAGTAAAACAGTAAAGGCCGGCTGCGGTATTCGCTATGAACCCGACGCATTGGGTGAAGAAACGGGCTTTGACTTCACACAGGCTTCAGCACTGCTCAAACCGGTGGACGATACGCCGACGGTTGAAGCCGAATCAAATACCCTCGACGGGGCAGTCCCAAATGAGCGAAATCGTCGCAATTAGCAACCGTTCATGCGTATGCAAGATGTCATTTTGAAGTGCAGCTTGCACCAAGCCTTTTAAGAGCCTCGGTTTAAGCAGTGGATAACATTGGTTTAGCTCTCGCACAGATTTTATAAACAAGGTCCCTGAGCACTCAGCCTCTGACAGCAGACCTTCGCTATACACACCCGCTAAATTAGTTGCTTTTCCAAATGCTTTAACGCGCTCTTTATCTTCCATCGGTTCACAATAGGTAATTCTAGAAGCGACCAGCGCATAGGGCTTCGCTACCTGAGAAGGCTTTTTATACTTAGGCTTCACGTCGCGGCTCAAGCTAAAATGACGATCGCAATGCTGACGCACCAACTCGAAAATGACCCACTCAAGAATATCCACGCGACCATCGCAGCGTATCAGCAGAGGCATTGCCTTTCTTAGCCCAAGGTACTGTTTTTCGGACAAGGTTTTCAACGTGGGCAACAGACGCTCGATCAAAGGCAAGATAGCCTCGTCCGCGAGCAATCGAGTTTGTGCCTCACAAGAATCAATCAGCGCTAGATGACGCTGCCATGGTGCATCTAACAGCAATCGCTGCTTTTTTCTCACCTCTGCATCTTGATCAAGCAGCAAAGCAAAGACAATTGCTACCGCTCCTAGGGGCTCCGTTGCTTGCGCTATTAAGAACGGGTGCACATTCTGAGCTGGGCTGGAGAACGCAGCGTCATCGGCACTCGAATTCGGACTCAAACCGGCGGCGCTTTTGCTTCCGCCGTCGTTTTTATTCGTCCCCTTACTTTCGCCCGAATTTACAGTTTTCTCAACTAAGCTCATGCCTGCTAGCCCCGCTGCGGCGCCAAGCTCCTCGCTAAGCTTCTGCATCGGGTCTATCGGGTTGGTCGCTGGCTCCTTTCTCTGCGGTTTCAAATAATCGCCACGCCATTGTGGCAGCACTTTTAGAATTCGTTCATTGAGCGGTGGGTGCGTCGCAAACCAGCGGCTATCAAATGCCTGTGAAAAGAAAAGATGCCCAAGCTCATGTGCCTTAGCATGATGTACCGACGATCGCTGCGTGTGCCCGCCAATGAGTCTTAATGCGCCCCCTATTCCTTCCGGGTTTCTCGTAAACTGGACCGCAGAGGCGTCAGCTAGAAACTCGCGTTGGCGACTAACGCCTGCCTTAATCAATGATCCGAAAAGCTGGCCGAGCCAACCAATCACCATTAGCATCAAGCCCAGCAGTACAATCCCTCCCGCGCCCTTACTATCGCTTCGGCTACTGCTGTAACCGCGATAACGACGACGAGAACTTAAACGAAATAAGGTCCGCCCACTCTCACCAATCATAACAATGCCATGCAGCACCGCGATGATTTTTAGATTCAAGCGCATATCACCATTTAAAATATGACTAAACTCATGAGCGATAACGCCTTGCAGCTGTTCACGATTGAAGTGATCGCATGCGCCCTGACTAACGCCAATCACGGCATCCTTCAAAGATAAGCCCGCAGCAAAGGCATTAATCCCATGCTCAGTGGGCATCACATAAACCGGCGGAACAGGCACACCAGATGCCAAGGCCATTTCTTCTACAACGTTCAGCAGCTGACGCTCTCCAATAGAATCAGTATTGGTTAGGACTCTTTTACCACCTAGTGACTCCGCTACAACGGCCCCACCATCTTTCAGCTCCCACCACTTGAACATGACCGCCATTCCAATCGAGCCGCAAACCAGTACCGCTACCCAAGCCGCTTTTTGCCAGCCGAGCGCTTGAATAATCGCCATCAATTTGTCGACCCCCTGCGCACTGTCAACGCCCGGTTGAGAGCTCAAGAGACTGGATGGGTCGCTATACCAAATGAAAACAGCAACGACTACGTTAGTAATCAATACTAATGCGAGAACCGCTAAGGAGAATAAAGAAACGAGCCAGAAAGTTTGCTTCCTGGCGTCATCTTGAGCCTGATAAAAATTCATCTAATGAAGGCGCTGCTTTAAAAGCTTACCTTGGGGGCTTGTTGGATTTCTGCGCTATCTTCAAATTCAAGCAGAGCTGCATCTTTTTTATGTCCAAAAGTGGGCGCAAAAAAGTTTTGAGGAAAGCTTTGTTTAAACGCATTGTATTGCGTAACCGCGTCATTAAATGACTGCCGAGCAAACGCCACTCTATTTTCAGTGCTGGTCAGTTCTTCGTTTAACTGCAGTATATTCTCGTTCGCTTTTAACTCAGGATACGCTTCGACCACAATATTCATTCGTCCTAGCGCACTTTGCAACATGCCTTCTCCCGTTGCTAGCTTAGCCATCGCGGATCCACTAGACGGATTTTGGGCTGCTGCTTTCAAACCAGCAGCCGCTTCATTACGCGCAGAAATCACCGCTTCGAGCGTTTCTTTTTCATGACTCAAATAAGCTTTAGTCGCCTCTACCAAATTCGGAATCAGGTCGTAGCGACGTTTCAACTGCACCTCTATTTGAGAAAATGCATTCTCGAAGCGATTTTTATACAGCACCAAATTATTGAAAATTCGAATGATATAAAAGACCACAAAAATCAACACCAACCATGATACTAACGTACTTATTTCCATATTTTTTGCCTTATCTTGTTCATTACGTAAACGCCTTTCGTCACTAGAGCGCGCGCACATTCATGACGTGTTCAACCGCTAATATTTTATCGATGACCGCTGAATCCGCAGCTTGTTCTAGGTCAAGAATGTTATACGCTAAATTGCCGCGACTTTTATTCAACATGTCCACCACGTTAATGGATGCATCCGCTAATACGGATAGCACATGCCCTAACACGCCAGAAACATTCTCATTAGTAAAGGTTAGACGACTTCCAGTAGTTCGCTGTAATTCAGCTGGTGGAAAGTTGACCGAGTTTCGAATATTGCCATTCTCCAAAAACTCCATAATTTGCTGCGCAGCCATCACGGCGCAGTTTTCCTCAGCTTCTCTGGTTGAAGCGCCGATGTGGGGCATCAGAATTGCCCGCTCTTGCCCCATTAATGCAGGCACGGGAAAATCGCTAACATAAGCACCTAAAGCGCCTTGTTCAAGTGCACTCGCTACCGCCTCAACATCAACGATCTGCTCGCGTGCAAAGTTCAGCAACACCATTCCAGGCTTTGCGTTCTGTAGACTCTCTTTGTTAATTAAGTGATGAGTAGCCTCAACCGCGGGAACATGCAGCGAAACAAAGTCAGCACGCGATAAAAGAGACGCCAAATTATCCATTTTTTCAACGTCACTAGACAGACGCCACGCGGCCTCTATCGATATTGCAGGGTCAAACCCGACGACCTTCATGCCCAGTGCAATCGCCATATTGGCGACCAACGAGCCGATGGCGCCTAAGCCAACAATGCCTAGTGTTTTACCCATCACCTCGGTACCTTTGAAGCGTTTTTTCTCAGCTTCAATCGCTTTAGCCAGTTCAGGTTCTGGCTGGCCTTGCTCACTCAAACCTTCGACGTAGTTCATACCTTGTACTATGCCGCGACTACTCAGCAACAAGCCGGCTAAAACTAATTCTTTTACGGCGTTTGCGTTGGCTCCGGGCGTGTTGAAAACAACGATACCTTGAGATGAGCAACGGTCCACAGGTACGTTGTTAGTGCCCGCACCCGCTCTCGCGATACAGCGAACACTGTCCGGAAACGCTTCCTCTAATAAGTTTTGGCTGCGAAGGATGATTGCATCTGGTTGGGAAATTTCACTAGCGACTTCATAGCCGTCACGGGGAAACTGTTCGAGACCTATCGTTGCGATAGTGTTATAGGTTCTGACTCTCTTCATACTCACCTCTGTTTTTATTATCGAAACCATACTTTGGCTTCAAAACTCAGGGTGACTGCCATGCGCGCGATTGAGCGCGCATGCACTCTGGTATTTTTTGTTATCTCTAGTTTACCTGGTCATACGCCCAAGCTAACCATGGCATTAACGCCGCAACATCGGAAGACTCAACCGTGCCACCACACCAAATACGCAGGCCGTCAGGAGCATCGCGATAAGCGCCGATATCGTAAGCAACGCCCTCAGCTTCCAATAGTTTGATCAAGGCTTTAGTTTTGTCGGCGCTTAAATCTAAGGTCAAACATACACTAGTATTAGATAGTGTGGCCGCGTCCTGCGCGAGGAATTGAATCCAGCTATGGGTCGAAACAAAAGTCTCAATTTCCGCTAGGTTTTGTTGCGACCGGGCAATTAGCGCATTCACGCCACCAATACTCTCCACCCAACTAAGCGCATCAAGGTAGTCTGCCACGCATAGCATTGAAGGCGTATTAATCGTGGCACCTTTAAAAATACCATCAATGAGTTTTCCACCTTTCGTCATGCGGAAAATCTTTGGCATTGGCCATGGTGGCGTATAGGTCTCTAGCCGCTCAACTGCTTTTGGGCTAAGGATGAGCATTCCGTGAGCACCTTCGCCCCCGAGAACTTTCTGCCAACTAAACGTCACCACGTCTAGCTTTTCCCACGGCATATCCATGGCAAATACCGACGACGTCGCATCACAAATGGTTAAGCCCGAACGGTCGTCCGAAATCCAATCAGCATTTGGCACCTTAACGCCCGATGTGGTCCCGTTCCATGTAAACACAACATCATGCTCCCGGTTCGCTTGCTGCAAATCAGGTAACAAGCCGTAGTCCGCAAGATATTCCGTCACATTATCTAACTTCAACTGTTTTTTAATGTCGGTAACCCATCCAGCGCCAAACGACTCCCAAGCAAAGACATCAACAGGTTTAGCGCCTAGCATTGACCACATCGCCATTTCCATCGCGCCGGTATCAGAAGCAGGAACGACACCCACTCGATAGCCTGCGGGCAAACCAAGTAGGCGAGCTGTATCGACGCATACCTTCTCAAGCGCGGTCTTTCCAACTGCAGCACGATGCGAACGCCCAAGCGTTGCAATGTCGAGATCAGAAACTTGATATCCAGGTCGCTTACTACACGGACCAGACGAAAAATTAGGATTAGCGGGTCTAGCGCTAGGCTTGACGCTTGTAGACATTGAAAACTCCCTCGATGTGGAACTAAACAGCGTGATGGCAAGACAAAAAAGCTAGCACTGTGGTGCCCGACTTACCCGAATTTTATCGCTGTCATGCTAACACCTGCGATCAGTCCAGACTACTTTTTTGAGTCGCCGCTTATCGCACCTGAAACACGCTATGAACGCTTTTCAAGCACGCCAATATACGCCATTATTAGCACTACCTTTAACGCCTTATTAGAGTCCCAACGATGCCTGAATTGAAGCCCGAAGATATTGTTATTGTCGCTGCTAAACGTACACCGATTGGCGGATTTTCCGGCCAGTTTAGCGATATTCCATCGCCCGAACTTGGAGGGATCGCTATTAAAGCAGCCTTGGACAGCGCGAAACTATCAGGGGACAAGGTCGACGAAGTGATTATGGGGCTTATTTTGAGCGGTGGCGTCGGACAAGCACCCGCTCGGCAGGCTTCGCTTAATGCAGGGCTCCCCGAGTCAGTCCCCTGCACCACTGTGAATAAAGTATGTGGCTCTGGTATGAAATCTATCATGCTGGCTCACGACGCCATTAAGGCCGGCAATGGTGAGATTTACGTCACAGGCGGTATGGAAAACATGTCGCGAGCGCCGTATCTGCTTGAGAAGGCTCGAGGCGGCTATCGACTAGGACATGGCGAACTGAAAGACCATATGTTCTGTGATGCCTTAGAAGACGCATATAACGGCGAACTAATGGGTAAATTTGCCGATGCGAACGCCACAGCGGATGGCATTACCAGAGAGAAAATGGACGCTTTTGCCCTAACATCTCTAGAACGCGCTAAGCAGGCAGTAACGCAGGGTTTATTTGTTGAAGAAATCGCACCTGTCAGCCAAGTCACGCGCAAAGGAGAGGTTAAATACGACACGGACGAAACGCCGGGCCAAGCGAGGCCTGAAAAAATCCCTCTACTCAAACCCGCCTTCAGCAAAGACGGCGGGGTTACTGCCGCTAATGCTAGTTCAATTTCTGACGGCGCAGCTGCCGTGATTTTATGCAGCTACGGTGCTGCACAAAAACATGGCTTATCCCCTATTGCATGTATTCGTGCACACGCGACCCATGCCGAAGCACCAAACCGATTCACTCATGCGCCTATCGGAAGCATCCAAAAAGTAATCGATAAAGCCGGATGGTCACCCTCAGACGTTGATCTTTATGAAATAAATGAAGCATTTGCTATGGTTGTTCTTGCCGCCATTGATGCACTGGAACTAGACGCAAACAAGGTTAATGTTAGTGGCGGGGGCTGTGCCCTCGGTCATCCGATAGGCGCGTCAGGCGCCAGAATAGTCGTTACCTTAGTTCACGCACTTAAGCGACTGAACAAAGCGAAAGGAATCGCCAGTTTGTGCCTAGGAGGCGGCGAAGCAGTCGCACTCGCTGTAGAGCTTTGCTGAATAAGCGCGTGAAACTTCGGTTTTTTTAGACTTATTTGCGAACTAGGCCGTGGCGTGCGCTCGACCCAAAACGCCATAATGGCGCCGTTCACTAATGTTAATTAGTCACCACCTGACACCTACTGGAGGATCTATTCTTGCCAAACATTTCTCGCTGGATCTGCCAAACCGCCTTTGCCGGCTTAGTGTCGCTCTTCTTATCCTCACCGATAATGGCGAAAGACTTACCTGACACCAAGAAAGTGAAGCAAGTGAGCGACTTTTTCATGGGGCAGTTAGTCGCAGGCGAAATAGAGTCGGGTTACAGTTTGATGTCTGCTTATCTTGGTGTCGATATCAATGCCTTCGTGGAAAAAGGCAAAAAAGCAGAGGCTGATATCAAGCAATTACAACAATCGATTGGCAAGCCACTATCTCTTGCCTTGCTTAAAGAAGAGAGTGTAGGCGAGCACTTTTACAAGCTTACCTACTTATTGAAGTACCAGGCAGCAGCACTCGTTTGGGAAATTAACTACTATCAACCGGACAGTGGTTGGAAGCTTGTCGATGTCAGCTTTAACGGTGATATCAATGCCCTTTTCTAAGAAAAAGAGCCTGTACGTGAAAACCAAGAACCCAAACGTTTGGTCATTTTTCTAAGCTCATTATCAAGCGGTTCAGCCGCGGAATAACGTGGCAAATTCTCTGCGTACAATCCGCTGCTAAGCGTCCTTCCCGAATCTTCTAGCACTGAACGCCTTACTCTGACACCCAAGGGGGCCAACGCCTCTTCAAGCTCATCGGCGCTTGCCAATAACGCTTTACGGGTAGTTTGGTAAGCCTGCTCACAAACCTGTTTGCGAACATCGAAACTAAAGACGCTATTCAAAAACATTTTTGACTGTTCTTTCGTCGGTTCAAACAGAAAGAGCTGTCCGTTAGGATATTCTCGTTTAACGTTTTTCAAACCGGAATAAAGACGAGAGTGCACCATCGTTCGATATGACTGCGCCAACACATTGCCCATTCCCGACCCGACGATTTTTTCTCGCAGACCCTCTCGGTCATCTTTGCGCTCACCACGTGTATGCGTATCCACAGGAACAACTGGATTAATCGCTAGTACAATATCGCAACCTTCTTCAAATGCTACCGAAGCATGCATTCCTTTATTGAGAGTGCCATCCATATAGTATCGGCCTTCATAGCCGACCGGCACATAGACTCCTGGCGCGGCCATACTTGCCTGAATCGCTTTTGAAATGGGAATATCTTGATTACCTTCCGCTCCGAAACGAATCGTTTCGCCACTTTCCAAGTCCGCAGCAATAATCATCAAGTTCCGATCTAGCAACGCAAAGTCATTGGTTCGGCCAAGCGAGTTAAATGCATAAGAAATATAGTCGTGAAAGCCTTCGTTATCGAAAACACCAGACGGAACGGCTTGCGCCATTACCGTTAAGTATTCCAACAAAGATTGATCTGATGGCTTTTTCAGCAAGCTTGAAGCCGCGTCCAAAAATAAGCCTGGAACCGCCTTAATACGCGCTAGGTACTCGTGATAGGCCGGTCGATAGAACACATGCGGATGAAAGGGGTGGACGTCCATTTCATTGCGAATAAAGATCCGACACATCTGAGCAGTGGTTAACTGATTGGCGAGATTAGCGGCCACAAAAGAGCCCGCATTGACCCCCACATAATGATCGAGCTTATTCAGGTCTAGTCCGTCAAGCGCCTCATCAAGCGCTCGCAGCGCACCGATCTCATAGATGCCGCCCATCGGGCCACCGCCGCCTAATGCAAGGCCGATTACCGGCGCAGAATTAGTCTTTCGCGACTTTGGTTTAACTGTTTTTACAACGGGCATTACAACAACACTCCATGCCTATTTAAACGGATGATCGCGCAACTACTGATTTTTGTCAGACGACGCACGAGAAGGACGCAAATACCTGTTGAAGCCAGCGTCTTTTAGCGCTAAATCCAGAGTACTTCGCACAATATACGGCGAGTCAAGCATTAACACCTGCTCAAGCAGCTGCTTTGCCCAACTCAAGTCAATTCCCCGAATCACTGATTTCACTTTCAGTAAGTTAGACGCGTTCATTGAAAGTGCGTCATACCCCATTGCGGTAAGTAAAACCGCCCCAGCCGGATCACCTGCCAGTTCACCGCAAATACTCAATTGCACGCCTGCTTCACGAGAATCTTGAGCAATTCTATAAAGCGCCTGCAATACCGCCGGATGGAATGAATGATAGAGCGAGGCTACGCGTGGATTGTTTCGATCAACAGCCAGCAAGTATTGAGTCAGGTCGTTTGACCCAACCGATAAGAAGTCAACTCTCTCTGCAAGTTCTTTTACTTGATAGACGGCAGCCGGAACCTCAATCATTACCCCAACCTGAGGCATCGCGACATCGTAACCTTCGGCGCATACTTCATGGTATTCGCGATAGATAAGGTGCAGAGCTTCCTCCACCTCATTCACATTAGAGACCATTGGCAACATAATTCGAAGGTTGTCTAAGCCTTCACTGGCCTTTAGCATCGCGCGCATTTGTACAAGGAATATTTCAGGGTGGTCCAAGGTGACGCGAATACCACGCCAGCCCAAAAATGGATTTTCCTCGGTGATCGGAAAATAACTAAGTGCTTTATCGCCACCAATATCCAGTGTTCGCATCGTTACATGATTTGGAGCAAACGCTTCTAGCTGTTCGCGATAACAAATAATTTGTTCTTGCTCACTCGGAAAGCGCTCATTGATCATAAATGGCACTTCAGTTCGATAAAGTCCGACACCTTCCGCTCCCTGGTCCAACGAGCGCAACACATCAGCCATCAAGCCCGTATTCACCCACGCACAAACCCGGTGGCCGTCAATGGTTTCGCACGGTAGGTTTTTAATATGTTGGAGGCTTTCATCAAGTTCTCGATCTTCCGCAACAATACTTTGGTAGTAACCGAGTAATTCAGGGGACGGACTGGTAAACAAGTCACCGTTGTAACCATCAACAATGACTTCTTTCTTGTCTAACTGACTCAAAGGAACATCTGTGAGCCCCATTACGGTCGGGATTCCCATCGCTCTTGCCAATATCGCGACATGAGAACTACCAGAACCCTTAATTGACACAAGACCTTTAAGCTTCTCTACCGGCACTTCACCTAGCATAGTGGCCGTTAGCTCATCGCTCACCAATACGGTATCGTCGGGAAACGTTCGAACTTCTTGACCATTTTCCTGCAAGTACCCCAGGATTCTTGTGCCCAGGTCTTTAATATCTATCGCACGTTCACGCAAATAGGCATCGCTCATCATCTCGAAATGACTCGCGTAGTCATTGATTACTTTGCGTAATGACCACTGAGCGTTTTTACCCTCGCGGATAAGCCGGATAACTTCTCCCGCCAGTGCGTTATCGTCTAGCATTCCTAGGTACACATCGAATAAGGCTTGTTCTTCTGGCCTTAGCTTCGAAGCCAAGCGTAAACCAACCTGTTTTATGTCTTCTCGAACGCTGTCTATTGATGCTTCAAAATGCTTTATTTCAGCATTGATGTCGTCGGTATCTTCATCGGGAACCGCATCTAAGTCAGCACTCGGGTAGATAACGACACTGCGGCCGATAGCGACACCTGGCGCCCCAGCTACACCTTTGAAAGAGACGTCACTTGCTTTCTCACCCGTCGCGGTCACGCCAGCAATAAACTTAGTGGCTTCAGTGTGAGCAATCACGCCCGCCAACTGGGCAGAGACCGTCACTAGAAAGGCTTCTTCGCCTTCATCAAAGCGCCGACGACTCGTCGATTGCTGCACCACAATTACGCCAAGCACTTTTTTGTGGTGCATAATCGGCACACCCAAAAAACTTTCGAAACGCTCTTCGCCCGTCTCCGGGAAATAGCGATAGCGCTCATGCTCTTGGGCATGCTCAAGGTTTATTGGCTCTTCACGAACGCCAACCAAACCGACTAAACCTTCTGAATACCCCAAGCTAACGCGGCCAACCGCATCGTCATTCAGACCCTTAGTCCCCATTAAGACATAACGGTTTGACGTGCCATCCAGCAAATAGACAGAGCAAACTTGAGTCTCCATCACCTCCTGAACACGCGTCACAATAATGGACAATGCTTCATCCAAGTCAACGGCGCTATTTACTTCCTGTACGATGCTTCTCAGCATATTCAGCATGCGCTCACGGCTCCCTTACCTTTTGACTACGTTTAAATACGGAATAAATCCGAAGACAAATCTTTCATCGCGCGGCGATACACCTCACGTTTGAAAGACACCACCTGACCAAGCGGATACCAATAACTTACCCAACGCCAACCATCAAACTCTGGACTACTGCCTTCATTGACAGACACTTCCGAGTCTTCGCTCAACATTCTCAACAGGAACCATTTCTGTTTCTGTCCGACACAAATCGGATGAGAATTGTAGCGCACCATTTTTTTTGGCAACCGATAACGAAGCCAGCCTTTTGTCGATGCAATAATTTCAACATCTTTAGGCAACAGACCTACTTCTTCATTTAATTCACGAAAAAGCGCCTGCTGTGGTGTTTCATCAACTTTGATTCCACCTTGAGGAAACTGCCAGGAAGTTTGCCCGATTCGTCTCGCCCAAAGCACTTCGTTGAACTGGTTAGCAAGGATAATTCCGACATTCAGTCTAAAACCGTCAGAATCTATCACTCTCATAATCCTAAAAATAACTTTGAAGACATTCTTTCAGACTTTCCCCTCACGAGCAATGCAGAAGCGGCTTTTGCACGTTTAAACCTCGCTAAATTCTCACTTCAAGACGGGCATTTTTCTGCTATGCTTGTCGCCAATTTACGGCATCACGCAATGGAGATTTTTCGTGGCTTTGGCAATTTTCGACCTTGATAACACCCTTATCGCCGGTGACAGCGACCATGCATGGGGTGAATACCTAGTAGAAAAAGGCATCGTAGACTCCGAACACCATCAAGCACAAAACGATAAGTTTTATGCCGACTATCTGGAAGGTAATCTCGATATCTATGAATATTTAGATTTTTCCTTAGCACCACTCGCCAAACATGACAAAGCTCAGCTGGAAACGTGGCGCACTGATTTTTTCGAATCTAAAATTCGACCTCTCATTTTGGCCAAAGGTAGGGCCTTAATCGAAAAGCATCGTAATCAAGGTGACATTCCACTAATCATCACCGCGACCAACCGCTTCGTGACCCAGCCAATCGCCAATGAGCTAGGCATTGAACACCTAATTGCGATCGAGCTAGAAGAGACCGAAAGCGGTTACACAGGCAAACCAACCGGCACCCCTAGCTATAAAGACGGAAAAATCACTCGGCTTAAAGAGTGGCTAATCAAACAAGATACGGACATGAGCGACGCCTATTTTTATAGCGACTCTCATAACGACTTACCGCTACTCAAACTTGTGGATTACCCAGTCGCCGTAGACCCAGACGATATATTGAGAGAACACAGTGAGACCCATGACTGGCCTATTTTGTCGCTCCGTGACTAATGCTAATCGCTTCCGCAGCTTAACGGCCATTGCATTATGCTTCTGCCTGAGCGCTTGTGGGAAAAATACTGATAGCGTTACTTCAGGCGACGAAGCAAGCTCGACACATATCAGCCAAAGCGATACCAACACTGACTCTGCGATCAGTCAGCGCCTAATCAAACAGTTTAGCGACCTTTACCAGCGTGCGCGCACCAGCGCAGCAGAGTCTTTAACAGCAATTCAACTATTCTTAGGTAGCCCATCGGCAGAAACCTTAGAAGCTGCTCAGCTTGCATGGCAACAAAGCCATGACGATTACCTACTTGCGCAAGTGAGCCAATCGCTATCGATCCCTCACCCTGTGCTCGATAGTCCGGTTTCAGACGATGAGAACATCGCAGGACACACTCTCGAAATTAGACTTGATCAATACCCGGCAATACCCGGTTATCTAGACAGCGTTAACGGTTACCCACAAAGCGGGCTTATCCACACTGAACTACCCCTTACGCTCGAAACATTGCAGAACGAGCATCAACTAAGCGATACCGCTTATGTCGCACTTGGCTATCATGCTTTACAGGTCATGTTGTTTGCAGAAAGTACTGAAGCAGACGCTCGCCATCATGACTTTCTCAGCGTTAAACCTGCACAGAAGAGCAACATCGACGCAGCCAAACGAAGACGAGAGATTACCCTCTTATTGGCGACGCAAATCGTCGATGACATTACATTGAGGCATGACGAGTGGCGTGCAGAAAATGGGTTTTATCGAGATTTCGTTCTGACGCTGGCAGAAACGACAGTAGAAAAAATGTTACGTGACGCTCTCGACAATGAGAGCATCATTCAACAAACGAGTACAGACCATATTTCCAGTGAAATCCTCAGTCAACGCGCGGCGCTGTTACAAGGACTGCTGCAACCGGTTGAAACTAGCGATAAGGAAGAACCCGCAGAAAAATCGCTTTAAGATAATCTGTTTCTGGAATAGCAGGATGAATAGGATGATCGGGCCCTTGCGTGCCCTGTTCTAGGATTTGTACATCTTTTTCCAGGGTCCGACTATTTTCTCTCAAAATATCGACCAAGCGCTCACGCTGTAAATGCATCGAGCATGACCCAGCGATCAAAATACCATCCTTACTTAGCAAGCGCATCGCGGCTTGAAATAGTTTTTGATACGCTTTTTCTCCCGCTTTTTGATCTTTTCGTCGCGGAATAAATGCGGGCGGATCCACAATCACCACATCAAACACATGCCCTTGCGCCTTCAGCTTTTGGCATGCTTCAAAAACATCACTCTCAATGGTTGATACTTTATCTGCAATATTGTTTAGCGCTGCATTGCGCTCGACATATTCAATCGCTAACGCCGAACTATCAACACACGTTACCGATTCGGCACCCATTGCACCGGCCTGTATACCCCAGCCTCCAATGTAGCTGAACAAGTCCAAAACTTTTTGACCCTCGACATAAGGCTTCATACGTGCGCGATTCATTCTGTGGTCGTAAAACCAGCCGGTCTTCTGGCCATCGAAAACAGGCGCAACGAATTTCACCCCATTTTCTTCAAATTCAAGCTCTTTACTGTCGCCTTCAGCAAACTCCAAATAACTTTCAAGTTCTTCCGAGGAGCGCATTTTGCCGTTGTTCTTGAACAAAATAGTCTTAGACTTAAGTACCTTCTGAAGCGCAGCCGCGATATCGTCTTTTAATAATTCCATACCTGCGTTTGCTATCTGAACGACCACACCATCACCAAATCGGTCAACCACCAAGCCTGGCAAAGCATCACTATCACCGTAAACCAAGCGATAATTTGGCTTATCAAACACTCGGTCTCGCATCGATAACGCGATATTTAAGCGATGAACAAGCAACGAGCGATCCATAAACTGACCACTGTCTCGGCTAATCATGCGGCCACAAATAAGCGCATTTGGCGAAACAAATGCCGTACCTATCTGCTTGCCAACTGCATTGGCCAATATCACCTGCTCACCCGCTGAAAAGCTTTTCAGCGGCGACTTAAGCGTATCCACCTCATTGCTATAGACCCAAAGATGACCCTGCTTAAGGCGTTTATCTGCACCTTGTTTCAATACCAGCGTTTGATGTTGCATGCTTAGCTCCGCGATAGAAATTTTGCGCGAGTATACAGCATCTGCAAAGACATGCGATGGCAAATAGACCATAGCAGGTGCGGCGAATTCATCTACACTTAAAGAAAGAACCGCGTGAGCACAACTACTCCGCTGACCCTCATTAGAAAAAGAGTGATTTGACTAAGATGCCGACAGATCTCACAGAGCAACAAATCCAACAAATGCTGCAAGGCATGCGTGTTCCCCCTCAGCCACAAGTGTTGGTTGATCTACAAATGGAACAAGTGATGCCTGACCCTGACATCAATCGCATCGCTCAACTGATCTCCAAAGACGTAGGGCTCGCCGGCACCATGCTGAAGTTCGTCAACTCTCCTTTCTATGGGCTAGCAAATAAAATCACCTCGATCGAACAAGCTGTCTCACTATTAGGCATACCGACCGTGGTAAATATTCTCAATGGGCTGGCGATCAAAGGCGAAATGTCTGACGACAACATCACGGCATTGACGCGATTCTGGGACAACGCAAATGATACCGCTATGGTATGCGCACGGGTTGCGAAACAAGTAGGACACCCTAATCCCGATGAGGCATATAGCGTTGGTTTATTCCACAACGCCGGCATACCGCTAATGATGCAGCGTTTTGAAAACTATCTTGAGTTTCTTGAGGGCTCAAATACGGAACAATGTGAGCGTATTATCGATGTCGAAAATGAGCGCTTCAGCACCAACCATTGCGTGGTTGGATACTACATTAGTCGCTCTTGGAACCTGCCGCTGCACTTATGCCAAGTGATTGCAGAGCATCACAGCACCAAACGAATCTTTGATAAACCTGATGGCGGCGTTCCCACACAAAAAACCTTGCATGCGATCCTCAAAGTGGCAGAGCACATTTGCGGAAACTATCGACTCTTTAATAACCTAAGCGAAGACTTAGAGTGGCAAAAAAACTCAAAACAAATTCTTGAGCACCTTGGTCTGACTGAACTCGACATTGATGATTTGAAAGAAAGCTTTGGCGATATGGGAATCAGCGTCTGATCGTAAAATACAAACAGCACACCGAATCCCAATCATAAGATAAGCAAGTGCTCACGCAGAGCACTTCTCAACATAACTACGCGCTATTACGCTGAAAAGACACATCCAACTCTCGTGCTGCTTTAACGTCATCCAATCGTTTCACCGGCTGAGTATAAGGAGCTCCTTTTACCATTTCAGCAGAGGTTTCGGCTTCGGCTTGAATAGCGATCATCGCTTCTACGAAACCTTCCAACTCATCAATTGACTCGGTTTCCGTTGGCTCAATCAAAAAGCACTCTGGCACCAGCAAAGGAAAGTATGTGGTTGGCGCATGATAGCCATAATCGAGCAATCGCTTGGCAAAATCCATCGCAGTGACGTTGAGCTCTTTCGCTTGTTTGTTCAAGGTAATAATGAACTCATGTGTCGCACGTCGTTCTGGATAAGCTAGCTCAAAGCCTGCCTTCGCCATCAAACTCGCCATATAATTAGAGTTCAGTGTCGAAAATTCGCCAACGCGATGCAAACCGTCACGCCCCAACAAAGTTGCGTAAATATAGGCCCGCAAAATAATCCCTGCATTGCCCATAAACGCACTCAAACGACCAATCGAGTTAGGTAAGGCATCATCATCAATCCAATGATAACGAGTCTCACCTTGCTCTTCTTGCATTCCAACAATTGGCGTAGGCAAATAAGGAAGTAAGCGTTCACCTACAGCTACTGGCCCTGAACCTGGACCACCGCCACCATGAGGCGTTGCAAAGGTCTTGTGCAGGTTCATGTGTAAAACATCGAAACCCATGTCGCCAGGTCGAACCTTCCCAAGAATCGCATTTAGGTTTGCACCATCGTAATAGAGTAAACCACCCGCATCGTGAACAGTCTTGGAAATCTCCTCCACCTGACGCTCGAAAACACCACAGGTAGACGGGTTAGTCATCATAATTCCCGCTGTTTGCGGACCAACAGCGCTTTTAAGCGCGTCTACATCGACATCACCATCGGCTTTCACCGGAATCTCTACGACCTTATAGCCGCACATGACTGCGGTTGCTGGGTTCGTCCCATGAGCCGCTTCAGGCACAATAATTTCTGTACGAGCAAAATCTTCGCGCGCCTCATGATAAGCCTTGATCATGGCGACCCCGGCAAATTCACCCTGCGCCCCAGCCATAGGGGTAAGTGAAACACCCGCCATACCGGTCACTTCTTTAAGGATATTTTGCAAGTCATAGACACAAGCCAAATAACCCTGGCTATGAGACTCTGGTGCTAACGGGTGTCGGCCTAAAAAGCCAGGCAAACTTGCGGCCTTGTGCGCGCCACGCGGGTTGTACTTCATCGTACAAGAGCCCAGAGGGTAAAACTGCGTATCAATCGAAAAGTTCTTCCGAGATAGGTTCGTAAAATGTCTAACCGCTTGCAGCTCAGAAACCTCTGGCAGGCCTGCCCGAGTTTGGCGCAACATTTCTGGCGGTAAGTCAGCAACTGAGGACATTACTTTCGGCGCTTGAGCCGTAGCAAAGCGCCCTTCTGCTCCTTTTTCAAAAATCAGCATTTTATACGCTCCCCTTTGACGCTAACACCGCACTCAACGCGCTTGCATAGACATCTAAATCGTTACTTGTTTTGACTTCCGTTGCACACACTAGAACTGCCTGCGTATCGGCACCTTCAACGAGGTCAGACAGCGCAACGCCTCCTAGAATCGAGTACTCTGCCAGCCCTTCAAGTACATCCCGAGCGGAACCAGGAACCGACATGACAAACTCATGGAAAAAAGGCCCATTGCTCAACAATTCAACACCGTCAATCGACGTTAATTTTTCAGCTAATGCTTTAGTATTTGCATGAGAGGCACTCGCGACTCGAGATAATCCTTCGTAACCTAACAAGGTCATATAAATGGTTGCCGCCGTTACCGCCAACCCTTGATTAGTACAGATGTTTGAGGTCGCCTTTGAACGACGAATATGCTGCTCTCGTGCCTGCAGAGTTAAGGTAAACCCTTCTTTTCCATCCAAATCCACCGTGCGCCCAATGATACGTCCGGGCATTTGGCGAACCAGCTTATTGGTACAGCAAATAAAGCCAAAATATGGTCCACCCGAAGCCAATGGCAAGCCCAAAGGCTGACCCTCACCGACAACGATATCCGCGCCAGTATCGCCCCATTCTCCTGGAGGAACTAACAAAGCCAAAGCCGTAGGATTCACGACAGCAATCACAAGCATGCCTTGCGCATGCGCCCAGTCGGTTAGCGCATTCACATCTTCTATCGAACCGTAAAAGTTCGGTTGGGAAATCACGAGCGCGGCATAGTCCTGACCTTCAAAGGCCTGAAGCGCTTGCTGATCAACACGAAAATCACTGCCCAGCGCAACCGAATCTAAGGTGATTTCTTGATTCGCCACAATGCTATTAACAGTTTTTTCGTATAGCGGATGCACACCCGACGCAACGAGAACCTTGCGACTTTTCGATTTACGGTTCGCTCGAATGGCCATCAGCACAGATTCTGCCAAGCCCGAAGCACCGTCATAAAGCGAAGCATTTGAAACGTCCATTGCTGTTAGCTGACACATCATGCTTTGATATTCGTATATCAACTGCAAGGTGCCTTGACTGGCCTCCGCCTGATAAGGCGTATAGGCTGTCATGAATTCGCCACGCGTAGCAACATCCCAAACAGCAGCTGGAACATGATGTTCATAGGCGCCTGCACCAATGAAGCACAAAGCCCCTGCGTCTTGCTGAGCACGCTCAGACATCAGCCGCATCATATCCATTTCGCTTAAACCTTCGGGCACTTTATCTAACGATTTTGCGCGAAGGTGTTTGGGTATTTCATCAAACAAGTCATCAATAGCACTGACACCAATCACATCCAACATCTTTTGGATATCTTGATCAGTATGAGGAATAAAAGGCATGATATATCCTCTAAATACAGGCGCGCTGCCGCGCGCGTATAAGATAATTCTTGGAAGCAGCTAACCTGCCCAGTGGCGGTAACTGTCTCTAATAAAGTCTTTTAGTGATCGTCTGCAGCACACGCTTCAGTATATGCTTCAGCATCTAGCAAGGTGTTTAACTCTTCTGCATCCGAGATTTTCACTTTAAAAAACCAACCATCGTCATATGGGTCACTATTCACCACTTCAGGTGACTCTTCTAAGTCTTCATTAATCGCGATCACAACACCGCTAATTGGCGCAAAAATATCTGAAGCAGCCTTAACAGACTCAACGACACCCGCCTCATCACCTGCGGCTAGCTCAGCTTCAAGCTCAGGCAACTCAACAAACACCACGTCACCCAGTAAGTCTTGCGCGTGATCGGTAATACCTATCGTTGCAGTGACACCATCACTTTCTAAACGGACCCATTCGTGACTCGAAAGGTATTTCAATTCTCCAGGAATATTACTCATTTTTTTGCCTTCCTCTTACTAATATCTATAAACCGTTTCAAACAGAGCGCTACACGGGAATGCCGTACCGAGCTCAGGGATTACTTATAAACTCTCTTACCATTTCGAACGAAAGGCGGCTTAACCACCTGTACCGCTATTTTCTTCTTACGCATTTCAACATAACAATGGTCTCCGGTTGATGCCGGAACACGGGCCAACGCGACTGAATACCCGAGCGTAGGAGAAAAACTACCACTGGTAATTTCACCCTCACCTTCACCCTCGACGATTACCGCTTGATGACCGCGCAAAATACCGCGCTCAGTCATCACTAGGCCAACCAACTTGCTAGGCACACCAGATTCCTTTTGCTCCAACAAAGCTGTCTTGCCAATAAAGTCACGATCATCACTAAACGCAACCGTCCAAGCCATATTCGACTGCAACGGAGTCACGCTTTCATCCATATCGGCGCCATACAAATTCATACCGGCTTCGAGGCGAAGCGTATCGCGGGCGCCCAACCCACAGGGTTTTACACCTGCGGCTAGTAGTTTTTCCCAAAACGACACTGCTTCGTCCTGCGGCACAAGCACCTCAAGACCATCTTCTCCGGTGTAGCCTGTACGGCAGTACATCCATTCGCCATCTTCAAGGCCTTGAAAAACGCTCAAGCTATCGATCAATGCGCCTTGCGCTGGCATTGCTTGCTTAACGCGAGAAATCGCTTCAGGACCTTGAACAGCAATCATGGATAAACTAGGACGTTCGATGATTTCAACAGCAAAAGATTCAGCCTGCTTATGCATCCAGGCGAGGTCTTTCTCGCGGGTCGCACAATTAACAACAACCCGATAGTCTTTAGGCATTTTGTAGACGATCAAATCGTCTAATACGCAACCCGCTTCGTTGAGCATTCCGCTGTATAACGCTTTGCCTGTTACGGCCAGCTTGTCGACATCGTTAGCGAGAAGAAAGCGTAAATAGTCGCGAGAATCTGCACCCTGAACATCGACGATGGTCATGTGCGAGACATCAAACATGCCAGAGCTAGAGCGCACTATATTGTGCTCTTCAATCTGAGACCCGTAATGCAGCGGCATATCCCAGCCACCAAAGTCGACTATCTTAGCGCCAGCATTTTGATGCGCGTCGTGAAGTATCGTTTTATTGCCCACACTTGCCTCCGAAGGGACGTCGTTAAGGGGCGCTAGTTTAATGAAGCATTACGAAAAAATCACTAAACAAACGAATTTGCCTAAGAGAAATTGATAAAAAACTGAACAATTGATGGTAGGACGGCTGAGTATTCTTGAAATGAATGATCGCCGCCAGCGTGAATCCAAGATTTTATACGAGGTAAAGCGCTGACCGCTTGCTGAAATTCGAGCACTTTATCGCCCGTCTGCGTTAACAAATATAATTGATCTCTAGTAAAGCCATCGCCAATATCTAACGAGCGTAACTCATCCATATGCCGAGACTCTATAATGTAACGTTCACCGGTATAGGGATTTTCGTTCTCACCTAGATAATCCTGTAACAGTTCATAGGGCTTCATTGCAGGATTAATCAAGACTGCTGGTAAGGCGAATTTTCGATGAAGGTACAAACTATAAAAACCGCCAAGAGAGCTACCAATAAAGCCCGCAATATTGCTTACGCCAATCGACTCTATCAAACACTCAAGGTCTAAAATAGCCGCCGAGGGCGACGACAAAAACGCAGCGATCTCGAGTTCGTAAGGACAATCTTCTGACAGAAAAAAGGCTTGCGTTAAGCAAGCCTTTTCAGAGCGCGGGGAGCTGTTAAACCCATGGATATAAATAACTTTCTTCAATATCCGTTACTCGCCATATCAACCGTGAAGTTAAAGGATTCAGCGCGCACCACGGCAGTCACTATCGATCCGTCAGGGGCTAAACAGAGCTTTCGATAACCTGGCGCAATATTATCAATGGCAAAGCCATCAGAGCGGGGTTTGAATTGAATGCATGTAGAGGGGCTCGCTAGCAAACGAACACCTTGGCGCATATCATCAATATCCTGATGTATATGCCCCCAAAGAACAGCTTTTACATTCGCTGCACGATCAACAATCTGCCAAAATTCATCACGATTATGGAGCCCAATACCGTCTAACCAAGCACTATGAATATCAACGGGGTGGTGGTGAAGGCTTACCAATGTATGCAAATCAGGACGTTCGTTTAGCGCGGTTTCCAAGACATCTAGTTCGCTTTGCTGGAGTCGGCCATGTACCGAGCCCGGTACTAAAGAATCCAGCAAAATAATCTGCCACTTTCCGACCCGGACGACTTTCGTCAACTCACTACCTTGGCCAACGGCTTCCGCCATGCTCGGACGATGATCATGATTACCCGCAAACCAGTACTTAGGACAATGGTACTCAGACAAACGATCTTGCAAGCAGCGATACGCTTCTTCTGAGCCGTCTTGCGCTAGATCGCCGGTCACCATAACTAGGTCAGGACTTACTGCGTCACTCGACGCCTGCGCTAACACAGCATCCAAGCTATCTAGCGTATTCACCCCGAGTAATTCGTTTGATGAATCAGCAGACAAATGACAGTCCGTAATATGTAGTATTTCGATCACATCTTCAGCTGTCGCCTCGGCAGATGTTGCGCCGGATTTATTATCCATGTCGGGTTCGGCTCTGTAACGATTAACTGCCTAAGCATTTCTCTGATGTTACTCGTCACTCCCGATGACGACACACCAAAATATTCCATAGCCTAAATCTAGTTAACTTTTTGGAAATTGGGTAACGCGAAGCCCTTTTTTTTATATGTAACCGCGTTTTTGCGAACTATATCCAAGCCTACAGATAATTCTGATACCACCCTCACATTTTTTTTGCGGGAAACGGCATTGCGTCGCAACATCCATGTAAAAGGCAAAAAGCTAGCCACTCTGCTAGAAATGCGTTCAATTGGCTTTTCTCATCAGGGTGATGCATATATTTATTCGGGTAGTCGTTGCAGCCTTGTATCCGCGAATGGCCTTTGCAACTAATGACTTCAGCAACAGAGGCATCATGATAGAGCCGAACGGTCATTGCTGGGTCATTGAGCCACTTTCCAGCCGCTGCGGTTTGCTCAAGCAACAGTGTGTCGGTGTACTTCGTTGATTCAAGTAAGCTAATAGTGACGGTTCCGACAAAACGCGCACCAACATTGAGCAGGATGTCCGCGCCGGAAGAGCGATCGAGTAAATTCAGCAATTTAACCAAACGTCGATAGTTTCCTTCAAAGTTGGCTCCCATCGACATGAGATCCGGCACATACTTGCGCTTTAGTCTTCCACGCTGGTCCATTTTTTCCTCATTTTCAAACGATTAATCTGCAACCATTGAATGGCCATGATTGCCGCCGCATTATTGATAACACCGTCACTCAGCCACTCGACCGCCTTATCAAACGACACAACATGAGACAAAATATCTTCATGCTCTTCTGGCAAACCAAAGACTCCGCCCGCTTGGCTCAGATCAGCGCAAGCCGCAAATAAAAACACCTTTTCAGTGCACGCACCTGGTGAAGGGTAATATTCACAAATAAGCTCTAAGCGCGAAAGCTCAATTCCAGCTTCTTCGATCGCTTCTCGTCGGGCAATTGCCTCGGGCGCCTCACCTTTGTCATTAATGCCGGCGACCAATTCAACCAACCAAGGCGACCCTGAGTCTAGCGCTGCGGGCACTCTAAACTGCTCAATCAGAAGTACTTGGTCAGTGCGCGGATCATAGGGCAAAACACATGTTGCGCTGCCGCGCACAAACACTTCACGCTCAATGAGCTCACTCCAGGAACCGTCGAAACGTTTATGTTTAAAATAGAAGCGTTGAAAAGAAAAAAAACCTTCATAGCAGGTTTCGCGGCGCTGCAAATCAAAATCATCTGCACCATACCGTTGTTCGAGTAATGGCATGCAACTTCCTAATTAACGAAAACAGTCGCTCCAGCGCGCAATACTAGGGCAGAGCGGGCGCTCAAGTGTAGAGTTATGCCCAAGTATTGTCCATAATGCTCGCAGCGCAGAACCACGCCAGCAATTATTCATTGAGGTATTCATGCTTACGTTAAGAAAGACCCTACTATGCACCATCACAATTGGCTTACTGGGAGCAACGAATGCTTACGCAGAAAGTCGCGACCTTCTCTCTCTCTACCAACACGCCACTGAATATGACGCAGGTATTGCGGCAGCCAAATCTGCCTATCTTGCACAACAGCAGGACGAGGATATCGCACTCGCAGGCTTACTCCCCTCAGTCAATGCCAGTGCAAATGCTGGTGGCACCAATGCTAATAGCAATCTAAAAAATGATGACAGTTACAAAACCACCGCGTATTCCGTCTCATTATCACAACCCCTGCTGAACATAAGCGCATGGTACAACTACACCTCGTCAGAGCAAGACACACTCAGAGCACAAGCCAGCTACTTCCAATCTCAACAAGCACTAATCCTGAACGTCTCAAACGCCTATTTTGGCGTCTTACGCGCTCAAGAAGATCTTACAGCAGCCAAAGCACTTGAGACCGCTGTAAAGCGTCAATATGAGCAAGCGAAAGAACAGTTTGACGTCGGCTTGATCGCGATAACGGACGTCCATGAAGCAAAAGCTTCTTTTGACGATTCTCAGACTGTCCGCATTCGTGCAGAAGGTCTACTAACATTAGCGGTTGAAGAGTTATCCCTATTAACCGGCCAGTATGCACCGCAAGTACATCAGCTAAAAAGCAACTTCCCAATTGAGCTTGATCAACAAAATAGTAGTGAAGAATGGGTAGCGTCGGCAGAACAAAACAACCTTGATATCAAAATTGCTAGCTATGGAGTACAGGCACTAGAGGATCAATACTCATCAAGCAAAGCTGGGCATTACCCCACCCTATCGCTTTCAGCAGGCTACGAATACGCTGAGCTGAATGACTTTGCACCCGCAGACAGTGAAACAGAAGACAGCTCTATCTTCCTGAACTTAAATGTCCCTATTTATTCAGGAGGATCAACACAAGCAGGCGTTAGAAAAACAAGGCACTTGCTAGAGCAAGCTAAACATGAGCTGCGCTCCGCTGAGCGTTCAGCCCGAATTCAGACACGTACAGAGCTTATTAACTTAAGAACTAACATTCAAACAGTCGAATCTCTAGGCCAAAACATCGTATCGCGAGAAAGTGCCTTAGAAGCGACTCGCGAAGGCTATAAAGTAGGCACGCGAAACATCGTAGAAGTACTCGATGCGGAAAGGAATTACTTTACTGCGCTAAGAGACTTTGCCAGCGCGCGTTTTGACGTAATAGAAAGCAGCTTACGAATCAAGCAATCTGCAGGCACATTAAGCCAAGCAGACATCAGTGAGCTAAACACATGGCTCTCGCCCGCCAAACCAGCGTCGTCATCCGACACTAACTAAGCGCGATCTAACAGCGGCGCCAACTGGGTCATAACCCTAGCCACGGCGCCGCGCCCACTCGCCACAACCGCGGCGGCAGAGCTGCCCGCAAGTCGGGCTTTATCTGGATCAGCCATCCACTGCGAGAGCACCTGAATCAATTCATCCCTGTCCTTCGCAATCTGCATTCCTTCTGCCTCAATCAACTGTCCGCAAATTGCTTCAAAATTATAAATCTCAGGCCCCATAACAACCGGCAGAGATAATGCCGCGGGCTCAATCGGGTTGTGCCCGCCAATAGCAACGAAAGAGCCGCCCACAAAGGCCATGTCACTGGCCGAATAAAACGACATCATTTCGCCCATGGTATCCAGTACAAACACTTCAGTCGTCGCCTGAAGTGTTTCATCAATGGTACGCTGATGCGTCACAAAACCATGACTGTTAGAGAGAGCCGAGGCACTTTCGAAGCGTTCAGGATGACGAGGTACCAATATCAATACCAAGTCAGGATATTCTCGCCGCAACTGCTCATGCGCCGAAAGCACGATTTCATCTTCACCATCATGCGTACTAGCCGCAATCCAGACCCGGCTCGACTCTGGTAACGATGAACGAATATCTTTACCTTCCGCCAACGCACTTTCTGCGACATCAATGTCGTACTTTACACTGCCCGTCACATGAATTTTGCTAGCCGCAATACCTAATGAACGAAAACGGTCGGCATCCGCCTGGTACTGGCACAACACCAACGAGAGGCCGTCTAACATCCAACCTATTACGGGACTCAAGCGCCGATAACCCGCCGCCGAGCGCTCAGAAAGCCGCGCATTCGCAACCACAACAGGACAATCCCTCTGCTGCGACTTATGAATCATATTAGGCCACAACTCCGTTTCCATGATGATTAAAAATTTAGGTTTCACCCTATTCAAGAAAGCGCCTACACAAATTGGCAAATCATACGGCGCATAAACGTGAAACACGGAGTCACCGAAAAGTTTGTAAAGTAACTCCGAACTGGTTGGCGTCATGGTCGTCACCACAATACTCTGCGAAGGAAAGCGCGCCTGAACCTCTCGAATAATCGGCTCAGCTGCCAGCAACTCGCCCACAGAAACCGTATGAAACCAAATAGCCTCATCTAAGTCTGGCCTGTCGAAAATACCAAACCGCTCCATGCGCCGAGCTTTGTATTCAGGGGCTTTTAGCCCACGCATATACAATTTAAGCAAAACAAAGGGCAAGCAAATTGCAAATAACGTTGAGTAAAGTAATCGAATCATAAACAATGGGCGGTGGGCAGATTTACCTCCAAGTATACCTTAAGGCAAAGCCACTACCTACCGCAGTTAACCGGACAATTTTAGACAAAAATGGCAAGCTACTTACCTAAAAACATTTGGTTAATCTCTGACGGCAGACCCGGCCATGAAACGCAGCTCATTGGTTTAGGTGAACGCATACAGGCGCTGTCTGGCGCTAACCTTCACTGGCACCACCTCAAAAGCAAAAAGCTAGAAAAGAACTTACGGCATATCGAGAATAGCGATCTAGCGTCATCCCAAGTAGGGACCGCGACCACCAGCCATCAAAAAACAGAGCACACAACCTGCTCACCCGACCTGCTTATCGCTGCAGGCCATCGCACCCATCGCACGCTGTATTTTCTGGCTCGAAAACATAAAGCCTTCTCAACCGTGCTTATGAAACCGAGCTTGCCATTGGCTTTTTTTAACGCCGTTATTTGTCCTATCCATGATGGGCTCAAACCATCGGAAAGAGTGTTCAACACTGACGGAGTGATCAATAAGGTTCAGCCGTCAGTCAACACTAAGATTGCCAACCAGAACTCCATTCTTTTAGGTGGCCCCTCTAAGCACTTTGCATGGGACGAGGGGGCGCTAATCACACAGATTTCAGATTTGTTGGCGGCACGCCCCGCTAGTCAATGGAGCGCCTATGAGTCTCCGCGCACACCGCCCAGCTTATCTGAAATGCTAGGTGGCCTCTCCGCGCCAAATCTAACGCTTATGCGCTACGGTTCATTACCACCGAATGCCTTACAAACAGCGCTCAGGTTAAGCCAAGAGTGCTGGGTAACACCGGACAGCGCATCAATGGTCTACGAAAGTTTAACCGCAGGCTGCGCGACAGCTACTTTCGTCGCACCGCCAAAGCGCACAAAGAAAGTTAGCCGTGTCGCTCGAGGCTTGCAAAGTTTGCTTGCGGATGAACGAATTTCGCAATGGCCGACGCAAAACCTATCTAGCGCATTACCGGAAAATAGTCAGCCCCTATGGGAAGCCGACCGCGCAGCAAAATGGTTACTAGACCGCTTTCAGGCACACAGCTCTATCAACACTGTGGAGCAACACTAAGCTATGCGCATTCTCCAAGTGTTACCCGCCCTCAACTCAGGAGGCGTTGAACGTGGCACAATCGACCTCAGTCAGGCGCTTGTTGCACAGGGGCACGATTCATTTTGCGTCTCTCAAGGAGGCCAACTAGTCAGTACTTTGGAAGCCTCAGGTGGAAAGCATATTCAACTGCCGGTACATAGTAAAAATCCAGTCACAATCTGGCGTAACATCGGAAAACTCACCGCGCTCATTAAGCAGCAAGAAATCGATTTAGTTCACGTTCGCTCACGTGCGCCAGCGTGGTCTGTACACCATGCGAGTCGAAGGTCAGGCATTCCTATGATAAGCACGTTTCATGGCCAATATGGCAGTCACTCTAAACTGAAACGCTGGTACAACTCAGGCATGCTAAAAGCAGACACAACCATTGCCGTTTCCGACTTCATAATGCATCACATTGCCGAAACTTACCCAAAACAACATGGACGACTGACCCGCATCTATCGGGGCGTTAATACCGACTATTTCTCGATCAACAAGGTTAATGATGAGACACGCCAAGCTCTCAGCCTAAGCTGGGGCCTGCCGCCTAATGCGCAAAATATCATCATGCTGCCCGGCAGGCTTGCTCGACTGAAAGGTCACGAAAAATTTATCGAAGCATTATCAATGCTCGCTTCTGAGCACTACCATGCAGTCGTTGTCGGTGAAACAGCTGGGCGAGAGGAATATATTCGCGAACTGCAATCCCAAGCTCAGGCCCTAGGCATCCGCACCAGCGGCCCACAGCAACAGCTCTACTTTGCGGGCGGGTGCACAGACATGCCTACCGCCTATTCATTATCCGATATTGTCGTTTCAGCCTCGACCAAACCAGAGGCCTTTGGTCGTACCACCTGCGAAGCCCAGTCGATGGGAAAGCTTGTGGTTGCAACTGCGCATGGGGGCAGCTGCGAAACACTCCACCCCTCGCAACAAGCGGGCATGTGTCAACCAAGCGATTCGAAATCACTCGCGGCGGCACTCGAACGTCAACTTGGCACTTCCCGTGAGACCCGTACTGAGATCTCAATTGCCAGTCGACAGCATGTCATTCAGCACTTCTCATTGACAAACATGTGCAATGAAACTGTCGATTTGTATCAACAGGTCTTAACTCGACACGCAGCAACAGAACACTAGGCAAGTTTAAAGCGATCAAGATACAATCACGCTAAACCGCTATGCTGACTGTTCAGCGCTAAACCCAACGAGATATTCATGGCACTTGCTCAATCTCCCCCTTATTTCTGGGAATATGATTCGACGGTCTTTCCAAGCGCGGATAAAGGCTTGTTTTTGGCAGAGCATTGGCAATCGATGGGAAAAGTTGTCGGCAAAGAAAGCGGACGCGGCACCACCTGGTTTGTGCAACATGGCGAGCGCCAATTAGTCTTGCGACATTATTTGCGTGGCGGACTGATCGGCCGGATAAACAAAGATAACTACCTTTATACAAGACTTTCCACCACTAGAAGCTTCCACGAGTTTCGCGTTCTTTTAGCACTCCAGGACTTACATTTGCCCGTGCCAAAACCAGTGGCTGCGCAGGTAGTGCGCCGAGGCGCTTATTACCAAGCCGACCTCATTATGGAGCGAATCCCAAACACTAAAGATCTTGTTTCGGTGCTAAAAGAAAGCCAAAGCAGCGATTTCTATATGGCATTGGGTACTTTCATTGCGCAGTTTCATCGTGCAGAGGTGTATCACGCAGACCTTAATATTAAAAATATATTGAGGGATTCAGCCGGCCAATTCTGGCTAATCGATTTTGATCGCGCCCAACTAAAAACGCCACCCGGCGCTAAGCAAGATAGATCAATCAAGCGATTAAAAAGAAGCTTTGAAAAAGAAGTCATTAGGCACGGCATTCAATTTTCAACAAGTGACTGGCAGACATTAGAACAGGCATATCGAAAAAAAATTGAGAACGCCTAGCTCGTTAACACAAGCAAGTTCGTATTCACATCAATGCCAGTGATCCGCTAACCAAGGGCTAGGAGCCAACCGTTTGTACCATCGTTTATAAAAAGGAAACTGCTTCCCCCATTCACCAACAATCGCATCTGGTGGATTTGGGCGGCCATGAAACACAATTATTTTTGCGTTAGCGGGTAACTGATTTGAGGTACGATAAAACTTACTGATCCCTTGTGGCATGCAGTGCTTTTTATAGCTTCGACACCATTCATCAGGAAAAAACTCACATTGCTCTGCGGCTTCGCGAGCAATATAAGCCTGCTCAGTCGGGTAGCGCTTGAGCACATCCAACGGATTCGCCAAGTAACGCTCCAACAAAAACTTTGGACCGCCAGCATCAAAACACATCACGGACGCCTGACCGACATTTTGCCCAGGCTGATACCAGTTCTCAATCATTGAAACCGTCGCATTCGAATCAAAAAAACAGTCAATGCTATCGACAATCGCCACATCCAAATCAAGAAACATGACTCGCCCAGTCATATCCGCTACATGCGGCGAAAACAAAGCAAGCTTTCGCCAAGCAGAACAGTAACGGGCATATTCCCACGGCGGTTCTTCAAACTCGGGTAAAGGCCAAATTTCAATATTTTCATCAAGCGCCTGCCCATCATCGGTCAAGCAAATAAAGCGAAACGGTAAACTCAAATGTCGCTGAACCATTCGATACAGAACATTGACGTACTCTGCGCCATAAAGGGTGCCCCACTTGAGGCAAACAACATTTACGGGCGTATGCCTAAGCGTCACTCGTTAATATCCTTGTACAGCCAAAGGCCGTCTTTTCGCGCCCCTTTAAAACGCTTATATTCCCATTGGTATTGTTCTGGGTTATCTCTAATACACGCTTCGACACTTCGGTTGAGCGCCGCAACCGACACCTCGACGTCATCACTGTATATTTCTGGATCTGCTTTACGAAACACCATATCAAAGCCGCCGCCATTCGGGCGTCTTATCGCACATAAGCTCACCACTTCACAGCCTGTTTTCTGCACCAAACGCGAGACCAACTTCATGGTATTCGCTGGCACACCAAAAAATGGTGCGAACACGCCGCCGGAACCGCCAGGAACTTGGTCAGGTAAAATCCCCACCATCCCTTGCTCACGCAGAATGGAAAACAAGCGGATCACGCCTCGCTTATCAGTTGGCACCAATTGAGAGCCATGACGACCTCGCACCATAGACATATAAGCTTCTAACTCAGGAATCTTTGGCGGTTTGTATAGCGCCGCCATCGGACGAAGCGTTGATAAATAAAGCCCAACTAACTCCCAATTCCCATGATGAGGCGCCAGCACGATAACACCACGTTCTCGCGCAAAAGCTTCATCGAAGTACTGTTTACCTTCAACGTGATGGATTAGGGCCAAGGTTTTATCAGTCGGCCACTCCCATACTGCGCCTAGCTCAGTAAATACTTTCCCCGTTTCTTGCAGACTCGCCTTGATCAACGCCTGTTGCTGCTCGCCGCTTAGCTCAGGGAAACAAATTTCAATATTTTTTTTGGTCACACGAGTGAGTTTGGAGTCGCCCAACCATAATAAGCGCCCAATAAAAGCGCCAAATGCCTGCGCATTCTTGATAGAAAGTCGCGACAGCAACTTGAGCAAAGAAATCACAAACAGAGCTTTCAATTTATTCATGCTCAAAAGGGCTTCGTCTTGTAGGAAAAGACTGTCAGTTTAGTAGATTGCACTGATAAAATCAGCCCGAATTCGTGTGTATCATTGAGACGTTTATGATCAAACTTGCGCTAGTGATGGCCTCCGACGGCAAAGCGGTTGGCGGAATGGAGCAACAAGTTGCCCTACAGGCTCGTCATTTAGCGATGCGCCAGAACATCGAAATCTCCGTTTTCGCGCATCGCGCCTACCAAACGTTATTCTCAGCCCCGGTCCATTTTTACGAAATCAATGCTCAGCGCTCTCGCCGTCACCCATTATTGCGCCGGCAGTTAAGCCTGGGACTCAAACACAGTCAGCCAGACATCATTCACGCACATGGACACAAAGCGGCGGCACTCATTGGTCAAGGCTATGCAGCATCAAGTAAAGCCAAGCGAATCACCACGGCACACGGAACCAAAAGAAACAGCAAGTTCTTAGCTAACATGGACCTCATTTTTGCCGTGAGCAAAGGCGTGCAGCACTCAATATTGCCTCTTTCAAGCGTCATCATAGGAAACGCAGTTGAACAAAGAACAGAAAGACCAACGTCAAAACAAACGCTTTGCACCCAGTACGCTTTAGATATCAAAAAGCCGCTGTTCATTGCCTCAGGTCGCTTAGCGCCCGTTAAACAGTACCATTTGTTGATGCAGGCCTGTCAGCAACTTGACGTCAACTTATTAATCTTTGGCGACGGACCTGAACGACTCAAACTTGCTGAATTGCAAACAAAGCGTATTCGTCTAGCGGGTTATGCTGAGCATATGCAAAGCAAGATGACTGGCGCAGACGCACTAGTCATCTGTTCTTCAAGCGAAGGCTTTAGCCTAAGTATGATAGAAGCACTTCAACAAGGTGTACTTGTGCTATCGAGCAAGGTATCGGGCAGCGACGTGCTGCCAGAGAGCTGCATTATTAACTCTTCGGACAGCGAACATTTGGAACAAAGCCTACAAAGTAAGCTAACTAAACTCGCGCAGCTAAGGTCCGAATCCGAGCCAGCTTTTCGATATGCGCGCGAGCATTGCACGCCAGAATCACTTGTTGATTTACTCATGAAACAATACCATGCCTTGCTATCCGGTTAAGATAACGCTGACCTAACCCCAAACAACGCGAACCTACAGACCAAATGTCACCTCCCTTAACTTCCACATCGAACCGCAAGCAAAAGAGCGTTCTTTTTCTCGGCGACTGCAATACGCTCGGAACACCCGACATCGAAGGAAAGGCCTACCCAGAACAATTTGCAAACGAGTTGCGTGCGCTTGCGATCAACTGCGGCCACACAATGACGACGGTGCGCGAAGGAAGTGAGTATCTTGCGTCGCGATTCACCAAAAATACTGACGCTGTCTGCCTTCAGTATGGGCTGGTCGATAGCTGGAAGACGTTTAAATTCTCTCCCTATATCCTTTATTATCCGGACTCCCGTCGCCGAAAATTCGCACGAAAGCTAGTTAAAAAATTCAAGAAGTGGTGCAAGAGTCTGGGGCTTAATGCGCTCATAGGAGAAGATAATGTCGTCCCTGTCAGCGAATATCGAAACAGGATCTTAAGCTTCATTGAACACTGCGCGCCCAAGCCTTTAGTACTGATTGAAACCGTGCCCAATAAGGACATTAGCCGTAATGCTGAAATAAGACGGTATAATGCCGCGCTAAAAGAACTCGCCGCTCAGCATGAACATGTCTGGCTGCTGCCGATTTATGATGATTTTTGCGAAACAATGAGCGAGCACTACAGCGACCCAACACACTTATCCGAAACAGGGCATGCGCACGTCGCCAAAAAACTCTCGAACCTTTTCAATGAAACTATTTTTACCGACCAGAAACAATTATGACGACACAACGAGCATTACTACTTGATCGCGACGGCGTCATCAACATAAACCATGGCTATGTCCATCGGACAGAAGACTGCCAGTTTATTCCGGGTATTTTTGAACTCTGCCGAGAAGCTAGCCGCAAAAATTACCTCATTATCATCGTAACAAACCAGTCTGGAATCGCGAGAAACTACTACCCCCGCGAGCAGTTTCATGTATTTAGCCGCTGGATCGAGCATCAATTCTGGCTGAGAGGGATTATCATTCAGCACACCTACCATTGCCCCCATCACCCAAAAGAAAGCGGTGGCTTTGGTGGTTTCTGTACGTGCCGAAAGCCCAAGCCTGGCATGTTATTCAAAGCGCAAAAAGACTTTAAACTAGACCTTTCGAGATCCATCATGGTCGGGGACAGTCTTTCAGATATGCAGTGCGCTCGGATAGCCGGCCTTAAAGAGGCGGTTTTGTTCAAGGAGCATAGCACAGCAAAGTACGTTCCCCGGCTAGCGAAACGAGGCAAAAAACCGTACTATTTGGCGAATGATCTTGCTGCAATCGCAGCCCTTCTTTAGACAGAGAACGCTTACATGAAAGATAGAATGAACAGCCATATACAACGCAGTATCGACGCGAAAACGGCTATCCTAAACGATGCTGAGTTTCTCGCATTAGTCGAACAATCCGCGACACTGTGTGCCGACGCGCTTCGCCAAGGGAAGAAGATTTTATTTGCGGGTAATGGCGGCAGCGCATCAGATGCGCAGCACCTTTCTGCAGAATTAGTGGGCCGCTATAAGTTCGACAGAGCGTCTCTAGCCGCAATAGCATTAACAACTGACACCTCAGCGTTGACAGCAATCGGCAACGACTATGGCTACGACGACGTGTTTTCACGACAAGTTTCAGGACTCGGCCAAGAGGGTGATGTGCTGGTCGCCATCTCCACTTCCGGCAACTCAGCCAATATTATAAAAGCCTGTGATGTCGCGGCAAAGAAAGGCTTAAAAATTGTAGGAATGAGCGGCGCTAAAGGAAAACTAAAAGAACTTGCGGACGTTTGTCTAGCAGTGCAAGCACCCGAAACCGCGACCATCCAAGAAGCGCATATTATGTTAGGTCACATCATTTGTGATGGCATTGAGCAGATACTTTTTCCCGAACTGAATAGTTAAGCAATACTAGTCAAAAGCGCGACAAGCTCACTGTCGCGCATGACAAGGCTATTTATACCAGATCGTCCAAATCCCTATAGAATTTCCAATTTGCTCCATACCCGGTCAGGAGACATATCTTCTAGGCACTTATAGTGCCCGAACGGGCAGTCACGTTTGAAGCAAGGACTGCAGTCAATATCGGCTTTAATGATCTCACTTTGGTCGCCGAGCGGCGGTGTGTAATCTGGCGAGGTGGAACCAAACAAAGCAACCAAAGGCCGCCCCAAAGCCGACGCAACATGCATCAAACCAGAGTCATTAGAAACTACTTTTTGCACTTGCGACAATAAGGCGACCGCTTGTTGCAAGGATGTCTCACCAGCCAAAACTGCCACGCGATCAGCAGGAAGCTCAGCCGCTATTTTTGTGCACGCATCATGATCATTTTTGGAGCCAAACAACCATACTTGACCACCTGACTTGATGTGTCGCGAAGCAACCTCAGCATAATGTCGCTCCGGCCACTTCTTTGCTCGACCAAACTCTGCACCGGGACACAGTGCCAGCACTGGTCGTTCAAGGCTTAGATGAAAACCCGATAACGCTGCCGAGAGATGTTCAGGAGAACACTCAAGCTTTGGATTCGGGCAAACAAAATCTTTGGGCAAGGTTCCCTTGGGATACGCCAGCGCAACGTATTTCTGCACCATCAAAGAATAAACACTTTTATCCAAAGGCCTTAAATCATTCAGCAATCCATAACGAAACTCGCCCTTCCAGCCCGTGCGCTTAGGGATACCCGCTAACCAAGGTATTAGGGCTGACTTCAATGAATTGGGAAGAATAATAGCTTGGTCATAGGCGGCAGGTTTTAACGAATCTGCCACCGCTCGTCGAACGCCAAGCTGCAGCGCGCCGTGGCCAACAGGCATATCAATCGCTGCGCGTACCTCAGGCATCGCCTCGATAATAGGCCGGCTCCAAGCAGGCGCCAGTACATCTATATTTGCATTAGGATGCTGTGATTTGAGTGCCATGAACAAACTTTGCGCCATGACCATATCCCCTACCCAAGAGGGGCCGACAATCAATATATTCACTACGCTGTCCATTTAATAAGAAAAGAAGTCTGGGGATAAAGTGAGTGAACGCGACTTTCCCGTTCACTCACACAGCTAACATCGCTATACGAAACTTAGCCAATCTTGATTTTGTGCTCGACGCCCTTTTACGGCATCAAAATACATGGTCTGGAATTTTTCTGTTAATTCGCCGCGCTTACCGGTGCCAATCGCTCGACCGTCAAGCTCACGAATTGGAAGCACTTCAGCTGCCGTACCCGTGAAGAAAGCCTCGTCAGCCACGTAGACTTCGTCTCGTGTAATACGCTTTTCTTCAATCTCAACACCTAACTCTTCAGCAAACGAAAAGATAGTCTTGCGCGTAATACCATCCAAGCAGGACGTTAACTCGGGCGTGTACATTTTCCCATCACGAATAATGAATATATTTTCGCCACTGCCTTCGGCAACATAGCCTTCATTATCAAGTAACAATGCCTCCTCACAGCCAGACTCTAAGGCTTCATTCAAGGCTAACATTGAGTTGATGTAATGCCCGTTTGCCTTCGCTTTACACATACTAATATTCACATGGTGACGCGTGTAAGAAGACGTTCGAACTTTGATGCCTACCTCTTTCGCTTCAGGTGACATATATGAAGGCCATTCCCAAGCCGCCACCATCACGTGCGTCTTTAGATTGTCCGCCCGAAGACCCATGCCTTCCGAACCATAAAATGCCATGGGCCTAAGATACGCTTCGTGCAGGTTGTTTTCCTTCACCACAGCTTGTTGCGCCGCGTTAATCGTTTCTTTGTCGAAAGGCATATCCATTCGCATAATGTGCGCAGAACGAAACAAGCGATCGGTATGCTCACGCATTTTAAATATCGCCGTACCACTTTCACATTCGTACGCTCGAACACCTTCAAAAACACCCATGCCATAATGCAAGGTATGCGTTAGAACATGTACCTTCGCATCTCGCCAAGGCACCATTTCACCATCTAACCAGATCAGGCCATCTCTATCAGCCATCGACATCGCGTCTTCTCCTCAAAACAAACGTCCGGGCATTACACCCCAGCACAACAAAATTGCGGGCAATTCTAGCACTAATGCTCGCAGTCGACTATCCGCCTTGCCGGCTAATTAGCGAGTCGACGGAGCATCTGTAGCGCAGACATCAAAAATTTCGCACCAAGCGCTTTTCACCGCTTCTCGCTCCTCTGGAAAGTCTAACAATGACACCTGATAATCATTGTCTGCCAAGTTCTTTCGATGCAACGCCGATCGCAGGTTCCGATACGCATCAATCAATGGCAGCAAGTTGTACTCACCAAAACACTTCAAGCTATTAAGCGACTCGAGCAAACGAACATTATCCGACCAGGCTAATAAACCAGACTGCCTTCCTGCATGGTTCAACACCCCGAACTGGGTAATAAACTCGATATCCACTAAGCCGCCATCCCCTAACTTAATATCATCGCGCGCATGAGCCTCAGATGAAAAATTCTCTCGCGAGGTCTCTTTCATTTTAAGACGCATCTGCCGCACCTCATCCAACAAAGACACGCTATCACGAGACTGCCCCAGTACAGCAGAGCGAATCAATTCAAACTTTTCTGCTACCTGCGTATCACCAGCAATAAACCTTGCACGCACCAAGGCCTGATGCTCCCATGTCCATGCGTCCTTAAACTGGTACTTCTCAAAAGCCGCTAATGACGACACCAGCATCCCAGAGTTCCCCGAAGGCCTTAAGCGCATATCAACTTCATAAAGGTCGCCCTGAGTCGTATGGGTCGATAGCAGGTGAATCACACGCTGGCCCAGACGTGTGTAGAAAACTTGGTTATTGATCGACCGCTCGCCCTGGGTCATCCCTTGCTCATCACACTCATACAGAAAAACCATATCTAAATCAGAGTGATAATTGAGTTCGATTCCGCCCAGTTTTCCATAACCAATGACTGAGAAGCCGATTCCTGAACTTGTCGCCTCTACGCAGCCTGGCAAACCATACTTGTCGACCATGTTTAACCAGGCAATCGAAACTGATTCAGCAACTAATACTTCGGCCAACCAAGATAAGTAATCACTTACTTTCATCACTGGCAAACGGCCAGTCAGCTCTGCGGCAGCAACACGAAGCATGTGGGACTGCTTGAAGTGCCGCAGAGCATCCATCTGAGCTTCAAGATCCTCTTGAGGGATCCTTAATAAACACTGCCTAAGCTCATCCTCAAGCTCGGCCTTTTCCGGCGGCTTATACAAGGATGTTGCATCCAAAAGCTCATCAAGAATGACCGGGCTTTTCGCCAAATGCTCCGCGACCCAAGGGCTGTTTTCACAAAGCGAACAAAGCAATGCTAGCGCTTGAGGGTTTTCATACAGCAGCACCAAATAGATAGTTCGCCCAAGAACCGCATTGACCAACCCCATCACTCGAACAAATACCAAGCTTGGTTTCGACTGCTCCGCTGCTGTTAGCAGCAGCATTGGCAAGAAGTGATCTAAACGCTTAGACGCATCATTCGACATCGTTTTAAAAAGCCGGCTCGCGCGAAGCTCATCTAACGCTTGCCAACACAACAGCGGCTCGGTGAAACCTGCCTCAAAAAGCGCGGAAAGCCACTCTTCTTGCCCTGCATCGCTTTGCCATAAATGAAGCCACCTACTGTTGTCCGCTAGCGCTTCGAGACTACTCTCCGGCGCCTCCTCTAAAAATGATGAGAATAGTGCACTTACCTGCTCACGATGAACATCAAGTGTCTCAAGCGCTTCCTCCCAATCCACAAAGCCAAGAGACCAAGCAACACGCTGACGATCGCATTCATCGCCCGGAATCAACTGAGTCTGCCTGTCTTCCAAGCCTTGTATCGCATGCTCGGTATTGCGTAAAAATTCGTTGGCTTCTAACAGCTGAGTTACCCATAGCGCTGGCAAATACTCTTTCTCTGCCAACAACGCTAACACCGGCAACAATCCTGGTTGCTGCAACTCTGGGTCACGCCCGCCGTGAATCAACTGACAGGCCTGAACAATGAATTCAATTTCCCGAATCCCTCCCGTGCCAAGTTTTATATTCTGCTCTCCCCCTTTTCGATGAACTTCCGAAAGAATCAAACGTTTCATATCGCGCAAGGCTTGAATCGAAGAAAAGTCAGTGTAACGACGATAAACAAAAGGTAAGACGACCTCTTGTAAAGCGGCTTTGTCTTGCTTCGTGCCGGTAATCGCCCGCGCCTTCACCATCGCGAAACGCTCCCACTCGCGCCCCTGATTTTGGTAGTAATCTTCTAGTGCAGAAAAGTTTAGCGCCAATGTTCCCGCAGAACCGTACGGCCGAAGACGCATATCCACACGAAAAACAAAGCCGTCAGCCGTCACTTGGTCGAGCGTGTTGATAAGCCGTTGACCTAGTTTGATAAAGAACTGCTGATTATCGATTGGTTTGTCAGGGTGGTCGGTCTCACCACTTTCAGGGTAAGCAAAAATCAAATCGATATCCGACGACACATTCAGCTCTTTTGCGCCTAGCTTCCCCATCGCCAAGACCAGCATTTCTTGTTGGCGAGCGCCCTTAGTAGCTGACGAACGCGGCACACCATAACGAAGCGTTAACTGCTTATACAAAACAGCTTGTGTTAGCGCGATGCAGACATCCGCCAACGCGCTAACCTCCGTAATGGTATTGCTAAGACAGGACAAGCCGCACGTGTCTCGCCAGATAATTCGAGTCATTTCCTTGCGGCGAAACTCTCGCAAACACTTAAGTAAGCTAGCGTCGTCCTCAACTTTATCCAACATACCTTGAAGCAAGGCTGTGTAAGTCTGCTCGTCACGCTTTAGATATAAGCTCGAATCGTCCGCAGACCACTCTTGCAACCAATCTGGAAATCGCGAGCAAGACTCTGCAACAAAAGCACTACGGGTAAAGGCGGACACAATCAATGCTAAGTAAGGCTCTGGCCACGCAAACGATTGCTCACCGACACGCTCAGAAATTGCAGCCCAAATAGGCTTTAAACGAAGCGTATAATCATCAGAAAACGGATGCAGATGTGGAGCCAATAACTCTGGCAAAGAAGGAGTGGCGGGCATTGACATACAAGACTCGTATTAATGGTTGAAGCAGGCAATTGTAGTAACCCATACAATCTATTGCGAGAACATTAATTAAACCAAGTATTCCCACCGTTTCGCTTGATCTTCCTTAACTCTGAACCAGACAATTCATCATTTACCGTCCAGTCGTAAGTTAGATAACTCTCAATTTCCCAACTTCCACTTTGAGCAGGAAGGTAGAGGTTAACAAACGCTAAAACCCCACCATGGCCGCTAAAGTCACCGGAAAACCAATCGAACAATTTCGAAAGGCGTAAACGATTGCCGTCAACGACGACGCCTTTATTTTGGGTGAAGAAAATCTCTGTTTGATTCTGAAGCTGCGCTTCAATTTTGTCATAAGTATACGGTTCCAAGCGCAGGTCAGGGCAGCTCATCGACGCGCAGTTTAAGGCAAAGTGAATACGCGGGTCGCCCTGTTTTCGCAAGACCTCATGTTCTAAAGAGCGAAGCGTAACAGCCTCGCCACAGACATCACCCGCGGGGTGAGCCCACACCGGCTGAAACGAATTACCTAGGGACTTGAGTTTAGATAAGGGCCAATGTGTCGCGACCTTATTGATCGCCAAAATATTATAGGCATTTAGGTAGAAGGCTATGGTTCTACTTTTTGTGTCCAATCGCTCTTTAGGATAGTCATCTAGTAAAGTAAGCAGGCGCCCCAGCCGCTCATCTTTTTTGGCTTCGGCGTAATCTACCATATTCGCAGGCAAGCCATTCTTAATGCCTGGTGCAACATGCTCGCTCAAGAAATTATGATATAGCTGATTTAGAGCCTCTAGCTCTTTGTCCTTTTCTACCCCTAACTTTTTGTGTGGCCCTGCGCCTAAGCCCTCCACTGAGATCGAGCCCGCCTCCGCACTTTGCACCGAAGGCTTTGTTGGAGATTGGGCAAGGACCACCTGCGCACCAAAAGTGAGCACAAGTAACTGAAACAAATGAGACAACTGCATTAAACGACCCATACATCCTCAACTCTGTTTATCTATACCTTTTAAGAATAACCGGTAGCCTCGCTCAGCTTTACTCACGTCATCCGCCTTTAACTCAAGTTTTTCTTGCAACCATTGCGCCAAAGTCAATAAACCAGATTCCGGGCCTGACACGAGCTCTAGTTCAATCTCTCGGATAGGGACTTGCATATCACCAGCGACTACCTTACCCACATCATAGGCCAGCTCTATTTCACTTTGATGCCAATCTAGTTTGGACACCAAACGAACGAAATTAGTTTCAAATACAGGTTTTAGCGCCTCCACATCGACACTATCCGGCCAAGCATCACAGGAGCTCAATAACTCTCGATCAAGGGCACCACTTGGTACATCCCACTCCCATTCACCTCGTCGATGCAAACCATTGATAGACTCACCTTTGGTTTTTAGGGTTTGAATGTAGCGTCCGCCTTTATGACGTATACGCAATGCAATACGAGCCTTATTAAGAACAAGATCGCTCGTATCAAAGTAAACATTGCGGAGCGGCGTTTCTTGCCAAGTCTCACCACCTAACAAATCCGACAATACTGACTCAACAGCCTCGCCAGTGACGTCGTCTTTGACGGCAAGCTTCATTTCGATTTCTATCGCCATAGTTTGCTCTTAAATCTCAGGCATAAAAAAACCGGTGCAAGCACCGGTTTTTTAACTAGCTAGGTAACTTAAGCAATCTTAGAATGCGTAAGTTGCACCAAGAGCCAAGATATCCACATCTAAACTATCAGCGCCACCAGCATCGGTAGTAGTCAAGTACTCAAGATATACATACATGTTATCTGACATGTTATGTAGTGCTTGCACATAGATGCTAGAAGTATCCTCTGCACCGTCTGCATCATAGCTGTCTACTGAGTAACCAAGTGCGAAGTTGTTCGCGCCCATTGAGTACTGAGCCATCAACGCCATGTAGTCAGAACCGTCGTCGTTATCAGTCGTACCAGTTGAAGACTCACCTACAGACTCATATGCAGCCATTAGCGTTAGATCATCTAGACCTACTGTTACACCTAGACCAAATGCATCACCCGCTTCAGCACCCTGCTCTTCACGACCAAGACCGTACGCCAACACAACTTCGATGTTGTCCATAGCGTATTTGCCCGCAATCGCTCCACCGAACTCAGTATCGCTGTCAACAGGAACGGTTACACCAACAGTTAAACCAGACATGTCAGGCGAGTAGTATTGAATGTTGTCGCCTTCTTTCTGAGTCGCTAGATCACCTTCTAGACCTGTGAACTCATACATATCCATAATGTCTACCCACTCGTAGACAGTGTCATCAGTACCGGCTTGAATCGAACCAAAGTCACCCTTCACACCGATGTACGCTTCGTCTAAGTCTTCACCTAGCGACTCGCCGTTTTCACCGTTTGGATCATCAGTATTCTCATCTGCATCAAAATGAAATTCAGCCTTCAAAAAACCAGTCAAACCGTCAGAAATCATGTGTTCATGCTTAATACCAAGCGTAGAACCGTTATCTT
>CAJWBE010000010.1 GCA_913020045.1 uncultured Oleiphilus sp.
GCGAAAAGCTAGCAGCTTCTGTGAGAATCGAGATTTAGAGTTAAAGATTCATCCTGTTGTGTTTGGTAAATTATTAGACCACTGGGGGCAATTAGGACCTGCAGAAATCCCACCTAAAAGAGAATGGCTAATAAAATATTGTGCTCGCTATGCGCAACAGCATAACTTTAAGTTCAAGGGCCCCCAATTTCACCCTTTCAATTCTTTGTCAGCATTACGATTGTCATTAAGTGAGGTTAGTGGTCAGAATCAAGAAAAAGTAGTGACTGCAATCTTTGAGGCAGGCTGGGCTGAAGGCAGAGACATTGGAAATATACGGACTCTTGTTTCAGTTTTAGAGTCCGCAGGTATTGACGGGGAGTCTTTAGCACGGGAAATAAACAAACCTAGTATAAAAGAACAGCTAAAACACAACACTGATAAAGCTATTCAACTCGGTGTATTTGGTATTCCAACTATGATAATCGATGAACAACTATTTTGGGGAAATGATCAGTTTGACCATATCGCTCTGCATCTAGAAGGTAATAATCCCATTAACGTAGAGGAAATTGAAAAAGCTATAAGCCGTAAACGTGCGATAGATAGAAAAAAGGTAAAATGTTGATAGTCCTCCGTAAACTGTAGCTGAGTCATGTCTTATGAAATGTCATAGCATAACAAACGCAGGCAATCGGACTAATTTGACGCTGCGCTTCAAGTTAGCCCGTTGCTGTGGGCGTTATGTTTTTGAAATAGCTGAAATTAATCCGCAGTGTTCTACAAATGGTTTGAAATCTTTATCGGTAAAAAGAAGCGGCAATTTATTAGCTAAACAAAAAGTCGCAATAATCACATCGGCTGTTTTCCTTATCGTAATGCCTCGCTTTCTCAGCAATCGATAATAATCCGCACATTGCAATACCATACTATGACCAAGCATTTCATATTGGTCTAGTTTCCCAAGTACTGATTTTGTTTTATTGTATTCTTTGTCGCTCTTTATTCCCTGTAATATCTCAAGCAAAATTAAGTCGCCTAAAGCAACATTTCCCTTCATTAGTTGCTTATCTAATTCATCGGTAAACGGGCTCACTACACCGTTAAAATAGTCAATCCAAACACTTGTATCAGCAATAATCACTTATCGCCTCGCATTTCGTTTAAATCGCCTTCCCAGTGTATTTTTCCCCTTAAACTACGTACAGCTTGTTGTTCATTTAGCCTAATTAGCAGCTTTAAGCCTTCTTCAACAGCATCTTTTTTTGTATGTAAGCCGCTTACCTTTAAAGCGTTCGCCATTAGCTCATCATCAATTACAATGTTTGTTCTCATAAAACACCTGTGTGTATGGAATATTAGTTAAATACACACTATCACAATAAATAAACATAACCAAGCGTTCAACAAGGACTCCGTAATGCTGTCACCTATTTTGCAAAAACACGCAAAACAGCCGCCACAATTACTACGCCTGTTAACGCGGCGTCATACTCTTTGACGAGACCTGTTAATAGGTGCTATATATAGCTCTTTATTAGAGGTCTTTTATCATGCAAACAAAATTCTCCGAAGATGTTATTCCGCTGTCTGATCTAAAGGTTAATCCGGGTAAGGTTGTAAACCATGCAAAGGACACGCATAGACCGGTTCTAGTAACTAGCCGAGGGCGTGGAGTTGCCGTTGTCCAAGGGCTTGATGATTACGAAAGCACCAAAGAAGAACTTGAATTCGTTAAGGCTGTTGCTCAAGGGTTAATGGAGATAAAGGAAGGTGAAGTTACCGATATCAGTGATGTAAAAAAACAACTGGGTCTATAGTTCGTGAACATCTCTTTTTCTAAGTCAGCGATCGATGACCTTAAAAACATCAAAGAGTATTACCGGGAGCAGGGTGTACCGCAAATAGGCCAAAACTTCGTAGAGGCAATTGTTGAACACATAGATACGCTTACGGCACATCCAGATGTCGGTAGGGCCGTCCCTGAGTTTAGCGATGACTCTATTCGTGAACTTATTCATTCTCCGTTTCGTATCGTCTATTTTCGTGAGAGTGAATCAATAAATATTATTAGAGTATGGCGCAGTGAACGGTTACTTAAGTTACCCGAGAATTGAGTATAACCAAGCGTTAACCAAATAACGCAAGCAGACCTCGTTTTAGCCTTAGCCAAGATATGTTACTTAACAATAAAAAAGTGACCCACCTCAATCTCGCAAAGGGCGCCACGCCTTCGGAAATAATGTGATGATGGAACAGATAAGCCCAAATCCAGAGTTGATCCTCTTGGGTATTTTGACATGCGTCATTGCCTATTCGCTCATGACAAAGCTCATTGCGCGCACTGTGCTAACACTGCCTATCTTTTTTGTGGCGCTTGGCTTTCTTTGCGCACCGGCGACCGAAGCGCTCGGGACAGCGGAAGAGTTACGTGGGTCGGCGCGGCTCTTGGCTGAGATGACCTTGATCCTCGTATTGTTTTCCGATGCGAGTCACATCCGCTTTGCACGCCTAAAACACTCGTTCACCATACCATTGAGAATGTTGGTCATTGGTATGCCCTTGAGTATTGCCTTGGGCACACTGTTTGTTTTTCTCGTTTCACCGCAAAGCGGGCTGGCCTTGGCTTTGCTGACAGCGGCGGTGTTGACGCCAACGGACGCCGCATTGGGCCAGACTGTGGTGTCGAGCCCAGATGTTCCTGAGCGGCTAAGTCAGTCTATCAATGTTGAAAGCGGACTTAATGATGGTCTGGTTCTTCCATTCGTTTTGCTCGGTGCAATCCTGGCGTCAACCAATCTGCAGGGAACGGACGGATTAGCCGTGATGGCGCTTACTCAAATTATATTGGGGCCCATTGCCGGCGCACTGGTAGGTTGGGGGGCGGCGCGCGCACTTGATTTTGCTCAGCAGCGCGATTGGGTTATTGAAAGCGCACAGGGGGTCGTGTTTCTGGCGACCGCCTTCTTAAGCTTTGTTATCGCTGAGCTTATCGGTGGAAATGGATTCATCGCGGCATTCGTGGCGGGTGCTGTTTTTGGTAACGCCTACCGTCACGATATTCATTTTATTAGCGAGTTTATGGAAGGCGCGGGCCAGCTGTTGACGATGGTGGCATTTCTGGTTTTCGGCGCACTGATGTTGCCTAATGGATTAGCCCATATAACACTAACAACGGTTCTGGTGGCGATTGGATTTCTTTCATTCGTGCGGATGTTACCCATCTGGCTTTCTTTGATCGGAACTGACCTTGTGCTGAAAGAAAAGCTGTTTGTCGGGTGGTTCGGCCCGCGTGGTCTGGCGTCGATATTATTCACGCTTATCATGATGGACGAGTTTGATTTTCCAAACGAAGAAGAGCTTTTAGCCTGTGTTTCTTTAACCGTGGCATTGTCGGTTCTGCTTCATGGTATCAGTGCCTCGCCACTGGCAAAACGCATCGGTCGTGAATCAGCTCAGAACTCGGGCTAAGAGGCGGGGTAGCGAGTCAAGTCGTCTAAAACCTCAAAAAACGATTTGGTCTTTTTTGTCTTCTGCTTTGCAACTAAGCCTATTCTTTGCCTTTCTTGTAATTGAACACGCTCTCTTTAACAGACTCCATCGCAACAAACGTTTTGGTATTTGCCACATGGGGTAGGGTAGATATCTTTTCGGCAAGTACTTTTCTGTAATCAGGCATGCTGTGCGTTCGCACCTTTAACAAATAGTCGAAGCTGCCGGCAATCATATGGCATTGCTCTATATCTCCGATTTTGGTGACGGCCTTATTAAACGCGGATAACGCAGATTCGCGAGTGTCAGCGAGTGTCACTTCAATGAACGCAATGTGGTCCATATTCAGACGGATGGGGTCCATCATTGCTCTGTACCCAACAATAAAGCCTTCTGTCTCTAGGCGTTTTACGCGCACTTGAGTGGGGGTTTTTGATAGGTTAATTTTGCGAGCAAGTTCGCTGATGCTGATTCTGCCGTCGGAAGATAGAATTTGTAAGATAGCGTTATCGTAGGAGTCTAGGGTGTATGCGTCTTGTGAACTGCTGTTCTTCTTATTTTGTACCATATGAACTACCAATGTTTTATTTTTAGGTCAAAAGACTAAGATTATTGGCTTAGTATGAGACGTGCTGAAATTGTATGTCAACTTGAAGCGCGTAAGTCTAAACTTCACAATCGATATGTCGTTTTCAGAAAATAAATCAAACAAGAAAAAGGAAGATAACTATGAAGCTATTCAAACTAGCAGGCATTTTGGCAGGCGCGGTTGCGGTTATGGCCAGTGTTTCGGCGCAAGCAGATCAACTTGATGAGGTAATTAAACGCGGAACCTTAAATTGCGGTGTGGTGCTTGATTTCCCTCCTATGGGATATTTTGACAAAGATAATAAGCCCGCTGGTTTTGATGTGGATTACTGTAATGACCTTGCGAAGGCGCTAGGTGTTGAATCAAATGTTCTGAACCTGACGTGGGGAGACCGTATCCCGTCTCTTGTTGCGGGTAAAACAGATGTGGTTATCGGTTCGACATCAGACACGCTTGAACGGGCTAAGTCTGTTGGCTTCACCTATCCATACTTCGTATTTAAATTCCAAACGATTTCAAAAGAAGGCACGTCTCTTAGCTCTTTCGATGATTTGAAAAACCTGAAAGTTGGCGCGGCGCTGGGCACCACTTATGAGACAGAATATTTGGCGTATGCGGAGAAAATGGGTTGGGGGAAATCTAACTATACATCGTTCAAATCTGAAAATGATGCTTACCTAGGCCTTTATCAAGGCAAGGTTGATGCGATTATTTCAACCAACACAAACATTGCCACGAAGCTTCAAACGAATGAGTTTAAAGACTATGTTGCTGGCCCTTATGTTCCGAATTACGATGACGTGGTTGGCTTAATTGCTAACCGTAGTGAAGGCGCATGGATTAGTTACTTGAACCTTTTCCTTGTTCGCCAAATTCGTGATGGCAACATGAACACACACTACAATACACACTTCGGTTCAGACGCACCCGCAGATCTGATTCAGTCGTTACGCGATAACAAGTAATGACGCAAACTAGCGGGCAACGCATTCTTGTTGCCCGCTAGTCTTTCCTGTTAATGATTTCTCTTACGCTATCGTCCTTTAGGTTTTATTCCTGGGCAAGCGTGCCACCAATGCGAGAAGGATAGGGATGAATTACGAATTTCACTGGAATGTCGTTTTCCAAAAAATGCCTGAGCTATTGCAGGGGGCGTTCGTCACCTTGCATGTATCGGTGTTGTCGATGGTGTTGGGTATTGTCATAGCTGTTTTTCTCGCCATTGCGAAGATGAACAACAAGCCGCCGTTCAATTACATGGCCTCTACCTGGATCGAGATAGCGCGTAACACACCGGCGTTATTTCAGATCTATATGGCGTACTTTGGTTTGGGTGCATTCGGCATTCACCTGAGCCCTTACATGGCAGTGTTGTGCGCACTCGTGTTTATCAATGCGGGCTATTTAGCCGAAACATTTCGAGGTGGCTTTCAATCGATTCCGGACGCACAATACAACGCGTCAAAATCCCTTGGGATGACAAACTTTCAAACCTATCGATACATTATTCTGCCGCAGATGTTTCGTCGTATTTATCACCCGATGACGAATCAGTTTGTTTGGGCGATCTTGATGAGCTCGCTGGGTATCTTGGTGGGTATGAATGAGTTGTCGGGCGAAACCCAGCGATTCCAGTCACTGTCGTTCAGAACGCTAGAGTTTTTCATGGTGACCGCGGTGCTTTACTACATTATCACCAAGTTTGTCTTATTGAGTGCTGCACTCATTTCCAAACGGCTATTCCGGGGGGAAATATAATGGGCGGCTTATTTACTCCCTTATCTTGGAACGACACCGGGTTTATTCTCACCGGCATAATGAACACGATCCTTATTTCAGGCGTCTCTATTTTTATTGGGACGGCCTTAGGCGTCATGGTTGGCTTTGCGCGTGCAGAGAGCAATAAGGTGGTTAATTTCTGCCTAGGTAGTGTGCTGGATGTGCTTCGCAGTGTGCCACTGATTATCCAATTGATTTTGTTTTCAACTTTTATGGGCGTGATGGGCTCACCGCTTCCACCTTTCGTGGCGGGAACCATTGTGCTATCGCTTTATACGATGGCCTTTATGGGCGAAGTGTTTCGAGGTGGCTTTGAGAGTGTGCAGAACTCAATGATCGTTGCCTCACGTTCGCTTGGTATGACCTACTGGCAGACGATTCGTTATGTGCGCTTTCCCATCGGATTGCGTTCGGTCTTCCCGGCGTGGTTAGGTGTCGCGCTCAGCGTAATCAAAGACTCTGCATTGGTCTCGGTGATTGGTTTTATGGAGTTGCTGAGAACGTCTGAGCAGCTTATTTCGCGTACTCAGCAGCCCTTAGAAATATTGATTGGTGTCGGTATTTTCTACTTCCTCATCTCTTACCCTTTATCTTTGTACGGCAGACGTGTCGAAAGGAAAAACGCAGCATGATTAAAGTCCAAAATGTACGTAAGTCGTTCGGTGATCTTGAGGTTCTAAAAGGGATTGATCTTGAGGTTCAAAAAGGGGAAGTGCTAAGCGTTATAGGTGGGTCGGGTAGCGGCAAGTCCACATTACTTTACTGCATCAATGCGATTGAAAAAATTCAAGGCGGAAAGATTTTCGTTGATGATATTGATGTACATGCCAAGGCGACCAACAAAGATAAGCTGCGTCAAAAGCTGGGGATGGTGTTTCAGCAATGGAACTCCTTTCCGCATATGACGGTACTTGAGAACGTGGCGCTGGGTCCTCAGGTCGTTAAGAAAATAGCCAAAGAAGAAGCCATCGAGATCGCCAGAAAAGAGCTTGAGCATGTTGGGCTTGGTGATAAGTTTGATGTCTATCCGACGAAAATGTCTGGTGGGCAGCAGCAGCGTTTGGCGATTGCACGCGCCTTAGCGATGAAGCCCGACTACATGCTGTTTGATGAGGTGACATCAGCCCTTGACCCCGAATTGGTCGGCGAAGTTCTCGATACCTTACGGCTGTTGCGTGAGGACGGTATGACGATGATTTGTGTGACCCATGAGATCGCATTTGCTAGAGAAGTGTCAGATCAGGTCGCATTTTTTAATCAAGGCGTGATTGATGAAATTGGTCGGCCTGAGCAGGTCATATCTAACCCTCAAAAAGAAACGACGCAGTCTTTCTTAAGCAAGGTTCTTTCATAAGCGAATGAAGCGCGACCTGGACGCGGTGACGAGTCGCATGATTATTTTAAGGAAGTACGTCTGATGACTGATCAGCGTCGGGCATTAATGCTGGCCTTTATTGCGGTTTGTTTTTGGTCGACGGTGGCGGTCGCTTTCAAATTATCGCTTCGATACCTGACAGTGATAGAGCTCTTATTACTCTCTACGGTGTTTTCGACCATCGTTTTAGGGGCGATTTTGGTTGCACAGTCGAAGTTCAAGCAGGCGTTTGTCTGCACCCGCGAGGAGTATTGGCTATCGCTAATGCTCGGGTTCCTGAATCCTTTCTTGTACTACCTTATTCTATTCAAAGCTTATGAACTTTTGCCCGCGCAACAGGCGCAGCCCATCAATTATACCTGGGCGATTATGCTGTCGATTTTGTCGGTACCGTTTCTTAAACAAAAGATTACGGCTCGCCAAGGGGTGGCGTTAATCGGCGGCTATTTGGGGGTGGTGGTAATCGCGACAAAAGGCCAGCTAACCGAGTTGGAGTTCACCAGTGGGTTTGGTGTGTTTCTCGCGATTTTTAGCACGGTGATTTGGGCGCTCTATTGGATATTCAATACGCGCGAACGTCGCGACCCCGTTGTCGGTTTGTTTGTTAATTTCTGCTTTAGCCTGCCCTTTATTGTTTTGTATTACCTGTGGGTGGGAGACTTTAGAGCGCTGCCGATAGAAGGCGTGTTAGGTGCCGCTTATATTGGCGTCTTTGAAATGGGTATCTGTTTCGTCATTTGGCTAAAAGCGATGAAGCTGACGAACAGTACGGCACAAATAAGCAGTTTGATCTTTTTGTCGCCGTTCATGTCTCTTATCTTGATCAGCTATTTTTTAGGCGAGACGATTGAGAAGGCAACGCTGTTGGGCTTGGTGCTTATCGTTGCGAGCATCTTGTATCAAAATAGAGTGTCGAAGCCATGACACCGAAGTCATAACGTCTATCGGGATGTACTTATGCGTTATTTTTACGCTTTATGTTCTTATTTAATAAGTCCTTATGATCTGTCTATAAGTAAAATACATACGAAATAACCTTTCATGATTGTGTAAAGTGTCTTTAGTAAGACTTACTAAGGTACAAGCATGATGTCGACAATCGAATCTATCAGAAAACACATCCGTGATGCGCATTTGAGTAGCGAGCAGCAGGTCTTGGCCATGCTGGAGAAAGGCTCTGATATATCCTTAACAGACCGCCTTGCGATTCAGGATAAAGCGGTTTCGCTTATCGATGAGATTCGTCACGACGATAAGCCAGCATTGCTTGATACTTTTCTTGCCGAATATGGCCTTTCTACTGACGAGGGCGTTGCACTAATGTGCTTGGCTGAAGCACTGATGCGAGTGCCCGATGCTCAGACGCTGGATACGCTGATTGAAGACAAAATCGCTGGCGCACTATGGGGGAACCATCAGGGACGGTCCGGCTCGGCACTCGTGAATACGTCCACCTGGGCTTTGATGTTAACGGGCAAAGTACTTGAAGGTTCGCGCGCGTCGGGATTGAGCCATGTCTTTCGAAAACTGGTTAAGCGCTTAGGTGTGCCGGCGATTCGAATCGCGGTAAAAAGAGCAATGCAGATTTTGGGTAGCCAGTTTGTATTGGGCGAAACGATTGAGAGCGCGGTTAAACGCGGAGACGCGTTGGCGCGCAAAGGTTACACGTTTTCATACGATATGCTGGGCGAAGCGGCACTAACGGCGACTGATGCCGACAAGTTTTATAGGGCTTATAAGGCGTCCATCGAAGCGCTTTCTCACGTTTCAAATTATGGCTCTGTTGCGCAGAACCCAGGTATTTCAATCAAACTGTCAGCACTGCATCCTCGATATGAGCTTGGCCAAAAACAGCGTGTGATGACGGAGCTGGTAGAGAGTTGTTTCTCTCTTGCGTTGCTGGCGAAAGACGCCAATATGGGGTTTAACATCGATGCAGAAGAGATGGATCGCTTAGACCTGTCCTTAGATGTCATCGAAACGGTATTGAGTGACGCCCGACTCGCAAACTGGGACGGCTTTGGTGTCGTTGTTCAGGCGTATAGCAAGCGCGCGCACTGGGTCATTGACTGGTTATATGCCGTTGCTGAACGTTATGATCGCAAAGTGATGGTGCGTTTAGTTAAAGGTGCCTATTGGGATACAGAGATTAAACGGGTGCAGGTAGAAGGGCTGTCTGACTTTCCGGTATTTACCCATAAAACCTCTACTGACTGTTCGTATATTTACTGTGCGGAAAAACTATTAGGCATGGCCGACCGGATTTACCCACAGTTTGCGACGCACAACGCCAATAGTGTTGCCACGATTCTGCAACTCGCGAGTAAAGACAGCGCGTTTGAGTTTCAGCGCCTACATGGCATGGGTGAGGTGTTACATCGCATTGTGCGCGAGCGTAAAAACGTTGCGTGTCGAATCTATGCGCCAGTTGGGCCGCATCGAGACTTGCTTGCGTATCTGGTGAGACGGTTGCTAGAAAACGGCGCCAACTCTTCGTTTGTAAACCAGATCGTCGATATGTCGGTACCGTCAGCGGATATCGCCGTTGATGCGTTTGTTGCGTGCAAAGCTGACCTCGCGAAAGCACCGAAAGTACTAACAGCGCAAGAGCTCTTTGGTGCGAAAAGGAAGAACTCGCGGGGTTGGGATCTTCACAGTTCAATTGATTTGGATGACATCGACACAGCGAGAACTCCTTTTAAGTCTCATCATTGGGCGGGAGGGCCGATAGTTGTTGATCGGGTTCGTAGCACGGAGAAAGTGACAATCACCAACCCTGCGAGCGAGTCAGATCAGGTCGGCACGCTTATTTATGCCAATGTAGATGATGTCGAGGCAGCGATTGATCAGGCGAGAGTGTGGGATGGAGTCGATCAAGCGCAGCGATCAAATATTTTGCGTGATGCGGCTGACTTGTATGAAGAAAACTTTGGCGAGATCTTCGCCTTGTTAACACGCGAAGCCGGAAAGGTGACGGCAGACGCGATGGCTGAATTGCGCGAAGCGGTTGATTTTCTTCGTTATTATGCGGATCAAGCCGAAAGTCTGGACGCGTCTTCACCACGCGGTATTTTCAGCTGCATCTCGCCATGGAACTTTCCGTTTGCGATTTTTACTGGGCAGGTTGCAGCGGCACTATCGGTTGGCAACGCTGTGTTGGCCAAGCCGGCGGAAACAAGCTCTTTGTGTGCGGTACTCGCCGTTAAGCTTTTGCACGAGGCGGGGGTGCCAGTCAGTGCGCTACAGTTGCTACCCGGCGAAGGTGCGGTTGTTGGTGCCGCGCTCAGCGCCAGTGATGCTATCGATGGCGTTTGTTTTACCGGGTCGACCCTGACGGCCCAGCGCATCAATAAAGCGATGGCTCAGAATGCTCCGATAGGTGCACCACTGATTGCTGAAACCGGTGGCTTGAATGCAATGATTGTTGATTCTACTGCGCTGCCTGAGCAAGCGGTTAGCGACATTATTGCATCGGCGTTTCAATCGGCTGGTCAGCGCTGCTCTGCGTTACGGGTGCTGTATATACAAAAGGATACCGCGTCAGATTTTATGTCGATGTTGTATGGCGCAATGGATGAACAAGTTGTGGCGGACCCTTGGTTGTTCTCTTCTGACATCGGGCCTGTTATTGATTTAGCCGCACAAGACAAAATTGCCTCTTATATCGAAAGCGCACGAGACGAAGGTCGGCTCTTGAAGCAACTCGATTGCCCTGATACAGGCACATTCGTCGCCCCAGCGGTCATAAAAGTGAATGGCATCAAAGATATGGCGGAGGAGATTTTCGGTCCTGTGCTGCATGTGGCAATTTACGAGGCATCAGAGCTTGATCGCATAATCGACGATATCAATGCGTCGGGCTTTGGCCTTACCTTCGGTTTACATAGCCGTATTGATAGCCGTGTCGAGAGTATTACTTCGCGTTTGAATGTGGGCAATATGTATGTAAATCGCAACCAGATAGGGGCGATTGTCGGCTCTCAACCATTCGGAGGCGAGGGCCTGTCGGGCACCGGGCCAAAAGCGGGCGGACCTAACTACATTAAGCGGTTTATCAAGGCGCGTAATTCAGTAAGTCCCGCTTTGGCTTCTGCGGCGGACCAGCGCGCGACTGCAGTGAATCAGCCAATAGAGCGTTCGGATACGCTACCGATCGACGTGGTGCAACAAACAATCAATGAGATGGGCCCCATTTCCCCGACCAAACTTGGGTCTGAGGTAATGCCGGGTCCAACAGGAGAGAGTAACGTCTTGTCTACGTTTTCAAGGCGGCTTGTTCTGTGCCTTGGGCCGACTTTAGAATGCGCCATGTTGCAGGCTAAAATTGCGAAAGATAATGGCTGTCAGTCATTAATAATTGCCCCGGGTGCACGAGGAGCGGCCGCGTTAGATGGCGTTTTAGCGCGCAGCGATTTAACGCAGCTCCACGGTTTTGATACGGTGGCGGTATGGAGTGATGAAGGCGATCAACGAGCAATTCGCAGGGCCTTAGCGCAGCGCAGTGGTGCTATATTGCCACTGATTATCGAGAAAGATATGGCCAGTCGATGCCACTTGGAAAGGCATATTTGTATCGATACAACGGCGGCAGGCGGAAACGCTGCACTGCTGGCGATGTAGTCTTTACTGACTAAACTGAGCAAGGCGAGCCGGTTAAGATTTCCTGAGCTCGCGACCCACTTTTGTCTGGAGAATTTAATGCTTTATCAAGGAAGTTGCCATTGCCGAGCCATTACGTTTTCGGTGGAAGCCCCCGACGTTATCGAGGCCGATTATTGTAATTGCTCTGTTTGCGCAAAGGCGGGGTTTATCCACTTAATTGTGCCTCTAAGCCGGTTTGAGTTGTTATCGGGTGAGGACTCCATTTCAACCTATACGTTTGGATCGGGAATCGCAAAACACACCTTTTGCAAGGTGTGTGGCAGTAAACCCTTCTATACGCCACGCTCAAATCCAGATGGTATTGATGTCAACGTAAACTGCTTGGATACCAAACCAAGCAATGTAAATATCACGAACTTTGATGGCCAAAACTGGGAGAAAAACGCACATACCTTGGCTCACAAAAGTGTCGATAAATAGCTGTCCGTTTGGTCACTGAATAGGCATAAAGGTTAGGGCATCGAGAAATCTGGTGTTCGAAACACTCATTCGTTTAGTGGCAAAAAAGTGTAGAATCTACCGCCAGATTTAACCTATTCACTTCGGTCGAGCGTCACTTGAATATACCCACACCTAATAATACTTTGCCGATACTTTATAGCTTTCGTCGCTGCCCTTACGCTATTCGCGCCAGAATGGCAGTGTTCGGCTCGGCCATTGACGTCGACCTGCACGAAGTGTCGTTGAAAGATAAACCTGCCGCTTTGCTTGTGGCGTCGAGCAAAGGGACGGTTCCCGTATTATGTTTGCCTTCTCAATCGGCCGATGAGGCAAGGGGTCAAGTGATTGATGAGAGTCTAGATATTATGTTCTGGGCGTTGAATATTAATGACCCAAATACCTGGCTGTCGAGTTACTCTGAATCAGACAAAACGTTTGCCTTGGCGTTGATTGATGAGAACGACGCCGACTTTAAAGACTGGCTGGATCGCTACAAATATGCCGATCGATTTCCAGAGCATAGCGCCGAGTATTATCGGCAGCAGTGTGAGTTGTTCCTATCGAAGCTAGAGCACTTACTGAGTCAAAATGATTACTTGTTAGCCACTGAGGCGACCTTGGCAGACATTGCAATATTTCCCTTTATTCGCCAGTTTTCAATAGTGGATAAAGCGTGGTTTGATCAGTGTGACTATCCCGCGTTAAGAGCGTGGCTAAATGACTTACTAGCGTCGCCACTTTTTATACGTGTGATGGAAAAACAAAAAAAACCAATAAGATATGTGTGAAGAAACGAGCAATGACTAAGACTGAAAAGAAACTAGAAAAAGCAATCATTAAGGCGCTAACGGATGCTTGCGAAACAGCTAAGTTAGAAGCAGGTGAGTGCCGACTTAGAGGCTTCGAATGGCTAACACATTTTGTGAATTACGCTGATTTTCCCAACTCGTTGCTGATCGTTTGCGTCTTTGGCACTAATGAGCAACGTCTCCATGCCCTTGAATCAGGGCGAGATAGATATTTTTGGGATTTAGTACGCGACAAATTAGGTGCCGAGAATATTCACCTAAAGTCGGCCAAAACACATCTGCGATTAGATAGCGAAGAGTCCTGCGATCAACAACACGCTGGCGACTGGCAGAGGCGTTATCGTCAAATTTATCATTAGTAACTAGGGCCTGTTGCTATTGATATGGCGGATGGGCGGGGTCGATCTCAGTTACCTTGAGTGGCATATAGTGCTTGCTAGGCGCGTCTGTTTTAGTGATCGTGCTAATACGAGCTTAGCTTTAACGGGTCTTTCATAGATTCTTGATATTGGTGGATATTTGAAAACTCTTATCTTGACGCTTAACTTAGCGATCTTTTTTTCCATTTTGTACTTATCTCCTCTCTCGCCATTGCTAGCAAAAGGCTTAGCTATTTTTGTGTTTGTTGCCGTGCTGTGGGTAACGGAAGTATTTCACGTGAGCATTACGAGTTTAGTCGTCCCTGTGTTAGCTGTTTTATTGGGTGTGTTTGATGTCGCTGAGGCCTTGCTGAACTTTGCGAATCCGATAATTTTTCTTTTCCTCGGTGGCTTTGCATTGGCGGCGGCAATGCATAAGCATCATCTCGATCAGTTAATCGCAAATAAGCTCATTGCTTTAGCAAACGGGAACTTACTACCGTCTTCATTTTTAATCTTCGGACTGACTGCGTTTTTATCTATGTGGATTAGCAATACAGCCACTATCGCGATGATGATGCCGCTGGTCTTGGGTTTGTTATCTCGTCTCGACTACCGAGCGCATAAGTCGACTTATCTCTATTTCTTACTGGGCACGGCTTATGCAGGGAGTATTGGCGGTATGGGAACGCTGATTGGCAGCCCTCCCAACGCAATTGCTGGGGCAGCGATTGGGGTAGGGTTTATGGAGTGGATGCGTTTTGGAATTCCCATGGTTTTGCTGTCTCTACCGCTTATGGTAGGTGTGCTTTATCTTTTTTATCGCCCACAGAGAGAGGCCAAACTTGCGCTTTCGAAGGCGGCGTTCACGGTTACGAGAGGCGGCAAGAAAACCGCGCTGATTTTTTTCTGTACGGTGCTTGGCTGGCTGTTTAGCCAGCCTCTTTCAGAGGCATTGGCGATCGACGGAAATTTTGATGCGCTAGTTGCGATTTTAGCTGTCGTTGCGTTGGGTGGATCGCGAGTCGTGACATGGCGAGAAATCTCAGAGTCAACGGAGTGGGGAGTGTTGATCTTATTTGGCGGCGGCCTAACGCTGAGCGCTATTCTTACAGTGACAGGCGCGTCATTATGGCTTGCTGAAGGTTTCCTTGCGATTGTTCATGGCGCACCAACTATTATCTTTATGCTATTTACAATAGCCTTTGTTGTGTTCCTAACTGAGCTGGCAAGCAATACGGCGAGTGCGGCTTTGTTGATTCCCATTTTTATGTCGCTTGCTGTGTCGATGGAGCTGTCGCCAATGGTGGTAGCGGCGGTTATTGCTCTGGCAGCGTCATGTGCTTTTATGCTGCCTATCGCGACGCCTCCGAATGCCATTGTTTATGGTACCGGTTATGTTCCACAAAAGGACATGATGCGGGTAGGGCTGGTGTTAAATATCGTTTTGATTGCCTTGATTACAGCCTTGGGCAGTTTGTTTATTTAGAGAAAAGGACTCTTTGTCGGCGGTTATTTTAGCTAAACGGCGTTCGCGATTGAGTAAGAATAAAGGAAATGCAAACGCAATCGCGACGGCGAAGGTCAGTACGACATAGATCCACCAGTGCGACATCGACAAGCGCCTCGCCTCGATAAATGACCAAACCAAGAACGCGGCGACCACCACTAGAATATCATTCGAAATTGATGCCGATGCGTTATTAACGTAGTTGTCGGTCACAAAGGTGATGGCAGAAAAACCGCCATGCTCAATAATAAACAAGATGTTGAAGTACATCGTAAAGACAAGGCCGGCGATCGCGCACAAGCCGTAAATAAGTTGTAGTGTGTTTGCTTGTTTTGACACCGGCAATGACATTAAATTTTTTCCTGAAAAGTGTGCGTAGTGAGCGCTTAGTGTGCAGGTGTTGTCGCTGCTAAAGTTCACGAAAACGATGAACCGTAGTTCTTATTTCCAGCCTTGGCGCCACTGCTCTGGGTCTTTTAGTACTTCCCAGTCTAGCGGTTCGGCACGACTCGAAATAACGGCTTCTATTTCGCAGTGAATGATCTCACCTTCGTCGTTGAAGTCGACCGCTGTCACCAGGAAGTGTTTTTCTTTGTTTTTAGGGTTTACCGCTGTCCATTTGCTGTTAAGTAGTTTTTTTGGGCTTATTTTGTTCACTTGATATTCTTACCTTAGGTGGATATATCCTCTTCGAAACAGACAACACTATATATCATGCTGAGGAGCGCCCTGCGTATTGTTGCTTACTTTGCTGAGTACAATGCTGGTGAGTATTAGGTATATCACGGTTGCGATGTGCTTGTAGACGACTTTGTTAGCGGCGTTGGCTTCATATGCGAGGTATGCATCGGTGATTGGCATGACCGTCCCAAACAGTGCAGCCCATACCAATATTCTGTAATGCCGCTGGTACAAGAGATAGCCGATAATGAGCGCTACAAATACGGTTCGTGATGCATAGATTCTGACCCAGTCTGCATCGCCCGAGAAAAGCAATGCGGTGCCTCTTACTCCAGCGAAAGCGGCGGGGTCGATGAACGCATAGAGTGCGTAAATACCCTGTAATAGGGCCATTAGAGATACTAATACCCAGCTGGTTTTTTCGAGTCGACTAGGGCGTACTGCTGTTTCTTTCACCTTATTCATGCTTTTCAAATTAGACTCCATAGGCCTTTTTTTATTGTCACGATACGTTCTTTCTAACTATGCTTTGCCGTTTAGTGCATCCACTAAATGGTCCGGTATGGCAATAGTCTGTTTGCTGTCGGCGGCGACTGTCACGTAGGTAATAGAAGCCTTGAAAGCGGTGACATTAGGGGTGACAAAACCTTGCACCGTGAACGTATAGGATTGCTGACTGACGTTTGAGACTCTAACGTCGAGCTTAAGTTCATCGTCCCATGTGACGGGAGCAAGAAACTCCATATCAAATGCTCTCACGGGAGTAAGAATGCCCATGTTGTTGAGAGTGGATATGGAGGGCGAGCCCAGCAAGGCTGTTAATGCTTCGTGCGTTGCTTCTAGTGCAAAATAAGAAAACCTGGGTGTATACACAATGCCTGCCGGATCGCAGTCACCGAACAATATTTTGCGGTGAATCGTGATGGGGGCTGATAGCGAAATGGTGTTAACTCCTTTGTGGCCCGCAGCTTTTAACATGCAAACGAGCGTCAATATCGAGCGTAGGGCAATAAGGGGTGCTTACGTCATTGTGCGGTATTGAAGTATCAGCTCGACGATTTCATGATCACTTGTTGCAGCCTCAAGGGCATCGTTTACTGAAGCTCTCTGTGGCAGGTGAATATTGAATCGAGAGCGCAAAACCTTCAGTACTTTATGATCTTCGTTTGGGTCAAACTCTTCACCAGAGTAATTACATATCCGTTGATAAATAAACTCTTTATTAGACATAAAGTGCTCTTCTCTTGGTTGTTATGGTCTTTCATTTGAGGACGGTGTTTGTCGGCGGTGTAACGCGAACAGCGCAAGCTTGAGATCTATTTGGCTCAGGCTCAAAAGTAGGAAGCCCGCGACAATAAACGGTATGCTATTCGTCATCGCGCCAGACTGTCTTGCCAGACTAAGGCGCGAGAGCAGTTAGTATACGCTTGAACGCCTATTTTGGAGAAGTCGTTGGACAAAGTTATTACGTATTATCTTGAGATGAATCGTTTCGAAGAGTTAAAGGAAGTGCCGGCGTCGAATGGTTTATCGGTCGCTGAGGCAGAGATCGATAACTTTAGATTTAATAAGTTTTTATATCAGTATGTCGGTGAACCATGGCAGTGGGTGGACAAGCTGGGTTTGTCAGATGAGACGTGGCAGAAATATGCTGAGAATCCCGGGTTACGAACCTGGGTTGCCTATTTTAAAGGTTCTATTGCTGGCTACTTCGAACTGTCGATAGTCGGTCGTGGTGATGCCAGTAAAGGGCAATGTGTTGAGAGTCTCGACGTAGAAATAATGTATTTTGGTTTGGCTGCTGAATTTATTGGGAAAGGGTTTGGCGGCTATTTGCTGTCACGCGCGGTTCAAGAGGCGTGGGGGATACCTGGCGTAAAGAGGGTATGGCTTCATACCTGCTCGTTAGATCATCCAAGTGCCTTGAAGAACTATGAAGCCCGAGGGTTTCGACGCTACAAACAAGAAGAGAGCTAGGGTAAGGACTAGTCCAAAGACTTGGACAAGAATCAGGAAGACTGCAATGAAAGCATGTACAACAGGGTTTAACGCAACTTACCACGAAGATGGGCCGACGATTGAAGAGGTTCGTGGGCGTGATGACTACACAATTGTCGAGTTTGGCGCACCTTGGTGCGAGCATTGCCAAGCGGCGGAGGCTGCTGTGAAACGTGTGCTATCTGATCACTCTTTTTCGCACATTAAGATTTTCGATGGGGCGGGAAAGCGCTTAGGTCGCGCCTTTAAAGTGAAGCTGTGGCCCACCTTAATACTGCTAAAGTCTGGCGAAGAAATAGCCCGATTGGTCAGGCCCACTGAGCCCGAAGAGCTTAGTTTATTCCTGAAAGCCGCTTTCGATTAGAAAGCGTTTTATTTTAAATCGACAAAAATATAGACACCTCTAGGCCAAGGTCCTTCGAAAGCCAACAAGGACATATCTTCCAAAAAAGCTAGAGCTAGACCTAACCCGACAGGATAAACGATGAACATATTGATCGAAAAGAAAGGCGCTATTTTTACCGTTATTATTGATCGACCTGATGTTCGTAACTGCATCGACTCGGCAACGGCGACCCAGCTCGCTGATGCATTTCGTGAGTTTGAGGCGGACGATCGTTTTAAAGTAGCCGTATTGTGTGGCAACGGTGGTACGTTCTGCGCGGGTTGGGATCTAAAGGCAGGTATGAGCCTTGATCAAGCCCAGATCGATGCCTTGGCTCAACAGTCTGACGGACCGCTTGGGCCCAGCCGAATGTTGCTGAGCAAACCGGTCATCGCTGCGATTTCTGGCTATGCGGTTGCCGGAGGTTTGGAGCTCGCGCTTTGGTGTGATCTGCGGGTCATGGAAGAGACCGCCGTAGCGGGGGTGTTTTGTCGTCGTTTCGGTGTGCCTTTAATCGATGGCGGCACCGTGCGTTTGCCACGATTGATTGGGATGAGTCATGCGATGGACTTAATTCTGACAGGACGAGCGGTTGATGCCGCAGAAGCGAAGCAAATAGGTTTGGCGAATCGCGTTGTTCCCGAAGGGCAGGCGCGGCAAGCAGCAGAAGCGCTCGCCAACGACATCGCCAAGTTTCCTCAGGCGTGCATGAAGAGCGACCGCATGAGTGCGTACGAGCAGTGGGATAAACCGCAGGACAGCGCATTACAAAACGAATTCAAGCGCGGAATGCAGGTAGTCTTGGGGGGCGGTGCCTTGGACGGGGCGAAAGCATTCACAGGCGGTTCAGGAAGGCATGGGGAATTTGAGTAGTTGCTCGTAAAACCTGCGGAAAGGTCCATGTATGAGTCAAGAGGCATTTCAATTGATGACAAAACACTATCGTAAACGGGTTGGCCTGATGCTCTTAACATATGCCCATTTTTTGTTAGCGTTCATGATTATTAAGAGGCTTTACTGAATGATTATTAGAGAAGCGAAGCAAAAAGATTGGGATGCTATTTGGCCAATTTTTCATGAGGTTGTCTCGGCAGGCGATACTTACGCTTATGAAACTACTACGGATAAAGATCAAGCAAGAAAAATATGGTTAGATTCGCCTCGCAAGACTTATGTCTTCGAGGAGAGCGGTGAAATACGTGCGACTTACTACTTGAAAACAAATCAGGCGGGTCCAGGCGAGCATGTTTGTAACTGCGGCTACATGGTCTCGTCTGCGGCGAGAGGACAAGGGCTTGCCACTTCAATGTGTGAGCACTCTCAAAAAGTCGCGCAAGCATTGGGTTATCGAGCAATGCAGTTTAATTTTGTCGCGTCGAGTAATGAGGGTGCGGTGCGCTTATGGGAAAAGCTTGGTTTTGAAACCGTCGGCCGTTTACCCAACGCATTTAAGCACCCTGTTGAGGGCTATGTGGATGCTCTGGTCATGTTCAAACACTTTGTTGAATGAGACAGTCTAAGCTTTTAAAGCGGGCATACGTGTCGGCTTGCTTTAGTACTTCTGAGTGCGATTAAGGCACCTCTTGAACGAGCCTTTCTATAAGGCCTTTAGAGCTCTTCTTGTTTTCGCATCGATTCTTTCAACGCTGACTTTGCTGATGCCTCGTTGGATCGATAGCGTCCCTCTAAATCCGAAAGCTTTTCGCGAATGCGTTTTTCCGAGTGACGAAGCTGTTTGCGTTGCAGTGACGAACCACCGCGTTTGTATAGTTTTTTGACTGATTCTACTTTATCCAATTCTTTCTGAAGTTCGTTTCGTCGGTCGGCATAGTTGCTTTTGAGGTTCTTTAGACGGTGCCTTTGCCGACTAATACTGTTTTTTAACTCTCGCTTTTTTCTGCTGCTATGCATCTCATCAGCAAGCTGAGAAGCGTTAGGCGTCGATAATTGCATGTTATTTCGTCTAGGTGCGTCGACTTGAATGACTTTAGAATTCTTGCCGCAAGGGCTGTCGGAGAAAACACTAGTATCGTCTTCAAGGCACTGAAATATTTGCGCTGCAGCCGTTGAAGAAAAAAGCGTGATGCATAAAAGAGCAGAAATATACTTCATAAAAAGTCCTTTTTTATAAGCGTGTCCATACGACTTATTAGTATATAGAGAAAAATAGTAATGAAACTGGAACGTGGTCATTCTTTGATATTTTAGGCAGCTAAGCCATCTATTAGTATTTGTCGTTGCTGGTGACGTCAATTGAACCCTTAGGAAGTCAATCTTGCTGAAACCAAGGCTTTGGTTTCATACGAGAATTTGTGTAATTGATGAGATTAACCTGCAGAAAATAAGCCTTTTGGCCGGATAAAAAACTAGCGCTATTCGGTTTAGATCTTAAAATTATTCAGTTTTTCGCGGTGTTTTTATCCGCATTGTGTTAAATTTCTAATTATTATAATAATACGAGGTGCATACCTCGATAGAGCTAATTTCTGATGTTTAGACTCTCTACTTGCCGACCCAGTTTGTACTTTATTATCGCCATGCTGAGCCTTTCCTCATGCAGCGACCACGACTCAGTATCGAGTAAGAAACTAAAAGCTGAAGACATTAACGAAGTTAATCCGTCGCAATCTTTGCAAGGGCAGGACAACGCTGTTGTTGAAGGAGTCGTTGACCAAGCCTCTAAGACTCAAAAGAATTTACAACATACTCAATCAGATGAAATAGCTGCGCGCAGTTCAGGCATCCAAGATGGGGGCGCTCTCAGCCTTATGGTGCGCGAGCCGACATTGAAGCCCAATGACAGTCGTGACGCTAAAAGTGACAGCGCAACTTTTAGTGTTAAGTCTGAAAGGGGACCGCCGAGTGAAAAAACTAAATCAGTTAATAGCGTCTTGCTTCCTCAGACACAGACAGAAAACCCAGTATTTGGCTTTACGAACAATGTTCAAGAAAAACGCATCACGACTTACCAGCTAGATTCACGATCAGGAATGTTGTCGAGTGTTGCGATTAAATCGACAAACTTCCTTCCAATCTCTATAGCGCTTCACCCAACGAAACCTTACCTTTACGCGGCAGATCTTGATAATAATGCTGTCGTCGTTTTTTCTTTTGATCCGCTTACTGGCACTTTAATGCGTCAATCGGCTGCCAAGGCTAGTGTCGCTGAAAAGGATAGTTCTGCTAAATCGAGTTATGTTTCGCTGGGGCCGAAAGGACGTTTTGTTTACGTTGCGAATCAGCTTACCAATACGCTTACCGGAGAGTTCAAAACAAGTATTTCCGTGTTGAGCGTCGATGAAAAAACAGGCTCGTTGTCTTTCATATCCTCTGTTTATCCACCTTATAACAATTGGTCTATTGCGACTCATCCGGCGGGAACGTTTACTTATGTTCCTAGTTATAACCAAAGCTCAATCACGGCTTACGCTATCCAAACGTCAGAGGGCGCGCAGGAAATTTTTACTAAAATAGGCGCAACTAATTCAGGGGCCGGGCCAAGCTCGGTGACAATTTCGCCTGACGGCAGGTTCGCTTACAGTGCCAATCTAAAAAGTAATTCGGTGTCAGCGTTCTCGGTCGATGGCTTAAGCGGACAGCTAACCCTAGTCAGCAATGAATCAACGCGAACGGTTAATTCTGCGGGGAATAAGCCTTTGTTTATCGAAATGCACCCGTCAGGAAAGTTTGCTTACACGGCCAATTACGGTTCGGGCAGTATCTCAGTTTTTAGTATTAACGCTGAAACGGGTGCGCCAACTGCTCGCTCTTCGGTTGATTCGGCAGTCACGCCGGGGACGCAAATTTCTTCATTGACCTGCGACCCGAGCGGGCAGTTTTTATATGCCATGACACCTGGGTCAGGTATCTGGATATTTGCGATTAACGAAAAGAACGGTTCTCTGACAGAAATAGCACGCGACGTCGGGCAGTCAGACTTAAGAATAGTATTCACCAAGGCATTACCATGAAAGCGAGAATAACGAGTCTTCTATCCTCAAGACCCACCACTAAGCAGCCTAAGGGACAGTCTTCTCGTTTGACGCCTCTGCATTCCTTTGTCGTTTTTGCACTGTTTGTATTCTCGCAAATGGTAAGTGCGGCAACGCCTGCTGATATTGAGGCGGCTCAGCGCCAAGCAGAGTTGATCCAGAAACAGGAACAAGAGCGTCTGCGAAATGAACGAGAAGAGCTGCGCCGCAAAACGGAGCGGGTTGATGGAATGGATACCGATGCGTTAATTCCAGACGTTTCAGTGCCTGAAATAGGCGCACCTTGTCGCAATATAGATGTCATTACGATTAGTAACTCACCAAATATGTCAGAGCGTTTTCGCGATAAAATTAATGAGCAGTTCACTGGGCGTTGTTTGAACGTCAGTGATATTGAACGGATTTTGGGAGAGATCACGAAGCACTATATTGACCGGGGTTATGTCACGACGCGTGCTTATCTTGCCCCTCAAGATTTAACGAAAGGGCATCTTACAATTCTGGTAATAGAAGGCCTTATCGAACAGGTTGATGTGCAAGATGGCGGCGCGAACAGTGTAGCGCCAAAACTAGTTTTTCCTGCAGCTGATTCAGAGTTACTTAACCTAAGAGACTTAGAACAGGGGATCGACCAGATAAATCGCCTGGCTTCCAATAATGCCCGGCTTGATATTCAGCCCGGGGAGAAGCCCGGTCAGAGTCGAGTGGTGGTGCAAAATACGGTTAGCTCTCCTTACCATTTTAGTGCAACGTTTGATAATCAAGGTTCTAAGTCAACAGGCAGGAACCAACTGGGTTTGTCAGCGATCGGCGACAACATGCTGGGTTTCAACGATATGTTTTCGTTTACACATCGACAATCGATTCCGCCGGACTTCAATCGTCAAAACTCCATCAGTGATAACTTAAATTTTAGCCTGCCCTACGGTTATAACACCTTGTATATCGGAGCGAGTTTTTCGGAGTACGACAGTCCAATTTCCTTACCGAGCGGCCAGGAGTTGATTTCAAGCGGTAAGACCAAAAATTTCAATATACGCCTAGATCGAGTGATGTATCGAGATCAAACCACTCGGGCATCACTTGCTAGCACGCTAACGGTGAAAGAAACAAAGAGCTACTTAGGTGGCGAGTTTCTTGCGGTTAGTAGCCGTCGACTGTCTGTATTAGATCTTGATGGCACGGTTAATACTGATCTCGCCGGTGGTGTACTAACGGCAAGCCTAGGCTATGCGCTTGGCTTGAGTCAGTTTGGCGCGTTGAATGATATTGACAATTTGCCGAACGATGCCCCGCGTGCTCAGTTTGGTAAGGTTAAATTGAGCCTAAATTATGCGCGCTCTTTCAATCTTCTCGATCGCTTTTTTTCATTCAGTAGCGCTCTAAACGCTCAAAAGGCAAATGATACCTTATTCGGTTCAGAGCAAATTTCGATTGGCGGTATTTATTCTGTCAGAGGTTTCGTCGATAACACCTTGTCCGGTGATGACGGTTATTTTTTACGAAACGAATTATCGACGCGCCATACCTTTTCAGTGTTGGAAGAGCTGATATCTTCGAGGTTTTACTTGGGGCTTGATGGCGGGAAGGTAACGAGTAGAGGGGACGGCATTCCGGAAGGGCGAATGACGGGGATGGCCTTGGGGGTCTCGGGCGCGTGGCGCAAGCTAAGTTGGGATCTATTTAATAGCAGGCCTTTAACCTTGCCTAGTTCAATGAACAAAGAATCCAGTGAAACCTGGCTTCGTCTTACATACGCACTTTAGGTAGTTATCATGAATCATGTATATCGATTAGTTTGGAGCGTAAGTCGTCAAGTTTGGGTACCCGCTTCGGAGTTGACAAATTCTCGCAAGAAAGGCGCTAGCCGCAGTGCCAAGGCTTTATTATTAGCCTGTTTAGTGGCGCCTGGTCTACATTCATCGCTAGTTTTTGCGAAAGATAAGGCAACGACGGTGGTGCCAATAAACGGAAACGCCGATGCTTATATTTCCGCGAATGGCGTTCCTGTCGTGAACATCAATACCGCTAATTCGTCTGGTTTATCCCATAACACCTACAGTCGTTATGATGTCGAGTCGAATGGATTAGTGCTCAATAACGGAAATAGCAGTCAACTGTCGCGTCAGTCTGAATTGGCCGGACAGGTCGCCGCTAATTTAAACCTGCGACGCGAAGCTACCGTGATACTTAACGAAGTTGTATCAACGAATCGCAGCACCCTAGCGGGCTTTACTGAGGTGCTGGGTGGCAAAGCCGATGTCATCGTGGCAAACCCATATGGTATTAGCTGTGATGGCTGTGGCTTTATCAATACAGACCGAGTGACGCTGACGACGGGAGTCTCGGATATCGGTATCGATGGCAGTTTAAGCGGCTTTTCGGTTAATCGTGGCGACATTTCAATCGAAGGGGCAGGAGCGAACGCCAGTAGCCAACAAATTTTTGATCTGCTTGCTAGGTCGGTAAATATTTCTGCCAATATCAATGTTAGTGACGCGGGCGAACTCGGCATCACGACTGGAAGCAATGAGTGGGACTACGCGACTAGAAACGTGACAGGAAACTCTGCTGGAGAGGGGGATGTGCCAAGTTACGCGCTAGACTCATCAGCCTTGGGTGGCATGTATGCGGGACGAATTCGATTAATTGCCACCGAGGCTGGTGTCGGCGTGCGGATGCTCGGAGACGTGGCGGCAAGCGCGGATGATTTCACCTTAACTAGCGCAGGCAAAATTGAAATTCAATCAGATATTAGCGCCCAGCAGGACCTCAAGATTGCCTCGACTTCGGCCACGGGAGTCGACGACCTTTATTTAAATGATGCAAATCTGTCCGCTCAGCGCGACATGAGTTTGGTGATAGAAAACGGAGATATCAATGTAAGTGAAGGGACGCTCTACGCCTCCAACGACTTATTTATTAGTGGTTCAACCTTGACTGATAACGCTACCTCAGACAACACACGTTTTGCTGGCAGCGATAACAGCATTATTGCAAATTATGTGACGGCACCGTGTGTCGCAGAAGACTGTCACTATATTAACTCAATGTCGATAGACGGCAGTATTTGGGGGGCGGGAGAGTCGTTTTCGGCTAGTGCGGAGCAGTTTGCTGTCGGCAGCAGTGGTGCCACGCTGTATGCAGGCACGATCTTGGATTTGAGCGCAAGCCGAAACTTAAATTTTGGCACTGGAGTGCTGAGTTCGGTGGGTGATATGACGCTGAGCGCAGGCAGTAGCATTACTACTGAGGCTGGAGATGCGCAAGGTATTCAGTCTACCGAAGGAAACGTCAGTTTGTCGGCAAGCTTGCTCAATAATGCCGGAACGATTTCATCTGATAGTGGCGGTTTAACTGCGAATGTAGGCTATCTTCTCGCGAATACCGGAACCTTACATGCCGAAACCTCAATGGAGATCGCAGACGAAGTAGGTGGCCGAAGTGTCAACCTTACAAACGATGGCGCAATGATTGTTGGTGGTGGTGATTTAAGCATTAGGGCGACCACTATTGAGAATAGGGTCGATGGTAATGTTGTCGCAACAGGAGGCTCTTTTATTCGGGCGACAAGCCTTACGAACGAAGGTACGTTTATCGCTGCAGATAGTCTGGGTGCAAACGGTATCTTTAGTCTCGACTCACTCGAGAATAGCGGAACACTGCAAGTGACAGGGAGCTTATTGAATCTGGATGTGTTTGACACCTTGGCAAACACGGGGGATCTGCTGGCTAGCAATCGCTTGCTTATCAATGCAGGCACAGCGGCGCTCGATATTACGAATAGTGAATCGGGCTTAGTTCAAGCTGGAGGCGAATTTCGTATTGCTGGCGACAGTGTGAGCTTCGATACACAGGCGGGTGATGTAATTGTCGACAGTGCAGACATTAATATCTTCAGCTTGGTGAATAGCGGAAGGCTGCAATCATCTCAAGATATGATCTTATCGCTTGGAACCGCGGTGACGACTACCAATACCGGTATCGTGCATGCAGGCGGAAATCTGAATTGGACGACAGTAGGGCGGCTGCTTAATGAGTCGGGGAGTATTCTGTCAGCGTTGGAAAACCTCTCTCTAGATAGCGAAGGAATCTACAACAACGGAACGGTTTACGCGGGGAATAACTTCACTGCGAGTAGCGTAAATTATTTTTCTAACTTCCGAGCAGATAGCACGATAAATGTCGGTGGGGATATCACGATAAATGCGGCACGATTTATTAATAGCGGGCTGGTTTACGCCGGGTCCGATATCAATATTGCAAGCTCGTATTGGTTCAGCAATGAAATCTATAGTGAGCCATCAACTTACCTAGATTGGGCTAATGCCACCGTCGTTCAGGAGACTTTAAAGACTGAGTTTGAACAATGTACCTTAACCTGTTCCTTCCCAAGTCGTTTAGATATTTATGAAGATACCATCAGAGTCAATGAAATCTTCGCGAGCGAACCATCCACAATACCGGAAATCATAGCCGGTAACGATATGAGAATTGACATCGGTTCAGTTTTGGGTGGACGTAATTATCTAGGCTTAATTTCAGCCGTGAACACGCTGACGTTAGATGGCGCAGTCTCGTTTACCAATGAAGCGTTTAGTCGTAATTCTGTTGAGTATAAGCGTCGTTATTACAAGTGGAAGTTTGATGGCACCGGAATCACGACACAGTGGCTGTATGCGTTTGCAAATGAATTTAACTATATAGATCCAATTTTACCGTACATGGCTGGTTTGGATAACAGCTTAAGCTTTGGCCTTGAAGGCTCTTGGTTTTGTATTACGGGTTCTTGCAGTAGCGCTTCTGATAGCAGCGCTATGCTGAATACGAATAGGGAAGTCGCGTATAAGTATTATGCAGGCGGTGAGTCCGTATTGCAGACATTTGGCTCTAATATCAGGGCCGGTAATATTACAGGGACATTAGGCAACCTGAATAATTTGGGCATTACCATTGGCAGCAATGACGGACCTAGTATTTCAGATGACAGTAGCAGTGTTGCTCTTACCCCATTAAGTGATGGCTCGGGAATTAGCTTTGATGGTGTATCCATTACGATCCCAACTAACCCCAATGGCTTTTTCGTACCGACCCAAGAGACCAACGCCAACTACCTCATTGAGACCAATCCATTGTTCGGTGCCGGCTTCAACTTTGTCGGTTCTGACTACCTGCTGGATCATTATGGCTATGACCCTGCACGAAACATTCGCCGTTTGGGTGATGCGAACTACGAAGCTTACTTAATTCGCCAGCAACTGATTGCTCAAACTGGCAATAGTATTCTGACAGGGCAAGCGTCTGAAGAAGAGCAATTAATCTCTTTGATGGATAATGCACTTGAAGAAGTGACCAAAGCTAAATCTTCTGAGGATGAAAATTTCCGACTCGGTGAAGCCTTAAACGATGCTCAAATCGCCAAGCTAGAGAACGATATGGTTTGGATGGTGGCGACCACTGTAGCGGGTAAAAGAGTACTAACGCCTGTTGTTTATTTGGCACCTACCACACGAAATGAAATAAATGTTGGTGCTGTGATTGGTGGTGAGAATATCAATCTGAATTTGGCAAGGCTAACAAATACCGGCGGCACGATTATTGGGAGCGAAACAAATAAGGTTGTTTCTCAAGGAAATATTACGAATACCAGCGGAACGATTCGTGGCGGAAATGTTGATCTGAGCTCAACTGACGGCAGCATTATCAACGAGACAGCAGTGAAGGGGCATGGTGATAATACTAGCTATGCCACGGATATCGGTAAAACCGCGACCATTGAATCTACAAACACCTTAAACCTAGATGCTGGTAAAGACATCAAGGTGATCGGTGCTGAAGTGACGGCCTTAGGTGACGGGACCCTCACTGCCGGAGGGAGTATTACGGTGGATACTATTGTTGATAAGACCGTTACCTCGGTCGGTACAGCAGAAGTAGGAATCCTGAGCTACTCAACAACGAATACGAATACCTTGACTGAAAAGAATAAGGGCTCAGCCATTAACATTGGTGGCAATGGCACTGTCGTGGCACAAGAGGTCTTATCGATAAGAGGTTCTTCAGTTGATATTGCTGGTGAGACGCTTTTGGATGGTAAAAAAGGGCTCAAGATTCTGGATGCCGTTGATAAAGAGCGCGTGACCAAAATTACCGATAAAAGTGAGTTATTGGGTTCAGAAAGCGATGGTGAGCTTGATGCTGACCCGATTACTGATCCGAAATCTAAAAGCAGCGCTACTCATGGCCCAGCCTATGCTAAAGCCGCAGCAAGTGCTGAAGAAAAAGCAAGCGCTGAGGGCGAGGCTGATTTCAAAATTAGCGAGAACAGCCGAATCGTCACCACCTCTGGTTCAAACACGAGTGTTGGCTCTAGCATAAAGGTCGGCGGTAAGTTAACGACGAAATCCGAAGAAGGAACATTGACCGTAAAAGGCTCAGATGTTGAGTACGGCAGCGGCATGCTGATTGACGCAAAAGAAGTCGAGATACTTGCTGGGCAAAATGAAGAGTGGAGTGACACGACCACAACCAAAAGGTCTGTCGGCATCTATACGGAGGGTGAGGCTGAAGCCAATGCGGGTGCGGATGCCGCTGCTAACTATGGAGCGCTTGGTATTGGTAATGATGCCAGTGCGAGCGCATCAGTATCGGCTGAGGCGTCTGGCACCGTAACCATGGGAATGCGTGTTGAAAAAGAGGTCGATACGTCTTATACGCTCACTAATAGAGGGTCAAGCTTTAAGTCTGATGGCAATTTGGTTATCAAGGCAGACGAAGGTGTCACTTTTGTTGGGGCGAAAGTTAAATCAGAGGGCGGTATTTCGATAGACGCCAAGAATATCTCAAACTTGGCTGCAAAAGATATTCACAATACTAGTCACTCAAAAACAACTGAGACGGTTGGTTTGTATCTAGACGGTAGTGCAAGCGCTGAAGCTGAGGTAAACGCCGGTTTAAGCGCGGGGGCCTCCAATAGCGCAAGTGGTGGTGCCTCAGCGGGTGGTGAGGTCGAGGTGGGGGCTGGTTTGCGTGTGCACACTGAGTCTGAGTCAGAAACAATGAACTCTACGACACATGTTGGCAACTCCTTTGAGACGGGTGGCGATTTTAAGCGTACAGCGACAGACACGATTGTTGATCAAGCTACCGAAGTCGAGGCGGGCGGTAATATTGAGCAACGCGCTCGCGTGATTCGGGATGAGGCAGTTCATGATGTGGTGACTAAAACGACTGAATCCGAAGAGGCCGATATAAAAGTCGGGGCCTATGCGGGTGGCTCTGCTGAGGGGTCTGCAGAAGCCGATGCGGCAGCATTGGGGCGCACTGATAAAGGGACCGGTAAAGCGGCAGAGAAGGGAGCCGGCTTTAGCGCAAAGGGTGAATACAACGAAGCGAGTGGGTTTTCTGAAGAGAAAACGGCGGTCACGAGTAAGTTTAAATCGGGTGGCAATATCAGCTCTCATTCGGATGAAGGTACGACCTTGGTAGGCACTTCATTTGAGTCTGGGGGAGATACCAGTATTCAAGCGGCGACACTGGATTATCAAGCGGCGCAAAACTCTACAGTTGAAAGCGGTAGTTCGAACGAACTTGCGGCGTCAGCCAAGATAGCTGTTTATGGCTCGGCAGGGGTTAAGGCGGATGCTGAATATGCACATGAGACAACCGGGTCTGAATCGACGACAGCTAAAGTCGGTTCGATCAATGCAGGCGGTAACCTAACGATTACGACTACCGGTGATGCGACTTTTGAGGGCACCTCACTTAACGCGGGTAATAAGGCGGAAATCGACGCGGGTGGCAATGTTGACTTTAACGCCGCAAAAAGCACAGAAAGCTCGACCGAGGCGACACTTGGTTTAGAGGCCTCGTTTAGCAGTACTGACAAAAATGAAGGAATTGAAGGCAGTGCAGAGGGTGGCTATACCGAAGATAGCGATGACACAGCAGTGGTTGGTAAAATTGCAGCGGGTTCGGGCGGTATTGTTATCAAATCGGGCAATAAGGTAAGTTTGGAAGGAACAGATATTGATTCATCAGGCGTGACAAGTATTTCGGCGACGACAGTTGAACTTAGTGCGGCTGAGGTCAACGAAACTAGCTCGTCAATCGGTGGGTCTATCGAAGCGATGGATCATGAAAAAGGGCCAGGCTTATATAAAGGTGGTATAGGAGAAGGCGGCGTCGCGTTGAGCGGAGGTTACGCCGATAAAGTAACCTCTACTACCACCAATATCAATTCAGCGGGAGGCGTTGAGATTAACGCGGCTAAAATCGTCAACCAAGAGGCCACGCTAAATTCAAATGAAGGTAGCGTTAACTTGTCGGGGAACGTAGTTAAGACCGAAACGAATAAACGCGACGTTTCCATCAGTGAGAGTGTTGGCTATAAAACCAATGCAGACACTAATACCGATGCGCCATAACGTAAGGTAGCGGTTGGTATCGAAGAGAAAAAGAGGGGGCTTTGACTCATGCTTAGGGTTTGGTGTTATCTTTCCTCACGAATAGAAGCCTTTTTTAGCGCTTAAAAGCGCTCATTGTATTGCTTTGTACTAGGGCGCTGGTTGATCTGATAAAGAAAGGCCGACGTGTTTTAGTGTTCACAAATTTTGAGAATATAGACTTTATGGGCAATGAATTTTGTTATTTTCTTCGTGTTCGATATTTCGAATGTGATGCACAAAAAGTGGTGTTTAACGGGCGTTATTCGGACTATGTCGATTTGGCGGCAGGTGAGTATATGAGAGCCGTGTGGGGGGACTACAGTGAGATGTTGTCGCAGGGAATGGATAACCAAGTGGTCAGCTACACAATTAACTGGAAAGGCCCTGCGCATTTTGATGACGTGCTCGCTGTTACTGTGGTGCCAAGCCGAATTGGTAATTCGTCGTTTACCTTTAAAGTAGATTTTTATCGTTATGGGTCGGATGATCTAATCGCCTCATCTGAAATTGTCTATGTGATGGTCAGTGCGAACGAGCATAAAAAAATGGCGATTCCACAAGCAATGAGGGAAAAGCTTGAGTGCGGAGCAGGGGGCGTGGTGGTAAATCATGCGGGTGTAACGATTTAAAGAGTAGATCGGGCGAGCTTAGTTTGCTTCACAGTGGCTTGGAGCACTGCATTCGGCAGGGTTGTTCCGTAAATCCTGAATTCGTTTAAAACAACTAGCAATAGACATGAGGTATGCACTTGAAGGTATTTTTTTCTCGTATTCTTTCATTCTCTTTTATAACTGCAGTCCTACTTCAGAGCGCTTGTGCCAGTAAAACAGCGATCGTATACCAAGCGAAAGGGGATAAACAATGTGAGCAGGGCGGTTTGAGCTTGCAACAAAGTAGCCGTAAATTAATGGACGCCGGTATTAGTGTCACGCAATCATTTTGCGGCAAAAAAACAGGGTTCAGTGTGATGACAATGTGTGGTGGACCGACTAATAATATTTTGCTGCACTTAGTCGCTGATACGGATATAGAGCAAGCAAAAGCGATAGGTTTTCAGCCGATAGAAAAGTTAGCAACGGGTGATAGCAAGGGCTACGAAACGATTCCCTGTCATCCTTAGTAGGGGTAGGAATTATGGAATTAACGACTTGGTTCGTATATGTCAGTGTGATCAGCGTACTGATATTTAGCCCCGGGCCCTCTGCTTTGTTGTGCGTCTCTGAGGGCCTCAAGTTTGGTAATATCAAAGCGATTCCAACCGTGCTGGGTGGAGCGATCGCTGCAATGGTCTTGATGAGCATTTCGGCCTTGGGCTTGGGCGCGATTCTGGTCGCGTCTGACACCTTGTTTTTTATCGTCAAACTGCTGGGCGCCTGCTATTTGATTTATCTCGGTTGGACTTCTTGGACAGATGGGGCAGTTAAGGTAGGCAAAGCAGAACGTCTCAAGGCAGAAAGTAATAATCATGAAAGTACCGATCATCAAAGTGCTCTGGTCGGTGACAGGGTCTTGGCAGGGTATTCTTTTTACCGTTTATTCCACAAAGGCTTTATGGTCGGCATTAGCAACCCGAAAGATATACTCTTCTTTATCGCATTATTCCCTAGCTTTCTGAATGCCGAGTTACCTCAGTTTGTGCAGTTTGCTGTGCTGGCAGTGACATGGTTTGTGTTCGATTGCGCCGCGATGTTTATGTACGCAGGCCTTGGTTCTAACATCAGTCCATGGTTATCGAACGCGCGTAATATGAGCTTGGTCAACCGAACCGTAGGTACGGTGTTTATTGCGCTGGGTAGTATGTTGGCGCTGTCTACGCGCTTTGATGATAAAGCATGATTCTTGAGCGCGCTGACTATGATGTCACTTTTTGTTTGTTAATCCTCTCCTAGTATTTTCCATTATTTCGTCAATCCCTTGATTCTGAATTGTCTTTTTAACTCTGTTCGCGTGTGCGAGATTTATTGGTGCGTTTACCGAGTCCTGAACTCGGTCTGATTTTTGCTCCTATACAGAGTAGATCCGGAGTTTATGAATGCGCTGTTGACTCAGTCAGGCTGTAAGCTCTTATTTTTAAAGGCAGAGGACTTATCATGAGCGGAAATCAAGCACGACTAAATGCAATTTCACACATCACCAATAGTGACCCGAAATCGGGCACGATGACGGAGCCCCTGAGCAAAATTTGGGCATGTGACGTTTTTAACCTTGCGGCGATGGAAGAGGCGTTATCAAAAAAATCGTTCAAAGCGATTAAAGATACGGTACAGACGGGAGCGCCTCTTGATAGTGCAACGGCGGATGCCGTGGCTGCAGCCATGAAAGATTGGGCGATGGCAAAAGGCGCCAAGTTTTTCTCGCATATCTTTTATCCAATGACGAATGTCACTGCTGAAAAACATGATGGCTTTATCATTACCAACTCTGACGGAAATGCGATTACCGATTTTACGGGTAGCTTACTGATCAAGGGTGAGCCGGATGGTTCGTCTTTTCCAAATGGTAGTTTGCGCATGACGAATGCCGCGCGTGGATATACTGCGTGGGATCCAACGAGCCCGTCATATGTGATGCAGACAGCAAACGGCGCAACACTGATGATTCCAAGTGTGTTTATGTCTTGGACGGGTGAAGCGCTGGATAAGAAAATTCCACTTTTACGTTCTAACGCGGCGATGAACTCAGCCGCCACTAGCGTCCTTTCATTAATGGGAGAGGAAGAGATTGCGCCTCTTAACTCTAGCTGTGGGGCAGAGCAAGAATACTTCCTAGTGGACGAAAATTTTGCCAATGCTCGGCCAGATTTATTGCTCGCCGGGAGAACGTTATTTGGCGCCGCACCCGCCAAAGGCCAGCAGTTTGATGACCATTACTTCGGCGCGATACCTGCTCGCGTTCAAGTATTTATGCAAGACTTCGAAGACAAGCTTTATCGCTTAGGTATTCCTGCGAAAACACATCACAACGAAGTAGCGCCTGGGCAGTTCGAGATAGCGCCATACTTTGAGGCCGCCAACGTAGCGGCAGATCATCAGCAGCTTCTAATGACCTTGATGAAGAGTACAGCCAAAGAGCATGGATTCTTATGCCTACTACATGAAAAGCCGTTCGCTGGTGTCAATGGTTCGGGTAAGCACGTTAACTGGTCCGTTGGTAACGCAACTCAAGGTAACTTACTTGACCCAGGCAGTACGCCTCACTCTAACCTTAACTTTCTGTTGTTTTGTGGTGCCGTAATTCGTGGCGTTCATTTATTTGGACCCTTGTTAAGGGCGGTTATTGCATCTGCCGCCAATGATCATCGCCTTGGTGCGAACGAAGCTCCTCCAGCAATCTTATCTGTTTATTTGGGTGAGCAGTTGGAAAGCGTTTTTAAGGATATTAAAGCGGGTAAGCTGCTTGAAAAAGCACAAGGTGGATTGATGGACCTTGGCTTGTCACAGATCCTGCAATTTGAGCGCGACCCGGGCGATCGAAATCGTACCTCTCCGTTTGCGTTTACCGGTAACCGTTTTGAGTTTCGCGCCGTTGGTTCATCACAGTCAGTATCAGGCCCATTGGTGGCCATGAATACAATGCTTGCAGATTCGTTGACTTGGATTGCAGGCAAGCTGGAAACTGCTTTGGCGGACGGCAATGATAAAACCACAGCGGTTATTTTGGTATTGAAAGAATTGATGGAAGAGCATGGTAGCGTGGTGTTCGGTGGTGATGGTTATTCATCTGAGTGGCACACCGAGGCGGTAGCGCGAGGGCTTAAAAATATCCCGACGGCAGCAGACGCCCTGCCAGTATTGAAAGACCCTGCGGTGGTTGCGTTATTTGATAGCACAGGCGTTCTGACGCCAGAAGAGCTGTCGAGCCGTTTTAACGTGTATGCTGAGCAATACATTTTGTCGATTGAAGTAGAAGCCAAACTGGTGGTAGATATCGCAACGACTAAAATATACCCAGCGGCACTTAGCTATATTTCAACCTTAGTCGATACGGCAAAGAGTCTTGAGAAAATGGATTTGCCGCTTGATAAAGGAACGCTTGGAGTAGCGGTATCAAATGCTAATGCTTTGATGGAGTCTGTTGCGAAATTGACAGAGGCGATCGACAAGCATGATTTCGCTTCCGATGAGGAACATATGTCTTTCTGTGCCGCGACTATTTGCCCATTGATGCTGGAAGTGAGAGAGGCCGGCGATGCGCTTGAAGGCATTGTTGCCGATGAGCTATGGCCACTGCCTAAGTATCAGGAAATGCTGTTTATCAAATAGTGCGATTCAATATCAGATCAAGATAGTTAGTCTGATTTAAGAACCAAAAAAGGGGTACAGTTTGCTGTGCCCCTTTTTCTTTTTTGCTTACGCTATGTCATCAGGGTTACGCTGTTTTTTTTGTGAAGTAAAACGTCGTACGTGAGTACCGTTTAATAGATAGAAAAACCTCTCCACCTAAGGATGCTTGTATGAAATTAAACCTACGCTCTCTTTGCTGCTCGGCCATCGTTTCGACAATTGGTTTGTCAGCACACACTGCGATTGCCGCAGAGGTAAAGATTACTCCATTGGGAAGTATGGACGGTGAATTCTGTCAGCTTGATCGTGCCTTAATCTTGGAAGACCCTGACGGTACGCGTGTGCTTTATGATGCGGGTCGAACAGTCGCAGGTCCTGATGACAAACGCTTAGGCAAAATAGACGCCTTGTTGGTAAGCCATATGCACGGAGACCATGTTGGTGACAAGCATATCAGTGCGCCGGCCACAGGCGATTGTAAAACGACTGAATTTCCGGTTAATGCGCTGCCTCACACGAATACCGTGAGTATCGCCCATGCCAAAGGCGCAAAAATAGTTACCGGTAGTGAAATGCCGAAGTTCTTTGCGGCGAAGCTGAAAGCCTTAGGCGGTGATCCCAAAAAATCTCAATTGGTGCGTTTTGGCGCGTCAACGACAGTCGGTGGCATTACCATTACAACCGTTCCGGCGGTGCACTCTAATGGTATCTCCGGAAATATGATTGGCGGTACCCTAGGTGAAATGCTGCAAAACTCAGGTCTGACGGCATACGCAGGGCCTCCAACGGGCTATGTTTTAACGTTCTCAAATGGTTTGGCGGTCTATCTATCCGGCGATACGGGTATCACGGCTGAACAAGAAACAGTCGTGCATGATCATTACAAAGTAAAACTCGTCGTGATGAATATTGGAGACACCTTTACCACGGGTCCGGACGAAGCGGCATGGGTCGTTAATAACTTGATTAAGCCTGAGTCAGTCATTGCGTCTCATGCAAACCAGCCCTCTACTTCGGGCGGAAAAGTTATTGAAGGTACGCGTTTAGACCAGTTTATGAAAATGAGCGATGCCAAGGTACACGTGCCGCTGAGTGGTCGGATGATGTCGTTCAATGCTAAGGGAACATGCACTGCTGGGTGTTAGTGCTAGCCGGTATTTAGTGAGGAAAACAAAGAGCATCTTTATTGTATTCTCGCGCGCTATTCGTATAGGCGCGCGCCATTGGTGGACTTTTTATAGCTCTTTCGATGCTACACATAGTTTAGTTAATACGTCGGCAATCACCCCTGGCATTTTGCTTGGGCGGCCTGACTTTAAATCGATGCATGCGTAGTTACTTTTGGCTCTCACTAAGGTTTTCTGGTCTGTGGAACGAATGATTTGAAAGCCTCTGGACGTCAACAGTCGTCCGTCAGACTGAGTAATCCAAGTGCCTATTTGCAGTGCATCGCCAGCATAGGACGATACTAAGTAATCTATCTCGGTGCGGGTAATCGCTAAGCCTTTTCCAAGTTCTTCTTGAATACGCCACGATAAGCCATTGGCTTCGATATGCTGCCAGCTTATGTCTTCAAACCATTTCAAGTAGACCTGGTTATTGGTATGGCCTAAACGGTCTGTATCGGCTTCGGATACGTTGATATTCATGATAAATGGGTTTGGCAGGTCCCAGTTCATAGGCTTCTCGCGTTATATTAATGGTTCCAAACATTAATCTATTTTTTATTTCAGACAAAGCGTTTAGCTTTTGAATAAGCAATAACTCTTGCCGTAAACAAACTCTAATCACAGGCTTTGAGCTTTACGTATCCAACTCAACGACGCTTATTGTCGATGTTATTCATGAGTCATTTTCACAATTCTTTGTATTTTTATTCGTTTTAGTCGCAGCGCTTAAGTAAACATAATCCACTAAGGGATAAGTTTTGTGTGAACCTTAGGATTTTAGGTCACTCAAGACGTGTGTTTAAGAATGAACGACAGTGAGTAGTATTGTGAACATCACGAGTAGAGCTGAAGTAAGGTCACCTGCGTTAGACCCAGAACAACGCGAAATGGAAGTGCGTGCTTGGATCGCTAGAAAAGAAAGCGTTTGTCCTTATGCGCCAGGACTTGCTCACTTTGTCCACTTGCCCGAAATAGACTCACTGAAAATGGAGTATGTCTATTTTCTCGCTAAAGAGCTGAAGATCTTTTACGACGCAAAACAAAGCGGCAAGCGTGTTGGTCGTTGGATGTTAATGCCACATGCTGAGTGGCGCTCTCATGAAGAGGCGCACGAGTCTTCAGAGCAAATTTTTTGGCTTTTAAATGCCGCTTACTTTCATCTTTTTAGGGATAAAAAGTCTGTTCAAGCGGCGTTAAGGCGGGAGCTTAAAGGCTACAATCGGGGAGTCAAAGGTGAAATATTGAACCCCGTAGTCGGTAACTTGCCGAATCAAAACACCGATGTAGTCCCCGCTAAAAGCCTTTTTTATTCGGCGTTGTCGCCGCTGTATCGTAGCAAGCAGTTTTATCGATACTGTCCCCACTCAATCATGCCTTTAGTTTATGCCTCTGAATTTGAAGAGCTAAAAAATAAGCACCCTCAAGTGACTGAAGATGTGTGTTTCGAAATGGCAAAAGGTGGTTTGTTCGAGATATTTGGCGATGAGCTCATGTTGGACATTATGGCATTCAAAGAAGAGTTACCTAAATGGGGTGCAATACTGGATAGGGTGGCAGAGCGACTGCGAGCCGCTTCGAAGGGCATTGGCATAGATGCGCCAGAGGCGAAAGGGTGCTCGGCCAGCAACCTTAGTTATTTTCGCTTGAGCGACCAGAAATTGGTGAATGAGTTCTTTTTAAAATACAGTGTTCACCTTAGTGTTTTGAGGGATCTTGTCGACCGAACTAACGCTAGCCCAAAACAAATTATCGCCGCTTGTTTTGCGGGTAGCGGTATCTACACGCTTCCGGACTATCTTGATACTAAGCGCTCAGGATTTGTCGCACGTTAAGATTTAGGGGTTGAAAGGCGGTATTATTAATCCGTTTTATGGTGAATATTCTAGGCTGTGATTGCACTAACAAAGTGGCCATAATACAGGTCTTTAATGACCATGCCTTGAAACTCTTTTGTGCTCGGAAATGATGGCCATTTTGCGGTTGTTGACTCAGCAGCCTCGGCATTGACCCACTCAAGGTGCCAGCATATCTCTTCGGGCGTATCGGTCTTTACTAGAACATTTGAGTATTTTATCGCGTTAGCGCCTTCGTTCATCTCGGCAAAAATTTGTTTACTAAGCTCAATGGCTTTGTTGACGTTTTCTTTGGCAACACGAAAGACTGCAAACTCAGTGCATGTGTTCATTTTATTTCCTTAGTCTATTTTCCAGCAATGCATTTGCTAACTAACGTTAAGTGCACGCGAGCCTAAAAAGAAAGGACTTCTGATGGGGTTAAGTAACGCCACTGCGCTAAATCAATGTCTAGGTTCACCGCCCCGATACGCTCGCGATGGAGGCTTTTCACTTTGTTGCCTGTTGCCGCAAACATTCGTTTTACTTGGTGAAAGCGGCCTTCAGTAATCGTGAGAAGTACTTCTTTAGCGTGAATGATCTCTAGCTTTGCTGGAGCGGTTAGGGCGGTTTCTCCTTGCAATTGAATACCTTGAGAAAATCTTAGTACGGCATCTTCTGCAATCGGGTCGCGCAGACCAACACGATAGGTCTTTTCGCATAGAGTTTTGGGAGAGGTGATATGAAAGGTCCAACGACCGTCATCAGTGATTAACACTAAGCCGGTCGTGTCGGCGTCTAAACGCCCTGCGATATGCAGGTCTCCCGCTCTTTCAATATCAATGAGGTTAAATAGTGAGGGGTAAGCATCGTCAACATTAGAGCAGACCGTGTCGACAGGTTTGTGAAACATAATATAGCGAGATGCCCGCGGCGTTATGGGGGCACCATCGAGCGTAATCAGGTTGTTCTCATGCACTTGTTTTGCGTTGTTTCTAACCACATCACCATTGACAATGACGCGGCCACTAGCGATTCGTGTCAGTGCTTCAGGTTGCGTTAGAGAGGTACTTTTACAAATGAATCTATCTAAGCGCATAGCAAGGCCTGTTAACTAGCACGCAACTAAGTGAGCCTATTCGTTAGTTCTGAATACTCAAGAAAGCAAAAGCCGTGGCAAAGGCCGGTTCTTGGAAAACCTTTAAGCCAGTGTCACTAAAGGGTAGCGGGATTGGATTTTGTTTGATCGCTTCTTTGATTTGAATTGGAGACATCAATGCAACATCAATATCATTGCTTAGCTGCAATGCCGCTTCCATTTTGAAGCCTACGGCACTGCCAGCGAACTTACCTTTGAGTTGGCGTTGGCGAATCACGACTTTTTCGATGCTGTAATCGGCGACAAGTTTAGCAAATGCGAACTGGAAGTCTTTCATGCATTGATTGCTTTCGTGGTCCTGTATGGTGAACTTTCTTACGCGGCAGTCCGGGATATCAAACAATCCTTCCGTGAGCGAAAGTAAGCAGATATTCGCTTCACTACCTTTGAGTTCAACCCCTAATACTCGCATCGATTATGAACCCGTCGCTGTGCTAATTGGTGTGACAGTGCTTTCACTTGGATTTATGATCTCTTGAAGCACCTCAGGGCGTCCCTTGCATGCTTGCATGATGAGGTCTTTATTTTTCGCTAACAGTAAACCAAAGCTTTCGGCTTTCGCTTCGTCGATGCCTTCAATTTGATGTTCGAGCAGGGCAGTAAACTGTTCGCCAAGTTCAAGCAATTTATCATAAGCATCGGCTTCTTTTTTGTTCTCAAACATTGAACCATCCCTATCGCACTTCCACATGGCTATAACTGGCATAACGTACTCTCTAGTCGTCTCGTGTAATTAGTACTGTATGTTAATACAGTTAAAATTAATAGCAACCGAATTCTTGCTATCGCGATTATTCACACGCGTTTGTGATTCTCATTCAAAAATTGTTTCTACCGTAGCAGTGGCGACACCTGATACTTCAACGCGATATTCGCTCTTTTCAAAGCTTAATACAGCGCCAATAAAGGTGCTGCCTATTGCATCTAGCATTTGGTCTGGCTCGAGTGCCATACCTTCGCAGATATCAGCAACTTGATCAGAAAAGGATTGCAGAACTTCTTCTGTTAATTCAGGCATTTAATGGCTCATTCGGACGATTTAGAAAAGTGATATGTTAACGCTAATTGATGGGCGAGGGTGACTTTTTTGTTGTTTTTATCAGGCCGTTTGGAGACGGAAATTGGCGGCGCAAAAGTCGAATACAAAGGAACAGGTTGAAAAAGGGGCTGGTGATCAGCCCCTTGTCTTGTACATACTCGATTAGCTGCCCATGCGTATGGTGACGTTTACGGCATGCGTTGGAAAGTGAAGGTGCAGTGTGCCGGTCGCCGCGCTTTCTCGTCGAATGATCCAACGCTGGTCGTCGACGCCCACTAGTGTGCCTGTAACCGGAATTTGTCTGTAGTCGTTAGGTGTGATGACGACCTGACTACCAATGCGGTGGTCGCCCAAGTAACGTTTAATAAGTTTTTTGGGCTTCGAGTTTTTAGCCGCGCTTATTGCCTCTTCGATACTGATGGTTTGAGTGGGTGGCGATTTAAATTGCAGCATGCGTTTGAACCAAGCGTTGGCGATCGAGTATTTTTCGATATCATCCTTTTCGCCGACAATCTGTAAAAACCAAAAGCAATGATAGGCAGAGAAATCGAGAATATTAGGCTCTGCCCCTCCCATGAAGTCATTGTCACCGAGAAGGTTTTCAATGTCAGCAATGCCTTGCTTGATATGGCGAGGCGCTGATTTGGGGCTGCCGGTCGAAATTGATGCCTTGGCGCCCATCGCGATACGGTCTTTTAGAAACTTCAGTAAATTAATGACGCCTTTGTCTTTGGCGATACGGCGAATTAACGCGAATGAAAACGAGCGATTGATACACGCAAAGAACAGCTTGGTCTCTAGCCATTGGCGCTGACTTAGCTTGTCTTTCTTTAGTTTAGCGTTGGCGAGCGATGGTTTCTTGGTGAGTCTGGCGATTTCGTCGGCAATAAGGTTACTGTCGCAATAAATATCGCTGCCCCATTGGGCGACAGGGATTCGGCCATAACCGCCGGAGAGTAAGTCGAGCTTCCCTCGCGGTGGTGCTTCAGAGGTAATACAGGACGACCACTCATACTCAGCGAAGGCAGACATTGCTCTGATTTTTTCGGAGTAGGGCGACAGGGGGTAGTGGTGGAGAATCATGCTCATGAAAGTTGGATCCGTTCGCTTAAATTAACAATAGTGCATCTACTCTAACTAATTATTCGGCAAACATATATTGTCGTTTATGAATCTATTCGTTCCGTTTGATATCTTGTTAGCTAAGTGAGCCTATTTCACTCTGTTCGCGTATAGAAATAGTCATCGGCTAATCAGTGATTAAAAACTCAGCTATGGACCACTTGAGATCAGACATTGACGCCTTGCCTAAGCGGCCAGGCGTTTATTATTTTTATAGAGACGATACCTTGCTGTATGTAGGAAAGAGCGTGGACATAAAAGCGCGTGTTCTTTCTCATTGCTATGCGGCAAAAACGGATGCAAAGGAGCAAAAACTGATTGGCTCGGCGAATAGTGTGATCTGTCAGGTTACGCCCGGTGAGCTGGGTGCGTTATTGCTCGAAAGTCGAGAGATCAAACAACGAAAGCCGCTGTATAACCGTCGACTAAGGCGCAAGGTGAATTTGCTGAGCTGGCATCTGTCGCTAGCTGATCATGTGGATGATGCTCAGGGTAGCACTGAGCAAACTATCGAGCTGGCACCGCATTCATGGCCACCGAACGATGGCATTATTCAGTTTGGGCTCTATCGCAACCGCTATCAGGCCACCGAAGACTGGAAGAATTTGGCGCGAGACTATGACTTGTGTGAAAAGAAGATGGGCGTTGCCAGCAACCGCGGCCCGGGGCCTTGTTTTGCTTATCAACTAAAGCGCTGCCGAGGCGCATGTGTTGGCGAGGAAAGCACGACCTCGCACAATGATCGATTACGCAAAGCGCTGGCACAGAAAGCGGGCTTGGCTTGGCCTTATCAAGGTGCAGTGGCCATCGTCGAACGCGATGAGAGTGGGGATAAGCACTATTACGTGTTGGAGAAATGGCTCATGTATGGCGAAGCTAGCTCACTGCGTGAAGCGCGTGCCTTGCTCCAGAAAAGGAAAAACAAACGAACCAGCTCCGCAGGCGTATTGCTGGACTTAGACGAATATCGCATTGTGCTATCGTTTTTACGCAGCGACAAACACTCAGAGATCATACCGCTAGAGGCATGAAGATAAGGCCTTATAACTCGTCCAAGTTATCTAGCAGGCGCTTTGCTTTCGTCAGAACTAGTTGTTTGTTTTCAGGGCTTTGCTTTTCCCAATTTTTGACCGGGAAAGACATGCGAGGGTTGGTTTTGAACGCATGATAATTACGGTCGATAAAGTTCCAATAGAGGCTGTTTAGTGGGCAGGCATTGTCTTCCGTTTTGTGTTTTACGGAATATTCACACTGCTTACAATAGTCGCTCATTTTATTGACGTAATTACCACTGGCGGCGTAAGGCTTAGTCGCTATCCAGCCTCCGTCTGCAAATAGCGCCATCCCACGAGTGTTGGGCAGTTCCACCCACTCAATCGCGTCAATGTAGATGCCTAAATACCAGGCGTCGACTTCGTCCGGATTGATGCCCGCAAGTAGTGCGAAGTTGCCGGTGATCATCAGACGCTGTATGTGGTGAGCATAGGCATAGTCGAGTGACTGAGTAACGGCCGCACTCATGCAGCGCATTTTGCTTTGTCCGGTCCAGAACCAGTTTGGCAGTGGCCTGTTGGCTTCGAGCACATTGCGTTGCGCATAGTGAGGCATGTTCGCCCAATACATTCCTCGGACATATTCCCGCCAGCCAAGAATTTGCCGAATAAAGCCTTCAACTTGGGCGAGGCTGATGACGCCTTGAGATGCATAGAAAGCCTCTAGGGCGGCGTCGATCACCTCGGCTGGGCTAATGATTTTTGCATTTAAGGCAAAGCTAAGGCGCGAGTGATAAAGGCTCCATTGGTGTGCAGAATTGCAAGTCATAGCGTCTTGGAAGCGGCCAAATAGGTGCAGTTGCTGTTCACAAAAGAATTCAAGTAAGCGCAGGCTTTGATCTCGGTTAGTTGGCCATAGCAGGCTCGAACTCGCTTTTCCGATGGTCTTGATTTCATGAGCGTCGATGCGTTGTAAAATATCTGTTACGTCGTTACTAAAACATAATGGGCTAGGGATGCTCTGTAGATCTTTTGGCTTTAGGGCATCTCTATTTTCTGCATCGTAATTCCAGCGACCACCGACAGGTTCATCGTGCTCCATTAGAACCTTGAATCGACGGCGCATTTTTCGGTAAAAACTTTCCATGCGCACATGCTTTTGCGGCGCAAAATAATCGTTTATCTCTTGAAAGGGGAGCAAAAAATGTTCGGTGTCGAACTCTACTGAGTGACGGCCTGTTTCGGTGTGATGCGCCGCGCTGAATTCTGAGAGTTGCTGACGAAGCCGGTATTCGTCAGGGCGCTGGTACTCAAACCGGCCACAGTTGAGTGAGTCTAAAGTGCTGGCGATTAAGTGCGGAAGGTCGTGATAAGCGACTGTGTCATCCAGTGTTAAATAACGAACGCGATGGCCCCGTTGCTCAAGGTCTTTCGCAAATTGAGCCATCGCCGCAAAAAAAGCACTTACTTTTTGGATGTGGTGTTTAACGTAGCTTGCTTCTTGTTTGAGCTCCGCGATTAAATAGGTGACGTCAGGGTTAACATCGGCATACCAACTGTGCTGGCTGTTGAGTTGGTCGCCTAAGATAAGACGCAGAACGGTAGTTCGTTGGTGATCTGTTTCGGTGTGCGTCAAAGCTTGAGTCCTACTGATAGTCTTTATGGTGTTGTGATGTTTTTCGGCGGCAACGTTCTGAACAGTAGCGAACCTCGGCCCAGTTGCGCGCCCATTTTTTGCGCCAGTTAAATGGACGTTCGCAAGCAGGGCATATTTTTGATTCTAGATGGAGCTTCTTATGCATCGTTAGTTAAGTGCTTTGTTTTTGGTTCTGTTTACGGTCATCATCGAGGCCTCTTATTCAAGCGGCACAGGTTCGAAAATCGGCCAGTCAGCTGCGTCGACCGAGTCTAGATGACCCCCAACATCGGCTTGCCAATTTGACTGATACCTGCCGTCAGCGTCGTAAAGGGACGTTTGTTTTTCAATGTTGAAGTGCCGGCCACCGCGCGGGTCTACACCAACGCCCGCAATGTATTGCCAATTTCCCCAGTTGACGGCGACATCGTAATCGATCAGTTGATGCTCGAACCATGCAGCGCCATAGCGCCAATCGACACTGAGCTCGTTCACCAAACAGCTCGCCATGATTTGTCGGCCTCGGTTGCTCAAGTAGCCAGTGGCTTTGAGCTCTTTTGCGCAAGCATTGACCAAGCGGTAGGGTGTTTCTCCATGGCACCATTTCTGGAAGCGTTCTGCATAGTAGCTGGTGAGCGGGGGAGAATCCGCCAATCCTTTGAAATGAAATAGCGTCGCACCAATACGATGGTGTAACCATTGAAAATATTCTCGCCATAGCAGCTCTACAAATAGCCAATGCGTCGATTCATTTTGCGTTATCGCTTGTTCGTAGTTAGCAATCATCGCTTTCACTTGCCGCGGCGAGACACAGCCTTGATTCAACCATGGCGAGAACTTACTGCTGTTACCCCAACCATCTATCTCGTTACGCACCTTTTTATAGTTGGCTGGCAATGCGCCTTTGAAGTACTCATCAAGGTGCTGTCTTGCAGGACTTTCGCCACCTTTAAATTCATTTTGATTTACTGTGGGTGCCGGCAGCCAACTTGGACGCTCGATACTGGGCAGTGCAAATAACGCTGGCATAGGGGGGAGCGATGACGGCGCAGCGGACGCTGGTTTTATGTCGCATACCTCTGCATGCTGGCGGAACTGCGTGTATTGCATCGGCCACTGGGCTAAGGGAAGCGGCAATTCGTTTGAATTGAACAAAGTGTACTGGTCTACACGCTCGAGCTTTACGGTTGGGAGTTGCCTTTTTATACGGCTTAGTGCCGCTTGTTCGTCACTGCCGGCGCGACGCATACATAACAAATGATTGATGGCATAGGTTTGACAGAGCCGAGGGACAATCACTTCAGGGTCGCCATAATAAACATGCAAGCGCTGGCCAAGAGAGTGCAGCGACTGAGCTAAGTCGCTCAGGCACTCTTGCAAGAAGTTCCAGCGATGCGGGCCCATCGACGCATGCTGCCAGCGTTGCGCGCTAAACCAGCTGGGTTCAACGATATAAATACAGACAAGTGAATCGCTTTGCTGCGCAGCTTCTAGGGCGGCGTTGTCGTGAATACGCAGATCTTGAGTGAACCAATAAAGGCTATTTTTTTGCATGTTTTTTGTCACATAATAACGTCATTAAGCTTATTACGTGCCTCCCTTAGATATAGATCATGCCTAGCAAGTGATCCGATATAACACCTTAGGGTGTACTCTTAATGCGAAGGTAGTGATCTCCGTGTCGATAGACGCGTGAACCATCACAACTTGGTTTGATTGACGTAAAGGTGGAGCGCTTGGAAAAGAGCATAGAAGCAAAAGTACTTTTGTTGGCCGCAGAGAAAATCCGACAGCATGGCATAAAGCCGGCGGAGCACTACGTGCTGGACCAAGTGCAGCTAGAAGTGAGCTACGACGGCTACACCGTGACACTTAAGGACAGCAAGGTGTCGATTACCGTGTTCTTTCATAATAAGATCAAAGCCGACTATCGTAAAATGAATGAGCTGGAAGAGTTTTATCAGAGAGTGCTGCGCATCAGTCAATCCTAGTGCAGCGTTTAGATCAGACCATTCAGGTCAAACCATTCAGGTCAAACCTCAGGAAGGATGTTTAATGAGTAAGCGTAATACTCGTGCCATGCCAAAGGCCGTAATCTTTGACTTGGACGGCACCCTCGTGAGTTCTAGTTTGGACTTCAGAGCAATATGTGAGCAGACCGGTTGTGTCCCGGGGCAAGACATTTTGCGCTATATGGAAACACTGTCTGCCGCCGACAAAGTGAAAGTAGCCAAGGTAATACACGACCATGAAATGGCTGATGCGCACAGCTGTGAAACGCTGTCTGGTGCAGTTGAGATGCTGGCGATGCTGGATGACCTTAATATTCGAACGGCCATCGTGACGCGAAACTCTGCCCCAGCCACACAAATAAAGCTTGCCCGCACAGGCATCAAACTTAAGCATGTGCTAACTCGCGAAGACGCAGCGCCCAAACCAGCGCCGGATGCTTTGTTAGGTTTGGCTCGACAATGGGGTATCCCTAACGAGTCGTGCGTTTATGTGGGGGACTATATTTACGATCTTGAGGCGGCACATCGTGCCAATATGCATGCATGTTTATATGCCGAAGGCGGTCTGCCGAGTTTCTCAGATAAAGCTCATTTTGTTTATGGCTGCCATAGCCAGTTTGAGCAAACCCTAGGAGAGTATTGGCTGACGGTAGCGCCGTCAGGTGCGCAGTAGAGAGGGGGCGCTTGGGCTTAAGCTTAAGAGTAGTTCAGTCTTTGCTTTCTTTGAGCTTTAGCAGCTCATTGACCACCTTCTTTCTTTGAGCCTTAACAACGGCCAAGTCTTTTTTGATTGTGTTTTTGAGATCCTCATTGGTTTCGCAATCAAGTTTTTCTTTTAGGCGTTTAGATTTTTTCTTCAACTTACGCTGTATTTCTTTTAAACACTTTTTTCTGTCATCCATGTTGTTTTTGTTATCACTCAAAAGTGCTTGGGATAGCTTTAATAATTTAGGAAGCTTCATACCGTATTCCTTGTCGAACGGACGTTGTCGTCTGCTGCAATGTCAGCGATTTCTTCAGCGGTCAATGCGATATCTTTTTCGGTATTCTTCATTTCTGGGTCGCTAGTTGAAAATAGAATCTCGCCCATTTGAATGAGATTTTTTGCCATTTCATAGGCATAGGCTGAGTCATTCATTAACGAAGTCGCCATTTTCGCCGAAATTTTGTTATCTCTTATTAGCTGTTCTAGCGTGCCGTTAGCCGTTGAGTCGTTCATTTTCATATCTAGCTTTAAGTTCGAAAGAGACAAAATTTCAGCTGGGTCATCTCCTTTATTACGCACCTTGTCTAGCTCCCTCATGAGGTTCGCAAGCTGTGTGCGCAGTTTGTTGTATTCGGTTTTGATATGTTGATTATTAGACACAATGTAGAGCGATAGGTTTTTGTGCATGTGTTTTGTTTCTTTGATTGCCTCAACAATATCTCGACCCGCCGCCCGCAATAAAAACAATTCATCGGCTTGCTCTGGTGTCATGGTTGCCTGGGCTCGACTGATGAAATAAATAATTTCTCCGTACAGCCCCTTAATTGAACGGTCGTACTCGGCATCAAAATCAACTGGTATGAGCGCTGAATGTGTATCCACAACATCGCCTGTATTATCAGGGTCTAATATGACAGAACGATGAAAATTCAATCCGTGAGCAATAATTTCAAAAGCGTTGTCATATAACCGCAGTGTTTCTTTTCTGACGGAGGCAATTGCCGTATCGGGAAGATCTATCGCTGAATCCGTTAGATAAACGGACTTCTCTCTAAGCGGCTCTTGTTCCGGCATGATGTGGATTAATGAGTTGGCTAGCTTTTCAATAAAAGGCACCATTGCAATGATGCCAAGCGTATTGAAAACGCTATGAAAAACCGCCAGTTTCAAGGTGTAATTGTTATCCGCAATACCTACCTTGGCGCTTATCCAATCAACAGTAGTGCCAATTTGTTGAATAAAGAGAATGGCGATCAGGGCGGTGACTAAATTGAAAACCAAGTGAGCGGCAGCGAGCCTTTTACCTTGTATGTTTGCGCTCATGGCACCAATTATCGCGGTAACGGTCGTGCCAACATTGGCGCCAATGGCCAGTGCGAGCGCATTGTCATAAGTGATTTGCTGGGCAGATAGCGCCGTGATAATGATAACCAGCGTCGCATGACTTGACTGCATAATAACGGTTGCGATAATTCCGATGAACGTAAAAACGAACATGCCAAGGTAGCCTTCCACGGCAAACGTAGTCAGGTCGATCGTATCTCGAAAGGCATCAAACCCTTCTTTCATGTGGTGAATGCCGAGAAACAAAAAACCCAGTCCGGCTAGAATATAACCAATGCCATTGAGGCTGCGAGACTTTTGAAATATGCCGATTACGCCAAACACTAGCATCGGCATCGCATAGGCAGAAAGTTTAACCTTCATGCCAAATCCGGCAATCAGCCAAGCACCGGTTGTTGTACCTAGGTTGGCGCCGAAAATAATGCCAATGCCTGCAGTCAAACCAATAAGGCCTGCGCTCAAAAATGAAATGGTAATGACCGACACTAGCGAACTTGACTGCATAAAGGTGGTGCTAACAATGCCAAAGGTTAGCGACTTCCATGTGCCATCGGTTGTTTGGCGCAGCAGTTTTTCGAGTAGGCCGCCAGTAAATGCTTTGAAGCCTTGCTCAAGGGATAGCATCCCAAAAAGAAAAATAGCGACACCGGCTGAGATTTCTTTGAAATTCGTACTCAGCCAAAAGCCGTAGGTCAAAATGACCAATATCGAAAGAAGAATGATTCTTTTGAACATGTTAAGCCTTAGTTATTGTTCTTTGTGATCCCCTGAATAGGGGTAGCCGCCCCTTTTTAGATTAGGGCAGCATCATTCCTCTTAGCGTAAAAAACATCGTAGCGGCCATAATTCCAGAGGCCGGCACGGTGACTACCCATGCCGCTGCGATTTTTAGCAACGCTGAGCGTTTGACTAGCTCTTCTCGGTACACGCTCTTGAGGCCTTTCCGTTCTTTTTTGGAAAGTTGAGCATCTGTTTTGTGTTGTTTCAGCTGCTGCAGCATGAAAGATTTTTCTTGTATGGATGCTTTATCAAACTCGATAAGAAACTGCTTAACTTCTTCTTCGTCTTTACTTTGGTGGTGGGTTTTAATTTCGTCGATCTTTTTGGCGTAACTTGCCTTCAGGTATTCGCGCAGAAAACCGACGCCAAAAACGCCGCCGACGGCAATATGGGTAGACGAAACCGGTAGCCCAAGTTGAGAGGCAATGATCACCGTAATGGCTGCGGCCATTGCGACAGAAAACGCACGCATCTGGTCCAGTTCAGTAATTTCAGAGCCCACGGTGCGGATGAGTTTAGGGCCATATAGTGCTAAGCCTAGCGCAATCCCTAAGGCCCCAATCATCATTACCCATAGCGGAATGTTCGCTTTTTGGACGACACCGCCATGCAGAATTGCATCGTTAATTGCCGCTAAAGGGCCTACCGCATTGGCGACATCATTCGCGCCATGAGCAAAGCTTAGTAGCGCCGCTGCAAAAATTAATGGCACCGTAAATAAGGTATTCACCGCGGCTTTGTTGCTTTCAAGCGTGTTTGCTTTCTTGCTGACCATTGGTTTGACGATGGCAAAGATAATGCCGGATGCCACCAAGCCAATTGTTGCCGCTGTGGCGAAATCAAGTTTCCAGATTTTCTTCAGGCCCTTTAGTGCTAAGTAAGTGCTAAAGGCCCAAGCCATTAGCATGATCAGTATGGGCACCATTTTCTTAGCCGCCGTGATCATGTCTGTTTGATAGGTAATGCTTCGCTTAATGAGTAACAGAAAAGATGCGGCAATCACGCCACCTAATACCGGAGAAATAACCCAGCTTGCGGCGATCATCCCCATTTTGTCCCAGTTGGCGATACCCAGACCGCCAGCGGCAATACCCGCACCTAACACGCCGCCAACGATTGAGTGAGTGGTGGAAACAGGTGCGCCAAGAGCGGTTGCAATATTTAGCCAAACGGCACCCGCTAGTAATGCTGCCATCATCACCCAAATAAAGGTATCCGAGTCATTAATAGCCGAAGGGTCAATAATGCCTTTTTTGATGGTACTGACCACATCGCCGCCCGCAATCAATGCGCCGGAGGCTTCAAAAATAGCGGCAATAATGATCGCGCCAACCAAGCTCAGGGCTTTAGAACCAACCGCAGGACCGACGTTATTTGCGACATCGTTAGCGCCAATGTTTATCGCCATGTAGCCGCCGATCATGGCGGCACAAATCAACATGAAGCCGCCGGGTATATCACCAACCCGAGAGTAAATGTAAAGCACGATGCCCACGATAAACAAAATGGCATAGCCGAATCTTAGAAGTTCAGGCCGGCTAAATAGCGTCGCTTGTTCTATTTGGTTTAATTGGTTGATGTCCACACAGGCTCCCGATGTCTTATCGTTATTTTTAATATCCTATTACTCACGATATGCCTGAGCGGGGGCAGCTTTCAATGATCTAAATCATGTCAACGTCAATGGTTACATAAAGGTTTTTTGGGAGAGCGTACCCATTCTTTAGTCTTGAGTATTTGGCGATGAGATATTGGCCTTGAATTGTTGGTCTGGAACTGTTGATAGGGGGGAGTTCGTAATAAAAAGTATCAATACAGATTGTGGGTCATGGATTTACATGAAGGCGTTGGGAGGGAATTTGGCGGAGGCGGAACCTTAGCTTATCGAGCGGACAGCCATTCAGCGATTTCATCTACGGGTTTCGGTTTACAGAGCCAGAAACCTTGCAGCTTGTCGCACTTGAGTGCTTTTAGTATTTGAGCGCTTTCATAGTCTTCTACGCCTTCAGCCACCACTAAACAACCGAGACCGTGTGCCATTTCGATTGAGGCTTTTACAATCAGCCTAGCGCTTTCACTCTCTGTTATATCTTTGATCAAAGAGCGGTCCAGTTTTATTTCGGATGCTGGTAGTTGTTTTAGGTAGGACAGAGAAGAGTAGCCGGTGCCAAAGTCATCAATAGAAATCTGAAGTCCCATCGACTTGAGTTGGTCTAGAGCCTTGAGTGATGCTTCGGGTTCGTCCATGGCAGCGGTTTCCGTTAATTCAAGAAATACTCTTGAGGGGTCAACCTGGTACTTTTCCAGAATGGCAGATATCTGGTCTTTTAGTTGTTCGCTAAGCAAGTCTTTCGTTGAAATGTTGATCGACATATTTCCGGTGTACCCTTGGGCTCGCAACGACAGGAGGTCTTTTGCAGCACGCTCGATTGCCCACAGTGTGAGCTGACGGATCACGCCTGTTTGTTCAGCCAAAGGGACAAACTCTGCAGGGGACACAAAGCCACGCTGGACATGTTGCCAGCGAATGAGAGCCTCTAGACCTACTACCTCGTTACTCGATAGGTCTAGCTTAGGTTGATAGTGTAAGTCGGGTTCATCGTTTTTGAGTGCTTCGCGTAAGTCTGACATCAGCGTTAGGCGGCTCTCATTGTATATGTCTAGCGAATGATCATAGTAGCCCACTTGGTTGGTCGCATGATGTGAGCTTTCCATGGCGACAATCGCGTTTCGAATAAGCTGCGATGCTTCTTGTCCATGCGCGGGGAAAAGGGCGCAGCCAATGCGTGGTTCGAGTTCAATTGAAAGTAATTCGACCTCAATGGGTGACGAAAGCTCTTGCGTGAATGCGTGATAATGCTCGAGGTTGTTTTCACACACCCGTTGATTGATAACGATACCAAAAGTGTCTCTCGTCAATTGAAATAGGGCGTCGTTGCCATTCTTTGAATTCGTCGATGAAATGACGCCCGGTAGGGTGCTCACCCTTACATTCATTCCGGCCGTCGTCGATCTCAAAATAGTCTCGACACTCGATAAACCCAGTGTTCGCGTTATCTCGTTGATACGAGTGACTCTCGCGACACAGATCACAAAGCGTTCATCGGGTTGTTCATTGATAACCTTGTTCACCAACCATTCAAAGCGATTCCCATTAGCGAGTTGAGTTATGGGGTCTCGTACCATCGCTTCCGAGAGCTCATTTTGAGCGGCGAGTCGTTGCTTATCTTTTTGTATGCTTGTTGCTTGCGCGAGAATTTTGTCTTCGCGCTCTCGATACAAGCGATCTGCGAGTGCTAGGGTCAGGATAAAGGCTTCTAACCCCGAGCCAAGTTGCATCGCATACTCGGTGACAAAGTTATTCGGAAGTAGTCCTGAGGTGCGGCCTGCCGTTGCGAAAACACCCAATGTGAGTGGTACCCAGGCAATAGTGAAAAAGATGCCTTCACGTTTTCCTGCGTGCCAAGATACAGGTCCCGAAACGAACAACACGGAAAAGAATGCGACGACTGATAGTGCCGAAAGCTTAACGGCGGAGTTGTAATCTAGAATGAACGAAGCCACGAGGTTGAAATACTCAAAATAGATCATGGCGCGCAAGGCCATGTCTATCTTCGGGCTATGCTCTTTGGTGCGTAAAAATTCCCTTGCAAACAATAATGAAAATAGCGCTAGAAGAGGGATCGAGGAGAGAAAAACTTGACTATTTAACTCAGGCGCGCCAGGAAAAAACAGCTGTTGACCGTAACCGCGGGAGGTCAGGAAAAAAACGAGGTAACCTAGTGTGGACAGCGAATAGAAAAGGTAGAGTTTTTCCCTTAATGTAAAAAATATGGCGAAATTAATCAGCACGATCACCGCGAGTGCGCCGTAGTAAAAAAAGTGAAACTTCTGCTCTTTTGCGGCGAATTCGAAGAAGTCTTTTTCCTGCCATAACTTGAGTGGCAAGATCATTGAGCCATTGGATTGGACTTTCGCGTAGAGGTTTACTTTTTCACCGTCATGCAACTGAAAGCGAAACAGCATACTTGGGTGGTCTATGTCGCGTGGGTAAAATGCCTTGCCGTCTCCGGTTGCAAGTGTTCGAACCTCGCCGTTAGTTTTTTGTGCGTAAAAGGTGATGTCGTCCAGAAGCGGGTAGGCAACTTCGAGGAGCATGTTTTTAGTCGTTGAACTGTTGTTATCGACACCCAGACGTAGCCAAAATTGTGAGAGGCTAAACCCAAAAGAGGCATTGCCTTCTGTCGCGGCTTTCCAATCACTATCTGAGAGCTGTGCAAGGCTTTCTAGCGTGTGCTTTTTTTCACTATCTTCGAAATAATCAAACTGTGCGACCAGCGGCGATGAGTGCTCATCTAGCGTATTAAGACGGGGGGATGCGGCGAAGGAGGCGCTCGTAAAGAACGCAATGACTGCGGTCATTAACCAGACAACAATTGAGTTGTTGTGGCGTTGCAACGTTGATCGATTCATGTAGGGCGCTTAGTCCTGCTAGCGTAAACTTGGCTCAAAATATCCTTATCGGGCAGTCGGAAAGCATGAACCAGTTCTTATGTTTTTTATAGGCTATCAAGGTATAGGTTTTACCCGTTTGTTGTAACTAATGTGTCAATTGGTCAAGCAAGTCCAGCTTTCACGAGTAGTTACACGGCCAACTCAAACTCAGCTTAGTTGATCAGATAAAAAAACGCCGCTTTTAAGCGAGATATTTACCCTACTGCGTTAGTTTCTTAATCGCCTAGATTCATGCCTTGGCCCCCTTACCTACGTCATTTAACGTAGGTAAGGGGGCATATTGTCGTATTCTTTTTCGAACTCGCTTATCTCATAGTTCTATCAATATTGATTCTTTTCAAAACAATTCAATAGAACGGAGAAACCCAAATGCGCCACGGTGATATTTCAAGCAGCCCTGATACGGTAGGGGTAGCGGTTGTTAATTACAAAATGCCACGTCTGCATACTAAAGCTGAGGTATTAGATAATGCGGGTAAAATCGCTGATATGATCAAAGGCATGAAGCTTGGGTTACCCGGAATGGATTTGGTTGTTTTTCCCGAATATAGCACGATGGGAATAATGTATGACAATGATGAAATGATGGCGACAGCCGCCACTATTCCAGGAGAAGAAACGGACATCTTTTCTGCGGCCTGTCGGGAGGCAGATACCTGGGGTATTTTTTCGTTAACTGGGGAGCGTCACGAGGAACATCCAAACAAAGCGCCTTATAACACGCTAGTCCTGATTAATAACAAAGGTGAGATTGTACAGAAATACCGTAAGTGTATTCCTTGGTGCCCTATAGAAGGTTGGTACCCAGGCGATACCACCTATGTTTCAGAGGGTCCCAAAGGCCTCAAAATTAGTTTGATTATCTGCGATGACGGGAACTACCCTGAGATTTGGCGAGATTGCGCTATGAAAGGTGCAGAGCTAATTGTTCGTTGCCAAGGTTATATGTATCCCGCGAAGGAGCAACAAGTGATGATGGCCAAATCGATGGCTTGGGCGAATAATAGTTATGTTGCTGTCGCAAATGCCACAGGCTTTGATGGCGTTTATTCTTACTTTGGTCATTCTGCAATCATTGGTTTTGATGGCCGCACGCTGGGTGAATGTGGCGAAGAAGATATGGGTGTTCAATATGCTCAGCTATCGGTATCTCAAATTCGGGATGCGCGCGCCAATGACCAATCCCAAAACCACCTGTTTAAGCTATTACATCGCGGTTATACCGGTGTCCATAACTCAGGTGATGGGAGCAAAGGTATCGCTGATTGCCCCTTTGATTTTTACAGAACATGGGTGTTGGATGCAGAGAAAGCACAACAAGATGTTGAAGCGATGACGCGCAAAACTGTTGGCGTAGCTGGTTGCCCGGTGGGGACCTTGCCGGTTGACCCCAAAGAGCAGTCCGCAGGTCAATAGCGGCTTATCATAAACTTATCACTGGGTGAGTTTATCGTTACCTAGCATGGCCAAAAAAGTTGCCAATGTTGTTTTTCCACGAGGTACTTAAGTGCCCTTTATTAATGATCAGTTCGGTCACAATAGTGATCAACTCGCGCGGCAAACCTATGCTCAAAGTGCTGCGCGCATTTCACGTTTCAAGTTTCTTCCTGAACAGGTTATCGCGACTTTACGTGCTCGAATCGTCGGGCAGCGAGATGTAATGAACGCGATCGAGGATATGCTTTTTACCCTAAAAGCAGATTTTGGTGATAAGACCAGACCGCTCTCAGTGATGCTTTTGATGGGGCCCACGGGTGTCGGTAAAACAGAGACGGTGAGGGTATTGGCGGAAGCCATGCTCGGTAGTGCAGACGAACTCTGCCGCATTGATATGAATACCCTTGCTCAAGAGCATTACTCAGCCGCCTTGACCGGCTCCCCACCAGGTTATGTTGGTAGTAAAGAAGGCCAAACCTTATTCGATATAGAGAGAATCAAGGGTTCGTTTAGTGAGCCGGGGATTGTGCTTTTCGATGAAATAGAGAAGGCGGACAAGAGTGTGGTTCGTTCACTAATGAATATTCTGGATACAGGAAAGCTCACCTTAACCTCTGGTACCAGAGAAATAGATTTCAGTAATACCTTGGTCTTTTTGACAAGTAATCTAGGCGCAAGGGAGCAAGCGGACAGCCTAAAATCCTATTCCCAAGGTTGGCGATCTGCGTTACGCCTTAAGCCCCCGCCGCAATCAGAGATATTGGACCAAGCACTTAACACATATTTCGACCCTGAATTTATCAACCGTATCGATCGAATATTGCCTTTTAACTGGCTGGACGATGGTCAGTTGGAAGCACTCGTTGACCTGGAACTGATGAAATTAAATAAGCGGTTGAGCTCGCGCCAAGCTCAGGTAGTGGTAAGCGAAGGTGCGCGGGAGTATTTATCTCAGCACTATGATACGCGTTATGGTGCGCGAGATATTGCGCGCCGAATCAGGGTGGAGTTAGAGCCCAAACTTGCAAAAGCTATGATCGAAGCGCCTGAAAAAAAAGAGTTCGAAGTAACTCTGCAATCAAATGCGCTAGTGGTTTAAGTCGACCTGATTTTGGAGGGTAGAGTTTTCTCTGGTTTAGCGCCTTGATTGCAGCTTTTGAGGCCCCGAGAGGTCGCGGCGATCATCGGCGTTGTGATGCGGACTTAATGCCTTGGTTTAGTGGGTGATCACGCGGTAGGATGGTGACGGCAATCGTTAACTTAAGGAGCAGAGGATGCCTCGCGTCAGCAAAGGGCGAAAGCAAATTTACTATGAAACGCGTGGTCAAGGTGAGCCACTGTTGTTGTTAATGGGCTGGCAGGGCAATAGAACGTGGTGGCCAGACTCTTTGCTTTCTCGTCTGGAGAAGCACTTTTTACTGATATTGATGGATCACCGTGGCACGGGGTTATCAAAAGATCCGCTAGGCTTGTATACCATTAAGAGTCTAGCCAAAGATGCGACGCTGGTGTTAGATCATTTTGGTTTAAGCTCTGCCTCAGTGCTGGGCGTTTCCATGGGCGGAATGATCGCTCAGGCGATGGCCATTCACTATCCTGAGCGCATAAAAAAACTTGTGATCACTTCAAGCTCAGCCAAGGTCGGTTTGATTCGAGGCTTGAACAAAAAGCAGCAACATGCCTGGCTGACCTATCTGCGTAAGCGTGACAAAGGCTTGCAAGAATTTATTATGGATCAGCTGTTTTCAAGAGACGGTGACAGTGATGACCACACGACGATCGCCAATTTCATCAGCCGGACGAAACAGCAGCGCACACCGACTCGAACGGTCATAAAACAGTTTATGGCTGTGCAGCTTTTTGATAGCCGAAAAAAACTAAAGCACTTTCATAAACCGACTTTGGTCGTGACGGGTGACAACGACATGATTATTGGTGCGCATCACTCAGAAGCCTTGTACGAACTCATCCCTCACGCGAAGTTGCACCTTGTTAAAGGGGGCACGCACGCTATGCTTGATGCTGAAGCCGAAGAGCTGGCAAGGGTTTATATTGAGTTTTTGCTTGATGATCAATAGCAATGTTGAACCGCGCCGAGCATGAATTAAAACGAATGGAACAACCTAACTATGAGCACCTGTTTTAGCTCCAAAGAATCTTTTCACAACTTCTACGCAGCAAAGACTAAAGCAAGGCTAGCACCCAGTGTCGCAAGTACAATAAAGCTCGCTCTGTTAACACTCACTTTATTTTTACAGGCCTGTGCGTCAATACAGCAACAAGCCTCTATCGGAGATTTGAACGCGGTACAGAACTATATTGAAGGTGGCGGGGACGTTAACTTTCATGAATATACCAGCGCGGGTTCCCAAGTTTATGCTTGTTCATTAGTGAATTGTGCAATTGCTGGCGGGCATGAGCAGGTTGTGAGGTATTTGCTAGATCAGGGGGCTGATGTAAACAAAGCTTATGAAATCTATGAGGGAAACCTAGTTTATGAAACAGGCACGCCTTTAGAGCGTGCCATAAAAACAGGTAATCTCAATATGGTAAGACTGCTTATTGAGCGAAAGGCCGATGTTAATTTGAAGGCTACTTCTGGGCTTGCGCCCCTGACAAGTTTAGTTCAGATGTCTCGCGCATTAGGGTGGGCTCGCTCAGAACCGATTGCAGAAGAACTAATTAACGCCGGTGCTAATATCAATTCTCGTGATCTCCAAGGCAAGTCAGCATTGCATTATGCGGCATCGCTAGAAGTAGTCGACGGCGTAAGCTGGCTGCTAAGTCATGGGGCTGATACGAGTCTAGAGGCACATCACTCCGGCAATGGGAAAGGAATGCGAGCGATAGATATTGCGCGCAAAACAGGAAATGAGAAAACAATAGCGTTGTTATCAAAGTCTGAGTCAGATCACCTCGATTGGGACAATGCAATCAATGCTAATACTTTGGCGATGTATCAACTTTATTTAGAGCACCACCCAACGGGGCTATATGTTGAGGAAGCGACCACGAAAGCCAAAGCACTAAAAGTAGAACTTGAGCTTGCAGTAAAAGCGCGTCAAAAAGAGATGTTGGCGATGAAGCGAAAACAGCCTTGTAGCTTAAACGATGATAACTGGATTTATTTAAAAGGTAGTTGCAGCGGCAACAAAGCCGACGGTCAAGGCGAAGCCGTGACGATGGACGGGCTCAAATTTGTCGGCCGCTTTGAAAACGGTTATCGCGTTAAGGGTGAGATTTTTCACAACAATGCGCTGATGTTTGATGGTTCCATCAAACAAGGTAAACCGCATGGTAGCGCCATTTGTATACATGAAGGTCGACCTGAGAGCTGCGAGTTCTATAAGGGTGAGCGCGTTGATGGCGTGTTTATTCAACGCCTTGATTTCGCCCATCAGCAGAAACTACTGACCGAGCAGCAACGAAAAATTGAAAAACGCCTCGCTCAAAACGAAGAGAAAATGGACCAGATGGCAACGAGCCTCAAGTCAGGACGCCGCTATCAAACCCAGTCGGGAAGTAACAATGGGGTCAGCGACATGCTTGTCGACAAAGCTGCAGATGAAGCGATGCAAGCGATCTTCAACCATTTGTTTTAGCTTAAAGTCTTAAAGCCCGAGTGGGCCTTGAGGCTTAATTGTTTTGTTGGTTTTTTCTGCCCGATTCGTGCCTTATTCAGAGCGTCATCATACTTCTAGGTTGTCTTACTCTCGCACTACCTTCGAATGCGCCCCAACTGACGAGCGCGTATTTTTTACCTGAAATAATGGGCAATGATTCATGGGTAAAAATATGGTTCGAGGGGAAGAATACGAGATCGCCCATCACCGGTTTGTATTGAAAATTTAGCCAAGGGAAGTTTAGTTCGCCTCCCGTAAAGTCATCATTCAAGTAAATCAGCATGCTGAAGTCGCGATCAATAAATCGATAGAACTGACGTGTTTGCGCGTCAAAATGTTCCGCATCAGAATGTATGTCGTATTTTCCTCCAGGACCGTAGCGCAGTAAGTGCGGTGTCTCAAACCATTGTGGTTTTTTTCCGGTTAGCGCTTTGAGCTTGAATGAGCAAGCGGTGCAGAACCACTCACTGGCTTGTTGTTGTTTTTTTCCGAGTGCGACGGTTTGGGTAATGCGTGAGCTATGTCGCTTGTGGGTGGTCTTGCTTGCTGTTGTTTGATTGCCGGCAACAACGGACAGCGCTGCACGCTTCTGCTTTTCGGCAAAGCGTGTAAAGCGTTTACAATCAGCATTTGATAAAAAACCTTTTATTACTTGGATGCCGCGCGGCGTCGACGGCCTCTTATGCAGGTCTCCACAGCAATGGCCGAACGCTTTTCCGGAATGGCAATAGCAGGGTTTGACGGGGTCAAAATGGAATGACGGCACATAGAACATATCAGAACATGCATCATTTTTGCGCAGCGCTGATAAACTGTGAGTATTCATACAGCTCCTTTTCTCAGGTGTCGATCCGAAAAACATCATTTTCTTGCTGCGTAAGTGACAGCGAGATTGATCGAAACCGCAGTCGAGAAACAACTCGCTGTTGATTCCTAAAGGCCACGATTTTCTAACGAAATGTCAATATCCAAGCTGTTTTTCGAATTTGATTTAATGGAATAGCGAAGAGGATAGGTGGGCTAAGTAATTGAAAATATGTTCACAATAACGACAATATGTCATTTTGCGACAGATCGATTCCTTATCTCAGAAACTGTGATCTTAGCGTCTTTCTAAACCATTCTATATCGTGCAATCATAGCGCCGTCGTTATGTAATTTTGCTTCGTAAAAGGAACGTGTATTAATGTCTAGTCGCTCATATTCACTGGATGTCGTGCTACCCATTCAGTTTGTAAAAGGGCTCGTTAGAGCCGCTGCCATGAGTGGCATCTCGGTTGACGATATATTGAGTTCGGAAAATATTGTGCTGTCGGAACTATCAGGCTTGCCGGTCAGCAAAACTGTATTGATCGTAAAATGTTTTATAGAAAGGTCTCCAGTCACGACACTATTTCCAATGTTGCAGGTGATAAACGATGACGCTCTAACGGAAATGCTGACCATTTTTGCAGCGGCGGAAACCCTTGAAGCGGCAACTGAATATTTGATGGAGTCTGGTCCCTTTCCCGCGCTTGGTATGCACTTAAGTTATGAGCGAGGTACCGATCACGACTTTTACCTTGTTAAGTCAAACCAGCTTGAAGGGGGAGCGCGAGATTTCATGATAGCGATTTGCTTGGCGATATTTGTTCGGCTAATGCCTTCACAGTTTAAAGACCTGCCTATGCAGCGTTCGTCGATCATACATAAGGTAGAACTTGAGCTTGGTGCCGAGGGAAATATTGTTGAGTATGAGAGTTTTTTTGGTTGCCCTGTTTTCTTTGATCAGGCTCACACTAGAATTCAACTTTCCAAGGACGCAATCACTACCAGAATTGCATCTCACAGTCCTAACTTATTGGCAGCGGCAATTGAAACGCTAAAGCAGAAAACATATACCTTGCTCTCGCTTCAAGGCGCCTGCTTTCAAGTGTCGCAAGTAGTTAGTGCTTTAGTTCTCGACAAGAAGCAGTCGATTAGACGCATACGCAGTGAAGGTGAACCTATTGATCTTTCTGTCGGGAATATTGCTAACATTCTTGGCCTAAATGTTAGGTCTCTGCAGCGAAAATTAAAGCTGGAAGGAAGTGCGTTTACGGAGATTAAGAATCAAACTTTGGTAGCAGAAAGCAAGCGCTGGATGGACGAGGGACAGAGCAATCTTGATATCATTTCAGAAACACTTGGCTTTTCAGATAGAGCTTCATTTTCCAAAGTGTACAAAAAGTACGAAGGTGTTTGGCCAGCTAAATACAAACCCAATAGTTAGCGAAAAAGACAGCTCTCAGCGATAACTAGTTGATAGCTAAATGATAACTAGATGATAACTACGTGATAAGCGTAACCTTGTGATCAACATTGTTTTGAATACGCAGGGCGTTATAAGAGGTCTGAAATAAACCAATGCTAAGGGTATGCATTTACTGTGGTAGCCATAAACCAGAAGCGTTGGAGGAGTGCGGTAAATGCGCGAGAGTTCCCCGCTCACATCCGGATGTCATTCATTCGATTATTCTGTCGCACAGCGAAGATGAACCCTATTTAAACTTTATTGGTCTGGATGAAATTGAAGGATTCAGGGAGTCTATCCTGAGCGGCTCGCCACTAAACATAGACCCTCGTATTTTCAAGGAAGCAGAAGAAGCGTATAGCGCGGTTGGGACCATGGGGAGCCCTCAAGCACTTCAGTATTTTTCAAGAATATCGCACCCAGTAATGGTGGTGACACTGTTTGTATTCATCATTTTTGTCTTGATGGGGGCTTGAGGGCGCTTGTCTGTTAGTAATTTCGAGTTAAAGGGCAGGTTTGCCGTGCCCGCTAAGATAACCAAAACTTGTATACTTTCTTTGGAATAAGACTGTTGCTGAAATGATACTACCTCTGCGTTTTTGCCATTTGTTCAATCAGCTCTCGCGCCAGCTGACTCAATTCTCTTGGCGGGTGCTCAAACTTTAGACCCGCTTGGTACAGGCTAATGTTACCCATTTTTATAGGGTCAAGACGCACCACGCGGGCGCGTAGTTTTAGCGAAAACTTTCCATCGACCGTGCTAATAACGGACTCTAATGACTGGCCTATCTGCAAGGGGTCCGGCACGGTAACGCCCATTCCTCCCGCTGAAATATCGTCTAGCGTGGCATGCAGCTCATCGGGCCCATCGAACTGTATGTCCAGATGCTGGCTCAGTCTTGCATGTTCTCTAAGGCCATTGTTGTCGCCAGCCTGCGCTAGCTGCTTGAGGGTGTTTTCGAACGCGTCTTGATCTCTGGCGGCAATACTTGAAAAACGCACAGCCATACCTTCTCCCTGACTAGCGCTTAATTCCCAAGTTCTCAGTACTTTTGCCTCAAGATTGATCGCGTCAGAGTCGGCGCCTGGTAGTAGTATCCGAAATGTATCACCAGAATGAGCATGGGCTTTGTCGACAATGACCGATGCACCACCCCAAGAGACATTCTGCAGTCTGGCGCTGATGGGGTCGGTAGAGCCAGGCCATATCAATTTGACCGGTGTCGTGACATTGATACGGAGTTGCTTTCGTTTTTCCGTCGGTTTTTCTTCGGTTGTCGTTTCTTTTTTGGGAGGGGCTTCTGCGGCGAGTATCCGAACCGTTTCCAAGGCTTCGCCAACCACATCTCTGCTTTGAATAAACAGGGTGGCTTTTTCTTTGCTAGTATTTGATGGGTCTAGGTAGGCAGCCGAATCACGCATGGCTATAAACCCCGGCGTTTGGCGATGATGCGCCACGCTAAGGGCCAGCAGTCTAATGCATGACTCCAGCTCTTCTTGCGTTGCATCGCTTAGGAGGTTTTTTCCGCGCCCGGCCATATGCGTACCTTGTTTGAATTATTATTAGAGTCGTTGCCGTAAGTATTTCCGCGAAAGATACTAGACGGTTTGGTTCTCAGTTTAGACTGCGAAAATTGAAATTACGAACTAGACCTTGTTTCTCCGACTGTATTCTTTGCGCGACTAAATTCTATCGACCATAATTGCTCCACTGCATGTATCAACTGGGAAGGTCAGTGACTACAACTAAATCACTCACGAGTAACGCAAAAAGTGTCAATGAAGAGCGTTTAGAGTTGGTCATCAACGCTACAGGTGTGGGTGTTTGGGACTGGCAAGTGCAGACTGGAGAGTTAACGTTTAATCAGCGTTGGGCCGAGATTATCGGTTATTCGGTTCACGAGCTGCAGCCCATGACGTATGAAACGTGGGCAAGTAATCTTCACCCTGATGACTTAGCGGTAGCGAAAGACAAGCTTGAAAAACACTGGAGTGGTGAGCTTGATCTTTATGAAGTTGAAGTTCGGATGCGACACAAAAGGTTGCATTATGTCTGGATTTTGACATCAGGTAAGGTGGTCGAGTGGCAAAAAAATGGTAAACCAAAACGAATGCTTGGTACTCATTTGGATATTACTGAGCGAAAGGAGCGTGAACGTGAGCGCATAATTGCTGGCCAATTACTACAAGAGTCCCAAAAAATAGCAAAAGTGGGCGGCTGGGAGCTAAACTTAGAAACAGGCCTATTATATTGGACAGCTGAAACCTATCGCATCCATGAAGCCTTGCCAGAGGAGTTTGACCCCACTGTGGATGCGGGGGTTGACTACTTTTTACCGGCCTCTCGTGAAATAATCACTAAGGCTTTAGATGAGGCTGTTAACAATGGAGTGGGTTACGACTTAGAGCTTGAAACCTTAACCACCAAAGGCCGAAAGATTGATGTACGCACTACTTGCAATGTTACCAAAAAGAATGGGATTGCTGTTTGCTTAACGGGCATATTTCAAGATATTAGTAATGAAAAGGCAATACAACGTAATCTTGAGGAAGCGAATGCCGCCTTACAGTTATCTGCTCATTATGACCCCCTGACCGAATTACCAAACCGAGTTTTGCTCTCTGATCGGATGCAGCAGGCAATGACCAAGAGCGTTCGACACGCTCAATCAGTAGCGATAGCGTTTATTGATCTCGATGGCTTTAAGGAGATAAACGACAGCTATGGGCATGACGTAGGTGATGAGTTTCTACGAAAAATTGCAAGAGAACTTAAATATTCGCTCCGAGAGGGGGATACCTTAGCGCGCATCGGTGGGGATGAGTTTGTTGCAGTGATGGACGAGTTCAGTGAGCCTAAAGATAGCCACACTATATTGGCACGTATGCTTGAGGCTGCCTCCGTAGAATTAGTCATTCTTGGTCGGCCGCTTAAAGTTTCAGCCAGTATCGGCGTCACGTTTTATCCGCAGAACAATAGCAGTCCCGATCAGCTTTTGAGATGCGCCGATCAGGCTATGTATAGAGCCAAACAACTGGGCAAAAATCGTTGGCACCTCTTTGATGTTGAGGAAGATGTTGCCCTTAAGAATAAGCACGAAGAGCTTGAAAGGCTTCGACTTGCATTGCAGAACCAAGAATTCACGCTCTTCTATCAACCAAAAATAGATTTGCGTAGCAAGGAAGTAATCGGATTGGAGGCACTTATTCGATGGGATCATCCAGAGCGAGGCATTCTGGCTCCGGCTGCTTTTCTACCTGTCTTGGATCAGGATGTTTTAAGTATAGAAGTGGGTGAATGGGTAATTAAATCAGCTCTTAAGCAGTTGAATAGCTGGCGCTTGACTCCAATGGATGTACCAATCAGTGTCAACATTAGCCCGTTACAATTGCAGCACACTGATTTCGTTTTTCGACTAGAGCGCATGATCGAAGAGTTCCCACTATTCAGCCCCAATAGTCTTGAGTTTGAAATATTAGAGAGTAGTGCGCTTAAGAATATAGAGTTGGTTTCGGGCGTGATTAGAGAGTGTGATAGGTTGGGGGTAACATTTGCAATCGATGATTTTGGTACGGGCTACTCTTCGTTAACTTACTTAAAGCGGTTGCCCGCAGAGTACTTAAAAATTGATCAGTCATTTGTCAGAGAAATGCTGACGGATACAGATAATCTAGCAATTATACAGGGGATCATCGAATTATCGAAAGCATTCGATCTTAAAGTGATTGCAGAGGGAGTTGAAACACCTTTACATGGGGAGACGCTAGAGTCTCTAGGATGTTTTTTTGCTCAAGGGTATGGGGTCGCTAAACCGATGCCCGCCAATGATTTTCCAGAGTGGTTAAGTCTCTGGAACGACAACCCTCAACTTGTCGATGGCACTCTTTAGTGAGGAGGTTGAACCCTAAGTCGATTGAGTGCAGTGTGCCGCGATCTGTATAAAAGGCAGAAGCATTCAGCGGCGGTATCGTTATGTTAATTGCGTCATGGCGCATGGGTTATGACCTTTCCTCTGAGAACAACTGGGGACAGACCACGTTTTATTTTCTTGATCTTACCGGAAAACGTGGTCTGTCCCCGATAAACGAAAACGTTTTTAATTTCGATGAGTCACAGCCTTCCCATAACTCAATTTCAACGCTCCGCACTCGACTTTCTCGAGCTTCACCAGCGACCATACGAATGACCAATTATTCTTTCGATCTCACCCATCGGAGTCGAGCCATCTAATATCACTTTGTTCCAGTGCTTCTTTTCCATATGTAGTAATTAACTCATATTTTTTCGCTTAGGCATGAGGGCTTGCGATATGCCGAACCAGGCATCCTAGAAGAAAGGCTTTTTTCATTTTCAAAACAAAATACTATAGGAGGAATTAATGGGCTCTCTTGTCGGGCCTACATGATCTCTAACAATACAGATGCTAAATTATTATGTACCTTAGAGCTGTCTCTAGAACTGCTGTTGTAGTGTCACTAGAGTAGAGGTCCGCGTCCTCTTTATTAGTTAGAATGGTTGTTTGCTAAATTAGGTTTAGGGTTCCGTGTGTTGAGTGCTTAACGTCGCGATATATTGTTACGCTGAGTTTTCTATTTGTTTTGCTCAGTTGATTGGAATAGCTCAAGGCCAAGTAATATCAAGAATTACAATATAATTATATTGAGATGAATTAATGGCGATAGAAATAACTGTGATTGATAGTGTTGATGATATTGATCAATGGAAAATACAATGGCTGACCCTATTTAAAGCGGAAGCTAATTCAGATTTATCCTGCTCTTATCATTGGCTGGCTAATGATTTTAAATACTTGAATAAAAATAGTACACGTTACTGTTATGTTGCTCATGATGGTAATGAGTTGTTAGGTGCTATGGTTGTTGAGCTTAACGAGATTAAAGTGGCACGTTTTTTTAATGCTCCGACGATTAATACAGGTAGTCATTTTGTTAATGATTTTGCTTTTGTGGGTGATCGTGCGGATGAAATTATTAGCGCATTAATAGGCGCTATTCAAAAAAATCATAAGCATTGCGTTTGGATTCATTTTGAGAAATTGACGAAGGGCTGCTTTCAGGCATTGTCACAATGGAGTATGTCTTTTAGTAATAGCGTGTTATCCATAGACAGTGATAATGCTGCAGTTTTTGATGTCAGTAGCGGTGATTATGACAAGTTTATCGGTAGGCTAAGTACCAAAGTGAGAAAAAACTTTAGCTACTATGAACGCTTAGTAGAGCGAGAGGTGGGCCCACTAAGTCATCAAATTGTTAAACCTAAAGATTCCGAGGAGTCTGCGGTTTTATTTGAACAGTTTCTGACTATCGAGAAAACCGGTTGGAAAGGCGATAACGGTAGCGCCATTAGCCAAGTTGAGGAGAGTAAGTTATTCCATCAGGCGATGTGTGAAACAGCCTCCAACGAACAACAGATGGTTTGGCATGTGCTAAAAGCGGGCGAGCACGTCATTGCCATGAATATGGTGCTGCATCGAGGTGCAATCCAATGGGTTCCAAAAACGGCCTTTAATGATTCTTTTCGCCGCTATTCCCCAGGAGCAATCGCTTTGACGGCGCTACTCAAGGTAGCTATAGAAGATGAGCGACTGATCGAAGTGCGCATGATCACTTGTATGGAGTGGGTTAAAAAATGGAAGCCTCGGATTGATACTTATCACGGGGTTCGAGTTTTCTTTCCTTCAATTAGGAGTCGGTTATTATTACTGATTACAAAAATACTAAAGAAAGAATGGCGCTTTATTCGTCAAAGTCAGTAACTCTGCTTGCATAACTGATCTCTTTTCGGAGCGACAACAGTTGCTTTTTTCGTGCCTCAGCAATTTTTTCGCTTGGGGAGCTTTTCATTTATTTTTTGTGGTTTTGTTAGCTAGCTTTGTATAGTTTTTGGAGGACCTTAAATATCATCGAGATTGGGTAGTTTTTATGTGTGACTTATCAAATATTGCAACGGGTGTCGCATTAGCAATGATGTTTTCGGCCTTACCTCTCAATCAATTAGAACAACTGGGGACAGAACAACTGGGGACAGACCACGTTTTATTTTCTTGATCTTACCGGAAAACGTGGTCTGTCCCCGATAAACGCTATTCTCTATCCTTGGAAGTACATTCAGCCAGTTTTGGATCTATTTTACAGCGTACTTTTCTGAACAGGGTTAGTGCTTTGGCGTTGTAGACATTTTGCTCTCTTAACGATATTCGAATTCCCCGAAAAAACTCATTCCATTTGTCTTTAGTTTCTCTAGATATGTTGATCCAGTATTTTTTTGGGATTGCATCTTCGCTTTGTTCGATTTCTTTTACTTCGCTTAGGTATTTGTTTGCCATTAATTCTCGAGACTTTTGTCCAAAGCCTTCGGGTACCTTTTCCCATCGAACCAAAAGCTGCATCGTCACTTGTAGATTAGGCCAGTTAATAATGCCGCCGTTTGGCTCAAGCCCTTTATACATCTCCATTGGTTCGTATGCTAAAGCCGGAGCGCCGGTGACATCGACTGCACGATTGTTAAATTTTTGTAGCGCATTCCTTATGCTAGAAGAAACCGGTGTCATACCGATACGTTCTGCGATATAGACGGTAGCGGGCGCATTCTCTAGCACGGTAATTCGTTTACCCGACAAATCTTCTGGAGCTCGAATCGTACTATCATTTACAAATAAAAAAATGGCTCCTATAGGCGCAATGCCAATCACTTCGTAATGACCTTTTCGCATTAACTTTGAGCCCTTCGCGTCGCTCAGAGTTTTTATCACCATCCCTAAGTGGTCGTAAGTAGGTAGGGCGCCTATAGCGTTAATGGAGCCGGTAAAGTCGTTATATTCTCGTGCTCTAATGCCAGGTAGATTTAACATGTCGCACACGCCATTTTTGAATTCTTCAGAGGCAACGCGGTCATCGGTGTACACCCTAAAGGATAAATCGACCCCCCAACGTAGGGCGTCAATTCGATACTCTTTCATATTCTTATGAACGGGACCGTCGTGGCCAACAAAATCAAAAACGCACATCGTCAGTGGTGTTAAATTGCTAGCGTGTATGAATCCGCTGAAAACAATCAAGTAGAACAAAGAAGCCAGAACAATAGACAGTTTGGGATATCGCATGTATTTAAACCCCACTCGTATGAGATTAACTTAATTATTTTAGCGCGTAGCCAAGGAGCATTTTCATGATAATGCAATCTATCGATTTCAGTATTAACCTGAATCAAGACGAGCTTAATTTCTTATGGTTCGACTAAAGGCCGGTGGCTAGAGTGGATCATTAAGGTTCAACGGACGCGTGGCTAAGACGTCTGCGAGCTTATTAAGCAGGGCGAAGGGCGAAGACTAGGTAAAGTCGCCGCGTTCCTCGACTTATTTTGAAGAAAGATGGAACTTCAGTCGGAACGCTGTCAGTGGCTAGTCATGCGATATCATGCTAATTCGTCTATATTTACTATTACATCAATGCCAAATGTTGTGACTTCAATATAGGCGCTAGCTGGCAAAAATCTGATTGATTTAGAGATACGACAAAAGTATGACGCTTACTCAAAATGAGAATCTATTGTTAGATAAAATCGATGGCGTAGATCCCAAATATAAAGATACCTTTCTTAATGCTGAAGTCGGTTTGACTCATGTAGATTTAGCAGGAAAGTTTATTCGGGTTAACCCTTATCTTTGCCAGTTTTTAGGTTATGAAGAGCAGACGCTACTTAGCATGTCTTTTAAGGACATTACGCTTGCGGAAGAGCTTCCTGACAGTATCAATTGGATACGTGCAGCGTTGGCGGGTGAAACGGATAAACCGTTTTCAAAAATTAAGCAGTATCGGCACGAACAGGGTCATTGGGTTTGGGCTAAATTGACCACTAAGCTAATGCGGACGGAGTCGGGCGAACCTGACTATTTTGTTTCTTCGATTCAGGACGTATCTGAGTTAATCAGAGTTCAGACTCAGTTAGACAATTCATTGGAACAGTTGAAAAAGGCTTATGCCGAACTGCAAGAGCTATCCAAGATTGATAGCTTGACGAGTGCGCTAAATGTCGAAGCGTTTCGCGCGCGCCTTAGTGAAGCGATCAAACGTTACAAGCGTACTAGCGAAAACTCTACCTTGCTTTTTTTAGACTTAGACAAGTTTAAAGACGTTAATGATAAGCACGGTCACGTGGTTGGCGATCAGGTGCTTGTTAAATTAGTAGATGTGATAAAAAACGGAATTAGAGGCGTCGACTACATTGGCAGGCTTGGAGGCGATGAGTTTGCCGTCTTATTGACAGATACCACCAAGGCTCAGTCCGAAGAGTTCTGTAAACGCTTAGGGAATACCGTTTCGATTAACTTAGGGGATGACGGTTGGCTAACCACCGGAGTATCCATGGGGGTCAGTGAATTGAATAGTACAATCACATCGGTCGACCAATGGATTAATGCGTCAGATAGGATGATGTATACGGAAAAGGAAAAGCGGGAGAAGGCTTAAGGACAATAGCGTTCGCTGTACACAATAAAAGGGGCCAGCAGACCCCTTTTATTTCTATCAAAGGCTTGCGCTCGATAAGTAACTAGTTATTCAGGTTCGGTGCACTCAGCTCTGCCCGCATCTTGTGAGCAACGGATTTTCCATAACAACCTTAAGGCTTTTTGGTCAAAGGTGTCTTCATCGCGTAAGGCTAGTCGAATCTCTCGACTAAAACGGTCTAGCTCGTGCTGAGTTTCCTTATCGGTTTTGATCCAATATTTGGCAGGGATTTCTTGTTCAGCTTCGTCCACAATTTTATGAATAAAGTCGAGGCGTGATAGAACGTACTTGCGCATGCGGTCGCCAAACTTGTCATCGAATCGTTCTTTATTGATGATGGTTTGCAGCATTCCGTAGAAGAGCCGATGGTCAATAATACCGCCCTTATCGCCTAATCCGTTGTATAACTCAAATGTATTGTACGCAAGGGCAGGCATTAACAAGATGTCTAGATTGCCGTTGTTAAATTGTCCTGAAAATGTAGCGAGTGAGGTGGCAACGGGTGATGCGCCTGCCAAGAATGCAAGTTTATAAGCCTGAGGGTCGCCATTGAGCACGGATATTTTTTTACCACTAAAGTCGGCGATGGAGTTAATCTCTTTGTCGTTAACAAAGGCGTACATGGCTCCGACTGGAAAAGAGGCGACCATTTCGTATTTGCCATTCGTTAGGAGTTTTCCTGCTCTAGGGCTAGCAAGTGTTGCCAGTACTTGATTTAGACCTTCATCCGAAATGAGCCCGCCGATAGCGTCTAGTGTCCCACCGAAAGGGACATAGTTTCTGGAGAGTATTGAGCTAAGGTGTGCGGCATCACATACGCCAGCCTTAAAATCATTTGAGGCAACTTTCTCGTCAGTATATGCCCTAAACTCAAGCTCAAGGCCCCAATTGATTGCTTTTGGAACCAAGTCATTGAAGAAAGTGATGACAGGTCCGTTTACACCAACTGGATCCCAAGTGCAGATGGTTTTCTTTTCCAGACCGTAACTGGTAAGAGTGAAAAACAAAAAGGTGAGAAAAACAGTACATTGACATAGTGATTTCATGCTGAGCCCTTAAGTATATTTATTAGAAGTTAAGTGAAAGCTCGCGTAGCCGAAAATACAAAACAACGTTAGGACTTATCGCAGTATAATTTCGATCTTAGTACTTTGCGGAAGGTAGGAAAATGACCGGGGTCAATTGTCGAACGCTTGGACAGAAAGAGAGGTATTGTAAAGTAGGCCTAAGATTTCGTTATTTGGAACAACTGGGAATGACCACGTTTTATTTTCTTTATCTTACCGGAAAACGTGGTCTGTCCCCGATAAATCGTCCCCGATAAATCTCGAGCTTGTAACGCCGTATGATTGCCTCGTTAGAAGATCTTCGCTAAAAATTGATCTGACACCTTTTCTTAAACAAATCGTGAACAAAAAAGCGATAGTGTTTAGGGGTAATCTAGTTCTGGAGATAAGGGCGCTCGCAAAATAATGGCGTTCACATTTTGTCCACGAATAAAGCAGTAATCTCGGTTTAGAGTTTTTTTAACAGAGGTTATACCCATGAAGTACATAGCGTTATCCAGCACTCTTTTTCTTGCACTAGTCTGTGCGGCGATGAGTGTTCACTCCTCAAATGAGCTGGCTCGCTCGCCGACCCAATTCGCCGATTATTTACAGGATAACTTTGACGATTATCTAGAAGAAACCAAACGATGGGTGCGCGAACATCGTATCTATCGAAGTGCCAATACGGAATTAGAGGTAGAACTAAATTCTCCATTTGAGTTAAAACCAGACAATCCAAATGGGAAAGCAATACTGCTCGTTCATGGTTTGTCAGACTCTCCTTATTCATTCTCAGATGTTGCGAAACGGCTATCGGATCAAGGCTATTTAGTGAGAGCCTTATTGCTTCCTGGACATGGGGCGAAACCTGCAGATTTGATGCTGCCGGAAATTGAAGATTGGTTAGTGATGGTTAGTCACCACACCGATATGCTGGCAAAAGAAGCAGATGAAGTGTGGCTAGGCGGTTTTTCTACTGGAGCCAATCTGGCGATGATTGAAGCGATCGATAACCAGGAAGTATCCGGTGCTTTGTTATTTTCGCCAGCTATTATTTCTCGCAAACCTTTAGACTTTTTAGCGCCCTGGGCGAAATACCTGATGGATTGGGCGGACGTAGACCCAGAGGTCAGCATCACGCGTTTTGATTCCCTCACGATGAATGGTGCTGCGCTGTATTACGAGTCTTCAAAGATGTTGAGAGATCGTCTGGAGTCTGTCGGATTTGATCGTCCGGTTATGTTCACGCTGAGCGAAAGTGACAGTGTTGTGGATAGTGAGGCGGTATACACATACTTTAACGAGCACTTTACCCATGCCGAAAATAAGTTGGTTTGGTATGGCGAGCGCGAATGGGAGGATGCGAAAGTAAACGCGTTTTCCATGAAGCTGCCAGAAAAGCGGATTAGTACAGGCTCACATATGTCAGCGTTGTATTCACCGAGCAATCCTTTCTATGGCAAGAATGGTTCGTTTAAGGTCTGCAATAACGGCCAATCCGAAAGTCAGGAAAAAGCGTGCGAAGAGGGGGCAGAAACATGGTACTCATCGTTTGATTATTCTGAAAAAGATAAGACCCACTCGCGGCTAACCTGGAATCCCTATTTTGAAGAAACGATGCGCATCGTTCTCTATTTACTTGGTGACGCTACGAAACCTTAAGGATACTGGGTGATTTCTAGAATGTTAGCCAAATAGTAAAGTTACCCTGCTCAGATTCACTGTCGGAATGCTCATAACGAAACGTCCAATTGAGCATTTCGCATAGGTCTTCAATGATTTTGATGCCGAAACCAAAATGATCTGAGGTGTCTATTCTCAGCGCGTCAATATCGTTACTAATAACCAGGCTTGTTGTATCGAGCTTAATATGGATTTCACTTGCACAATAGTCGAAAGCATTTCGCAAAACATTAGATAGAATCAAGCTGGCTGCGACATCGTTTGTGACATTTATACGGGTATCGATATACTCTTTTTCGATATGTATGTGATCAGCACCGTTGAGGTATTTATATTTTTCTAACAGATTATCCAATAGAGAGCTTAAGTTAGTCGGTTTGCCAGCTTTCCAGTCTGTACCTTCCTTACCTAAGACCAGAAACGTTTGTATTACATCTTCCATTTGCTTCGCAGCAGCGGAAATGCGCTCCATCGCTCGCAATTTTAGACTCTCCGCTTTCTCTTGGTCAGGTTCATTCACGCAAGCTTTCCATAGATTGATCGACGAGTTGATAATCGCAACAGGTGTCCGCAGTTCGTGGCTGGCATACCGGGAGAACTGTTTTTCCCGTTCGAGCACTTCACTGATCAAATTCAGGGTATTGGAAAAGGCATCGCTAATCTCACCAAACTCATCCTCTCTCTTGAGAGGAGAAAACGCTGGGGCATTTGGATCTGTTGATTTAATCTGCCTTGTCAAGGTTTGTAGTGGCTCTGAGATCTTTCTCGACAAAATGAAACCAACAATGCTTCCGATGATAATAACGAAAATTGTGACCGCGACAAGGAGGAGCAAGATGATGAATTCGTATTGTTTTAGCCAATCGTTTCCGGCACCTTGATGCACCAAGAAGACTTTATTTGTAGCGCTGAGCGTAAGCGCTTTGAGTAAGGTCACATAGATATAGATATCATCTTCACCATCTTCAAAGTACCCTAGAGGTAGTGTGGATATTTCATCTGGGACAGGATCTCGGCCCTCAATCAGTATGTCGATACCTGATAGCTGATTTCTAGCCCATAGTTTATCGGTTTCTTCGTAATATTGGATGAACCGCTCTGCGTGTGAATTCAGGAGAGCTTCTCGGGCGTTGTCGTCTGATGTCTCGATACCAAGCCAAATAAGTATACCGAACAAGACGCTTAGGCAGGTGCTAAATAAAATAAAGGAAAGTGCGATTTTGTGTCTAAAGTACCTTAAAGAAAGCATGCATTTTCCTAACTTAATTTGTTGAGCCGAAATCCTTTGCCGTGGACGGTTTCTAGATACTGTTCGTCGAAAGGTTTGTCGAGCAGATTTCGAATTCTATAGATATGGGTTCTAAGAACATCACTATCGGGTAGGTCATCACCCCAAATCTCATATTCCAAATCGTGCCTTGTTACGATGTTCGGCGCATGTTGAACCAAAACTTTTAGTATTTCGAACTGCATTTGGTTAACTTTGATTTCTTTATTGTTCCTCAGGACTTTTTGAGTATTGGTTTCGATCACAATGTCGCCATAGGAAATTTGCCCGATATCCGCTCTTGGACCTCGAGACGCGAGTGCTTTTAATCGACAAAGAAACTCATCGAGTTCAAACGGTTTAGTCAGATAATCATCGCCTCCTGACTCAAAGCCTATCATTTTGTCTTCAAGTTCGATTTTGGCGGTGAGAAAAATTATTGGCGTTTGAATATGCAATTTCTCTCGCAATTCTCTGCAAACTTCAAAGCCATCCTGCCCAGGCATCATTACATCGATTGATATTACGTCATAGCTGTATTGCTTTACTAACGAGATGCACTGTTTTCCATTGTTGGCAAAATCAACAGACAGTCCCTTTAGAGCCAGATAGTCGCCTATATTGCCAGCCAAGAAGTGATTGTCTTCTACCAATAGCACTCTCATAAGAGAATCCTTTTACAATTCGTTCCGCGATTTAACTGTTTAGGTGGGCAGCTGTCGGGCATGACAATCACATGAGACTCCTCTTTGTTTTATATGATGATAGGGCACGATCTCGATATGATCTACTGACGAAAGTGCTAGCGCTGGCAAGAAGTCCACATACGGCTGCTACCAAAACGACTAAGGTAGATTCGTCCTCTACCAAAATTCGATAGAGTAGAAGCATACTAAGAATGGCGGGTATGCACATACCACACAGCTGGATGAACGATTTCTCGATCCAACTATTGTCATATTTTTTTGTCAGCTGAGCGCCATAGATCGCTGAAGCAGCGCCAATTCCAGCCCCAAATATGACATCGAGTGGCCAATGAGCTCCTACAGCGACCCGAGATAATCCTACGATGCCTGCAAATAAAATCCCGAGGCCTATCGCTGCTTTTTGAGCATAATTGTTAGGACTTGGAAAGTTTGCACATAGTACTGCGATGATGGCAACAAATACGGTTGTCGTGTGACCAGAAGGGAAGCTATTGCGTCCACCGAGGAGTTCTCCAATTTGATTATAGCTACCTGACTCCAGAATCGCACTCGGACGAGGCGTATCGAAGAAACGTTTCATTGCGAAACAGGTGATACCCGATATAGGAGCGGCGTAAAAAATGGTTATCCAGACGTTTGAACGTGATACCAGTACCAAAGCTAGAAGCGGGACCAATACCACTGCATCCCCCAGTTGCGTTAGGTTTGCCCATATTGACTCTGGTAAGATTGATAGGCCTTTGTTTAGAAAATGAAATAGCTCTTTTTGGCCTGCCCAATCGATAGAGATATTAAACTCTACATTACTAAGAAAAATGACCGATGCGCAAACGATTGTTAAGCAAATAATGGGCAAGAGCAACCAAGCTTTTGAAGGCACCTGATTGATGAGATGAGCATTCGCCCAAATTTTTGTCGAATCTTTAGTAATTTTTGGTTGCAACATTATTGTCCTCTTCACGCTATTAACAAAAGCAAAGGTTTATTAAAACCCCTTTGAATTAATGGCGTAGAGGGTAGTGGTGCGTGTGTGAACTACTCGTGAACAGGATAAAAAACAGGTTTACATTGTCTTCAAACGCAAGAGTACAGTGTGATTAAATTGGCAGGCTGCGATGGCGATCAGGCAGCTTACATTTTTTCTTTTCGAATTTGAGACGTGTATGAACCGGGCGGAATGAGCTTGGTGAGTCGAATTTCTTATGACCGATTAGAAGTCATTTAATTGCCGTTTAGCAAAGCTAGCCGGCAATCGAATAATATAGATACTTAATTCTTTGACTCCACTGGCCGTCGTCTTAATATCAGTAAATAACCTGCAGGAATGAGCAATAGAACAATCGGAGCGGATAGTGCCATCCCCCAACCGATAACCAAGGCTATTGGTGACATCAGATTGTCATAGCCACCGATCCCATATGACAACGGTAACAAGCCAGCCACCGTTGTTAAAGAGGTAACCAGCATGGGCCGTACTCGGCCGATGGCGCCGTTTAGTAGTAGGCTAGGCCACTTTGCTTCATCTCTTCCGAACGACTGTTGACGATAGTGGTACAGCAGAACCAAAGCGTTGTTGAGGACAACACCTGTCATACCGATAATGCCCACACAAGCAAAGAAGCTTAGTGGCTTGCCATGTAGCCACAATACAAGCAGCGCAGCTGCAATACCGGTTGGCAGTACTAACAATGCCAGTAAAGCAGTACTGACGCGATCAAATAGCACCATCATTACCATCGCCATTGCAACAACTGCTAGCAATAAAGTTAATCCTAACGCTTTTAACGAATCGATCGTTTCACTGGCTTGACTGCTACTGAATATTTCTGCACTGAAGCCATGCTCAGAAAAAGCTCCCATCAGAGCTTGTTCCACCTTAATAGGGTCCGTTATATTTTCATCAATATGGCTAGATACGCGTAAAGCACGCAGACCATTATAATGCTCAAATGCTTCAGGGCGCTCACTTTGCTTCCAGCGAACTAGCTGGCCAAGTTCAATAAGTTGGCCCTGACTATTTTGAATAAGTAGTTGTGCCAGCTCTCTTGGTGTACGGTCATTCTCTTCTAGAACCAGTCGATATAGTACCTCTTCTCCATCTAAAAACAGACGAGATACATGTTCACCTTCAATGGCAATTCTTAATAAGTTTGTAACCTGTGCTAGCGTTACCCCGTGCTGTACAAGCCAATCTGGCCGGATATCAGCCATTAGCTGGCCGATAGGCTCTGCATCGGAGATATTAGGGGAAACGGTACCTGGGGTGCTTTCAAGTTTAGCTAGTATTGCTTCGGCCAATGCATGACGATCTTGATCACTACCACCAACCACTTTAATGTCTATTGGGCGCTCTCCTGGGGGGCCACCAGTATCGACGTCAAACTCTAGTTCTAGTCCAAAGGCTTTACTTTGTTGTTGCCAATTATTTACCACCTCGTTTGCGCCTAAATCACGCCGACCAGCCGGTACTAAGCTGACTTCCCAGCTTCCCTCTGCCTCTGTTACCTCACCATACCAACCGCTAACTTCTTCGGTGTCAGCTAGCATTTGATCGATCTGCTGCGCCAATTGCCAGCTCTGATCTAGTTCTAAATTTGCTGGCATCGTTGCGGATATCGCGACTAGATATGCGCCATCGTCGGGGAAAAATACGAGTGGCAATCGCTGACTTAAAAACATCGCTAATAGTATCGAAATAACCAGTATCGAACTGATAAGTGCTCTAGGATAAGAAAGAGCGAATTGCAGTGTTGGTCGAACATGTTCGCCAAGATTGGTTAGCCACGCCTTGGTAGGTAGCTTATCAACACTGCTAAGAGCTCGGCGCAGGTGTGAGGGTACGACTAGCACAGCATCAAGCAATGAAAATAAAAGAGCGATTGAGATAGTCAGCGGCAATACGTATAACAGCTTACCCGTATCCCCAGGCAGCCATAGCATTGGCAAGAAAGCGATGATCGTGGTGCATATAGACACTAGAATAGCGGGTGCAACCTGTTGTACGCCGGTCAGAACAGCTTGTGTGATCGGTAAACCATCACTAATGTTAGCACTGATACGTTCACTTACGACCACGGAGTCATCAACGATAATACCGATAATCAGAATAAGTGCAGCCATAGTGTAGCTATCGAGGATTTGACCAATCGCGGCTAATACGCCGATTGTCCCCAGAAGGCAAAATGGGATAGATAGCGCCACCCAAGGGGCAATACGGTGGTGCAGTACTAAAGCCAATACCAATAGCACCAAAAATAAACCCGTTATACCGTTTACCTTAACAATATCAAAGCGGGTTTTGATTTCTTGGGCGACATCGAAGCCAACTGCTAATTGGTATTGACTGCCTAGGCGCAATTGTTCTGAATCGAGCAGTGCGCGTACTGCTTGCGAGGTGCTCACCACGTCAGCCTTTTCTGCCGCACGCAGGTCAAAGCCAATGCTACGTTTACCATTGATCACAGATAGGCTTTTCTGGCGTTCATAGTCGTAGCGAATAGTCGCGACGTCGTCTAGTCTAATCAGTGGCTGCTGTTTAAGCGGTAGGGCGCCAAGTTTAGCTGCGCTGTCTAGCCTAGCTTCTGCAACAAGCTCGATTTGCTCATCATTCACGCTGATACTGCCCGCAGTAGCCAGCAGGTTATGATCGGCAATGGCTGCGGCAATATCATCCGCGCTTAGCTGGTAACGGCTTAATTGAGCCGGCTCTAGCTCAATCCAAAATTCACGTTCGCGTAGGTCAATAAGATTGACTTCACCCACACCAGACATTCTGCGCAACTTTAGCTCAAGCTGCTTTGCTTGTTCACGTAGCTCTGAGTAGGGTAAATCTGAGCCAATACCTACCACCATAAAGTCGAGATTTGATGATTTCTCGACACGAACCAAGGGGCGTTCGGTCACCTGAGGTGGGAGGTCCGTAACACGGTTAACGGCATCACGGATATCTTGATAAACCGCATCTAGGTCAGTTATGACTGAATCTATAATGATTATTATTTCAGAATATCCACTTTCGGACACCGAAGTAAAACGCTCGACTCCCGAAACACTTAGTAGTTCCTTCTCTAGCTTGGCTGTGACATTGGATTCTACTTCCTCAGCTGAAGCGCCTGGATAGTTTGTTGTGATGGCCACTTCACCAGCATCTACGGCCGGCTTTTCCGCCATCGGCAAAAACCACAAGGAGAGAGTTCCGATCACCAATATCGACATTGTTAGCAAGTTAGCGAGCAAACGGCGCTGTAGCAATAAAGCAAAGATATTCACTACTCAATTCCCTCTGTGATTTTTAATTCCGCTCGATAGCCAGGCTTGAGTAGACCTTCGAAGTTGTCGAGTTCAAGTTCGATACGATAACCACTACCACCACGTTGAGGTGCGTCAGCAATACGCTGGATCCTAGCCTTTAGGTGTTTGTCGACAGCGGGCACATAGACGTCAACGACTTGGTCCAGTGTTAACTGCGCAATGTCTTGCTCTACTAGACTAGCTTCAACCAACACACGGCTGATATCCACTAGTCGGTATAAAGGATCTCCAGTATTAACCCATTGACCAACCTCGACGTAACGCTCTACTACGTTCGCTGAAAACGGTGCCTGCACACGATGCTTATCGACATTACGCTGTGCGATTGCAAAGTTTTGGCGCTCAACTCTCAGTTGTGCATTGCTTATCTGAGTTTGACGCAACTGTTCTTCCAGGTGGCTATCAGCGACAGCTTTTTTGCTATTCAGGCGCTGCAAGCGAACGAGTTGCTTTGATTTTAAGTCGCTATCAACTTGAGCAAGATCACGTTTAGCTAGCGCTAGTGCCAAAGCAAGCTCCGAATCTGTGGATTCGAATTCCAGTAGCAGCTGTGATTTCTCAACTTGATCACCAAACTCTGTGTAATGCTCACTAACGATTCCTTCCACCTGAGCCATGATGTCTGTCTCTGTATACGCCTTAATCTCACCAATTAAATAGTTTGTTGCATTGCTTATGGCGGGAATTAGAAAGACTAAAAGTAGTGCAAAGCGCATGTTGAACTCTCCAAAATTACCTTTTCTATAAATGTTAATTATTCTACTGCAGATGAACCAAAGAAGCGGTTGCTCAATACCAAAGAATGAATGCAACAGCACTCCCTACACCGCAACGCTCATTGAATTCACTTTTTCTACAAATATGTTTCGCTGCACTGTACGTGAGTAAGCTGCCGACTATATAGTGCTCAAGGTCGTAGTTTTTTTGAAATGACTGACAAGCACTAAGGTTAACAATCAGTCCTAAGATAACGATTAATCGAATTTTCATTTGGGAGACTCATTAGTTAGTTTTAGTTTGAGTCGAAATTAACAGGTTGAATGTGAACAAAATGTCAACGAGTTGGACGCTCTAGTCCGAAGTGGGAGAACAAAGGAAAAAGTGAAAGTGATTAATAGTGATACCATTGTGACGATAATTCAGTTCATCTAGCCAACCGCATTGGCTTCCTTTAAGCTCGACCTCTCTCGGGGTTTGTGCTTTATGTTTCCTAGGTGTGACAAGAATGGCTGAAGTGCTTCTATCGGGTTCACCATTCCATAGGTCAAACTGATTGGGCTTGTTATCAATAACTTGTACTGTCATCCCCGAGTCGAGGCTGTACCATGCTATTCGACTCGCATGAGTCCAATTTGCTACCCATATATGCTGAAGACTATGCTGTTGAGCGAGAGACACTGATTTTTGTGCGGCCTCATCCCAACCGAGTAAATCTTTGAATGCTTCTTCTGATCCGTTAATCGTTGTTACGGGTTTGAATGCAAGCAATACAAAAAGAATTGCCCAGAGCATAACGGAGACAGCAGCGAGGGCTTTTAGGATTGTTTTGGTTGTTTTACCGCTATTTTCCCATAATCGGAGAAATTGCGTTGCACAAACAGGCGTTATTAAAAGCCAGCCTATTGATGCCCAATGGGGAAGGAGTTCACCATTGCCTGAGGACCACGCCACCAGTCCAAATTGAATCAAGGCCATTGACAGTAATAGTTTCTCGGCAGAAGAAAAGCTATGTGTTTTCCTGAATAAGGTGAATATCAGCGTCAATCCAAGCACATAATTCAATGGTGAGAAAGAAGCAAGCTGAGCAACTTGCATGCGTATCATATTGCTGAACTCCCATTCGCCTGCCGCACCATGGTCAATCTGATAAGTGAACGAAATCCAGTCATTATGATAGTTCCAGTAGAGCACCGGAGATAAAAGGATTCCAGCAATTAAAATTGCCACCCATAACCATGTTTGCTTCAGCCACGTAACAAGTTGTTTTTCCAGCATGAGCCAGAAAACAACGGCTACCGGAATGCCTATAGCGGTGTATTTAGTTAGACCGGCAATCCCCATCAGAAAACCGAGTAGAATAAAGTTTTGCCAAGACTTAGAGCCTGATAGTTTCAGTACACAGATTATAATTAACAGATTCCAGGTCATCAGAGGCACGTCTGGCACCATACCCCAGCCCAGTAGTTGTGTAATAAGGCTGAGTTGAAACAGCGCAATAGTCGTTAGCGCAATTTTAGGCTGATTAGGATAAATGCGCTGAGTAAGCCTCAGTAAGAGAAAACTATTGGTTACCATCACAATAAGTGATGTCAGGCGCAGGCCGATATCGTCGGGCCCAAACAATTGACTGGGAATTAGTAACCATCCTACGATCGGGGGATGGTCAAAATAGCTTAAGTCTGGTTTTAATGCATATAGACCGTAGTGGGCTTCATCAACGCCCAAGCCAACGCAGCTGATAAGAATTAGGTGCAGCAACGCATAAAGCCCGATTAAGCCATAACTTATTTTATGCTCAGTACTCATATCGCGCTCTATACTATGGCTCGATGGTGTTTAGCTGTATCTGATTCAGGGATTTTGAAATTCTCTCCAGTACCATGCTTGGCGTAATTCCCGTAATACAAGGACGATCTGTGCAGCTTGTCTTTCGGTGGTTGTGGGCACTGACACAAGGTGAGCAAGGAAGTCCCAGGTAGAAGTTTTCAGCATTGCCCAATGAACCATATAGTGCTGGTGTTTCTGGCCCAAATAGAACGTATACCTTTAATTTGGTTACCGATGAGAAATGACCCGGTCCAGAGTCGTTGGTCAACATCAAGGTAGATAGGTCGTAGAGCGGCAGTAGTTCATCGAATGCAAAGATGCCTGCTGAATTAACACAGCGGCTGTGTTCAACTAACTCGCGCAATTTTTCGGCTTCGGCATGTTCGTTAGGGGCACCCGTTATAACGACTAATATATCTTTATAGTTCTCAAGAATCGTTTGAATGACTTCTGCGAAGTTTTCGGCTAGCCAGCGACGTTGAGGTAAGAGCTCGGATGCATTCGGGTTGATTAGAACTATTCGATGGTCGTCGAAACCGGGGTACATACGAGAGATCTTCGTTCGAACGGGTTTATGATCGTGCTCGCTGTAACTAAGTTTTTCTAGGGTAAGTTCTTCTGGCAAAACAGGGTGCGTTGGATATTCAGAGTTGTTGAATCCCAAGGCCGTATTAACGAGAGCGAAGAAGTTCTCTGCAATATGGATGTGGCTATTGAAACGAACTGGGTGGGTTAGTAGATCTCCTCTGTAGCAGCCTTCATCATGGAGTGTCGCAAATCCAACACGTGACGTTGCACCTGATACGCCACCTAATAGCGCAGTAAATCTGGAGAATAGTTCTAGGTCTATTGTGGTTGTAATCTCATTTTTTCGGCACCAAAATATAAATCGAACAATATCAATCGATAGATTAATAAAGTTGTCGGAGCGCATGAGGAATATGTTTTGATTGGGAACGGTATTCAAAATGCTCAGGCTTTTTACATTATCTTTAAAGATCACAAAATATAGCTCAGAGCCACCTTCATCATGTATTTTTCGCATAGCTGGATCAACAATAACTGCGCTCCCCATTTCTGATAACTCAATAAAAAGAGTGCGCGATAGATCGGCGTCCTGCTCTCTAGATTTTCTCTTGAAGAAATCCACGGCCTTTAGCCAAAAGGTGAGGGCAATTGTTAGCGGGATTCCAGCCCAGCGATCGATCTTACGCATCGTGTCTACTTGCATTGGACCTCCGCTTTTTCTCTAAATATCACTAAGTGAGAAATGGTGAAATTAGCGACCATGCCAAGCGCAATGCCTAATAGGAATGCAATATATTTGTTCTCAATAAAGAAGGGGATGTTGGTAGTGAGCAAATAGTAGCAGCCCCAATTTAGAACAAAGCTAACACAACACATTGCCATATATTTCAGCCACTGCTGGAAGGTTTGCTCGTGGGAAACATCGTTGAAAGTGAATATTCGATTTAGAAACCAGTTGTTTGTTGCTGCGCACCAGTATGAAATAACTCTTGCCGCAGAGTGGTGTGCGCCGAGACCTTGAGCTGCAAAGTAAACGATAGTATCTATTACGAAACCGCTCCCACCAACTAGGCCAAACTTTATGAAGCGTATAGGCAACCAGTTCTGGTTTTGGCTTACTAATCTGGCGCCTTTTATTAGCGCGCTTTCTCGCTGTTTGTTGCAGCTTTGATAAAACATCTACTTTCCTCAATATAGAATTCATCGAAGCTATTTCGAAATCCGATGAATAATTACTGAAAATGTTAGATGGGGAGATGTGAACCACTTGTGAACTAATTGTATTTAATTGGCATGTATGAAATCTGGGGGGATAAGTCAGGGCTAAATTAGGGTTAACTAGCTCTTTATTTAATTGCTAGTCTGCGTTATCTGTTAAGCGAATAGACTTATGTCTGCTTGAGCCTTAAATCCAACGAATGTTGTTTGCGAATCAACAGAGAAATAACGTCAGCCCCCTCATCCTTCCTGATGATGGGGTATGTCTGCTTTTGTCTAGCCGCGAGTCAAAGATGCAGGGCCGTTTTGGGCCTGCTAATCTCACATTTCAGATAAGGGTTTCCGACTTGTACAATGTCTGCTTTGGTGTGATTGCTGAAGGGGGGACGTTAAGGGTTTTGAGTCTGCTTCTCACCAGTTTCTGATGTTATCGAGTGATTTGGTGTTAATAGTATTCAGTCAATCTTAAAGCAAGTCCCAACGCCTGTAATTGGCACAATTTAGACTGTTAGATCGTCTGTGGGTGATGCATTTTTGGGATGATTTACATGGCTAATGTGCGGAGATATTTTCCTCGTGAGGATTTGAATCTGAAGTGTACTCAGTTTCGATAAATCACATCTTTCCCATAGCTCAACTCTAGCGCCTCTCGCTCGACTTTCTTGAGCTTCTTCACGACCAAACCATAAGAGTGATCGATCATTCTTTCGATCTCGCCAACCGGAATAGAGCCGTCCAAAATCACTGTATTCCAATGCTTTTTGTTCATGTGATAACCAGGAATAACGGCAGGGAATATATCGCGTAACTCAAAGGCATGGTTCGGGTCGCACTTGAGATTCATGTTGGCAATTTCTTTGTTTATCGACAGCGTGGCGAACATTTTGCCTTTTACTTTGGGTACTAGAACGTCAGGGCCAAAGGGGTAATCTTCTACTGCGGCGGGTTTGGATAAGAGGTATGCTTTAGCGCTTTCGTAGTCCATTATTTTAATCCTTTTTCAGCTATTTCGTTCGTCAACAATAGGCGTTAATCACCGGAGATAAGCAATGAGCAGAACTATCGTGATCACTGGAGCAAGTCGGGGTATAGGGTTGTCCTTTTGTAAACATTATCATGCGCTTGGCGATACGGTCTACGGTGTTTGTAGAACGCCTTCTGAGTCACTTAAAAAATTAGGTGTGAGGGTTATTTCGGGTATTGATATTGCGGAAGCGGAAGCGGTGGCAGCCTTAGCGGAAGCTTTATCAGGTGAGCATATTGATTTGCTGATTAACAACGCGGGCGTACTCAATGACGAGGTATTGGGGAGCTTAAACTTCGATACCATGGAACAGCAGTTTCAGGTCAATGCACTCGGGCCTTTGCGCGTGACGGAGGCGTTGCTTGGCCAACTGAATGATGGCGCTAAAGTTGCCAACATTACAAGCAGAATGGGATCTGTTGAAGACAATACTAGCGGGGGCCGCTATGGTTATCGCATGTCAAAAGCGGCGTTGAATATTGCCAGTGTTTCTTTAGCGCGTGACTTGGCACCTCGCGGAGTTGCTGTAGGGATTTTCCATCCGGGTTTGGTGGGGACAGAGATGATTGGTGGTTACGGCGATATCACGCCAGATCAAGCGGCCAATCGTTTGGCACAGCGTATCGAGGAACTTTGCATGGAAAGCAGTGGAACGTTCCGTCATTCAAATGGCGACACCTTACCTTGGTAGCGTTTGTGCCTTATAGGTTGCTCAATAGTTTATAGAACCGAGCCCGCAGATGGCTCCGATATTAGGAGAAATTACGATGAAAGTACTCGCCTTTGCGGCTAGCAATAGCTCCTCGTCAATCAACCGCAAGCTAGTGAATTATGCTGCGAATCAAATAGACGTTGCAGACGTCGACTTGTTAGACCTGAATGATTATGAAATGCCTTTGTATAGCAGTGACAGGGAAGGGGTGACGGGTATTCCTCAGTTGGCACATGACTTTAGACGCAAGATTTCTGATGCGGATTTAGTGATGATCTCGTTTGCCGAGCACAATGGGTCTTATACAGCCGCTTACAAAAACCTATTTGATTGGACGTCACGAATTGACGCGAAGGTATTTCAGGGAAAACGTATGCTTTTGTTAGCGACTTCTCCTGGACGAGCGGGCGCGAAGAATGTGTTAGCGGCAGCGCAGAACTCGATGCCTCATTTTGGTGGAGAGGTGTTAGGGACACTTTCAGTGCCTAGCTTCTATGAAAACTTTGATGCGGAAACGGGGGAGTTACGTGACGCTGAATTGAGTGGGGCGCTTGTTGGTTTGTTGGAGTGCGTTGTTTAAGCACGGCCGGTTGATGCTTGGTTTTACCTTAATTTTTGGTTGATATCTGATCACTTAGTGCAATAGTTGTTCGTTTTGTTTGTTTGCCGATCAGTGCAAACGGTACTATGGTGAGTAGACGTTTGACTAATGATTGAGCGACAGGGATCGAAGAATGAGCAAAACGATCATGATTGTAGATGATTCGGCTAGCGTCAGGCATGCCGTGTGCAATGCGTTAGGCGAAGCCGGCTATACAATGCTAGAGGCGGTTGACGGTAAAGATGCGCTAGAAAAGCTAACCGGTGCTCGTATCCATCTTATTATTTCAGATGTAAATATGCCCAATATGGACGGATTGACCTTGGCGGGCGAGATTAAAAAACTACCTGCTTATAAATTTACGCCGATTGTTATGTTGACAACAGAAGGCGGTATGAAGGTAAAAGAACAAGGCAAAGCAATTGGTGTTAAGGCTTGGATGGTTAAACCTTTCAAGCCAGACCAGATGCTACAGGCGGTCAAAACCTTGGTCCCATAAAGTGCCTGTCGGCTGGGCTAATTGTTTAGTTTGTTTGGAACTCCTGGGTAAAGAGCCGCAAAGAATGCTATCAAATCTAGTGTCGGATCACTAAGGCGCGAAACCTGCACAACAACACAAAGGGGCGTGATTATGTTTTCCTTTGAAGTAGAACAAAAAGAAAGTGCAATCCATGTAATGATCGGCGGAGAACTCACCATTTATTCGGCCGACTCAGTGTTTAACCAGCACGTCAAAGTGTTGCCGAGCGATTCAGATTTATCTATTGACCTGTCTGGCGTGGAAGAGATCGATACGGCCGGTATGCAAATACTGTTGATGCTTCGCCAAGCGTGCGAGAAGCGCAGTAAAAAACTTGAATTTTCATCTTTATCCGAACCCGTTTCGCGTTATCTAGAACTGTTTAATTTGACTGAAGTATTTTCGCTAGCAACCCAAGCTGACTAACGAAAGGACGCCCTTATGTCTCAAGATGCTGCCCTAGACATATTTTTCGCTGAAGCTGATGAACTTCTGGACGCGATGGATGCTGCGCTATTACGGATGGAAGGTGGGGAGTACGATAACGAAATTCTGAATGAGATTTTTCGTTCTGCGCATACCATCAAAGGCTCCGCCGGTATTTTTGGGCTTGACCATATAGTCGCATTCACGCACGTCGTCGAGAACATTCTCGATCGTGCACGTGATGAAGAAATACGAATTGAAACGGATCTATTAAATCTGATTTTTAAATGCCGTGACCATATGGCGGCACTGGTTCCTGTTACCGCTGAGCAATTTGATGCCGACCAAAATCTTCAGGAAACGGGGCAAGCCCTGCTGTCCGCCTTGCAACCTTGGGCTTCTGAAGTGCCCGAATCAAACGAATATGTTGGTGGTGTCGAAGTTTTGGATAGCGAGCAGCCTCGGCCTAGCGTCGTCGGCGGAGACTGGCATATATCTTTGCGCTTGTCACAGGACGCGTTGAAAAATGGCATGGACCCTATGTCCTTCATCACTTTCTTGGGTTCAATTGGCAGTGTTTCTCATATCGAGGCTGTGTGTGACGCCTTGCCTGAGTGGGATACGTTTGACCCTGAAACACTTTACCTTGGTTATGAGCTGGCGTTAAAGACCGATGCCGATCGAGCCACTATCGAAAACGCTTTTACCTTTGTACAAGAAGACTCAGATATTCGCATTATAGCGCCGGATAGTTTGGTCGAAACGTATATTGAGTTGATTCAATCCTTACCAGAGCGAGATGATCGCCTTGGCGAGATCCTCACCCGTTGTGGCGCAATTTCCTCAAATACCTTACGCGACTCTTTGAATGCGCAGCTAAGCGAACAAGTGAGTCAAGGCAAGTCCCGTCCAATTGGTGCCGTACTGACTGAGGATAAAGGTGTCCCAGCTAAGTTAGTGAATGCGGCCATTACGAAGCAGAAGTCTGCGGCGAGTGCGAAAACAGGCACGACTGCACCTCAGCTGATTCGAATTGAAGCTGACCGCTTAGATCATTTGATCAACTTAATTGGTGAGCTAGTGATTAACCGTCAGCGTGTGGATTTACTCTCCGCGGACACCGGCAATGATCCATTGATTGAAGCGGTTAATAATTTGGGCGGATTTACCGAGCAGCTTAGGGACGCGGCGCTCAATCTGAGAATGGTGCCTATTGGCAACACATTTCAGCGCTTCAAGCGAATTGTTCGCGATACCGCGCAAGAGTTAGGTAAAGAAATTCTGCTGGTGATTGAAGGCGCAGAGACAGAGCTGGATCGCTTGATGGTGGAGAAGTTGACGGATCCGCTAACCCATATTGTCCGCAATGCCATGGATCATGGCATTGAATCTATTGAGGATCGTAGAGCGAGCGAAAAGACTGAAGCGGGAACCTTGAAAATGTCTGCGTACCATCATGCGGGCCATATCATTATTGAGATTAGTGACGACGGTGGTGGTATCGAGCCGTCTAAGATCAGAGCCAAAGCTGTCGAAAAAGGGGTGATCGACGAAGAGTCGCAACTTAGCGACCAAGATATATTGCACCTCGTTTTTCACCCGGGTTTTTCTACCGCTGAAAGCGTGACGAATCTGTCAGGGCGAGGCGTTGGAATGGACGTGGTGAAGCGAAATGTCGAAGCATTGCAGGGGCACATCGATATTCAAAGTGAAGTTGGCTTTGGCACGACGTTTACCATTCGTTTACCACTGACGCTTGCCATAATTGACGGGTTCCATGTTAGTAGTGGCGGCACGCAATTTATTGTTCCACAGTCTTCGGTGATCGAATGTACCGACCTAGCATCCCATTTGGACAGTGAAAGCCGCAACTGCATTAATTTGCGCGGAGACATGATCCCCTATCTTGAATTACGAACCATTTTTAAATTACCGGCAAAGCCAGAAGCGGAAGCGGTTGGCCCAGACCGAAGTGATAACTTATTGGTGGTACAAGTCGGTGAAGAACGTGCGGGAATTGTGGTGGATCACTTGTATGGAGAGATCCAAACCGTCGTGAAGCCATTAGGTCCGATATTCAAACCATTAAAGGGTATCGGTGGATCAAGCCTGCTAGGGAATGGTGATATTGCTTTCATATTGGATATTGTTCAGTTGATCGATACGGTTGTTTACTCCGAAACTCTGAGAGCGTTGTAGCTCAGTATGTAGCCCCGAGATGGGCAAGTTGAAAATAGAATCAGGTGACGTAATGGCAGCACAAATGCACGTAGATAAGGAACCCGCTCTGGAACCTCAGCAGTTTCTAACGTTTTGTCTAGGCGATGAGTTTTTTGGTATGTCTTTACATCAAACGCGAGAAATATTGGAGTATTCGAATGTCACCGATGTTCCTTTAATGCCGGACTTTATGGCAGGCGTGATTAACCTTCGCGGCGAGGTGGTTCCTGTTATCGACTTGTCGCTGCGCCTTGGCCGCAACCCGATTGAAGTGCATAAGCGGACCTGTGTGGTTATCGTTGAATTGCATACCTATGAGCAAGAATACGTTATTGGCTTGCTCGTCGATTCGGTAAGCGAGGTGGTAGAGCTTGCCCCGGGCCAGATTGAAGAGGCGCCCGCGTTTGGCGCCAAACTGCGTGCGGAGTTTATTCTAGGAATTGCAAAGAAAGGAGACGACTTTGTCGTCCTGTTAGATGCAGAAAAAACGCTTTCACCGATCGAATTGGCTAGTTTGGTGGAGGCAGAGTTGCAAGGTGCGGAAGAACAAGAATGAAGTAATGAAACACTACTAAAAGACTGTTGAGGGACTTGTCATGTTAAACAAAGTCGGTTTTAAGTTAAAAATATTGGTACTCGGGCTGCTTGTCGCGGCGGCCTTCGCTTTACTGGCGGTGAAATCGATTAGCGAACTGGGAGAGTTTCATGAGCTGACGAAAAAGAACCTTCAGGAGCTCAGCCAAAACGCTACGCTGTTGAGTGAAATTAGCCATGCGCACGTTGTTTTTAAAATTCAGGTCCAAGAATGGAAAAACGTGCTGATTCGGGGTAATGACAGCAAGCAATATGACAAGTATGCCGGTCGATTTGTGCAGCGCTCAGACAAAGTGCAAGAGCACCTCGCAAGTGCGGTAGAGATAGCGAAAGGCTTAAATCAAGATTCAAGTGCGATCGTGAGTGTAAGGGCGGAGCATGCTGAACTGAAAAAAGCCTATCTAAAAGCCTTGGAGCAGTTTGATGCCGGAGATGAATTGACCGGAAAAAAAGTGGATAAGTCTGTTTCAGGTGTTGACCGACCAGCTAGTAAAGCGATGACCGAAATTGCAGTGTCTACCGAGCAGAATTTTGATGCCTTGTTGGAGGCAACTAACAGTCGCCTTGATGCCGATTATGAGTCAATCAAATCCTCCTTAATTATGCTGATGCTTATCAGCGCGGTAGTGGTGTTGCTTGTCATGCTACTTATTTTCCGCGATTTGCTGAAAACACTTGGAGGAGAGCCTCTTTATGCTGCGGATGTGGTGGATAAGATTGCCGCTGGGCAATTAAATACGGAGGTCATGCTGGCTTCGGGAGATTCTAAATCTTTGCTATTCAGTATTAACCGGATGAAAAACCAGCTCTCTGAAGTGATTGCCGAAGTACGCTCTTCTGCTGATTCGCTTGCATCGGCCTCTGAAGAAGTTAGTGCGACCTCTCAGTCTTTGGCGAAGGGAGCCTCGGTGCAAGCGGCTAGTGTGGAAGAAACTTCTGCATCAATGGAGCAAATGGCTTCTTCAATTGCCCAGAACAATGAAAATGCTAGTGTCACCGATGGTATGGCTCAGAAAGCCTCATCAGAAGCAGAAGTCGGCGGTAGTGCGGTCATGGAAACTGTTTCTGCGATGCAAAAAATTGCAGAGAAAATCAGCGTTATTGATGACATTGCGTATCAGACCAACTTACTCGCGCTAAATGCTGCGATTGAAGCGGGAAGGGCCGGCGATCATGGAAAAGGATTTGCGGTGGTCGCCTCTGAGGTGCGTAAGCTGGCTGAAAGAAGCCAGGTTGCGGCGCAAGAAATCGGAGAGCTTGCCAAAGCAAGTGTCGAGCGGGCTGACTCGGCAGGCAAGTCTTTACAAGATATCGTTCCCGCAATCCGCAAAACTGCGGACTTGGTGCAAGAGATTGCTGCGGCATCGTCAGAGCAAGCATCTGGAGTAAATCAAATAAACTCTGCGATGGGACAGGTGAGTCAGACCATGCAGCAAAATGCGGCGGCGTCTGAGCAGCTCAGCTCTACTTCCGAAGAAATGAGTGCACATGCTTTAACCTTACAGGAGACTGTTGATTACTTTGAGCTAAAAGCTGAACCGGTGAATAGCTTTACAAAATCAAGCCGAAAAGCCAAGGCGAGCATAGAGCGAACTAAACCTCGAGAAGAAACCCAAGCGGCAGGCGATGAGTGTGGTGATGATAATGACGAGGATGATAAAAAATTCGTCAGGTTTGAATGATCATCTTGGCGTATCGATCCCTCCTTGGCGTGGCCTGATGCGTTTTGGGCGCGCTTGGCGTTGAGCAGTCGAGAGATAATTGATGACAGAGTATACGGAAGTACCCAGTGAACAGGCGTTTCGTCAGTACCAGCGCTTAGTAAGCGAAAAGCTAGGCATTCACTTGCCTGACACTAAACGAGCAATGTTGGGGCATCGTCTACTGAAGCGTTTACGAGCCTTAGAGATAGAAGATTTTGACGCCTACTTTCAGTATATCAATCGGCGTCAGAACGAAGCAGAACTGACCAATGCTCTCGAGTTGGTGACAACGAATGAAACGTTCTTTTTTCGGGAGATTCAACACTTCGACTTTTTACAGCAACTGGTGCTGGGCAGCTTTCGTCGGAACTCAGCAACACCTTTGCGGATATGGAGTGCAGCTTGTTCGACCGGTGAGGAGCCCTACAGCATTGCGATGTTACTCAGTAAATATTGCTTGCGAGAGTGGGTGATTCTGGCGACAGATGTGAACGAATCTGTCCTGCAACAGGCAAAGAAAGGGATTTACCTAGACGACCGCATGTCGCTGCTTTCCGACGAGTTTCGTGCGCGTTATTGTCGAAAAGGAACCGATGAATTTGAAGGCTATTTGAGAGTCATCCCATCACTGCGCCGGAGAATTACTTTCGAGAAGTTCAATTTGATAGAGGACATGGCGGGCGTAGGGAATTTTGATGTGATTTTCTTACGAAATGTACTGATCTACTTTGATGAAGAGGGGAAGACGGCGATATTAAACCGCGTTGCACAGCGGCTTAAACCGGGTGGCTTCTTGTTTACCGGGCATTCGGAGTCTTTCCATGGGGTGTGTTCGCAGCTTGAATCAATTCAGCCTGCCATATTGCAACGCCGTTTAGGAACGGGTTAGCAGTGGATACGGTTTTATTGCCCGGAGAGGTTGTTTTCGAAGTCGCGCCTTTTCGCATTCGCACGATATTGGGGTCATGCGTGGCGCTGGCAGCATGGCATCCTTCGTTGCAGGTCGGAGGGATGTGTCATTATTTATTAGCCGAGCGCCAAGATCCAAAGCGACCACACGACGAGCGATATGCGGATATTGCGTTAGAGAAGTTGCTTCTCAAAATGGGCGCCGTAGCGTCGCCGACTGAGTACAAACTTGGGCTATTCGGAGGGTCACGATTGTTCGGTGAATTTAGTCGCAGCAATATTGGAGGGCGCAATGTTGAATTCGCATTGCAATGGCTAACACGCCAATCATTGACGCTGGAAAGCAAGGATGTGCTTGGGGATATGTGCCGCACCTTAGTGTTTGATTTAAGTGATGGCAGTTTCCAAATGAACCATTATCGGCAAAACGAAGAGGCTTAGCTCATGACGATAAAGGTAATGATAGTTGATGACTCTGCTGTGGTTCGTCAGGTCTTGTCCGCCATACTGAATAAAGCCTCGGATATTGACGTGATTGATGTTGCTTTTGACCCAGTGTTTGCCATCGACAAAATGAATCGCCACTGGCCTGACGTTATTGTTTTGGATATAGAGATGCCGAGAATGGACGGCATTACCTTTCTAAGGAAAATCATGCAAGAAAGGCCGACACCTGTTGTTATTTGTTCATCCCTAGCGGAGCAAGGTGCTGAATTAACGATGAACGCAATGGCTGCCGGCGCCGTTGAGGTTATTACGAAACCGCAGTTAGGTTTGAAGGACTTTTTGCAAAGTGGCGAGCGTCAGATTCAGGCCTCTGTGAGAGCTGCCGCCGCCGCTAGACCAAGAGGTGCGGTGGCTGCGAGAGCTAAGGAGTCAGCTCAAGGAGATACTTCTGTAATGGCGGCGTTACCTGTCTCTGTTGTTACGGATCTTGCAGGAATGGCGCATACGACTGATAGGATTATCGCGATCGGGACGTCTACTGGCGGTGTTCAGGCGTTGGAAGAAGTGTTAGCAAACTTACCGAGAACTTGTCCTGGGGTCGTCGTTGTCCAGCATATGCCTGAAAAGTTCACTGCCGCATTTGCGAAGCGACTCAATGATGTTTGCGCTGTGGAAGTGATGGAGGCAGATAGCGGTGATCGCATCATTCCTGGTAGGGTCCTGATTGCGCCGGGAGGCCAACATATGGAGGTTCAGCGCTCAGGGGCGCAATATATAACAAAGGTTTTTCCGGGCCCCGCGGTGAATAGACACTGTCCGTCAGTCGATGTACTGTTTCGTTCTGTCGCAAAAGTGGCGAAGAAAAATGCTAGCGGAGTCATTATGACTGGAATGGGCGATGATGGCGCGGCGGGCTTGTTAGAAATGCGCCGAGCAGGGGCTAAAACATTTGCGCAGAATGAGTCGTCGTGTGTTGTATTTGGAATGCCGAAGGAAGCGATAAAGTTGGGCGCCGCCGAACAGGTGGTCGAGTTGTCAGATATTGCAGGTTTGATAAAGAGTTAGTGTATGACTGAATTTGAAGGACTCAACGTACTGGTCGTCGACGATAGCGTGGTGCAAAGAAATCACGTTAAGGAAGTCTGTGAACGTTTCTCGATAGCACATATTGGTGAGGCGGTGAACGGTCAAGATGCGGTTGAAAAAATGACGCAAACTCGCTACGACATTGCTTTCATTGATCTTGAAATGCCAGTGATGGACGGCGTTGAACTGGTGCGAGTGATTGCGGATCAGAAGTTGGTGGAGTCCGTTATTATATTGAGTTCGAAAGACCCTGTACTGATACTTAGCGTAGGTACGATGGCAGAGTCTGCCGGTCTAGGTGTTATTGGTACCTTTCAAAAGCCCATACAAACCGAGCAGCTTGAGAACAGCTTACGTCGATTAACGAGTGAGGTAGCGGTTGAGGCGGATGACGATGGGAAACCTGAGTTAGGGCCTGAGGAGTTGCTTGAAGGAATGGCGCAGAACCAACTTACGTTGATGTATCAGCCGAAGTTGCAGGTCAAAGGTTTGTTGCTGAAAGGTGTCGAAGCGCTAGCGAGATGGGACCATCCTGAGCTTGGTGTGGTATCGCCTGGTCAATTTATTCAAATGGCTGAGCGTTTTGGTCTGATTTCCAAATTGACTGATTATTTGTTTAAGCTAGCGCTGCGAGACAAGAAACGTTGGCATAGCTTTGGCTTGAGCGTGGATTTAGCGTTCAATCTTTCTCCGCTATCAATTAGTGATCGTGGTTTGGCAGATCATGTCTTTGATCTGGTTTCTTCCCATGAATTGCCGCCGGGTGAGATTATTTTGGAAATTACGGAAAATGCCGTTGCAGGTGAACTTTCAGCCGCGATTGAGACCTTGGCTAAGTTACGTTTGAAAGGCTTCAAGATAGCGATAGATGATTACGGCACGGGCTTTGCGAATACCCAGCAACTTTCTCGTGTACCCGCGACAGAGCTTAAGCTAGATCGCTCAATGATAGACAAGGTTTCCACGCGGCCTCAAAATCAGGCGATCGTTAAGAGTACATTACAGTTAGCGAATGACTTAGGTTTGACTACCGTGGCCGAAGGCGTTGAATCCATTGAGGATTTTCGTTTTCTTCAGCAGCACGGGGTAGAGCAGATTCAAGGTTTTCTGTTGGCGCGTCCTATGCGAGCCGATGCCTTGTTAGAGTGGTTAAAAAAAGATCTAGGGTCGGTCAGAGCCTCAGTAATGAAGGGCGGTTCGAGGTCAGCTAGTTAGTATTCAGATATTCTTTTTTACGAGTAAAATTACTGATTCGCTTGTGCTTCCTTAATGCGCCTTTTGAGATGTCCCAGTGTCCCATTAAGGCAGTGTCTTGTATTATAATCCGTCTATTTTTTCTATTCCTAATGAGAATTTTTCATGCGATATATTGATACGCCAAATTTTGGAGCGCCTTCTGTCATGGTTCAGGCTGAAGGCGAACAGCCAGTAGTAAACGCTGGCGAAGTGCTGATCAAGGTGGCAGCTGCCGGCGTCAATCGTCCTGATGTGATTCAGCGTGAGGGCAACTATCCGGCGCCAATGGGCGCATCGCTAATACTCGGTTTAGAAGTAGCGGGTGAGATCGCAGCGGTAGGTGATGGCGAGACGAGGTGGAAGGTTGGCGACTCGGTCTGTGCACTGACCAATGGTGGTGGCTATGCTGACTATGTTGCCGTTCCGGCGACACAGTGCCTGCCGATACCAAACGGTTTGACGCTAATGGAAGCAGCGTCGCTGCCTGAAACGCATTTTACGGTTTGGTCGAATGTTTTTGATCGCGCAGCTCTAAAGGCCGGTGAGGTCTTTTTGGTTCACGGCGGCTCTAGCGGAATTGGTACGGCTGCCATTCAGTTGGCTAGTGCGCTGGGGGCGAGGGTATTTGCAACAGCAGGAAGTGATGAGAAGTGCCGGGCTTGCGAAGCGCTCGGTGCAGAAAAAGCGATTAACTATCGTGACCAAGACTACTTGGATGTACTGAAAGAGGTTCTAGGCAAACGCGGAGTCGACGTTATTCTAGATATGGTTGGCGGTGATTACATTCAAAAGAATATCAAACTGGCCGCCGTTGAGGGCCGAATTGTCAATATTGCCTACCTTCAAGGACCTGTCGCGAAAGTAAACTTCATGCCGGTTATGTTGAAGCGTCTCACCATTACTGGTTCTACCTTGCGTCCACAAAGCGAGTTGGTAAAGGCTAAGATTGCACAGAGACTACATGAAGTGGTTTGGCCTCTGTACGAGAACAAAACACTAAAACCGGTCATCGCTAAGGAATTTGCCTTGGAGGATGTGGTTCAGGCGCATGAGCTAATGGAAAGCAGTCAGCACATTGGCAAAATCATGCTTGACCTGAGATAGCTTGAGGAATCGTTCGTGACGGATGTAAAGAGTCTAGACAATAACGATGGCCAAGAGGTGTTGGTTCCAGAGCTGTTTAATATTGCGAGCGCCTGTTTGCATTTAGACGAGCCCGGTTTTGATTTTACCCAGACGGCATTGATTATTGATGATGCGGATACGGGCGTTTCGAGCATGACCTATGGGCAGCTCAATGATGAAAGTGAGCGCTTTGCCATGGCCTTGCGTGAACTCGGCGTTGTCGCAGGTGAGCGAGTGATGCTCTGGCTGCCTAACTGTTTGGAATTCCCCGTTTCTTTCTTTGCAACATTAAAGCTTGGTGCGGTGGCTGTGCCCGCCTCATTAATGTTGACCGGTGATGAAATAGACTATTTGGCGGCAGATTCTGGTGCTCGCGTGCTAGTGACGACACCTACATTGTGGTCTCGGTTATATGCACACAACCCGGCCCAAAATCGACTTGAACAAGTCGTTCTTGTTGGGGAAAGTGTTGACGGTAAGGCAGCCTTGAGTCAGGCGGTTCATTGCTTTAACGCCTTGCTTGAGGCTCAGTTGCCATCGATAGAGATGACTAGTATGCCAAGTATGCACCCTACGCGGGCAGACGATGCGGCTTATCTTGTCTACACCTCTGGCACAACGGGGTACCCAAAAGGTGTGCTGCATGCACATCGAGCCCTGATTGGTCGTTTACCTGCGAGTCGTTACTGGTTCGACTATGCAGAGGAGGGCGATCGAATACTTCATTCCGGAAAATTTAATTGGACCTATGTGTTGGGAACAGCGCTAATGGACCCGCTGTATTTGGGTAAGTCGGTTGTTCTATATGAGGGCGAGGCAGGCGCCGAGACGTGGCCGCGCCTGATCGCTAAGCACGAATGCTCTATTTTTATCGGTGTACCCACGATCTACCGTCAGATCGTTCAAAAGACAGACGCTGTAAAAGCGGATGTACCAAGCTTGCGATACTGCATGTCCGCCGGTGAGCATTTGTCTGATGAAATGTTAAGTGCATGGCGGGCGCGTTTCGGGCAGGACATTTATGAGGCGATTGGGATGTCTGAATGTTCTTACTACCTCTCGCAGCACAGCAGTCGACCTATTCGTCCGGGCGCGGCAGGTTTTCCTCAGCAGGGGCATCAAATAGCGCTGTTAGATAAAGACATGAACCCAGTGGGGGTTGATGAAGAAGGCATGCTCTGCATTCAGCTTGAAGACCCCGGATTGTTTATTGAGTATTGGCAAAACGAGCAGGAAACGCAGAACTCGCGTCGCAATGGTTATTTCATGACGGGCGATTATGCTCGCCGTGACGAAGACGGCTATATCTGGTTTCTCGGACGTAAAGACGACTTAATTAATAGTTTTGGCTATCGCCTTTCTCCGCATGAAATTGAACGAGTGTTGAAAGCGCATCCTCATGTAGCGGACTGTGTGGTAATCGGTGAAGAGGTGGACGCCGGTAAGGTGGTAGTAACGGCGTGTGTGATTCCAGCTCACGGATTGACGATCATTAACGACGACCTTAAAGCGTATGCGGTTGAACATTTAGCGAGCTATAAAGTACCCAAGTCAATCCGGATCATGGAGACATTCCCGCGCACAGCAAATGGGAAGGTGATGCGTCGTGCGCTAAAACAAGGTTATACATCGAGTCATTAATGCAGCCACGGCCTTTTGATATCGCCTGCAATGTTATAATATAACATATCTTAAATTTTCAATTTGGTTTCCTTTGTTATGTCTAGACTATTTAGTGCGCTGTCTTTCGCTTTGTTTGTTCTCTTCTCTTGTTTGTCTAATGCGGCGTCTGATACTCCTACCGTTAAGGCTGTAGCGAGTTTTAGTGTTTTGGCTGACTGGGTTAAACAGGTCGGTGGCGAGCATGTTGATGTTCTGTCTTTGGTCGGTCTCGATGAGGATGTGCATGTTTATCAGGCGTCTCCAGCTGACTTAAGAACGGTTGCTGATGCCGATGTAATGTTCGTTAACGGCCTAGGTTTGGAAGGCTGGCTTGATCGACTGATAGAGACCAGCGGTTTTAAGGGAAGGGTCGTTGTTGTGTCTGATGGTGTCGCCGTAATTGATAGCGATAGCTCGGCGGATACTCACGGTACTGACGAGGGACACCATGCTGATGATCATCATGACTCTCACGACGAACCCCATCATGACGATGCAGACAGCCACGAAAACCATGATGATCATGCTGAACATGACGACCACGATCATCATACTGAACACGACGACCATGATGCACACTCTCCGCATGAGAGTCATGACGCAGACCTGACGCATCACAAAGATCATGATGAGCACGATCACGGTTCTACGGACCCGCATGCATGGTTGAGTCCTAAAATGGCGCGAGTCTATATATCGAATATTTCGCAAACCTTAATGTCATTGTCGACAGATGAGTCATTTCAGCGCGACATAAAAGCGAATACCGCGGCATATCTCGCTGAACTGAATGATTTGAATGGGTGGATACAACAGAAGCTACAGGCTGTCCCTGTTTCTCAGAGAAACATTGTTGTTCCGCATAATGCATTCGCCTATCTTGCGCGGGACTATCAGCTAACCTTTCACAGCTTACAGGGCAATACCAGCGAGTCAGAAGCATCAGCGGCGGCGTTTGCGTCGGTAGTTCGTAAAATTCGCCAGCAAAAAATCACTAGTATTTTTGGTGAAAACACAGGTAATGATAAGTTGATTAAGCGAGTGGCGGCGGAGGCTAACTTACCTTTGGCAGGTTTTTTAATGTCAGGTGCTTTGTCTAGCGAGTTGGCGCCTACCTATCTTGATATGATGCGATATAACGCCTCGCAGCTGCTGGGTTCGATGCAAGCTGAGTAGGGCGTCTGTCCGTCTTATAATTTTCCGTTTTTCATCGTTGTGATGATTGAATCCAGCAGGGTTTAGACTAATCTTTAAGCTTAGTTTTCAGCTTTATCTTTTTGATTAGTCTTTAACGGATTTCCCTATGTCGTCTTTTGTTTCTGGTTTAAATGTTCGCGCGCGAATGATGATGGGGTTTGCCTTAATGGGCATCGTCATTATTTTGGTTTGGGTGTTGGGATATACGGGGATGAAAAGTCTCTCCCAGAGCCTTGAGTTTATTTCAGGGCCTGCGCTTGAAACCGCTGGCAGCGCGGGTGATGGAGCGGTCGGTATCGAGGCCGAAATGCTCGCACTCGAAAAGATTCTTCAGGGCTATCACTACGATAAGCAAATGGAAAAGCTGAATGCCGGTAGAGAAAAAGCTGAAGTAGCCATCGATGTGCTGACACAGCAAGCGTTGATGCCCGCAGACCAAATTGAACAAATGACTGTGCTGAAAGACCGTTATGAGGCGTCATTAGCGCGCACCCTGACGGAGTATCAAGTATTCGCTAAGGCCAAGTATCAGCTAAGTGACAACGTTGAACGCTTTTTAAGTCTTGAATACGATATCAACCTGCTTTACCAAGATGAATCAGATATTTGGGGCCCGCCAAATTCCGATTTCGCTGAAGCACAAGTTGGTTTTATGCGGGGCTTATATTACTTGCAGCGTTTGATTGATCGTAGTGAAGAGGCGGCCACGGCTCAAGAGTTGATTGAGTCTTCATTATCTGAGCAGCAAGCTAGTTACAGTAGAATGCGCGCATCCGGTCGCTATAGCGCGGCTTCTAAATCTAAATGGGGAGGCGGTCCCTATATCGACGTTTACAATACCCATTATGAGAAACATACGGATTTAATGGCGCGTTTGATTTCTGCGACCAAGGCTTTTCACCAAGAGCATGACGCTTACGTGCAGCTTGCTTCGCAGATGCTTGACCAGCTGGCTGTCTTTCAGGCGGCGGGTTTGGAAATCGTCCGTGAGAAAGTCATTGAGGTTGATGCTAGTCAGGCGTCGAGCGAGCGCCGCATGCAGTACACCATTGTTATTGGCTTGCTAGCCGGAGTTGTGCTTTGTTATTTGATATTGCGCTCCATTCTTGGGCCATTGGGTGAGATTACCCGCAGGGTTCGTGACGTTGTGTCTGGCGAGGGCGATTTAACCCGACGTCTGAATTTACAAACGGGTGATGAGTTTGCTGAGCTAGCGAATGAGTTTGACCGACTGTTGGACAGTGTTCATTCCCTCGTGAAGCAAGTTAAAGAACGTTGCCAGACAATGGGTGGCTCTATTGAAGCGATGAAAGTGACGTCAAATGATACCGCGGCGCAGGTAAGTCAGCAGAAAGACCGAACAGATCAAATAGCCGATGCTATTCAGCAGGTTTTTAGTGCCGGTCATGATATTGCGTCTAACACGACGGTTGCTGCCACCGCTGCGGGTGAGGCGAGTAGTAATAGCGAACATGCGCAGACGATAGTGACGAGTGCGATACAGACGATTCGCCAGTTGTCGACAGAGATAACAGAAGCCGCCTCGGTAATCGGTGGGCTAGAAACAGACGTGGTTGATATTGTTGATGCCCTAGACGTTATTGTCGGCATTGCAGAGCAAACTAATTTATTGGCATTAAATGCGGCCATTGAGGCGGCGCGCGCTGGAGAGCAGGGGCGAGGGTTTGCGGTGGTTGCCGACGAAGTGAGAAGCTTAGCGGGTCGGACTCAAGAAAGCGCAGAACAGATTCAAGTCATTATTGATCGACTCAAGGGCAGTTCAAACAGTGCTGTGCAAGTGATGGAGCGCAGTGACGCCCAAAGCCAGAGCACGGTAACGCAAAGCGAGCAAGTAAAAGAAGTTCTGGATCAAATATCCCGTTCGATCGCCAGTATTGATGAAATTAACCGTCTGGTGGTCTCTTCTTCAGAAGAGCAGACGCATATCGCTGATGAAATGCGGGATAATGTGCAAGATATTGTTAAGATTGCGGAAGCAACGACCACCGGAATGGGCACGACGGCGCAAGCGAGTCAGCGCGTGTTAGAAGAGAACAATGCCTTGGTATCGTTAGTGGCTAAATTCAAAGTGTAGAGTAGATTATGAAATCATTGCAGGACCAGCTGTTAGGCGCAGGCTTAGTGGACACAAAAAAAGCTAAGTCGCTTAAACAAGAGCAGCGCAAGCAGAACAAACAGAAAAACAAGCAAGCAAAAGGAAAGGTTGAGGTCGATGAAACGCAGCAACGCTTAGAAGAAGAGCGTCGCGCCAAAGTTGACAAAGACCGAGAGCTTAATCGCCAGCGCAAGGCGCAAGCTGATGAAAAAGCGATCGCCGCGCAGATCAAGCAATTGATTCAGAGCAATCGCATCAAGCCCGAGAGTGATGAGCTAGGGTATCAGTTTGCGGATGGCACTAAGATTCAGAAAATTTATGTTTCGCCAGTGTTGTTAAATCAACTTTCGAAAGGTCAGGTGTCTATTGCTCGTCTTGATGGCAGTTATCATCTTGTCCCGAATTTGGTTGCGGATAAAATTTCGCAGCGTGACGAATCTTACGTGGTTCCTCTCAAGGTTGATCAAGAAGAGTTGGGTGATGACGACCCATATGCAGACTATAAAATACCCGATGACCTGATGTGGTAATCGCACGTGGATGAATACGCATACGTGAAAAGATCCTGAGAAGGGTCTTTTTTTTGCGTTAAGTTTGCTTAGAACTAAGGTGATGCCGTTCGTTCATGCAGTTGAAGTCGTTAGCCATGAATTCGCTACTCGTGGCATTTTGACTATAGTAAGTGCACGGTGAGCCACAAGGCGCGATGGCCATGTTTATTAGTGTTTTGGATTTGTTTAAGGTCGGTATTGGTCCGTCGAGTTCGCATACGTTTGGGCCGATGATTGCGGCGCAACGGTATCGTGCAAGAATTGCCGAAATCGTAGCGAATGATGCTTCACCGACACGAGTGGTCTGTGTTCTGAAGGGCTCGTTGGCGCATACCGGTAAGGGGCATGGGACGGACAAAGCCGTGATCTTAGGGCTGCATGATTATTTGCCGCATCAACTGGTGTCGGAAGACGTGGACCATCTATACCAACGATTGCTCTGGCAAAGCTCTATTGATCTGCCAAACGAGCCTCGCTTTGACGCCCAGCATGATCTTATTTTTGACTTAGAAAATAGCTTTGAGGAGCATCCGAATGGCATGGAGTTTTCGTTGTTGGATGCAACAGGCGCTCAGCTAGATCAGCAAGTGTATTTTTCGATTGGTGGGGGCTTTATCTCAACGCTCGAAGATATCTCATCCTTGACGGCGCCTATTCATTTCGCGGCAGAAGAGCCGTATCCGTTTCCTTTTGAAAGCGCAAAGAGCATGATGAAAATGGCAGCAGACTCCGGTTTGAGTATTGCCAATATGAAAGCCGCTAATGAAGCGTGCTTGATTCAATATCCTGCTAGCAACGAAGCGCCTGAAGACATATTAAATCAGTCCTTAGCGTGTATTTGGGAGGCTATGAGAACGTGCCTAGAGCGCGGCTTAGACTGTGAAGGTTTGTTGCCGGGTGGCTTGAATGTTAAGCGCCGCGCTGCTCATCTTTTTCAGCAGTTGAAAGACCAAGGCCAGTCTGTCAATGAGGATAAAAATGAATGGCTTTGCGCCTACGCCATGGCGGTAAACGAAGAAAATGCCGCTGGGCACATGGTCGTAACAGCTCCAACCAATGGCGCGGCGGGTGTTATTCCTGCAGTGTTGTATTACTACATGCAGCATGAAAACGGCCGCGATCAAGACGTCTATAACTTCTTGCTCACGGCTGGCGCTATTGGTGGCTTGATCAAGCACAGAAGCTCTATTTCCGGCGCTGAGGTCGGTTGCCAAGGCGAGGTAGGCTCCGCCGCAGCGATGGCCGCAGCAGGGTTATGTGCTGTCAAAGGCGGTACCCCTGAGCAAATCGAAAATGCAGCGGAGATTGCTTTAGAGCATCACCTAGGAATGACCTGCGACCCCGTCAAAGGTTTGGTTCAGGTGCCCTGTATTGAACGCAATGGGTTTGGTGCGATCAAAGCGTACACCGCCGCATCTTTGGCATTAAAAGGCTCTGGTACGCACTTTATGTCGCTGGATAGTTGTATTGAAGCGATGCGCGAAACAGGTCGCGAGATGTCGCATAAATACAAAGAAACGGCGCTCGGCGGATTGGCGCAAAGCTGGACTGAGTGCTAGTACTTTGCTCTCGGTTTCGGTTATTCGCGCCGGATAGCCGACTTGCTAGCTGTCTCCTTTAGATGCCAACACATCATGCAGTTCAAGTGCTAAAGTTTCTGCTTTTTTGAAATCGAATGAGTCTAGTGCCTGCACGATTCCTTCCAAGGCTTCCAGGTGAGTCGTGTTCCGGTCTTCATTTGGCCACTGGTTTAAACAGCTAAGCGCAAGATCATGGGCATCTAGCTTTTGTCGTTTGATCATGGGCAATAAGGTGTCAAAGCGAGATTTCATTTCAAGAAAAGACAAGGTGTCCTGAATCGGCTTTATCTCTTTGTTATCGGGCTGATCTTGGGCCAATAATAATTGGTCAATACTGCCGACTAAGTCTTTAAGTTCCCGTTCATAATTATTAATGGCAGAGTCATGCTCAGCATTGTCTAGAGAGTCGATACGCTCTAGTTGAGCGGCTTGCTCGGCGACGGATTTGGCGCCTAGATTCGCAGCGACCCCTTTTATTTTGTGAGCGAGTGCTTGCAGTTCTGTTAGCTGATCGGTCTGGGATAGCTGCCTCAATTGTGCCGTGCTATCACCATAGTTTTCTTGGAACTCTCGCAAAAAGCGAAGGTACAGTTTTATATTTTCTTGGCAGCGCGTTAGCCCGTCTTTGGCGTCGAGCCCAGGGTATTGCCAGTCAGCAGTCCAGTCCGCAATATTGTCTTTTGTTTGCGCTGAATCGCGGGGGGGGGCTGTTACCTCGGCGGCTTGTTGTGCGGCGGTTCCAGGCAAACCTAACCATTTACCGATAACAGAAAACAGTTCTTCTGGGTTAATGGGTTTGGCGATATAGTCGTTCATTCCCGCGGCGAGGCATTTTTGCTTGTCGCCAGCCATGGCATTGGCTGTCATCGCGATAATGGGTAACTTTTGGTCAAACTCACGAATGTTAAGCGTTGCTTGGCAGCCGTCCATGACAGGCATTTGCATATCCATCAGCACTAAATCAAAGGTGCCTGCTTTCACCGCATCTACTCCCTCTAGGCCGTTGTTGGCGATCGTTACTTGAATGTCCCTTTTAGAAAGAATTTCGATAGCAAGTTCTTGGTTCATGCTGACATCTTCTACAAGCAGTATCTGCGTGCCTTCGAGCTTGACGGAGCGACCTGATCGGGTATTTGATGGAAGAGGGGCCCGTCGTTCTTGAAAGATATTGGTGAGTATTCTTGAGAGTTCATCGACACGAATGGGTTTAAGCATGTAGGCGTCAATTTCAGCCTCTTTTGCTTTGATTCTAGCCTCATCTTGGTCGTACCCGGTAATCAAAATGGTTCGTGGAGTCTCAATGTTTGGGTCACTCTGAATAAGCTGACAGCATGAGATACCGTCGACGTCGGGCATCAGCCAGTCAGCGATCAGTACGTCGTAGACAAGGCCTTGTTCTTGTTGCTTCTTCAATTCAAGAATCGCTTCGGCACTGCTTTTTACGCACGTGGCATTGTGGGCCAGAGAGACAAGGGCGCTCTCAATCAATGCGCGCGCTTCTTCTTGATCATCTACCACTAAGACATTGAGCGGCATAGCCGTTTCACTGAAGTGCGGGTTGCTGCGTTGGCGTCGGTCCAAAAGCTTACAGTTGAACGAGAAGTGGAAGGTACTGCCTTCGCCGACAATGCTCGTGACGGAAAGCTCTCCCCCCATCATCTCCACGAGTTGCTTGGAGATACTTAGGCCTAAACCTGTGCCCCCAAAACGGCGAGTGGTGCTGTCATCGGCCTGCGTGAATGAAGAGAAGAGTGTTTTGAGTTTTTGCTCAGGAATACCGATGCCCGTATCCGAAATGCGGCCTTTTAGTTGAATGGCCATATCTTTTTTATCTAGCGATACGAGTTCAAGCTCGACTGTGACTTCGCCTTCAATGGTGAACTTGATGGCATTATTCGTGAGATTTAGCAGCACTTGCCCGATACGCAGTGGGTCGCCGACTAGCTTGTCTGGAATGTCCTCGTCGATGTTGAGCGTGAGTTTGAGTTTTTTTGACTCAACATTGGCGGCGACAATATTTGATAAGTTATTGAACACTTCCTTTACATTGAACGGTGTATGCTCAATTTCCAGCTTGCCAGCTTCTATTTTAGAGAAATCGAGTATGTCGTTGATGATGCCCAGCAGGTTCGAGGAGGCCAAACGTGTTTTCTGCAGATATTCGGAAATTTTATTGTCGACGTTTCGTCCCAGCGCAAGATCTGTAAAACCGATGATGGCGTTCATCGGCGTCCGTATTTCATGACTCATATTGGCTAGAAATAGGCTCTTGGCTTCAGTAGATGCTTCTGCCATGCGTTGTTGTTTTTCTGCCTGTTCGCGCTTTTTGGTTTCGGTGATGTCGGCCATAGCTCCTTCGTAATGCGAGTCGACCTCGTCTTGAATCTTGACCTTTTGAACCGAGATCGCAATCCAGCGCTCTTCGCCGTTAGCGAGGGTAATGCTGGTTTCAAAGGAAGTCGTCGGTTGGTTCTGCTCAAGCAGCGCCAAGAAACGGTCCCTGTCACTCTTATCAAGGCAGTTTAGGGAAAAAGTGGCGTGTTGTTTCTGGTCTAGTAGGTCGGAGACCTCTTGATAACCGAGTATGCTGGCAAACGCTCGGTTGATGTTCTTTAAGCGCCCACTCATGTCCATTTGAAAAATGCCCTCAATCGCATTCTCAAATAGCGAGCGATATTTTTTTTCAGCCGTGACGATGGCCTTGAGTGATTTTTCTTGCAGCTGCGAGTGCTCGCGCTGCGTCTGAAAGAAGTGATCGGAAATCGCTAATGTTAAGAATAGTGAGACGCAAGCGAAGCCAAACTCCTGAGCCCAGATCGTGAATATATTCGCTGGGGCGAGTCCCAGAGATTTGAGGGCAAAGGTAGTCGCGCCAATGATTACTGCCATCCAACCGACTAAATAAAAGCGAGCAAATTGATTACCGCGAATGTAGCTGATCAAACCAGCCCAAAACGTCGCGACGGCGGATAAGATGGCGAATACGGTGCTGATTCTAATAACGATCGCATAACTCACGACAAGAGATGCCAAGCTTAATGCAATACAAGCGCATGCAAAATATCGAATGACCTGATCTGTTCGCGGCGACGTTTTGGGGAGATCAAGGAAGTCGCGACTATAGAGCAGCGCGAAACTAAAGCAGCCAGACATGAAAAACGGCACGCCGATTTCTTGCAGCCAAAGATTATTTGGCCAGATATATTGAAACCCAAAACCGTTGATGCCTAACAGGTAGCCGACCGAGCCTAGAATACTAATCGCGATATATAGGTACATGCGCTTGCGTAAAAATACGGCATTCATAAAGCAGTAGATGCTGGCGAGCAATACAATGCCATAGAGAATACCGTGCACGAGCATGCTGCCGTCGATACTTTGCGCAAAGCGCGCACCGGTCCAAAGTGTTAGGTCGATAAACATCGAACTTTCGGTATCGAATTTCAGGTAATAGGTAGTGCGACTTTGGCTCGATATTTCTAATGGGAAGAGGAAGTTGCGATAGTCGATGGGGCGGTCGTGATAGGGCAGTTTATCGCCGGCAATTGTTTTCTGATAATCACCTGTACCGTCAGGAGCATACAGCTCGATATGGTCAATTAGTGAATAGTTGACCTCCAATAGCCATTCCAATCGCTCGGCTAATTGGTTTTCTACTGTAAAACGAACCCAGTAAATGGAGTCCGTAAAACCACCGATAATATTGGCCGCGTCGACGGGCTTCCAGCGTGCCTTGTCGTCCTTTGCTGAGGTTGCCGGGGTATGGTTTTCTGTTCGTTGAACAGTATCAAAGTTGAGTTCACCGCTTTCATCAATCAACACGTCCATATGAGGCCCCAATGGTATGGCCATGTTGCTCTCTGTCACCAGAGCAGGTGGTGTCGCATGACTTTGGACGCTGAATACGGACAGAAAAAGAAAGGTGAGTAGTGTTTTCAGAACTATGTTTAAAGAACTTGTCATGGCTTGAGATCCATCTACCTAGCAATGTGGAACGGCGCGCAGAAGACAAATGCGCATTCTGACGTTTAAGTATAGAAAGAGAATGTAGGTTTGCATGCTCATCGAACTCGCAAAGCAAACGGTTACACGAGTCTTTGATTTATTACAAACTTAAGATGGCCTGTGCGAGAAGGTCTTCTATACTTTTTGGTATTGAATATAAAGTAGACAGAAAAACCCGTATTCCGACGGTGAAACAACATAGTTCAGGGGACGACACAGCATGCGGAAGCCTTCAATTCTTTTGGTCGATGATGAACCAACCAATATCAAAATTCTG
>CAJWBE010000011.1 GCA_913020045.1 uncultured Oleiphilus sp.
GATCGGTATGTTGGGTGGCATGAGTTGGAAGTCGACAGCGAGTTATTATCGAGCCTTGAACGAGGGAGTTAGACAGTCGCTAGGTGGACTGCATTCGGCCAAAATTTGTTTGTTTAGCGTTGATTTTGATGAGATAGAGTCCTTGCAACATAGGGACGATTGGGAAGGTACTGCGCGTATTCTTTCTAGTGCGGCACAATCGGTTGAGGCTGCCGGTGCAGACTTCTTAATGATCTGTACCAATACCATGCATAAAGTTGCCCCTGACATAGCGCGACACATTTCGATCCCTATTTTACATATCGCCGATGCGACCGGAGAAAGGCTTAGACAGGACGGTATTACTCGGGTTGGCTTGTTAGGCACGCGCTTTACAATGGAGCAAGCCTTTTATAAAGGGAGATTGCGCGAGCGTTTTGGTATCGATGTGATAGTGCCTGGGCAACAGGATAGAGATTTGGTTCATGAGGTCATCTACCAAGAGCTTTGTTTAGGCAAAATAACGAAGCCTTCTAAGGACTCTTATCTCAGGGTCATTAGTGAACTGTATGCGAATGGCGCTCAGGCAATTATTTTGGGATGTACCGAAATTGCTTTGCTGATATCACAACAAGATACCCCCGTGCCTTTGTATGACACAACAGCGATTCATGCTGACGCTGCGATCGTGCTTGCTCTAGCGTAAACAAGTTGGTCTCAATGCAATGCTTTTTGAGCGCGTCTTCGTATTACCGACTAAGCTAACTACTAAACATATGTAATGATAGGAGTTGCTATGATTCGTCGGGCCAAGGGTTTTACCTTAGTTGAAATAATGATTGTCGTTGTCATCGTTGGCATCCTCGCTGCGGTCGCTATTCCAGCCTACCAGCGATACGTTGTCGAAGCCAAGCTCGCGGATGTTCTAGAGTATGCGGGAGTCGCAAAGTTGGCGATGACTGAATATTATGAATCGACTGGTGAGTGCCCGACTGCCGAGAAGGCGGGTCTAACGGTCGATAATCCCATTCCCCATATATTGAATGTTAGTTCTGCATGGGACCGTATTCCTTGTCGGGATTGGTTCGAAGTGTATTTAGAAATAGACGGCGACTCTGACTCTTTGCTGAAGCAAATTGATGGTGAGCGTGTGATGATGCGCGCTGAGCTTGAAAAGGGTGGTGTTAAGAAATGGACGTGTGGTTTTTCGAAGTACACGCCAGAGATTAAGGAATATTTGCCGAGTAGTTGCCAGCACGAAATGATCTGATTTAGGGCGGCTGTTACTAAGGTATTGCGCGATATGTCAGCGTTAAAACCAGCGCCTTCTTCTGCGTCGCATATGATTTATAGTCGATAAGATTTTTATCAAGAATGACTTTACCCAAACGTAATAACACACGATTTGTTACCGCTAGCGAACTTAAAGCCGGTGATCTTGTTTTGGTCAAAACCCCAGGGTTCGTCTATAAGTTAGGGCGCTTTCTAATGGGAACGCCTTATGATCATATTTCTGTCGTGACTTGTGATCGTTACACTGCGAATGTCGTTTGGCCTAAAAATACCTATAGCCCGATCGATCGTTTACTGACGCCGACACGCGAGCCGTTGGCGATCCGACCTTGTTGGAGGTCGGAAGCTGAAATAGAGACATTTCTGGTGTGGATGAACTCATTGATGGGGAAGCGGTATAACTACCCATGGGTCTGGGCGCACTTTCTGCGGATGTTAATGCGCAATCATTTGGGTGTGTCTTACCAGATGCGCAAACTCGACGTATCTCAAGATCTTAGTGTATGTACCGAAGCAGTATTGCACGGATTAGTAACGGGGATGAGTGGGTTTGATCCTAACCGGCACTCCCGGTCTGACTGGAACGTTCTTCAATGTGCCTCTACCAACGACTATTTAAATCTCCCCAGTGTTATGCCCGAGCTGTTCAAAGTGGTCCGTGAGCGAGACAGCTAAGCCATTAGATGGCTTTAAGTTTTACCGGAAGGCCGTATTTAGGATGGACAATGGGCACTTTCTGCCAGACGGGGTCGCTTTCGTTTTCCATTTCTATTTTGTAGTTTCTAAGCAAGTGGAACATAACGATTTTGACCTGATGTTCCGCAAAGTGAAGCCCAAGACATTTGTGAGCACCTCCGCCGAAGGGAACGTATGCGTAACGATGTCGCTTATCTTCTTGGCGTTGTGACGAAAAACGTTCTGGATCGAAGGTTTTTGGGCTCGTCCAGATCTCCTCTTGATAGTGGGTGAATATCGGACAAATCTGAACGAGAGAATTGCTCGGTAGAATGAAATCTTTGTATGGCACAGGCTCCGTCGTACCTCGGGGAATAACAGCAAGTGGCGGCATCATTCGCAAGGCCTCTTTAAGGGCGTTGCCGCATACGCTTAGTTGCGGCAGATCATCATAGTCTAAGTGTTCACGCCCTAGGCCCTGAATTTCTTCACGCAGCGCGTTTTGCCAGTGTGCATTTTTTGCTAGAAAATAAACTAGGCTGGTCATCGCGCTCGTAGTGGTGTCGTGAGCCGCCATCATTAAAAATACCATATTTTCCGCAATTTCTAAATCTGTAAAACATTGGCCATTCTCGTCTCTGGCTTGTGTTAACCGGCTCAACATATCTTCGCCAGGGTAGGCTCTCTTCTGAGGCGCAATCTCTTGAAAGTAGGCTAACAAATGTCGACGAGCACGCAGCCCATACCAGAATCGCGTATAGGGGATATTTGCTTTGCTAAACACCAATGACGCATCAACGAGTTGGCTAAACCAACGATTTAGTTGATCGGCTTTTGCGCCGGGACTAACACCTACAAAAAGCCGCATCGCCAGCTCCAAGGTTAGTGCCTTTATGCTTGGGTAGAATAGTGTGGTTTCCTTTGTTGACCAAGATCCTAGTGTATTTTGCGCTTGTTGGTTACTGAGGGAAATATAACTCTGCAGTGCGTCACGGCTAAACGCGGCATTCATAATGCGGCGACTGTAGCGATGATCGTCGCCATCTTTTAGCATTAGCCCGTTTTGGAAGAGAGGGTCGAGCATTGGGTCCCAACCGAGCTTGTTGGAAAAAGCAGCGTCTTTGTTTAGCAAAACAAGCTCATTTGCGTCAGGACTAAGTAGCGTGAAGCATTTTTTGAATAGAATACTGCTGACGTTCACCTCGCCGCATTTCGCATACATGCCGTCGAACAACTGGTCGCATCGATTCACAAATGCCGCCGACTGACCGAAGAGAATATTGCCTTTAAAGTGAGGAATTGGCGTTTGTGTTTTGCTTGCTGGAGGGCTTGCCTGCGCATTCATAGTGGTCACTCATGATCTGTTCTTAACATCGTATTGGTAAAGTAAATTGCCCGATTGTTGGGAGTCATACGGACAAAGTTAATTTTCATTTTTTATTTAAAGTCTTTGAACTTTGTTTGAAGTCAGGATCCGAATTCAGCAACCGGAAACGAAAGTTTAAATGGCGATGCTTTGAGGCTAATTAGGTGACGTTGTGTGCTTAGCTCGGGTAACATTTCGTGAGTCGTAGAAAACCTATCGAGCTTTGCAGTGGCGCACCAGCCTTTGGCGCTTGGTTCTGAATAGCAAAACGGTTCAGGGCGCTTTTGTTCCGGAAGAGTATCGTTTGCAATCCAACGCATCTTCTTGGTGGACAGTGCGGTTGTAACAGGGAACTTAAGCGTAAAACGTGGCTGTTTTTTATAGCGTAACTCTACGCTGCCGCTGTCTGATTCGACCGTTGCATTTATGCCCAGCTCTGTTTGGTTGATGCTGAAATTGCCCAGTTGTTTAGCATTTGCCCAGTTGTATCGACCGCCAGCAATGCTCTCTTCAGTAGATACCCAAATACGGTGAATACGCGGGAAGGCGCCTTGATTGGTGCGGAACCGACCCATTATACAGAGCAGCTCGTCGTATGGTCCGCAGTCTGCTGTGTTGTAACGCACCAGCATCGTTACGGCCGGACCTCCAGCATAATGGTCTTTCTCCCAGGCGGTGAGGTTTGCACAGTCCATCAACCACTCTTTATTTGGCCTGTAGATACTTATAAAACCCCATCCGCTAAGATTGTCCCAGGGGGCAGGAATAGGTTCGGGAAAAATATTGCTACTCTCAACGCTATCGCGCATTTTTGTGGCGCACATTCAGTAAAAACCTTTTTCATAGTGACTATCGATGGAGCGAACATATCGCGCTTCAGCGGCGGAAACTATTGGCCGAACTTAGTATGTCCGATAAACTAAAAACTATGACCGAATAGATAAACTTTGTTTTTTTTAAGGGGAGGAGTTATGGTCGGTTCATCGAATACGGCGACCTTTACGTCAATGTATGTGCAGGCGGTCCTAGATGTAGGCAATAGCTACGGTATTGCATCGGATACTATATTGGAGCATGCAGGTTTGCTGGCCAGCGGTTTATCAGAGCCCGGTGCGACCGTTACACAGCCCCAGCTGATGGTAATGTATCAAGCTGTTATCTTGTTGTCGGGAGTGCAATCGATCGGTTTGGAGGTCGGAAAGCAAGTGCGTCCAGGATTGTTTAGTGTACTGGGGTATGCACTGAAGAGTTGCTCAACGTTGGCTGAAGCAATGTTAGTTTGCCAAAAATATCAGCCATTAATTATGGGGCAGGGTCAGGTCTCAATGACTTCGACTGGCACTGCTGTTAGTCTGCAATGGCGCCCGCATTCGCGGTCGCCTCAACTGCTTAGACCTCTTAATGATTCAATTATGGCGTGTTGGTTGTATTTCGGTCGCCTAATTACTGGTCTGAATATCTATCCGTCCGCCGTTGAATTTTGTCATCCCGAGCCGCGAGATATATCGGTGTATCAGCGCCTATTTAACTGCTCAATTAGCTTCGGCAGCGAGAAGAACTCAATGACGATTCCGAAAGGTTTGCTTGCCACAGACCTGCTTGAGGCAGATCCTGAGTTAAAGGCTTTGATGCTTGAAGAGATGGAGAAGCTCAATGACCAACAGCGCGACCTCAGTCTGACGGAGAGCTCCGAACATTGGTTGCTGCAACACTTAGGCAGGTCTGGTGTTGGCATGCTGCAACTCTCCTCGCACTTTCATATGTCTGAACGTACATTGCGGCGCGCCTTGTTGAAAGAAGGAACCCAGCTTCGCTCACTTAAGCGTGACACTAAATTTGAAAAGGCCAAGTATTGCCTTCAACAAACTGACATCCCAATTGCAGACGTTGCACGACGACTCGGATACAAAAACAATAGCTGTTTTTCACAGGCGTTTAAGAAGTGGGCAGGTGTGTCACCCTCAAGCTTTCGAAAGTTGAAAGATTGTTCTAGATAATAGAAAGTCTAATTAATCAAAAGAATGGGATTGCGATAATCTGCGCGCAATGCCTATACTCGCGCACAGTCAGACACAACTGTTTGGTCGCTAAATGCTTTCTTGGGACCGTCTAGAGAGCTTCGAATATTCGCTGATAATCGCTGATCATGGGCGCAAGGAAATACGATGAATTTTGGTTTACTACTGTGTGCTTTGTTTTCGGTTCTTTGGCTGATTTCGCAGCTTTCGAACGTCGAGCCTTTCGTTGATCTCATACTGATCAATGGCGTTTTTCAGCTGTTACTTTTCGCCGTTGTCGCCTGCGTGCCTTTTTTAAGAACGGGCAGGATGTCTTATGTCGATATTGCTTGGCCATTCGGAGTGGCGCTGATAGGAGCACTGATATTAGTGCTAGCTGAAGGCAACACCGTACGAATTATCGCCGTCGGATCTGTTTACCTCTTTATCGGGTTGAGAATGGGGCTCGGCGCCCTCACCATGGCGAAAACAACCGGCGTTATTTTTAAGACGGAGTTTCCTCGGTATATCTATCGAAAAGAGATGCTGGAAAAAACTGGCGAAAAGCATCATCGCCTACATATGTTGGCTGAAATTATGGCGCAGGGCTTTGCCAATATGTCGGTGCTAGCCATTCCCGGCTTTTTGATTGCGACTAATAGCGCCGCTGCTTTTTCGATGTGGGAAATAGCGGGGATAGCAATTTGGGGCGTGGCGTACTTATTTGAGTCGACCGCTGATGCTCAAAAAATGCTATTTATTTCGAAGCATAAGCGCAGTGTCTGCAATGTGGGTTTGTGGCGCTATAGTCGTCATCCGAACTATTTTGCGGAATGGCTGGTTTGGACGGGGTTGGTGGTGGCTACTGTGCCGTCTTGGTGGTCGCTGTACAGTATTGAATCAACGATTGTATGGATCGCCCTTGGTGTGGGTTCAGTGGGGGCCTCTGCGATGCTATACATCACGCTGGTCTATCTTACCGGAGCGATCCCTTCAGAGTATTTTTCTGTACAAAAACGACCTGATTACGCACGTTACCAGCAAACAACTAATCGATTTTTTCCATGGTTTCCTAAGGATTTGTGAACTTCGTATTTAGCTATGGATTATTTTCTGAGGCTACATCCGCGATGTTTAGATATGCAGTTGTGAGTCGCATGTACTAAACAGCAACGATTACAAGCACAGCGAAAGACTTTCTTGATCAATTATTAATTTGGGAATACCGATGACAACAATCGATAAATCAATGCCAGTCCTTGTGACCGGTGCCAACGGCTATGTCGCGTCTTGGCTGGTGAAGTACTTATTGGAAGACGGCTTCACGGTTAGGGCAACAGTGCGAGACAAAACAAATGAGAAAAAGGTAGGGCATCTACTAGCGCTTTCGAAAGCTCATGAAGGAAAGCTTAGTTTGCATAATGCCGACCTGTTTGATACGGGTGCTTTTGATGATGCGATGGCGGGCTGTGAAGTGGTTTTTCATACCGCTTCGCCCTTTATCGTGCGGGGTCTGAAAGACCCGCAAAAAGAACTGATTGAGCCAGCATTGAAGGGAACTCACAATGTATTGGAGTCAGCTAATAAAACGGAAACCGTTAAGCGCGTTGTACTGACATCGTCAGTGGTTGCGATTTATAGCGATAGCATCGAAACACTAGATCAGCCAAATGGTGTGTTTTCAGAGGACGATTGGAATAAAACGTCTTCAGTGTCGCACCAGCCATACAATTATTCTAAAACGCTGGCCGAAAAAGAAGCATGGAAAATGGCGGAAGCGCAGAGCCGCTGGGACATGGTTGTGATGAACCCAGGTCTCGTGCTTGGGCCAACGTTAGCGCAAGCGTCCGACTCGACAAGCTTGAGTACAATGCTTGAAATCATGGACGGCACGATGCGCACTGGCGCGCCTGATCTGCGTTTTCCTCTCGTCGACGTTCGTGACGTCGCGACGGCTCATATCAAAGGAGCAATGACTGAGTCAGCAAGCGGAAGGCACATATTGGTCAGCGGTTCAGCGTCGGTAATGGAGATAGCAGGCTGGATCAAGAAAGCAATGCCTGGGCGCTGCAAGCTTCCGCTATGGCAAGCCCCAAAGTTTTTGATTTGGTTGATTGCGCCTATTTTTGGGATCACCAGAGACTTCGTGAAAAAGAATGTCGGCTATCCGATTGAGTTTGACAATTCGCGCGCGAAGAGTGAATTAAGGATCGAATTTAGTGCGCTTGAACAAACTGTCGTTGATCACGCGCAACAGATTGTCGACGACGGACTGATTAATTAGCGTAAGGCGCGTGAACGTTTAGACACGGGAGAGGTGAACAAATTGAATAAGCTTAGCTTTTCAAGAGACCAGAAAGAGATAATTGTTGAAAAGATCAAAGCATATTTTGGTGATCAGCTCGATCATGAGATAGGTGGTTTTGAAGCAGAGTTTCTTCTCGAGTTTTTTGCAAATGAGATAGGACCTTTCTTTTATAACCAAGGGCTAGCTGATGCAGAGTCTTTGTTTTCGGTGAATGCTCAGGAGTTGAGCTACCAGATTCAAGAGCTGGAGAAACCTTCCGATTACAAAGCTTAGGATGTTGTATTGGTAGAGGGTAGAGAGCCGAGATCTGCCGGTCTTGTGCGATCTGATTAGCAGAGGTGTAAACGGTATCGTAAGGGCGAATAGCTGCGCCCACGATGCGCAGTTGTTGGTAATACGCAATACGAATCATAGGGAAAACTTGGTGCCATACGTTAATGTTCAAATCATAAAAGGTGCAAGCCGCGAGCAAAAAGCTGAGCTCGTCGCCGATATTACGAATTCTCTGTCACGCGTGTTGGGCAAAAGCCCAGAGCATACGCACATTGTGATTCAGGAAATTGACGAAGAAAACTGGGGTTTTTCTGGATTGCTGACAGACGACTGGAAAGCAAAACAGACGTAGTTGCTTACAGTTTACTCAACATGATGGTCTAGCCGACGCCGCCTTAATGGGCGGCGTTTTTGCTTAATGAGTTTAGGACGGAGAAGTACTCCGATATCATCCGGTTAGCCCAAGGTTTGGCGCGCATTCCCTCAAGATATGCACAATGGCTGCCCCTATCGGTTAGCACTAGAATTACATTATCCATCGCTTCGATACGATGCTGATGCTCGTAGACATTATCAATATGGCAAACAGGGTCGTCTTTTGCGTTGAGTATTAATATAGGAATCTTGATATCGTCAAACACCTCTGAGGGATTCGAGTTAAGCATGTAGTCTTCGGTGCTGTAATTCCCCGCAACCTCATAAAGTTGCTGATGAAATTCATGCAAGTCTTCAGTCGCGCGCAATGCATTGTATGAGGGGAGATGCTTGAGTGTGTCCTCATTGGGATCAATAAATAGACGATGAAGCTTTTTTGCCATCATCCTACTGTAGAAAGGTTTAGCGCGAGAAAAAGCGTTGCGCATATCATATGCCGGGCAATAAGCGACCGCCGCTTTGAGTGGAGTATCGGTACCGACTTTGCCAAGGTAGTGCGCTAGTACGCCGGATCCCGCTGAAATCCCAGTCGCGAAGAGGTCTGACTCTGGAACCGTTGACTGGATATGCTGAATTTGTTCAGCAAAGTCGTCGGTGTTACCCATTGTGTTGAAACTGGGTGTCTTTAGCACCAAAGCGCCGTGACCACGACGCACGCATAAGGCCACGCGCCAGCCCATTTCCTCCCTTACATAACGCACGAAACCGCGCATGCTCTGCGGGTTCCCTGAAATGGTGTGCAGCACAAGCATCGTTGGCGTTTCGCCGGGTAAATCTAAACCTAGCCATTCAACTGAAACATGTCCGCCGTCGTTCATTGTTAGAACATCCTCCCGGTCATATTCAAGAGGTTTAGAAAACCCTTTAATAAAACCAAGTACGATAAGTTGGAGGTGGGTGTTAAAGAGCCAAGGTGTCGCGAAGTAACGCCGATTAAGGCTGCGAGTTGCAGTGACAATTCGCTTATTAAACTCGGTCGGTTGGTAAATTAGTTTGGGTTTAGTGGCGACGAACGTGAAGTAATAAAGGATCGCGAGCGCGACTAGTCCAGCTAAGATTAACGCCGAGGTCATTAGTGATATTCCGTGTTTAAAAAAGACATAGTAAAAGATTATCTTTACAGGGTAAATATTGTATTCGTCAGGCTAGGGGGCTCAATAGATATCTTAACTATGTTATTCCTTTCGTGACTTGACTCGTTAACCCCGCAGCGAAGCGGAATACGGTCAATAATCGTATTGAATACGGTGTATTGGGCGCCGGACATTAGTTAGCGCGAATTTATCTCAAGAGCGCTTGTTATGTGAGAGCAGCGCTAGTTGGCGAGTTTAATCGGCAAGCACGCTAATTCGAGCGATTTTTTGCCCTGTTCTAGGGCGAAATCACCCACAATTTGAGGTATTTCAACCCATCACAAAGTGTGACTTGCTTCACGTTTTTAGGGCTGGTAGGCTTCGCTCGATTTTTCGATAGTGTGGGCTTTGTGACTCTCTACTATCAAAAATGAGATGGCGGTTTAAGTGGTGCCATCGTCAAATCGCGCACGTAGTTCCATTTGCTAGAGTTCAGTGTTTGGAGTGCGGCGAGTCCGAGTAACACGCAGTAGAGTAGTGAGGCAAAGGTGGCTAAAGTTTGTATTATTGGTGCCGGCACCATGGGCGCAGGTATTGCGCAGGCATTTGCAAGTCAGGGTTTCGATGTTGTACTTCGAGACATTCAGCCTGAGTTTGTAGATCGTGGAATCTCTTTTATAGAAGACAGTCTGGCGCGTTTAGTGAGTCGCCAGAAAATCACTCAAGACCAAGCGAGTGCGATAAGCTCTCGTATCACGGGAACGGTTGATCTCGAACTTGCACGCGACGCTGATTTGGTCGTCGAGGCTGCGGTTGAGAATATGGCGATCAAGAAGCAAATATTTCAAGAGCTTGATTCCGTTTGTGGGCCGGACACGATTTTAGCTACCAATACGTCATCCCTGTCGATTACCGAAGTCGCTGCATCGACCGGGCGACCTGACAAAGTGATCGGCATGCACTTTTTTAATCCTGCGCCAGTCATGAAGTTGGTCGAAATTATTAAAGGCATCACCACCTCTGACGCGACCTTTGAAAAAGTCAAAACGCTAACGGAGCAACTGGGTAAAGCACCGGTTGAGGTCGCCGAAGCGCCGGGGTTTGTGGTGAATCGAATCCTTGTTCCAATGATTAATGAAGCTGCCGGTATTCTGGCCGAAGGCGTCGCAACTGCGAATGATATTGATGAAGCCATGAAACTGGGCGCAAATCATCCGATGGGACCACTGGCGTTGGGTGATCTAATTGGACTAGACGTTTGTTTGGCTGTTATGGAAGTACTGCAAGACGAGTTTGGTGACAGTAAATACCGTCCTCATCCTTTGCTACGTAAATATGTGCGTGGTGGCTGGTTAGGTCGTAAGTCAGGTAAAGGCTTTTATCAGTACTAAGTTCAACTGTTTACAAAAAAGCGACCATCGGTCGCTTTTTTTATGCCCAGCGAATGCGCACGAAGAAAGTGGTTTAACGAGGCAGTGTAAGTGGGCAGCACGGTGCGAAGGTGGGGGGCTGTTAGGGGGCTAATAGCTGAGGCGAGTTAGTTTAGGGTTGCGTATCAGAACTCGGTGTCTGTTGGAGGAAGTGCTTAGCAATATCAGGGCTGGGGGTCAGGCAATGCTCCTGCTGTCCAAAAATTCGGTACCGATGACGGGCGACGAGGCGATAAATACCGTCTCTCAAAAACAGAGGCAGCAATGAAAATCCAGATAACAGACGCCATGGTTTAGCGAGATGTCGACAAACCGCCAGCACTGCATCGCTTCTCTCAAGGCATTGGTTGTCCTCAACAAGCAGCAGGGTATCGAAGTCATCAAGCGGATAGCCGAAGTGCTTTAGTATTATTTGGCCTTGCTCTGACTGAACACTGCAAAGTGTCAGATGGCATTTAGGGTCATTCTTTATAATGAATCGAACCCATGCGTTGCATAAGGTACATACGCCGTCGAATAGCACTACACGTCTATTCGCTAATGTTAGCGCTGGCGACAATCTAGGCCCCTCGTATAGATTATTGTGTTGGTTAATAGTCTATCTATTATCTAGCTTTTTGGTCGCAGGAATGATTAATCCCGTCGGTGGTAACGATTTCGCCGAGATCAAAAGGGTCGATTCCCTCTAAGCAGCCTATGTTCACAGCAAACTCTTGAGGATTGGAGCGGCGCTGATGGTGAGTATAAATACCGCAAGTGCGACAAAAGTAGTGCTTGGCGGTTTTAGTATTGAATTGATACAGGCTCAAGTTTTCTTCGCCCTGTGTAATGCTTAATGAAGCAAGTGGGACAGACACGACAATAGCGCCACGGCGACGGCACATCGAGCAATTGCAGCGGCTTAAACTGTCGAGACCGCTTGAAAGCGTCAAGTCAAACGTGACCGTGCCGCAGTGACAGCTTCCGCTTATTTCGGTGGATGGATTCATTGATTCTCTGAAGGGTTGCGGGTTTATCTTAACTTGGTCACATTAATGTTCGAGAAATACTCGTTATCAACTAGCACCTGTATTCGATAGCGGTTTTTAAAAGCGCGAACTTCTGAAAAGAAGTATCGCCTATCCAGTGAGTGGCTGGCTAGTCTCTTGATTTGATTTGGACAAATTAGTTGGTAATGCCTTTTCTGATTGGATATTTGAACCTAAGCTTACGAGTATGGTCGAACAAATCTTGATGCTGCGCTCCATTAAAGCGCGTTTTAAAGCCTTCTTATATCCAAGGAAAGACTTTATGTGTAGTCAGTTATCCCCTTTTTTTATTACGAAACAACTACTGTCCAATAGCTTAACTTGTGTATCTAAGCAGCTTAGTTGTTTGGTGCTCTTTGCTGTATTTTCGGGTTCCTTGATGGCGTTTGAATTGCGAGCAGTGAATGCAAACGGCGAACCTGTTGTTGATGCATTTGTTGCAATACCAGAGGGCACGATTGTAGCCCCAAGCAAAGAACTCGCTATCATGGATCAAGCGAACGTCAGATTTGCGCCACATGTATTGGCGATTGATACAGGGCAGTCTGTCGTCTTCCCAAACAGCGATAATATTCGACACCATGTATATTCTTTTTCCGATCCAAAGCGCTTTGAGATAAAGCTCTATCAGGGAGTTCCTAAGCAGCCGGTTTTATTTGAGAAACCGGGCCTCGTTGCGCTAGGTTGCAACATACACGACTCAATGGTTGGATATATTTTTGTTTCACCTTGGCCTGAATATAGTGTGACAGGTGAGACGGGAACAATTAACTTGTCAAAAGCGGTCCAACAAGTGGCCGTCTGGCATCCATGGATGAGTGGCGTCAAGGAAGCGGTAATGGTTGGTGTGACAGACATGACAGGTAACAGCGGCGTTATTACCATATCGGTTCAACCGCCAGCGCCGGTTAAGACGTTTAAAAAATTTAGACGTAGTTATGGTGACGACTAAGGCGCTGGATAACATGGTTAACACTTCGCAATACCCCTGCATGCGTTGCGGCTATCTTGATTAATCTAAAACCAAAGTTAGTTAGAATGAGCATTGCATTCAGGGTGTCGATACCCATGACTTGCGTTTTGTTTGGCATGACGACATTTAGTTATTCGTGTTTTGCAGATTCTAATGAGAGCCATCGAGTATTTGCGAGTACACGTTTGTCGGCTGACACTCAAACGAGTGGCGAAAGTTGGTTGAACGGTGGGCTCGGCCGTTTCGGTTTTGGTAATCGATCTCATGAGCTTGTTGGGCGTGCGGAAGGCAATCTTGAGTACCAGTATCGTCCATCTGCGCAGCTAAAATTCGAGCTCAATATTCAAGGGCAAAGTAGTACGGCTGATAATTCCGCTAGCAGTGTAGGCTTGGTAGAGGCGAACGGGCGCTACCGCGTGGATATTGATTTTAATCAGTCTGTCTCGTTTACAGCTGGGCAGTTTTTCCTGCCTATTTCCTTAGAAAACACGCAAAAATTTTGGGACTCTCCCTACACGCTTAGTTTCTCGTCGCTGAATAGCTGGATTGGTGAAGAATTTCGTCCAATAGGTATCGACGGCGCATACCGGTTCAACTTTGATAGCGGTGAGCGTCTGACCTTAGCCGCGACCGCTTTTGGTGGCAATGATTCCATGGGGGCGTTACTCGCGTATCGAGGCTGGAGCTACGGCAGATTGCGCTCTAGTTATGGTGACGTGCTGGCGCTTCCTGACCTGACAGCGCTAAGCGACAGCAGTCCCTTTTCTGGCCAACGCGACGACGGTACGAAGCCGTTTGGTCGTGATCTAGACGGACGTCTTGGATTCGCGGTTCGCAGCACCTTTGCGTCCGATCGACTAGCGCTCAGCGCAACATGGATAGACAATTTGGGCGACACTGAATTGCATCGAGGTGAGTACGCGTGGCGCACTAAGTTCGCAGTGCTGGGAGCATCATGGTTTGCATCTGAGCAGCTTGAAGTGCTATCGGAGGCGAGTGCCGGAAGTTCGACGATGGGCGCGGGTCCCGGTGTCGATATTGAGTTTTATAGTGTTTATCTGATGTTGTCTTATGTCTTTGGAGAGTATCGCTTAAGCGTCAGGCATGACGCGTTTGGGATTGAGGATAAAGACCACGTTGACGAAGATAGCCATGACCTAGGAAGAAGCCAAACCTTTGCGTTGATGTGGACGCCCGAGCGCTCGCCGTTTAGCGCCGGTGCGGAGGTCTTGTATTTAAATTCAAAACGCTTGAAGCAAGTTCAGTCAAATAGTACCACTAGAAGCGAAGCGGACCGAGATTCGCTAAGTGCAGGCATCATGCTTGAGTATCGTTTTTAATTACCGCTAAACCGCTAAACCGCTAAACCGCTAAACTGCTAACGAGTCTTAGGTCGGTTTCCCATTAGCGGTCATTGTTAGTAAGCCATCGTTTGAAAACGTGAGTGCAATGGTGTCATTGCTTCGGTTTCCCCAAAACAAGTGACTGTATTTGTCGATAACGGCATTGGCTTGTGCCTTGGAGGAGGTGGCGGCATATTCTTCTTGGAAAGGAATGCTCTTTTTCATCTCTACCACATGAGATGTCAGAGCGTTTACCGTACTAAGCACTCTTGCCATACTAGGTGATTCAGCTAACGCGTCTTTGAGTTCCTGGGCATAGGGGTAATCGGCAGGTAGTTGCATTTTCCCCTCGGTGTCGTATGTGACTTTGTCCGGGGCGCTAGGAATGTTGTGATCCGCCAAGAAGTCAGGGAAAACCATTGAGATATGATGACTTAGGTTATCAACGTTTTGTTGGCTAGGTAGCAACAACGGAGGTAGTTGAAACGTTGGCTCGGCGCTTTGGTGAGGGCTAAAATATGCCTCGATGTTAAGCATCATTTCGCCTTGATTCGTTTGTAGCAGTGCGCTGTTGTGCGCGCTTTTTACATTGTCTTCCTTAGCCTGCGCAGCATGTGCAGCGGCTGAGATCGTTGTCCTGTCGGCCTGATTTTGCCCATTTGTATACATGCTTGCCGCAAACTGGTCGGAGCTTGCCGTTGGTTTTATCGAATGATTTGCCTGGTTTGGTGCAAGGCTACTCGTTGGCTGTGAGGCGCTGGGCGGTATATACATCGCTATTTCTCCGACTTGTTTAGTGTCAGAAGAACAATTCAGCAAGGCGTGTGCCATTAAAATTGGCTAGACCTGTATAGAGAACTTAACCGAATTTCTTGCGGCATAGCCCTTGAATCAGCCGTTATATATGACGGGCATCTTTCCTTTCCACCGCTCCCAAAGATCATCATCGCTGGCAAGACTTGCCATAAAATGCGCGACGTTAACGCGGCTGGTTTCGCCTGCATTAAATATCGCGTTTCGTATTGGAGACTCAAATACTTCGTATGAGCTGAGTTGTTGGTCGTCTGTCAGCGTGTCTGGACGAACGGTGACCCACTCAATGTAAGCGTGGTTAGGTTTGATATTCCGCCGAAGTACGTCGGCTGCCTGTTCGTTATCGACGTGAGGTGGGAGTGTGTATCGAAGTATTGATACTACAATGCGCTGGGAGAGCTCCGGAACTTCGGGAATGCCTCGATTTGCGTTGCCCGTCGTGTTCATCAAAATGAGTTTGGTTTTGTTAGACTTTTCGAGCGAGTTAATTGCGGTCAGGACTTTATCGATGGTTTGCGTGACGAGCCGCCGAGGCTGTCCAAATATACCCTTTAGAGTAAGGTTATGCCCGAGACAGGAAATAACCACATCACACTCTGCTAGTTGTTGACAGAAGTCATCAACAGACCATGTGCTTACGTCGCCGATGACCTCGCTTAGCGAAGGGTATTGCGAGGTGAGCGTCGCAAATACACCCGGTGTTCTAACGACGGCGCAAATAGTCGCGTTCTTAGACAACAATTGGGCGACGACTTTCTGGCCCGTGGCGCCACTGGCACCTAATACTAAAACGTTAAGCATGACCTTCCATTAGAAATGAATAAGGGGTTTCAGTGTCGCCAATCCAAAGTGTCGGACTCTATTTTGTATTAGCTTTATGAATTGCGCTTTCGGCTTAGGTCAAAACAAAACTACTATGAACAGCAATCTAGGCAGTCTGATAAATAGCGTTAGTTCGTTTTGTGCCAGTCAGCGCTGTGCAGAGCTCGATTTATGCCCCGCACAACTCATTAGTGCGCACAAACGCTATAGTTTAACGATGAGCTTACCTTTGTTTCCGCCGGTGAAGAACAAGTTCAAGCCCTCAATTGAAGACTCAAGACCTTCCAAAATATGTGAGCGATGCTTGATTTTTCCTGCCATGACATAGGGTGTTAATTTAGCAAGTAGCTGAGGAACTTCATGGAAGTGGTCTGGCATGGTAAAGCCTTGCACTGTGAGTCGTCGTTTTAACACGCTCACCCAGCTCGGGCCTGGTGCTGGCGTAGCGGTTGAGTAGTCGGCAATCAGGCCACATACCATTACGCGTCCATGTGGGTTCATCCGTTCAACGATCATGCTTTGAATTGGGCCAGCGGTATTCTCGAAGAATAAGTCAATGCCCTTGGGCGCTGCGTTATCGAGCAGTTCTTCCAAGTTTTCGCTTTTGTAATTGATCGCGCTATCAAATCCTAGTTCATTGACGATCCAGTCGGCTTTTTCATCTGACCCGACGACGCCAATAACATGTAAACCTTCTGCCTTAGCGAGTTGCCCTACGATTGAGCCAACTGAACCTGCGGCCCCTGTGACAATAATTGTTTCACCGGCTTTAGGGTGCCCCACGTTAAAAAATCCCTGCGTTGCCGTCATACCTGGTAAGGCAAAAATAGACAGAATAGTCTCATCGGGTAGCGGGGCTTCTGCTTTATGGAGGCCTTGTCCGGTTGAAACAAAATACTCAGCCCATCCCATCATGCCCATTACTCGGTCACCGACATTAAAGTCAGGGTGGTTGCTTTCAATAACCTCACCGATACCAGAGCTACGCATCACGTCGCCCAGTTCAACCGGAGGAATGTAGCTGTTGGTATCTGGGCTCATCCAGCCAAACATAGCGGGATCAAGTGACATATGGTTTTGCTTTACCAAAAACTGTCCCGGCGCGATAGTCGGTATCTCTTTGCGAACGACTTCAAAAAGCTCTGAAGTAATTGGTCCGCCTGTTGGGCGTTTGACTAAATTAATTGCTGTGTAAGTGGTCATATTTGTCGGTCCAGTAAACGGATAAATTAGCTTGTGTGTCTAGTTACTGACATTATTACTATAATTTTGATAGAGATATACACGCTGGTATGACAATCTTTGTTGTCTATAAGGCACTAATGGTGTCTATAGGGCTTGAATTAAATCAATATAACGGTGAATTATGGATCAGCTTAGAGCTCTCAGGTATTTTGTGAAGGTCGTGGAAACTGGCAGCTTTACGAAAGCGGCGGCAATCTTTTCTGTTCCCCCTTCGTCGTTGTCACGTCGCGTGGCTGACCTTGAAAATAGCTTAGGTGCAACCTTGCTAAAACGCTCGACTAGGGTAGTGAATCTAACCGAGGTTGGGGAGTCTTATTACAAGCAGGTCAGCGCGATCCTAGAACAGCTCGAACACACAGATGAGGCTGTCCGCTCTTATCAAGCAAACCCAATGGGACTACTTCGCATTAGCTCAATGGTTGGGTTTGGAGAGCGAATATTGTTGCCCTTAATGGATGAATTTAGCGAGCTTTACCCGCAAATCACTTTAGATATTAGCTTGAGTGATGAGCTATCTACTCTATCGAGAGACCAAGTTGATATTGCCATTAGGGGCGGTTATGCGCCTGATGAGCGCGTATATGCGATTAAGCTAATGGATAACCGATTCGTTCCTGTCGCGTCGCCGGATTACCTCGCTCGAAACGGCACGCCTATTTCGGCTCTTGAGCTCAAATCGCATCGTGGCTTATATTTTAAAGCGCCGGCCGGACGAATGCCTTGGATCACCGAGATTAACGGCCAATGGCAAGATGTTTCTGCCGCAGCCGTAAGCATATCTAATAATGGACGCTGGTTGATGGATAAGGCGATTGCAGGCCAGGGTATTCTAATGATGCCTCGCTGGGTGACTCAGCCCTTTGTCTTGTCTGGCGAGCTCGTAGAGCTAGCGCTAGACCCCGAAGTTTCGATCACTGAAAACCCAAACTTTGCGATTTATCTGCTTTATCAAAAGCTGCGTTATCAAGTTCCCAAGGTAAAAGCTGCTGTGGACTTTCTTGTGGCGCGTGTGCGTGCATCCGAGCATAGTGGGATGGACTGACGCGTCTGACTTTTAGTTGGGCTCTAAGTGGCCATTAAATCTGTCTAACAAAGAATCCGGCTTATGTACTGCATTTTAATATTCCTATTACTAGTTATTGGAGCTTTTACTCTAAAGTGGTAAGGTTGAACTTGATTGAACGTTTGTTCATTAACTAACAGCTGCCAGAAACTAAGGAGTAATGATCGTGAATTTGCCTGAAATGCTCGACGATGTAGAAACACGTCTTGTGAAGACTTTTCGTTTGTCTCGTGTCAAAAATCAAGTGGTAGGTAAGGGTTATATTGCCGGTTTACGCGCATTAGTTGCGGTCTTGAATATTCCAAAACCGACTGTGTTTATGAGCAAAGGCTCTTCACTGCGCTTGTGTGAGTCGGTTTCTCAGTTTGGCTTACGCAAAATACTGATCGTTACAGATCAGATGCTTTACGACCTTGGCGTTTTGGATAAGATGCTTGCAGAGCTCACGAAACTGGGCATGAGCTATTCGCTATTTACGGACGTAAAACCCGACCCAACATTTGATGTGGTTGAGGCGGGCCTCAAACAATATCGAAAAGATGATTGTGATGCTGTTATGGCGATTGGGGGAGGCTCCTCTATCGACGCTGCCAAAGTGATTGCCTTGGCTGCGACAAACGAAGTAGAGCCGAGGGAGCTTGTTGGCATTTTGAAAGGTAAGGTTCCGTCTGCCCCATTTTTTGCTGTCCCAACCACGGCTGGAACGGGGTCTGAAGCGACAATCGGTGCGGTGATATCTGACCCAGCAACACATAAAAAAGAATTAGTAATCGATACGAAAATTGTGCCGCTCGTGGCAGCGTTGGACCCTGAGTTAATGAAGGGGCTGCCGGCGCCAATCACCGCAGCGACCGGCTTGGATGCTTTAACACATTTAGTTGAAGCTTATCTGAGCGGTATGGCGAATCATGAGTCTGATTACTATGCTCGGTCGGGTATTCAGATGATATTTAAGAACTTGCCCTTGGCATGTAAGAAAAATGCAACGCTGAAGTCGCGGGAAAACATGGCGTTGGCTTCTTACTATGGTGGTTTGACGATCAATATTGCAGGTTTGGGTTATGTTCATGCTATTGCTCACCAGCTAGGGGCTTTGTACAGAATTCCGCATGGGGAGTCGAATGCAAAGGTATTGCCTCATGTGTTGGCCTTTAATCAGGAATGCCGCCAAGATCGAATGGCAGAAATGGCGCTTTTCCTTGGTCTAGGCACGGAAAAAGACACGGAAAAGGCGCTTGCCAATAAATTCGTTGAAGGTGTAAAAGCACTGATTGCAGAGGTCGGCATTGAGCCAAAAGTGGACAAACTAACGCCGCGTGATTTTAAAGAAATTATTCAAGCCGCGTTCAAAGAGGCAAACTCAACTTATGCGGTACCTAAGTACATGTCTTACGATGATGCGGAAAAAGTCCTGCTAGCACTAGCAGGATAGTTTGATTTAAACTGAGTGCATGCACTCAGTAGACAATCAAAATTTCGAGACAGAGCAAGCATCTGATCGAGAACCAAAAAAAGATCGCCCTTGGGCGATCTTTTTTATTTTCCTTCGCCTAGGGCTCACGTCCTTCGGTGGTCCAGTTGCTCACTTGGCTTTTTTTAGAGAAGCGTTCGTGGCCAAGCGTTCTTGGTTAAGTGAACAGGCTTATGCCGACCTAGTAGCGTTGTGCCAGTTTTTACCCGGACCTGCGAGCAGTCAGGTAGGGCTTGGGCTAGGTTATGAGAGAGCGGGCCTGCGCGGCGCACTAGCGGCTTGGGCAGGCTTTACATTGCCATCAGCGTTTATGCTGATCGCATTCGCAATGGGGATGTCCTTTTTGCAGGGTGCATGGGTGGAAGGCGCAATTAGCGGGTTGAAACTGGTGGCATTAGCGGTCGTTGCCCACGCACTTTGCGGGATGGCGAAAAGCCTCTGCCCCGACTCTGCGCGAATTTCGCTTATGTTGCTATGCGCATCGATACTGTTGGTTTGGCCGTCATTGATAATGCAGGTCGGCGTAATTGTGCTAGGTGCGTTGGCGGGTCTTTTTGTCTTGCCGATCTACGTGAATGCTAATCGTCAACAGACTCCGCCAGTAGCGCGGAATAGTGCGCCGAAGGGGGTTAGATTTCGTGCGCTATTTGCTTTGGTGTCTTTTGGCGGGTTGCTAGTTGGTTTACCTTTGCTTAGCGCAACCCTCAGCATTGAAGGTCTAACACTGTTCGATAGTTTTTATCGGTCTGGTGCGCTGGTATTTGGTGGCGGACATGTCATATTGCCATTGCTGCAAGCCGAAACGGTCGCGGCGGGTATGATGAGTGATAGCCTTTTTTTGGCGGGTTACGGTGTTACACAAGCGGTGCCAGGCCCCATTTTTACGTTTGCAGCTTATCTCGGTGCGGCAAGCAGTATTGGCCCCGGAGGAGTTTGGGGTGGTTTGCTTTGCTTGATTGCGATTTTTTTGCCGTCATTGCTACTGTTGCTCGCTGCGCTTCCGTTTTGGAATCAACTTCGCGCTCACGCGCGCGTCAGAGACGCGTTGAACGGAATTAATGCCGCAGTGGTGGGCTTGCTGTTAGCGACCTTGTATCAACCGGTATGGCTTAGCAGTGTATTTTCGGCGCAGCACTTTGCTTTTGCACTGCTTGCGTTTGCCGCGATGTTCTATTGGCGATTGCCTGTTTGGGCGGCGGTCATCGTGGGTGGTTTATTAGGTGCTGCGATATTTTAATTCTAAGGTTTTATGAATCAACAAGGAGAATGTATGGATAGGCTTGGACTGCGACGCGCGGCGTTAGCTTTTCGGCGCGGAATACGCAGATCGGCGGCAGCGGTAATGGCAATGGCTGTGTCTTTAGGTGCTTCGGCGTCAGATAAAATTCCAGTGACGGACTTCCTTAATTCTGGTTTAACGGGTTGGGAAGAGCATTCGTTTGAAGGCAATACCGAGTACAAGTTGAGCGATGGCGAGTTGGGAAAGATTCTTTTAACCTCCAGTACGGCCGCTGCTTCAGGCTTAGTTAAGGCGCTTCGTGTGGATCTAGACAAAACCCCATACCTTAATTGGCGTTGGAAGATAGATAAGCCTTTAATCGACCTCGTAGAGGACACAAAAGCTGGTGATGATTACGCAGCTCGAATTTATGTCATTATTGACGGCGGCTGGTTGTTTTGGCGAACGAAGGCGCTGAACTTTGTTTGGTCAAGCAGAGACCAATCGCGCACAGGTATATGGCCAAACCCTTTTGCGCCAGATAACGCTTTAATGATGGCCGTGCGTGATAAATCCGACGGTATTAATCGTTGGCTAACCGAGCGTGTCAATGTGAAGGATGCGCTTGAGCAATGGCTGGGCGAAGATGTTTCTCATATTGATGGTGTGGCCATCATGACCGACACAGATAATAGTGGATTAAGTGCAGGTGCGAGTTTCGGAGAGCTGTATTTTAGCAGTGAGTAGACCCCGTATAGTTTCACCTGCTATGACAGTGCAATATGAATCTATATGAATAAATATAAGAAATAAGCGAATAACGTGATACCTGAAATGAGAATTAAATTATGAGCTTACAATTGGGTCGCATGAGTCGTTTGTTGCATCGTTTCGGCACATGTTTGATGGTTGCGCTTATTTGCATAAGCTGCAGTAATGGCGATGATTCTGACATTGGAAAAGAGCCCGCTGTGCTAAGCATTGACGGAGTAAGCGCGCTTGGACAGCACACGTTGACGGTTTATAAAACTCCTTCATGCAGCTGTTGCCAAGCTTGGGTCGACCACGTTAAACATGCCGGTTTTGGTACGGATGTGGTTAATCAAGATACAGTTGCCCATATCAAGGATCATTTTGGCGTACCCGCGGCAGCCCGGTCTTGTCATACGGCAATATCCGATAGCAATTATGTATTTGAAGGGCATGTGCCAGCCAAATACATTGCAGAATTTCTGAGTGCGCCTATCGCTGGCGCAAAAGGCTTAATTGTGCCAGCGATGCCTTTGGGTAGCCCAGGCATGGAGGTCGACGATAAGTTTCAGCCTTATACTGTCTACGCGCTTAAAGAAAACGGAGGACTGGTGGTTTTTGCGGAGGTTAGCAGTTACCAGCAGCAGTTTTAGGCGTAAGCCACCTGATGAGCAGGCGCAATGTTACTAAGCTTTCGAAATTGCCCTTATTGTGCATTAAGGGCTTCGCCTGTTGTACCTTTACTGTCTCGACCCATTAGGTAGAGATACAGGGGCATAATTTGTTGCGGTGTTGGGTTGTTAACAGGGTTTTCTGCTGGGTACGCGCTGGCTCGCATATTTGTGCGAGTGGCTCCAGGGTTGATTGAATTCACGCGGATACTTCGATGCTCATCGTCAACGTCACAATCTAGTTCGTCGGCCAATACTTGCATCATCCCCTCGTTCGCGAATTTAGTCGCGGCATAAGCACCCCAGAATGCTCTGCCTTTGCGGCCGACACTTGATGACGTGAAGGCGATTGACGCGTCCTCGGATAAGCGAAGTAGGGGGACCAATGCACGTGTTAGCATGAATGGCGAGTTTACGTTGACTTGCATTAGCTTATTCCAGACATCGACCTCGTACTGCTCGATTGGGGTCAGTGATCCGAGTTGAGCAGCATTGTGAAGCAAACCGTCCAAGCGTCCGAAAGTTTCCTCTATAACGCTGGCAATATCGTCGTAATCCTTTTCGACTGCGCCCTCGAAATTGATAGGAACAATAGCGGGTTGTGGCCCGCCCGCCGCTTCAATTTCGTCATAAACCGATTCAAGTTTGGCGGTCGTCCGGCCGGTAAGAATAACGGTGGCACCATGGTTCGCAAAACACATGGCAGCGGCTTTCCCGATGCCATCGCCCGCGCCAGTAATCAAAATCACTTTGTCTTTCAGGAGGTCTTCGGGTGCTTGATACTCGAACATGAGAAATACTTCCAGCTATATTGCGTTATCAGTTTATTCAACGAGGCCGCTAATTTTATTAAAACTCAGGCGAAATCGCTATGACTTGTTTTACTTGAACCATGGTTCAATCCAATTAATTCTGCTTTAATGCCGACATAAAAAATTTAACTGACGAACTAGGACGAAGGCACATGGCTCTTAAGACAATTAAAATGGTTCAAACGTTTAATGCTCCGGTTACGGAAGTGTTCGCGGCTCTGAGTGATCACGAGACGTTTGGCAAAATATGTGGTATTAACGTTACGCGTATTCAAGAGGGCGCAGAGCAACCGAATGGCCTGGGTTCAATTCGTAAGCTTAGTATTGGGCCATTGCCTTCGTTTCAGGAAACGATTACTGATTTTAAAGAGAATGAGTTAATCGAGTATAAGATTACTCAAGGAAGCCCGATCAAAAACCACGTCGGCAGATTGAGTTTTTCGACGCAAGGAGATATGTCTGTCCTGCATTACACAATTGATCTTGAGTCTAAAATACCATTGACCAGTGGCTTGATTAAAGCGGTTTTGGAACGTGGTATCTCACAGGGTTTGCAAAAATACGCTCACCGCTTAGCGAGTTAAGCTTCATCGACAATTGTCGGTATGCAGCACCTAGAAACCGTTTTGTGCAAAGAGACTGTGCATTGACTCTCAGTCTAGCTAGCGAGCTGAATACCGGACCAGTATTGCGTTTTAGCCATTTGGCTACCCTCGGGAAATCCAGCGATCGATGATTATAGAAAGGGCATCGGGAGTAACTGGTTTGCTGATGTAGTCATCCATGCCTGCCTTTAAACACTTTTCTTTATCTCCCTGCATTGCGTTGGCGGTCATGGCGATAATGGGAATGGATACGTTGTCTTTGCCTGCTTTGCCTTGCCTAATCGCCCGTGTTGCCTCGTAGCCGTCTAGGTTTGGCATTTGGCAGTCCATGATCACAATACTGTACATGCCTGCCGACAGTGAGTTATTGAGCTTTTCTAACGCGATATTCCCGTCACCGGCCAGTTCCACCTCAAGCCCAAGCTGTTCTAATAATGCTTGGGCGACTAATTGATTCACCGGGTTGTCTTCAACCACGAGAACTTTTGACCCGTTGGCTTTGGCCGTTTTTTCGGTTTGGTCGCCGACTAAGGTTAGTAAGGGTTTTTTGGCTTGTGTTGCGGGTCGCAGCTTCAAGCGGACAAAAAATGTGCAGCCTTCGTTCGGCTTGCTTTCGACCCAGACATCACCGTCCATCAATACTGCAATTTCTTTAACGATCGCTAGCCCAAGTCCGGCGCCAGTTTGTTGACGAGAGCTAGAGGCATCCACTTGCACAAATGAGTCAAAAACAGTCTGTTGTGCAACCGAGTCTATGCCGATGCCTTGATCTGCTATGGAAATAAGTACGTCTATGTTTTCGCCAGCACCTTCGTTGCTTGATACATCAACATTAATGTCACCCTTATTTGAAAATTTGATGGCGTTGCTAAGCAAGTTAGTGAGTATTTGCCGCAAACGAGGCGCGTCTCCATTCACCATTGGCGTAGCAATTTTTTGGGTAGAAAGTTTTAAGGATAAACCTTTATTATGTGCTCGTGGAGTCCAGAGCGTTACTTGGTCGGTGAGCAGCTCTTCAAGGTTGAAGTCGTTGAAATGAAGGTTGAAATTGCCACTTTCGATACGCGAGATGTCTAGCAGGTCATTCAAAATGGAAAGGAGCGATTCTGCACTGCGTAACGAAAGCAGCGTCTGCTTTCGCTGACTATCGTTTAGGTCATTGTTTAACAATACGTTCAGCATGCCGATGATGCCATTCATCGGCGTGCGGATCTCATGGCTCATGCTAGCGAGGAATCCATTTTTCAATTGATCTGCTTCCTCCGCCTTGTTTTTCGCCTTAATTAACGCGGCATTGGTCCGAACTCTATCGTCAATATCCTGAAACGAACCGAAGACTCGTGTGCATCGACCATTGCGAAACTCAGGCTCTCCTGTTGAGGCGATATGGATTTGCTTACCATGGGTCGTTGTGACGAGGAGTTCTTCTTGCCATGGGCTGGCGTTATTGATGGCGTCGGACATTAACATGCGAAGCCGCGCTGCATTGTCGGGGTCAAAAAAATCGAGGATATTTTGCAGGTCAGGAATAAACGTTTCGTCAACCTCGAAAATCGCTCGCGTCATGTTTGACCAATAAGTCGTGTCAGATTCGACATCATATTCCCATGCACCGATATGGCCTTGCTGACTCATCGCTTCCATAACACGCTGCTGTCGCCTTAACAGCTCGGTCCTTTTGTCGACGGTCGCTTCAAGATCAATATTAATATTTTCGAGTGTACTTTTAGATTGTTGCAAGCGCGCTTTCAGCGACAGGAAGACGGTATTGAGCGAGCGTAATTCTTTGCTAGCCAGAAATTGTTCATCTTTTTGTAGGGGCGTTTCATCGTCAAGGCTGTCAAAGTCAGTTCGCTTCATATGACTGATAAATCGGTCTAGTGCGCTAGAAAGGTAACGTTTAAAGGCCCATAAAAACACAAACCAAAGAACTAAAGATTTGATAAAAGCGTTAATAAGTATAAAAAGGAAATTGTATTTAACTTCGTTGAATACGATCTGATTGCTGGAGTAAATGTAAAATGAGCCGATCTGTTTTTCAGAATACGACACATTAAAGCTTTTAAAGAATAGGTCTGAGTACTCAGACGAAGAGTGATTGTTTTCGTCTGCGGTTTTCGGTGCGAGCCCGTGATGAAAAATGGTTTTTTCATGATTGTCGTATAGCAGTATTCCCGCTATATCCTGCAGGCGACTGGCGCCTTCGAGCGTGGCTAAAAGTTGTTCGTCATCCAAGTTCCATAGCGCTGCAGCGACTGCGGGACCAAAGATAGTTTGATAAGTGGCTAAATTGACTTCGATTCTTTCTTTTTCGAAGCGGTATTCTTCATACATTTGCGCACTGGTGATGACCATCGTGACTAGCAAATATATCGAAAAAACTACTTTGAGCAGAAGAACGCCCAAGCTTTGCGATTTGTCTGGTTTAGCCTGTGAGGATGTGGTCAACGAGGCGCCTATAGTTGGGTCTGTTTACGTTTTAATGAATAGCGAAACCATGCTGCTCACTGTCATTCTAGTGTAGAACACGTTTTGACCACGCGCCGTAAAACGACGCGCCTATTTAGTGTAGAACAACTTAGCTGAGATTAAACAAATCGAGGCGTCTCAGATATCAGAGACTATTGGAAGTCAATCAACTCTACTTCAAATACAAGGACAGATCCGGCAGGAATTGATCCCGCTGAGCGATTTCCATAGCCAAGTTCTGGTGGAATAAAAAGGCGGGTTTTTTCGCCTTTTTTCATTAGCTGTAGGCCTTCAGTCCAACCCCGGATTACTTGGTTTAAACCGAATTCAATTGGCTCGCCTCGCTGTACTGAGCTATCAAACACTGAACCATCGATCAGCGTCCCATGATAGTGTACCGTCACTCGACTATTTGGGCTTGGTGTTTCTTCGCCGGTACCTTCTTTAAGTACCAAGTATTGCAAACCTGACTCGGTTGTAATGACTCCCTCGCGGGTCATGTTCGCACTTAGATAGTCGCTTCCGCTTTGGATATTTTCGAGGGCTAGCTTTTTGTTGTTCTGCGTACGAAATACAACAAAGGCGACGATCGCAATAATAACGATGCCGATAATTATTTTGGACATAATAGGTTTCCGCTAATTGAAGGAGCGCAGGCAGTTTACAAAATATTGGGTCGGGTGCAAGGCGAGGGCGAAAAAAAACCGAATTACGACAGTCGCAACTCGGTTTAGCTCATGGTTTTGTTTAAAGCATGATGGCACAAATAATCGCGGCCGCGGCCGTTAACATAGATACCATCGATACCGTTTGGGCAAGTTTAAGCTTGGCCATAAATGGCTGGATATCTTGTTGCACTTGTATTTGCGCTTGCGCTGCGCTGACTTTAGCGGCAACGGCTTCTGCTGCACTGGTGGCTGACTTCTCACCTTGTTCTGAGCCTGCGTCTTTACCTGCCTGCGTTGCGACTGTTTTTATTTTATCCAAATCAGCAGGGGAGAGCTCGGTACTGCGCTCAATAAGATCGCGTATGCTTTTGAGTTCGTTCGTAAGCTGGTTTTGGAACTGAGCCGACGTTTGTTTAAGGCTCGCATCCAGCACGGGTTGGGTGACTAAATTAGTTGTATTTGACTGGCGAGAGGTAAGTTTTCGGATCTCGCTTTGGTTTTCAGTGATGCCCGCTTTGATGTTGCTAATAGCGTCAAGTATTGGCGATAGTGCGTCCGCGATCTTTTCATTGGCGATCGGGCCGGCTACTTCCTCAATCATTTCTTTGCTCATAGTCGGTTTCTCTGGCTGAATAACTGGCGGTTCGGTTTCGACATCGGGCTTAGCCTCTGTCTGGGTCGTCACTGCAATGGTAGGTGGCGTTGGTGCACTGCTGTTTACTATCGGTTCGGCAGCGGTTGTTGTACTTTCTAGGGTTTCGTTTAGCTCAGCGACAATGGCACTTAAACGAGATAGCTCTGCAGGTTTTCCAAGCATGCCCGCAGCGCCCGCGGCAAGTGCTTCGGCCTCGTATTCGGGGCCTTCTTTGGAGGTATACATGAAAATTGGGGTGGCGTGATCTGCAGAGATCGCTCGGCAGGCTTCAACTCCATCCATTCCCGGCATCATATGATCCATGAATATAACATCAGGGTGAGCGTTGGAAGCCATGTACTCTACAGCGGCTTCTCCCGACTCAAGCATTTCTACTTCTAAACCGATTTTTTTTAACATCCGGCTCAACATAATGCGTGCGGACTTTGAGTCGTCAACAACCAAGGTTGTTTTTAAAGGCATATGCTCTCCTTCGTAGCGGCCACCAAACTTCAAAATTTAGATCTACGAGTTAAGCATAGATGATTTCGAGAAAGGTATAGAAAATTTGCTAAGAAAATCCGCTGATTAGCGCTTGTTAAGCAAAAATTGCCGATTAGTTAACTAAAGAGATGATTTCGAGGGGGTGGTCGATGATATGGTGAGCGTTCCACGCTTTAACGTCTTCGTTTGGGTGGATATAACCGTAGCTAGCTGCAACCGTAACCATGTCTGCGGCGTGGCCCGCTTCAATGTCTCTAATATGATCGCCTGCATACAGGCACTGTGTTGCACTGGCGCCAACGGTTTTAGCGGCGAGCAGCAAACCTTCAGGATGAGGTTTCGCTTGTGCAACATCATCTGGGCAAACAAGCACTGAGCATCGGGTGTCTAAATCGAGCTTTGACATTAAGATGTCCGCATACTTTTTTGGTTTGTTAGTGACGACTCCCCAAGAGAGGCCTAGTTTTTCCAAATGCTGAAGAACATCATCCATCCCGCTAAATAGAGAGCTATTATTGCCAACTTCTTGTAGGTAAAGCGCAAGAAGCTCCTCTCGGCGAGCTTCGAACAGTTTTTCTCCGGGCGAGCCGCCAAAGGCAAGCTTAGTTAAGGCTCTGGCGCCGTCTGAAACAGTGCTGCGGATACTCCCTGCGGGCAGCGCCGGAAGGTTATGAAGCTGGCGCTGCTTGTTTAATACAAAGACAAAGTCGTCGGACGTGTCTGCCAGCGTGCCATCTAAGTCGAACAGTACGCTTTTAAATTGGCCTTGGAGTGTGCTCGCCTTAGTCATTGATTGGCTTTACGGCATACATTAGGTAATTAACGTCCACATTGTCACCTAGCTTGTATTCTTTCATTATCGGGTTGTAAGTCATTCCGGTGACATCCTTAAGTTCAAGCCCCGCTTCTCTTACGTAACTGCCAAGTTCCGACGGGCGGATGAACTTTTTAAAGTCGTGTGTCCCGCGAGGGAGCATGTTGAGTACGTACTCGGCGCCAATGATCGCAAATAAGTACGATTTAGGATTACGATTTATCGTAGACAGAAACAAACTGCCGCCGGGTTTTAAGAGTTTTTCACAGGCACGGATAACAGAGGCCGGCTGTGGAACATGTTCAAGCATTTCAAGGCACGCAATAATGTCGTAGCTCGCGGGCTCTAGCTCAGCGAGCGCTTCAACCGTGATTTGTTCATAGGTATTTTTAATACCGCTTTCAAGTCCGTGTAATTTGGCGACACTCAATGGGGCTTCGCCCATATCGATACCTTTTACGTGGGCTCCCCGCTGAGCGAGGCCTTCACTTAGAATGCCCCCGCCACAGCCAACGTCGAGAACATGTTTCCCCGGAAGTGGCGCAAGCTCGTCAATGTAGTTGACGCGCAGTGGGTTAATCTGGTGCAGTGGTTTGAATTCGCTTTGTTTGTCCCACCAACGGCTCGCGAGCGCCTCGAATTTTGCAATTTCTTGTGGGTCTACGTTCTGTGTGGCGTTTGTCGTCATTTAACTATTCGTCCGATGCGCTAATTTTTGTCGACCAGCGAATTGCTTTGTCGATCAGAGTTTTTTCGTTGAACTCGACTAGTTCATGATTTACTAGCTGCGGTCGTCCTGCAACCCATACGCTGTCAACTTGGTTAGCAGCGAGCGAGTACACAATGTCTGATATGGGGTCGTAGCTAGGTTGTGTGTTCAGTTGTGCAAGGTTGACTGCGATTATATCCGCTTCTTTTCCAGGTTCAAGCGAACCACAAACACACTCCAGTCCGAGCGCACGTGCACCATTAATGGTCGCCATCTCGATGGCTGTGCGAGCGTTTATTGCAGAAGCATTTTTGGCTATCGCTTTGCCAATCAATGCAGCGGTCCGCATTTCGCCGAACAGATCCAGGTCGTTGTTGCTCGCTGCGCCGTCTGTGCCTAGTGCGACATTAATGTCTGCATCGAGCAGTTGCTGGGTAGGGCAAAAGCCACTTGCAAGCTTAAGATTTGACTCTGGACAGTGAACAACACTTGCGCCGCTGGCTTGGATGTCAGCAATATCTTGGTCATCAAGAGCGGTCATATGGACGCATTGCAAAGGGATCCCTGGTGAAATGAGGCCGAGCCGTTTCAACCTAGCGATAGGCCTTTCCGCTTTCTCCACTAGCGCTTCGTCTACTTCATGCTGTGTCTCATGCAAATGTATTTGCACCGGAATATCATACTCGGTCGAAAGGTCGCGGATATTCTCTAGCGGCTGGTCTGACACGGTGTAGGGTGCATGAGGGCCTAGGCCTACTGTTATTAACGAGCTTTCAGCGTAAGCAATTGCCAGCTCTAATGCCTTAGCCAGGTAATCGTCCGGCCCGTCTCCCCATATTGTTGGAAAGTCTAAAACGGGGCACACGTATTGAGCCCGAATGCCAACTTGATCCGCGACTTTTGCAGCGACTTCTGGAAAAAAATACATATCGCTGTAGCAGGTTGTTCCAGCTTTCAGCATTTCAGCGATAGCCAACTCAGTGCCGTCTCGAACGAAGTCTTCTGAAACCCACCGGCCCTCGGCTGGCCAGATATGGTCGTTAAGCCATTCCATCAAAGGCAGGTCGTCAGCAATTCCTCTAAATAGGCTCATCGGAGCATGGCCATGCGCGTTGATTAGTCCCGGCATAATCGCATGCGACTCAAAGTGTATTGTTTTATCGGCCGTATAACGCGCGCTTGCTTTGTCGCTCGGGAGCACGTCGACTATTTTGCCTTCGTGAACGGCGACCGAATGATCGGCGAGCGCTGCATTGTTTGGCGCAACAGGAATTACCCACTGAGCGTGTAGTAGCATATCGATATGGCGCTCAGGGGGGCGATTATCTCGTTCAGTCATTTGGATAAATGGTCCGGGCAGTATGTTGGCTTTGGGATTCGTTAAGGCGGCAGTATAGCGGCTGGAAAGCCCATTAAATAGCCCGAAATTTTGGTTTTCTTGTTGCCGTAGCGGGCTTGAACAAAAGGTAACCGGAGCTTAAACGAAAAAGCCGAAGGTGTGCCGGTGGCTGAAAAACAGGCTGTTTTTGGTATTCGCTAGGCTGTTTTTCCTGCTTCAACATGTTGCGTTAGTGTGATTTTATATAGATTTAGTATAATAAAATACTTTAATTATATTACATAAATAATTGATAGTAATATGTTTAATTGAATCTGTCTCGCGTCGGTATCATTTCAATCTATATCGAGTATATAGAATATATATTGTATTTATCTTGCTCCATTGATTAGAATTCGCCTCGATTTTTAACCACGCTCCTATTTAAGTGCTTCTTAGCACATCGGTCGCCAAACTGGCTAAACCGACAGAGGGGTTCATTCCTAAACTCAAGGGATACGAAAATGTCACAATATCAAGACGAAATTAAAGCAGTATCAGCTGTTGTAGAAGCAAAAGGCGATAGCTGGTCAGCAATCAACCCAGAATCGATTGCTCGTATGCGCGCTCAAAACAAATTCAAGACTGGTCTTGATATCGCACAGTATACAGCAGACATCATGAATGCTGACATGGCTGTATTTGATAAAGATAAGACTAAGTACACTCAGTCTCTAGGTTGCTGGCATGGTTTTGTTGGTCAACAAAAAATGATCTCAATCAAGAAGCATTTTGGCGGAAAGACTGACCGTCGCTATTTGTACCTTTCTGGTTGGATGGTTGCTGCGTTGCGTTCTGATTTTGGTCCACTTCCTGATCAATCAATGCACGAGAAGACTTCCGTTGCTTCTTTGGTTAAAGAGCTATACACATTTTTACGTCAAGCTGACGCACGTGAGCTAGGCGGTCTTTTCCGTGCTCTAGACGCTGCTAACGAAGCTGGCGACTCTGCAGAAGCGGCTAAAGTTCAAGCGGCTATTGATGGTCACGTGACTCACGTTGTGCCAATCGTTGCAGATATCGATGCAGGTTTTGGTAACGCAGAAGCGACTTACCTAATGGCTAAGCAAATGATCGAAGCAGGTGCTTGTTGCCTACAGATCGAAAACCAAGTTGCTGATGAAAAGCAATGTGGTCACCAGGACGGTAAAGTAACTGTTCCTCACGCTGACTTCCATTCTAAGATTCGTGCATTGCGTCACGCTTTCCTTGAGCTAGGTATCGACAACGGTCTTATCTGTGCACGTACTGACTCTGAAGGTGCGGGCCTAACTAAAGAAATCGCTGTTGTAAACGAGCCAGGTGATTCAGGTGATATCTACAACTCTTACCTAGACGTTGAAGAAATCGACGTAGCTGACATGGCTGAAGGTGATGTTGTATTCAACCGTGGCGGCAAGCTTGTACGTCCTAAGCGTCTACCTTCTGGTCTATACCAATTCCGTCAAGGTACTGGTCATGAGCGTTGTGTATTCGATTGTATTGGTGCTCTTAATGCTGGTGCAGATCTACTTTGGATCGAAACTGCAGTCCCAACAGTACACGAAATCGCAGGCATGATGGATGACGTTCGCAAGGTGCATCCTGATGCGAAGCTTGTTTATAACAACTCGCCTTCGTTTAACTGGACGCTAAACTTCCGTCAGCAAGCATTTGACGCGATGGTTGAAGCCGGTGAAGACGTTTCTGCATACGATCGTAACAATCTAATGTCTGCAGAATATGATGACTCAGAATTGTCTGCGACTGCTGATGCGCGTATCAAGACCTTCCAAGCAGATACTGCTCGTGAAGCGAACGTATTCCATCACTTGATTACTCTTCCGACTTATCACACGACTGCATTGTCTGTTGATAACTTGGCGAAAGAGTACTTCGGTGAGCAAGGTATGCTTGGTTATGTTGCTGGCGTACAGCGTAAAGAGATTCGTCAAGGTATCGCATGTGTTAAGCATCAGAACATGTCTGGTTCAGACATGGGTGATGACCACAAAGAATACTTTGCTGGCGAACGTGCTCTTAAAGCTGGTGGCGCGAAAAACACTTCTAACCAATTCTCTTAATTTGAGAGCAGTTAGTTAAGGTTTGGGTATTGATGACCTAAAGCTTAATGTGTTTTGTTCCAGTTATGGTTTTTAGATGACTGGAACACCCGCCATACGCGGCGGTAAAAGGCGACGTTCTTAATTGAATGTCGCCTTTTGTTTATGTGTTGATGAGGCATTACAATTCATAACCCTAAGTGAATACCTGTTATCTCGAGAGGTAAACAAACGATGAGTGATACACCTAACTACCTAAAAGACGCGAAAGAGCTGTTAACAAAAGACGGCTTCGCCACAGGTGACGTTTGGTATCATGGTACGTCTTCTGGCCTAGTTGACTCCATAAAGTCTTTAGGTTTGAAACGGTCGGGCGACAAGGCGATGAAGCAAGCTGCCAAAGCGACGATGGCGACGATCGGGAATAGTTACACTGAATCGATCGAGCCTGTGTTTCTGACTCAGAGCAAAGAGCTTGCATACTATTGGGCAAAGCAGACCGTTAGAGAGCGGAGCGTTCGTTTTGAATCCGACGAGTCCCCGGTCGTGCTTGAGTTAGCACTTCCTGAATCACAGCGCGAAAAGATACGCCCGGACGTGGGTGCGGCAAGTTTGTTGATGGTTAAAGAGGGTGAGGAGTTTATCGCTGAGGTGGATGATATCTATAAAGCATGCGACCTAGATGGTGTGGATATTGATCTGAGAAATGCAGACCGTTTGGAATATTTACATAAACTTGGTATGGCCTATTTAGATCAGGACATTGACGCGACGTATGTGACGCCAATTCTTGCATAGCGTTTAGTGATATTTGTCCTCTTAAAAAGGCGGTTAAGATACCGCTTTTTTTGTTCCTCAGTTTTGATTGGCCTTGTGTTTCAGGCGTTCAAATTGGATTGAGTTGGGTCTGTTTGAAAGGCAGTTCAACAAAAGATGCCCAGTTAATATCGACAGGCGTCGCTATTTCATAGCCCTGAAAAATTGTGATCCCAGAAGCATTTACAAGGGCTTTGAGATTTTTTCGATCGACGTTTCTCGCAATAATTACCGCGTCGTGACGATGGGCATGTTGTTTTATCTGAGCAAATGTTTTTGCAGCGGTTGAGTCCGATTGACTGCGCTCTACAAAGCGAGCATCAACTTTAAGGAAGTCGATCTCGAGACCTGGTGATTTCAACCCGGGCATTTCGCTTTCATTGTTGATACATAATGCCAGTTTAAATCGTGCAGCGCGCATCGCCTCAATAAAGCGTTTGGTTTCTGCTGGAGCTGTGCTCCATGCACTGCAGTTAAATTCGAAACAGAGTCTTTCAGGCTGGATATGTCTAGATTTGGCAGCAACGGAGACGAAGTGCGCAAAAGAAGGATCCATTAGGCTTGCTAGACTGACGTTTATATTGAAGAGCTCTACTCGCGTAAAGCGAGTAATGTCGTCATCTAGTTTGTCGAATAGCTTGAGAATCGTGATTCTATCGTACTCGCTAAGCAATCCGAGTGAATCAAGCTGCGGGAGAAAAGACCTTGGGAATAGCAGCTTTCCTTGTTTGTCTTCAATTCTTGATAGCACGGCCACATTGCAACGGTTTTCGGGGTGGTTTTGGGTGTGGATCTCCTGCAGATATATTTTGATGTTCTGAGAGTGCAAATCAAACGTACTGTCATTCTCGATGAGAATTAACTCGTCTTCATTGACTCCATCAAGACTGTGCTGGATTTTCTCTTCGCGCAGTTTTTCCAGTTTTCGAGTCTGGTAATTCTTTACGAGAATCAGAGTACTGGGTAGCAAGGTTAGGTCAAATAACAGTGCGAGTACCAGGGTTAATGCACAGAAATAGCCTAGATCGGAGTTAAGCCTAAAGACTGTCTGGGACAGAATGAGAAAGCCAGCGGCCAAGACCGCAGTGGTGACGATTAATACCGGTCCAATCCGCACGAGTGTGCTAAATACAGCACGATGAGGAGAGGCGCCTTTATCCAGCATTGAGCAGTAATGGCTAAGAAAGTGAATCGTGTCATCGACGATGACTCCCATTGCTATTCCTAATGCTGCGCTAACACCGACACTCAGCTCTCCAACTAACAGCCCCCAAACACCAAACGCAACGATCCCAGGCAACAGGTTAGGGATAACACTGATCACCCCCAGTTTAAAAGAACGAAACATCAGCATTAGCAGGACGGAAATCGATAGCAAGCCGACGCCGGCGGCCAGAATCATATTGGAGCTACTATTTGCTCCAATATACGAGAAAGAGAGAGAGATACTGGTATTTTTGGATGCTAAATCCGGGTAGTTAAGGTTGATGTGCTTGCTGATTTTTTCATCAAGTTGAATAGACTGAACAGCATCCATTGGCTTGGTGACAAGCGTCAGCCGAGTTTGGTCGAGAGATGGCGCTATTTGATCATTAAGCGAGTACTGTGGTTTCACATTTGCTTGGTATTCACTTATCAGTTCGCGGGTCTCAAGAGCCGTTGCTGGGACCTTATAAGCGTTAAAATAACTCCCGGTATGCTCTTGATTGAGGCGCTTGACCGTCTCAGAAATACTTGAAACATGCAGCACGCTAGGGAGTTGTCTCAACCATTCGCTAAGGTCTTCAATTTGACTCATAACTGAAGGCTGCACAATAAGCATACCATCGCGATGTGAGACAACGATTTCGATGGTGTCTGTGCCCCCCATTGCGCTATTGATCGCGTCCATTGACTGCCTGAATGGAGAGGATGCGTCAAAGTAGGACTCGAACTGATCGTTGTAGCGGTTGTCGACAATAAAACTAGACATACCGGTGGCGCATAGTAAGCAAATCAAAACCGTATTTCTTGGGTGGCTTGTGACGAGCTTAGCCAAAGTATAAATTGCTGGAAACTGCTTTGGCTTCTTACAGCGATTTGGACCCGCTAAGATCAAGTAAGCGGGTAAAACGGTAATGGAATAGATGACCGATAGCGCGACGCCCAGCGCAGCAATATTTCCGAGTTGGCGAAAGGGCGGCACATCACTCAGGTTGAACGATAAAAAACCGGTAATAGTCGTCGCGGCGGTAATTAGAATAGGTCGAAAGTTTATTTCAAGTGCGCGCGCTAAAGCTTTGCTCTTCGAGTGGCACAAATGTAGTTTTCTGAGATAACTACTAACCAGGTGTAGGCTACTCGCAATGGAAACAGTCAGAATAAGAATAGGCGTCGCAGCGGTGGTGCCGTTTAGCGAAAGACCGGTCCAGCCCACAATTCCCATCGTAGCGGCCATACTGAAAACAACGGCTAGTATGACGCCAAATACTGCAGGAGGATGTCTAAACACGGCATAAAGCAGAGCGATGATCAGCAAGAGAAGTATCGGGGTTAGCAAGCGCAAGTCTTCGATGGTGGTATCTACTGCAGCATTAAACAGCGGAACGTAGCCACCCATCTCAAGTCTGAGCGAGGGGAAATGCCTGTCGAATTGAGCCGCCAGCTCCATAGCGGCAGCGTTTGCCTGCGGATAAGTTATGTTTTTTGATTCGTTCTTCGAGAGCGTCACGCTGACGACCGCTGATCTACCGTCACCTGATAGTAGCTTACCTTTAAGTGATGGGGAGGTGCTCAGGGCGTCTATTAAACGGTTAAGTGTGTCGGCCGGGTAATCAATCGAATCGGTAATTAAATCATCAACAACTACTTTGCCGTTTACGTGAGACAACACTTGAGTATTACTTAACGACTGAACTCGCTCCGTAAATGGTAAGTCCCAGCTTTTATTCGTTAACCATTCAATTGCATGTATAGACTCAGGCGTTTTTAGCGCGGCTTTAGAGTTCGCACTGATGACAAACAGAATGTTGTCTGAGCTGGTAAATGTTTTTTGTGTCGTGTCATAGTCGACAATCGTTGAGTCGCCGCTATCGAAATAGGAATAGTGCCCGTAAGAGATGCCAAGCTGGGTTAGACCAAGCGAACAGAGAATGGTCAGCGCCGTTGCGATAACAAGCGTAGCCGCTGGGGCGCGGTTAAGGTGCTCACTGATCCACAGAGATAGGTATTTGAAAGCCAACATTTTTCGCTCAACTGCCCGTTTAATAGTTTAGTTGTCTTGTTATTCCCTTAACGGACGGACTTATTGTGACAAATAATGGGCAACTTTTTGTCCCTAGAGTTATCGAATTCATAAAACATCATAATTCTTAAAAGCCGGTTGATTGACTGCATCCTAGATGGCGGTATAACTAGGGGAACGTTTTTGTTGTTATCACTGAGAGTTGATCAGAAGTATGGTTTTCAATGCTGTAACGTCATCGTCGCGACCATCGATTGTATTTGTTGAGGACGACCCGGTTATTCGAGCTAATTTTACGGATTTGTTTGAGTCTCATGATTTTCAGGTGGAATCGTTCGGCTGTTTTGAAACTGGCAGAGCCGGGCTCGAGTCTCATGCCCCAGATATCGCAATCTTTGATATTGAGCTTGGCAATGAAGCTCAAGGCGGGCTTTTGCTGTGTGAGTTTTTTCGAGAAAAGTTCCCAGATCGCCCCCTCATTTTATTGACCTCACATGACGACGTAGCTCTCCAAACAAGAGGTTGGCAGTTAGGGGCGGATGACTATGTTCCAAAAAATACGTCCTTGACGCTTATCATGGTTCGCATTCGAGCATTGCTCGCTCGTTACGAAGCGATGAAGATGCTGTACGAAGATCGCCAAGCCGTTAGCTTTGATAGCGCACTGAAAATTGACCAACATAACTTTGCTATTTACTGGAAAGGGTCGCGTCTGGACTTAAGCCTGACTCAATATTGGATACTGAGGTCTATTATCGAGGCTAACGGCAATGTTGTTGGGCACGAAGCTCTTCAGCGGGCGGCTCAGATTGTCGTGGAGCCCAACACCATCGTTTCTCATATCAAAAATATTCGTGCCCAGTTCAAGCGTTTTGATAGCGGGTTTAATCATATAAAAACTGAACGAGGGCACGGCTATCGGTGGGACTTGTCGGCTTAGGCGGGGCCTTTTTTTCAAGTTGTGTAAGTGGCGCGCTTAGCTATTTTTAACGGCGTTACTCAAAACCTAATTTCTATTTCAACTGATGTGTTGGTATGAGTTTCACGGATTATTTCGGCAGAGTGAAGCTTGAGAATAAATTTGCTAACCGTGATGGCGAAATATTCACTGCTCGAACTTTCTTGTTCAGTGGCAATGGCATTACTCTTACCCGAGTTAAGTTCTGCTCGAAGTACCGCTCCGTGGTGCGTGGCAAAAAGCGTTACTTTAGTTTTCTCGTGCTTAGCTTGACCGAACGACGCGTAGCAATATTCCAGTAAACTAACTATCACCAGCGTTAGAATAATGTTGTCGCCTTTGATATCTATATCATCGGTCGTGTGAGGCAGAGTATTTATCACTAGGGCATCATGATGCCGGCTTTCAAATTGGGTCGCAGCGGTTTGGAGTGCCGAGGAGAGCTTGAAATGATACTGTCGAGGCTGCTCTTGTTGAATCTCGATATTGGCGTAGTTACTGACGCGATTGAGGAGCTGTCGAAGCGCATTAACCGTCGCTAGATTCCTATTGATTGCTCCCGAGAGAGTTTGCTTGTCTGAATTTCGATTATCGATAAGTTGTATCATCTCGATAGAGCTTGTGATACCCGTAAGATGGTTGCCTAACTCATGTTTGAGTACCCGGGCAATCATGGCTGCCCACAAACCTTGATCGAAAGTGAACTGATTAGCCTTTTTCAACGAATGATAGTTTCGGTACGCGTTGAGGTCGCGATTGATCGCCGACATGCATAGGATTAGTGTGAGACTAATAAGTCCAGCGCTATAAAGTAACCTTTCACTATCTGTTCCAAAATTTCCGTCATAAACAGCGGTAATATCGATACCGATGAGAAGGATGCCAACGAGAATACAAAATGGCGCCGGTATACGACTCGGTATGAAAAGAAAAACAAGCGCATGAATTAACGCTATCAACCCGTAAAGACTTAGCCCGCCTCCCTGCGTCGTAATACCAAGACTGAAAAGTGCGCCGCCGATGAGGTAAGTTACGCTTAGCCCAAAAAAATAGACTAGCGGGTGAATCGTGGTAAAAGAGAGAAAGAAAAACAAACCAAGCAGCGGTGTCATGATAAGCAGCCGCGAATTCTGTAGGTTTTGTGCAGCACTTGCCTCCATCACCAGCGGGTCTAGTGGGTAAAATAACAGCACTAATACGGTGGTGGCGAGCAGGGTTGGCCGTAAGTAGGTGAGGGACTCTTCAAACCAAAAATGATAAAAACTTTTCTTTATTCTCTTATCAGCGAGCTCCGCATTATTGCGTAAGCGAAGGCTTGAAAGACGCGAGAAACGGATATTCATTCGCCAAACCTAATGATAAAGGTTGCTTTCGAGCCGCTTTGATACGCACTTAGCTGCGCTGAATGGTTGCGGCATATCTGATTGGCGAGGAACAAACCTAGCCCGAATAACCCTCGGTTAGCGCTGCTTCCGCCCGCGCCAAACTGAAACATATTCTCTAAGTTATCCGGAATCGGAGGGCCGGAATTACGAATGCTAATTTGACGCGGATTACGGATTGCAATTTCGATGATCGTTCCGGGGGAGTGCAGCCTGACAGCGTTATCCATCAAGTTGGAGATCGCGCGTGCGAGCAATACTGAGTCACCAATAATTCGGAAGTTCACCTCCTCAGTTAAGAAAAAAGTGAATTGTGGGTAAATGCTGCGATAGTCATCAACCAATTCATTAACGAGACGGCTTGCTGACAGAGACTTAGACGACTTGTTCGACAGGGCATCACGCCAAGACACCGAGGAAATTAGTTTGTCGATCAATTGCAGCGATTGGTCGAAAGAGTGCATGCTGCGATCTAAATAAGTGGAGTTTGGTTTGAGGGCTTTTAATTCTTCGAAGCTACTTTCGATCGCGTCGCAATTATGTTTGATTTGTAAACTCAACGAGTCAAAAAAATACCGAGAAGTACTGTTTTGAATTTCGTTCGAATGCGCTCGTTCTTGGTCTATTAACCATTGTTGCTTGGCCTCTCGCTCTCTGATAATTGCCCAAAGCACCATGATGCCGGTAATCCCGGAAAGCCCACATACGAAAATAACCGAATTGGCATGCTCAATGGAATCTGACAATGCGACATCAGCGACTGTTGCCACGTAAACGATCAAAGCAGCGGGTAAGCAATATCTTATGGGAGTAACAATGCCCGCCAATAGGACAGCCATCGTGTGGGCGATGGAGATAAAAACATGCAGGGTTTGGTTGTTGCCATAGGGGTTGTCTGACAATAAAAACAGTAAACCCGTGGTGGTGAGGCCAACGGTTGAGAATAGATAGAAGGTGCGTCTCGACACATCGAGGTATGTCATTGAAAGACAGGCGATTAAGGCCGGCACAAATAGCAATACCCGCCACCATGCAATGTCCCTTGCTGCTTCGCGGGGCAGTGTGTGAGGGTCGATAAAGTAGTAAAGCGAAATAATGACTAGGCAAAGCAAAATCGTCCAGCGATTGCTCGCTAAGTTTCGCTGAAACTGGTCTTCGCTGAATTGTGAATGCAGTGCGCTCATAGCGTGGCAGTCTACCCATTAACAACCAAGGCTCAAAGCGTTCTTCGCGCATACCCTGTCTCATATTGAGGCAATAGTTTTCGTATTCGCCCTAATTTAGCCGATATTTTCCATCTTTTCCTCGCCTAGCGTGTGCGTAACTTTCTATTGTTTTCCCAGCAGTAAAACAACAATAAAACTAATGCACGAATCGGTGTCGCATCGATTCGAACCAGAGGTTAACGATGCCTTATAAAAAAATTGCGCTTGCAGCGTTTGTTTTCTTAGTCTTCATTCTCGGGTCTTGGGCTGTCAGTAGTGTGGACGAAGAGCTCTCGTCGTACAGCGCCCAAGAAAGCGAAAACGTGCCTAAATACGTTGACGAGGGGGCCGCGAAAACGCAAAAAAGCGAAACTGTCATAAGAGCCGAACGATCGGCCGCCGCTTTAAGTGTCCCCGAATTCGAGTCGACGAAGGCGCGTACTCAGATCCTTGATGCAATGACAAGTTTTGATCAGCTTAGCCAGTATCCACCTACCTCACAGCCCATAATAAATTCCGCTCATGTGAATTCGTTTGTCAATTCAACGCTTCCTAGCTCATCCCTTCCATTTCCAATAGTTGGGTTGGAGACTCCGATTGAACTGTCGGTCCAACTCGGTCGCTATAACTACTTCTTTGGGGATGCTGTAACAGCAGAAATCGTGGCTAAAGATTTGCCACCTGGCGCTGCTCTGGCTGCGACGGCTGTTTTGCTTGGCGGTAGCGGCGAAGAGCTGGCTCGCTTGCCCTTAGACGTAAGCCAACAAAGCTCATCTCAGAGGTCGCTATCGGTTGAGTTCGATACGCTCAATTATGACTCTAGCGCGTGGCCCGTTGAAATGAATCTTGGCGCTTACGTTGATGTAGATGGCAGTTCATTGTTTATATCAGCACCGTTCAGAATAAACACCCCGACAGGGACCGTCGATTCGCTTGGATACAGCCAGGTAAATGGCGAGTACCTTGATATTCCAGTGACCTTAGATGTTCTCGTTCCCGGTTATTACTTTTTGTCCGCTGTTCTTTACAGCGCAGGCGCAGGCGGTCCTCTTGTTTACCTCGAAACGGAAGGGCCTGTAGAGCAGGGGGTCGATAGTTTAGTACTCCATGCGCATGTTCAGGCCTTAAAAAAAGGAGGGGATGAAGGGCCTTATCAGCTTAAGGAAATCCTTCTAGAGCGATGGTCTGACGAGCTCATTCCGCTAGATCTAGCAGGAAAGGTGAATCCGGGTGTCTATGAGCTAGATGGCTATCGCTTTGATGAGTTCGAAGACTTGCCATATATCGACCCTCTTAAAGAGGAACGTTTGAGGCTGATGCAAGGACTAGGTTCTCTATAGCGACAAAATTCTATTTTCGAATGACTCGGGTTTCGAGCTCGGTAGCCGTATCAAAATAGACGCTAGGATCAAGGAAGATTCTAATTAGTTGTTTTGCAGGACGCACTCCAAAACGTCACGGATACGTGGCAAAAATAAGAAATTAAATGGAGCACAATATTAATGATAAAAATAATAGGCAAGTTGATTGCCGGAACCCTTCTAACCATGTCCGCGATGAGTGCATTTGCGTCCATCGATGGCATGAAAGTTATTCTAGTGCATGGGTATCAGGCTGAAGACCTAAGTGATAGCAATCGAAGCAGTAAAGCCCGCCAATATGGAAGTTATAATAATTATCTGAAACATAGAGCAGAGAACGTCTATTGGAACGGTCCGTGGAAAGGCAAAGCTGATGCCTTTATATGGTGGGATACCAAGGAGCGCGTTACGGGAGGGATCGCAACAGATGTCAAAAACCAGATTAAGGCGTTGTCTAACAACAGTAGTTTTAAAGGTAAACCCCTGCTTATTGTGACCCATTCAACTGGCGATCTCGTCATGCGTCATGCGCTTAAAAAGCTCGGCAATTGGGGCGTTAGTACCAATAACTTTAAAGTGATGGCCGTGATGGACTTTGGCGGCGCGGGTGGAGGCACTGAGCTTGCCGATATCGTCTATAACATTGCTAACGGCTCGGGTGCAGTTAATAGTGCTCAGCGTGCAGCGATCAATGCGGTGATGGGTTTTACTCCTCAGAAAGGAAAAATTGGCGTGATGGAAGACCTTAGGCCAAGTAAAGCGCGCAGCATCAATTCAGGCCATAGCTCGTACCCACGCTTGCGATTCGTCGGAACAGGTTGGCAGTATGCGGGCGTGACTAAGCCATTCTTGAAAGGAATGGATGATAGCGTGGTCCCGCTACATAGTGCTTGTATGGCCTCTTCAAACGGATCATATGACTCTTGTTCTAAAAGCATTGCCAACAATGGCGTCATAAAATCTATCAGTAAAGCGCCTGGCTCAATTTGGAGCAATTATCACCCAATCCTGATGGGCGAAAAAACACATCATGGCGGCACAATCGGGTCGCAAAAAGGTAGTCAGATTGCGACCGTCAATAGTAATAATACGGTAACCAAAAACAAAGTTCGTATGCGCTATTCCACAAGTACCAAAAGGAAGTGGTGGAGTGGTGGCAAATATGTAAGATGGATCAACAGTGGTTCTAGCAAAAAAATGTCTGATGTTGTGATTGCGGCTACTGACTATAACTAAGCACCTGTAACGAACGATTTGAAGCAGTTCAGGCACGCAGAGCACACGGAAGGTGCTCTTTTTTTTAAGATGAAAACAAAGCCTTGCGCTCTTTAGTTCGCCTGCCTACAATCGGGCTATCTTGTCGGGGAGCCTCCTTTTTATGCTGGGATTTAGGCTGAGATCACTGTTTTAGTGGGACCCGTTGAACCTGATTGGGTTAGTACCCTCGTAGGGAACAGGCGCGGGCTTTTTACTGCCCACTTGCTCCCACTCATTCTATTGATCGCGGAGCTTCTATGTCCTCAAAAAAATCATCCGAATCGTTTAAAAAACTTAGTGAAACCGCGCATGTGGACGATCTGTCGACCGCACCATTTCCCGCATCAAATAAGATCTATGTAGAGGGTTCTCGGCCTGATATTCAGGTCGCAATGCGAGAAATTCAGCTAAGCCCAACACAGTTACAAGACGGCAAACTTGAAGAGAATGCGCCCGTGCGTGTTTATGATACATCAGGGCCATATTCTGACCCGAATAAAGAGATTGACGTTCGCTTGGGCCTAAGTCCTTTGCGCGAAAACTGGGTATTGGAACGTGACGACACGGAACTGCTAGATGGATTTAGTTCCAATTACACGAACAGCCGCGAGCAAAACATTGCGCTTGAGGGCTTGAAATTTGAGTATAAACGCCAGCCTCGCAAAGCAAAGGCAGGGAAAAACGTTTCGCAGCTCTTTTACGCCAAGCAAGGGATCATAACGCCGGAGATGGAGTACATCGCCATTCGAGAAAACCTAGCGTTGTCTGCGTCTGAGCTTGAACAAGCGGTTGCAGAGCAACACCCAGGGGAAAGTTTTGGAGCGGCAATTCCCGGAATGATTACGCCAGAATTCGTGCGTTCTGAGGTTGCACGAGGTCGTGCAGTTATCCCAAATAATATTAATCACCCCGAAACGGAACCAATGATTATTGGTAGAAATTTCCGTACCAAGGTTAATGCCAATATCGGCAACTCGGCGGTGACTTCGTCGATTCAAGAAGAAGTAGAAAAGACAGTATGGGCAACACGTTGGGGCGGCGATACGGTGATGGATTTGTCGACTGGGGCAAACATTCATGAAACGCGTGAGTGGATTATTCGTAATTCTTCGGTGCCCATCGGTACGGTTCCAATCTACCAAGCTCTGGAAAAGTGCAATGGTGTAGCGGAAGACCTTACCTGGGAGCTATACCGCGATACCCTAATTGAACAAGCAGAGCAGGGCGTTGACTATTTCACGATCCATGCTGGTGTGCTATTGCGTTATGTCCCGATGACGGCGAAACGCGTGACCGGTATTGTAAGTCGTGGTGGTTCAATCATGGCGAAATGGTGTCTAGCTCACCATAAAGAAAACTTCCTCTATACGCATTTCGAAGAGATTTGCGAAATTATGAAAGCCTACGACGTCTGCTTTTCGTTGGGCGATGGTTTACGCCCTGGCTCCATTGCGGACGCCAATGACGAAGCGCAGTTCTCTGAATTGCGGACCTTGGGCGAGCTCACCAAGATTGCATGGAAACATGACGTTCAGACTTTTATCGAGGGTCCTGGACACGTGCCTATGCATATGATCAAAGCGAACATGGATGAGCAGCTTAAGCACTGTCACGAAGCACCTTTCTACACCTTGGGGCCGCTGACTACTGATATTGCGCCGGGGTATGACCACTTTACATCAGGGATAGGGGCCGCGTTGATTGGTTGGTATGGTTGTGCAATGCTTTGTTACGTCACCCCAAAAGAGCACTTGGGCTTGCCAAACAAAGCCGATGTGAAAGAAGGCCTGATTACCTACAAAATTGCAGCACACGCCGCTGATTTGGCTAAGGGGCACCCAGGCGCTCAACTACATGACAATGCGATGTCTAAGGCGCGCTTTGAGTTTCGTTGGGAAGACCAGTTTAATCTTGCGATAGACCCAGATACTGCAAGGGCATATCACGACGAAACGTTGCCGAAGGATGCAGCAAAAGTCGCGCATTTCTGCTCAATGTGCGGACCTAAATTCTGCTCAATGAAAATCTCGCAAGAAGTGCGCGATTACGCGAACGAAAAAGAGAAAAACGAGGCTAAAGCAAAAGAAGAAGCCAACGCAGAGCAAGGTATGGCTGAGATGTCTGAGAAATTTAAAGACACCGGCAGTCAGCTTTACCACGAAGTCTAGAGTTGTCCTTTGGTTGATTAATAAGTTTGGGCTGTATTACGTAGAACCTTGTGAGGCTGACAGGAAATGGATTTAGCACGGATTGATCTGAATTTATTAGTGCACCTGGATGCCTTGCTGCGAGAGGAAAATGTCACACGCGCGGCCGTTCATCTGGGGATCACTCAGCCTGCAATGAGTAATGGCCTCAAACGTTTACGGGCACTCCTTGATGACCCAATACTGGTTAGAACCAGTGACGGCATGACGCCGACAGAGTTGGCGAGCAGCCTTAAACCAGCTGTGAGAGAAATACTGTCTCGCGTTGAAAAGGTTATTCAGCCGGAGCGCGATTTCGACTTAAACAGCAGTCGCGTATTTCGGATTATGGCAAGTGATTATGCGGAATCTACGTTGATTCCAGCGGTGTTGAGTCAAGTTCGTAAGCAAGCGCCTAATGTTACCTTGGATGTATTGACGCCGAGTGACGTGTCTTTTATCGACGTTGAGCAAGGCCGCGTTGATATGGCAATTAATCGCTTCGACAGCCTTCCGCAGTCGTTCCATCAAAAAACCCTCTGGAGTGATTCGTTTTCCTGCTTGATTAGCCCAGAAAATCCATTGGTTAGTGATTTTGATCTAACGGCGTACCTAGCAGCTAGCCATATTTGGGTCAGCAAAACGGGGTTTGGTGTCGGGGTAGGTGTAAACCCAGAGGATGTTCAGCGGCTAGGCTGGGTCGATGAAGCCTTAGCTAGGATTGGTGGTAAACGGAAAATTTCAGTATTTACACGCCACTACCAAGTGGCGATGTTGCTGGCTCAGCAGCATGACTTGGTGGCAACGTTACCGAGTAAGGCAGCCAAACTTAATCTGGAGAATAAGCGCTTTATCGTAAAGGAGCCGCCATTTGAAATTCCTGACTTCGATCTCAAAATGGCATGGAGCCCCTTACTGCATCATAACGCGGGCCATCAGTGGTTACGCCACTTGATTGTCGATGCAGCACAGAAGCTAACCTAACAGAGGTTTAGCTTAGTCTTCTGGAAACTAGTCTAAAAAGTGTAAGCGAGACCTACTTTGGCTTGGTAGTACTTTCGATCTTCTACTAGCGGGCTACGGAAAGCGCCGCCAACGACGTCTTCATAGGATAAATAACCCGTCACGCTTAGTTCGTCTGACAAGGGCATACGGAGGTTAACATCTACGCCTAGTTGAGCGCTATTATTTGGTTTATATTCAGTTCGCGTTTTTTCATAACGGTCGCGTGTCGTGTCATTGACGATACCGTAAGCTTTCTGAATCGCTCGATTATTTTCTTCTGCTGTCACGCCGTAGTAGTAACGGTTGAACTCACGGCTATAGTAGTTGACGAATAAGCTAGGTACGACGACAAGGCCTCCGTTATTGGGAATAGGTCGTGTAATACGAAAGACCGTACGGAGTCCATCATGTGCATCAGAATAGTCTTTGTAATACTCAAATGAGACAAGCCCGACTCGCGAGCGATACTTATAGATGAAGCCGGCTTCGATGGCTCGTTCTCTGTCTTCAAGGCCGTAATAAAGGGGGTTATTTGGGTCATTAATGGTGTCTAAATCTAGAAAGTGCCAGCCGCGTGTAACTGCCAAAGAAAAGGAGGCGCGAGAGCCTTCAAATAAGTCATAGCCGAACGTACTGCCCTTAGCAAAAATCTTTCCAAGGCGAATGTCAAAATTGATGTCGGGGTAAACAAAGCCGTCTTGGGCCTGATAAAGCCCTGAGTCATACACGGCGTCGATACCCAGCAGAATGTGGTCTTCTTCGGTGTAGTCAGGTTCTGCGGATAGAGCATTGAAACTTAGCAACAGTAAACAAAGCGATCGTAGTAGATTGATCGCCGGTAAGCGGCGTAGGCGTGCAACTGGCATGCAGATTCCTGTGGTGAATGACTAACAAAAAAACGTACAAGCTCTGAGGTCGCGTAGAAACAGAGCGACGCTATTCTAATCTGAATGTCACAATTGTACTGAGACCCGCGTAACAGTCAGGTCAACTCAAACCTTACTTTTCAGGCTGGGACCTATCGTTTAGAAAACACGACAGTTGTTCGAAAAGTACCAATTTGGACTGCTTGAGCTGAGCCAGCAGTGGCTCGAGTTGTTCGATCAAATTGTCTTTGACGGCAAACTCAATTTGCTTGGCATGATCCGAGAAACTAGGTGCGCCAATATTGGCCGCCGTACCTTTTAAGGTATGCGCATGAAAACGAATATTCTCGAGATCACGAGACTCAATAGCGTCAACAAGTTGATTGAAAACGGTTTGGGTGTCATCAATATATGATGTGATAACTTCTGCGAGAATATCATCTGACGATAGCGTACGGCTCAATGCATCATGATAGTCCCATATTTCCTTGGACATTCTCGGCTTACCTCTATTTAACGAAACCTTAAAACAATAAAAAACGCCACCGGAAGGTGGCGTTGCTGATTTGGTGTCCCCGACAGGAGTCGAACCTGTGACCTGCCCCTTAGGAGGGGGCCGCGCTATCCAGCTGTGCCACGGAGACATAGCCGAATGTTATCAATAAGCTTTTGAAAGATAAACTATATTACTTTCTTATTTCGTAGTTCCATCAGTGCTTAGTTTAGCTTTCCTATCAGTTACGCAGCCTGATCAAGCTCTACCGTTTCTTGGTGCTCATGTAGGCCGTATTTGCGTATTAGCTCCGCGCGTCTTTCTGGCAGTATATTGATCTTGCTGAGATCGCCACCGGTAACCTCGATCAAACGTTTGTCCATGATGTGGAACCACAGTGGTGGTAAGTAGGCAGCAGCGAACATTCCAAAGTAGCCATTAGGAAACGATGGTAGGTTTTCAAAATGGCGGAGTGACTGGTAGCTTCGCGTTGCGTTGGCATGATGGTCAGAGTGACGTTGCAGGTGAAATAGCGCCCAGTTCGAAAAAACATGGTTGCTGTTCCAGCTATGGTGCGGCTGAGGTCTCTCATAACGGCCACTCGGCAATTTCTGACGCAACAGCCCATAGTGCTCGATATAGTTTGCTGACGTAAGTTGCCACATTGACCAAAACGCAGCGATCAATAAATATGGAACTACTTCTGCGCCTAGCCATGCGGCCATCGCAACATACGCGCCGACGGTCATTAGGATAGTCTGCAAAAATTCATTTTGTAGAGACCAAGCAGATTTTCCCTGCTTATTCAGACGTTCTTTTTCTAACTGTGAAGCTCGGATGATGGCATTCGGTAACTCACGCAGTCCGAAGCTATAGATATTTTCGCCCATTTTTGATGAGGCTGGATCTTCAGGCGTAGCCACCATTTTGTGATGACCACGATTATGCTCCACGAAAAAGTGTCCGTAAGCGGCTGGCGCTAAAACTATTTTTGCCATCCATTGATCAAATTTGTTTTTCTTGTGACCTAACTCGTGGCCAATATTTAAGCCGTAGCCCCCAATGTAGCCGGCGGTAAGCGCCGCGGCGATGTAGCCTGTTACGCTAAGTTCTGTATTGGCGACGAACCAGCCACAAAAGATAAACGTCGCGACGACAATCGGCACTTGGATCAGTGTGATAAAACGGTAATAGGGGTCGGCTTCTAATTGAGGAACGACAGATTCTGGCGGGTTGCTGGTATCTTCTCCAAAGAAATAGTCGAACACTGGGAATAGGCAGTACCAGAAGCCGATGAACATCCAAAGAAACGTTTCGTTGGCATACTCCATGTATAGAACCGGCCCCAAAACGGCCATTGCCGGAATCATCATTGATACAAGCCAAAGATGTCGCTTTTTATCGACGTAGACATCGCCGTTGTCTGCTATAAATGTGCCAGCCGCTGCCATGTTGTTACTCCTCTTTATTAGCATTATTTGTATTTACTACTGTGATGCTTATTAGACGCGATGGGTAATTCAAAAATAACCGTTGAAACTGGCACATAATCGTCATATTGTGACATCTTGAGTTGGAAAACGGTGCGCTCTGTTCGGGTGTTAATGCTCGTGTTGAATAAATGCGATTGTTAAACACTGCTAAGAAACTGATTTTAAAAGTTCTTTGCTTTGACACGCGCAAACTTATTCCGCCGTCCTATATAGGCCTGCCTATGTCGCTGACACAGAAAACCAACGTCTCCCGCTTTGCTCCGGCGATCCATCCGTCCTATGCGAGGCTTTTATGCGCACACTTAAATGGTCTCGGCATTGAACTTGATAAGGTATTTGAAGGGTCAACGTTATCCTGGGAGTCGTTGTTAGAACGTCAGCGTTTTATCAGTTTTGAGCAATTCAAATTTATTAGCATACGTGGAATGTTTCTTTCAGATCGTCCTTGGCTAGGCTTGGATATCTCTTCGATTATCCAAGTGTCTTCTCATGGCCCCTTAGGTTATGGCGCACTTGCCTCCCGCGACGTACGGCAGGCCTTTAAGCTTGTTGAGCGAATGATGCCAACACGCATCCAGCTCTATACGTTTGAGCTCGAAGAAACGTATGATCGCGCATACTTTCGTCTTCATGAATTAGCCGAGACAGGAGAACTGCGAGAATTTATTCAGGTGATGTTGTTAGGCTCGTTTATCGATATGCTGTCAAAAATATCGAGTACGACTATTGAAGGCGTTGTGGTTGAGTTTCCCTTCGCCGAGCCGCCTTGGGCTGACCGATATATTGAGCGCTTCGAAGGTATTTCGGTGCTCTTCGGTAAGCCGGGCTTTGTCGTCGATATGCCACGAAGTTTTTTGGATCAGCCTTGCCTGACGGCTGACGAATACGCGTACCGGAATGCGTGTCGTGAATGCGAGACCTTGCTTGAACGCCAGCAAAAAGGAGGGGAGTTGGCTGATACGATCACACGGGACTTGCTGGCCGTTGACGATGGCTGTTATCCGACGTTGGAAGACTTGGCTGAGCGCTACCATATGTCGGCACGCACATTGATTCGTCGGCTCAAAGCGGAGTCAACCAATTATCAGGTTTTGCTAGATGAGGTACGCAAGGAGTTAGCGTGTTGGTGCATACAGAACACCGACGACTCAATTGAGCAGATTGCAGAGAATCTGGGATTTATAGATACGTCTAATTTTTCACGTGTATTTCGGAGATGGTTGCAATGCACTCCGTCGGAGTTTAAAGCACGACAGAATGGAACAAATCGTTAATGGAAGGGTCTTAGTCGCTGACTCTCCCGAGTCACGCATTGTTGTTGCTTGGGTGCCTTGCGACTTGGGATTATGCAAGTGGCGGTAGTTGCCGAATGATAGGGGCTTTCAGCAAGTCTAAAGAGTATTGAAATGAAGGATAAAGCGTACAATTGGGTGGATGATCTTTGTCACAACCCAATGATAAGCGATTCTTTTGATGCCTTTTGAAAGGGCAAAACTGTTAAACCAATGAATGGATAAGTAGTAAATGCTAGACACACGAGAGCGCTTGCTCAATAGTGATTTTCCGTCAGTTACGCGCACAAAACTGGAAACATTGCAGGTTAACCTTGGTTATAAGTGCAACTTAAGCTGCACGCATTGCCATGTAAATGCTGGGCCGAACCGCAAAGAGTTGATGTCGCGTGAAACGATAGACCAGTTGCTTGAGTACATAGACCGTCATGACATCCAAGCGTTAGATCTCACGGGCGGTGCGCCAGAGCTAAACCCAGATTTCCGTTATTTTGTCGTTGAGGCTCGAAAGAGAGGCGTTCATGTTATGGACCGCTGTAATCTCACCATTTTGCTTGAACCGGGGCAAGAAGACCTAGCTCAGTTTTTGTCGGACAACCAAGTAGAAATCGTTGCGTCTCTGCCGTGCTACACACAAGACAATGTTGACGCACAGCGCGGTAAGGGTGTTTTTGATGGCAGTATTATCGCGCTGCAACTGCTGAACTCATTGGGCTATGGTCATGGCGACTCGAAAAAGCCATTAAGCCTAGTATATAACCCCGGCGGTGCGTTCCTGCCTCCAGCTCAACAGCAGCTGGAAGAAGACTACACCGTTCACCTTCGCAAGCATTTTGATATCGAGTTCGACCAGCTATATACGATTACGAATATGCCGATTTCGCGGTTTGGAGCGGTACTCGCGGCTAAGGGCGAGTTTGAAAACTACATGGATTTGTTGAGATCATCATTCTCCCAAGAGAACTTAGATAGCGTTATGTGCAAGTCGCTGATCAGCATTGATTGGCAGGGGTATGTATTCGATTGTGATTTTAATCAAATGCTCGATATGCCCTTGTTAACCGCCAAACCAGCACCTCCTGAATCAAACGAATTGATAGCAACGACTGAAACACGAACCCATATTTCGGATTTACTACAGCGAGACTTATTGGGCAGTTCGATCGTTGTCGCGGACCATTGCTATGGGTGTACGGCGGGTCAGGGTAGTAGCTGCGGTGGTGCGCTTGACTAGTACTGAACCTTCAAACAGGATTTCAGTTGTTGTCCCTGTTTACAACGAAGAGCGCATTGTTAGAACAGCCTTGGAAAAAGTCATAGAGCAACTTGGGGACGGTGATGAATTAATTGTTGTTGACGGCAATAGTTCAGATCGTACCTTGATGGAAGTCGAACGCTTGAAAGATTCTCGGGTTCATACGGTGCGTTCATTAACCGCGGGTCGCGCTGGGCAAATGAACGCCGGTGCAGCGATCGCGTCAAACCCCCTTTTGTTGTTTTTACATATCGATAGTGCCTTGCCGAGATCAGCTATCGCCGACATTCGCCGCGTATGTGTCGAGCCGTGCTGGGGCCGGTTTGATGTCACGTTGGACAACCCTGCATTCGCCTATCGCGTTATCTCTTGGTTTATTAACTGGCGCTCTTCGTTAAGCAGCATTGCGACAGGCGATCAAGCGATCTTTGTGAACCGCAGTCTGTTTGACAGAGTTAAGGGTTTTGCAGACCAGCCGTTAATGGAAGACGTTGAGATGAGCAAGCAGCTTAAAACGCACGGTAAGCCAGTTCGTATAAGAGATCGAGTCGTCACCTCGGCAAGAAAATGGGAGCAAGGCGGTATTGTTAAGACAGTTTGGTTGATGTGGGTGCTCCGTGCGAAATATGCGAGAGGAGAGAGTCCCGCTAAGTTACATGCGATGTACTACCGCTAAGCCGGTCTTAAGGTGCGTTTGATGGTCTCACTCAACAGTCAGCACTCAGTAAGCACTTAGCTCAGTAGCTAGTCAGCCCATAACGCGCCTGCCCATTGCGTACTTATTTTTCACTGGACTGAACGTTCAAAACCATTAAACTGCGCTCGCTGCGCAATGTCTTGTAAGTCTTGTCGCCGCTTGTTCCGATCAGAAATTTTCCAATCGCCGGCATGAAAACGCAGTACCTGCTTTTGTGTTGGCAGGTTAACCCAGAAAGAGGTCCCCTATATGTCAGTTGCCCTGTTCGAAGAAATTTCACTTTATGTCGGTGTGGGTGCTCTGATTCTATTAATGGCTTATATTGTTTGGGATCTGGCACGTAAATCGAATGCTGGCAAATTCGGCACATTTATTCTGTTTTTGGTACTCGGACTTGGCGTTTTGGGGTTTCTTATTAAAGCCGTCGTAACAGAGGTGATGGGTCTTTAGGATTCTAGGCCGTTAAAATTTGAGTCAGGCTAGCGCTAACCCTTTGCTCTTGTTGTTATTTTGGTAAAGTCTGTTTCGCTTGAAAAGCAGAGTGATGCCCTTATTCTTGAGGTCTAGAGTGGCCATGAGGGCTTACTCAACAATAATAATCAGGGACTATGCATGAACCATCACCGCCATACACAATGCTTCGCGAGCTATTCTGTTGTGAATCTACTTCGTTCTCTTTGCCGACCACGTGCGGCATTTTTCTCAGCTGCGCTAATGACCTTAGTGTCGTTCTCCGCACAGTCAGCTTCAAGTGGGGTTTCGTTTAGTGCAATCAAGACGGCGCAATCTGCTGGTAGCCTAGAGGCGATGGCGGTTGCCGGGGGCGAGTGGACGACGATCCGAAAGCTTGCACATACCGCAATTCTTGTGAAACACCCTCAGGGAGACCTGCTCTATGATACGGGTATCGGGACAGAGGTTGCCGAGCAAATGAAAGCGTTTAACATATTTGACCAACAACTATTTAAGGTCGAAGAGCACGTTCCGGCGATAGAACAACTCAGTCGCGAGAGCTATTCGCTCACTCAACTCAATGCCGTTGTCGTTGGACACATGCATTGGGATCACGTGAGTGCTTTAGAGGATTTTATGGGCGTGCCGGTCTGGACTAACGAAGCAGCCTTAGCCGAAGCAAGAGCGGGTAAGCCCCCAGGATTCGTGCAGTCTCAGTTTGACGACCCTAACATTAACTGGCAATTCAAAGCATTGAATTCAGGCGAGTATATGGGGTTTAAGCTGAGCCTCGATGTTTATGGTGATGGCTCTGTCGTACTGGTTGATATAAGCGGGCATGCGGATGGTCATCAAGGCATGTTTATTAATCTTCAGGACGGACGTCGCTATTTCTTTATCGGCGATACAACATGGACGCTTAAGGGAATTGAGCAAAACCGTTCACGTCCGGTATTTGTTCAATGGCTAACAGGTGTCGATAAGGACGTGGAAAAAAACGCGGCGGTGATAGACCATGTTCATAAACTGACTCAAAAATTTCCGGACTTAGTGGTTGTTCCAGCGCATGACGAACGCGTACTTGAAACGCTTCCCCGCTATCCAGAGTTTAGTCACTAAGCTGGACTCGTGTGATTAGTCGGATTGGTCGGATTGGTAGAGTTGTTGAATAGAAGTATTGACTGAGTCGCCGGTCATCGTTAAACGCTATTTTGCGAGTACAAAACGATTTTTTTTGTAGGCGCAGTTCAGCGCGATAAAGGTTTCTCGGGCTTTGTAGCGGTGTCTTTTCAGGCATCAGTGCGAGTTTGGCGCTCTAACTCTCCAATTAGAATTATTGCGTCAGCGTGGCTTGCACCGCACGTATCTGAGGCCGCTTTAAATTCCCGGCAAACCGCGGGACGTATGTCATAAGTCTGACATCGTAAGTCCTCTCCTAGGTTTACGCAGCGCACGCCGGCAGGCTTTCCTGCGGGCATATTGGGAAGCGCACTGCTGATGGCGGGTGCAATGCAACAAGCACCGCAGACCGTGTGACAGTCCACGTTATTGGTACGCTCTTAAGGAAGGCTTAGTCATTTGACTTCGGGCCTAGCAATTCGATCATGTAACCGTCGGGGTCTTTGACAAAGGCTAACACGGTAGAACCATGTTTCATTGGCCCAGCAGGCCTGACTACCTCACCACCTTTTGCGCTGATGTCCTCACATGCTTGATACACATCCGGCACCTGTATCGCCAAATGACCAAACCCCGTGCCCATTTCATAGCTATCGGTATCCCAGTTATGTGTTAGCTCAAGCGCAGTACATTCGGTTTCGTCTGCATAGCCTAAGAAGGCAAGCGTGAAGCGTCCGCCTGGATAGTCGCTTTGACGCAACAAACGCATACCAAGGACGTCGCAATAGAAAGAAATCGAATGTTGGAGGTTGCCGACACGCAACATGGTATGAAGCAGCTTCATAGGAATCATCTCAGTTAAATAGGGTAATGGGGCGTGACTAGGCCCATCGTCGAGCGTTAGTCTAGTACAAACTGTCGCATGAAAAACTATTGTATCGCTTAACGAGGCCACTCAAGCGACAACTAATAACAAAAAAGACCCGGTTAACTAAGCTTGCAACTTAGGCCGACAACTTTCATTGCAGCCAAGCCAGTGTTTCTTGCTCGAACAGCGCTTTAGTTATCGCTAGGCTCACGGATAAAGTGGCTGCAGCATATTACGGTCTGGTGTCGTTGTATTGCTACTCGCTTTATTAAAACGCGTAAGCGCATCAATCAGTGCTTGTTCTGAAAAAGCGTTCGCACGGCCGCTAGCCTTGCCATAGTGCGTTGCTTCAAAGGCCAACGCCGATTCACGCAGGTCATCCCAGCTATCAGGGATATCATGAAGTGAGCGTATCGACAACGAGGGCTGCTGTTGCTGAAGCCAGCCAACCAAGAGTCGGCTGAATTCGGGATCGTTTTTCTTAACCAGCTTAATTAACTGTTTGAACTGAACTGATTGCGTATTGTTATTGTCTCCTTCGTCGCGCCTCGGCTCACGCAGCTTCCCAAGCAAAAACCAAGTCGTGCTACCCCAGGCAATAATCAACAGCGCGATAACAAGCAGCCAAGGGGTTATGTTGTTGTTTCGCGCGGGGTTATTGAGCTCGGACGTTTGACCGTCAGGGGCCGGAGCCTCATTAATATCCGTGCTACCAAGGGCTGCCAAATTGGTCCCTAACTCACTATTTGTAATCGTCGCCGGTATAGGGGTTTGACTCGCGTCGCCAGCGAGCGCTTCGACAGCGACGTCTCGAGCGGGGATCACGGCAACACGCTCGACGTCATTAACGGTATCCCACCAAGGCAGTTTTATCTCGGGTAAGCGCGCTTGTCCTTCACGGATGGCGACTAATGCTGTTGTTTCACGTCTTAACGACTGAACACCATTCTCGTGAGCAAACGATTCAATATTTGGTTGGTCTGGGTAAACCTTGAAACCCTTGATATCACCTGTCGTGACGGGGGGGAGTGCGGACCCAAGTAATCCCAAGGCCTGAATTTCGATCGTTCGTGTTAGCGAATCGCCTACGTTTGTTGCGTCAGGTGATTGCTCCCACTTTTCGTTCATTGCCAAGCTCATCGCAGGGAGCCAGATATCTCCTGAAAACTCTGCCGGTGGAGCTTTTATATTCACTGTGACCGCCTCCGAAAGCTCTCTCACATGGACGCGATTTCGCGTGCGAGGGTTAACGACGAAGCCATTGAAGCTTTGCGCCTCAATCGTTAACGCGCCGCTTTGTTGGGGGAAGATCAAATAGCTGTTCTCCTGCACCTCATAGCGTTGGTTGTATGCCATACGATAGTATTTTTTTGTTTCCCCTAGGCGTTCAACAATCGCACCTTGCGGACTTGGATCGCTAAGTTCGCCGCGTACTTGAGAAACCGCATACAAGCGAATGGTATAGACTAGTTGCTCTTGAACGTATGCAGATGACTTATCGATTTCTGCTTCGATAAACAAGGGGGGAGGGTTATCTTCGTTTTTAGGTGCGGCACCTGACAAGACGTCGATAACAATCTCGTTACTCTTGGCGCCTTGGTAATCGATGGCAGGGATACGCAAGGTTCCGACTCGTTTGGGCGCGAGCGTGAAGCTCCATGTAGATAGACTCTGACTTCTGCCGTTTATTGTCTTCATACTATAGCTTTGGCGTTGATCAAGAATCTGAAAATCTTGAGTGATAGCGCTTGTATCGGGCGCCTCCATTTGACTTCGCCCAAAACTGAGGAGCCCGCCAATACTCATATCAACGTCAATATTTCCGGTAATCTGAAGGTTGATGGTATCGTTTTGGTAGATCTTATTGCGGTCGACACTGGCATTAAGTTGCATCGCCGCCAGAGTGAAAGACGCGTTGGATAACATCGCTATTACGCCAAACCACCGTAAACATTTTATCTTCATTAGACTCACTACCATAGCGGCTCACCCTTTTCCCTTTCTTGCTGATTACGTTCACGCGATTGCTGTTCAAATTTACGCCTCAGCAGTGCACCAGGGTCATCAGGTACACGACGCATCCACTGTTCGAACGACTGCTTTTCTTCGTCGCTAAGTTGATCGAGCTCGTTAGCTCGGGATAGGGCGCTGGCGTCACTATCACTTTGTTGTTCAGATTGTTCACTTTGCTCAGCAGAACCGTCTTCACCTTCCTGATTGTCTTGTTCGGACGGCTCGTTTTGGCTTTTCTGCTCCTGACTCTTTTCGCTTTGGTCGCTAGGCTGCTCATTGCTTTGTTGAGAGTCGCCGTCTTGGTCGCCGCTTTTGCCGTTATTCTCAGACTCAGAGTCTGAAGACTCATCACCTTTTTGTTCACCGCTTTGCTCGTTATCCTGATCACCGTTTTGGTCGTCTTGCTGATCGCCACCTTGGTCTTGACTCTGTTGGCCTTGCTGTTGTTTTTCTTGTTCGGCTAGCGCTTCTTCAATGATCTTTTTATTAAATCGTGCATCCTCATTGTTCGGGTCGGTATCCAACGCGGCTTCATACGATTTTATTGCCTCTTCAAATTGCTGGGATTTAGCTAGCGCGTTACCTCGATTATACGCTGACCGGCTGGAAGACTCGTTAGGAGTCGAACTTGCTGCCTCTTCGAACTTTCCAGCGCGATACAATGCCTCGGCTTTGTGCTCAGGAGACTTAAAAACACTTGCTGCCTCGTCGTAGCGGCCTTGGTTCATCAGGGCCTGTGCTTGCTGGTCTCGTGTTGCCCAAAGGTCGTCCCAAAAAGATGAAAGAGGAGTGTTCTCGGTATTCGACTGCGGATTGTCTGATGCAGCGGCTAGGACTTCCTCGTTCGGCCAGACAATAAGTAAAGCAAGAATAAAAGCGCCTTGTCGGTGGCTAAGCATTAGCAAGGGAATGATGGCCAATAATAGCCAGTATCCAAGGTCTTCCCATGCATCAAATCGCTTATCAATGGCGCTATCGTCGTCTTCTTTGATCGCGTTCAGAAAGCGAGAGCCGTCGATATCGAGTCGGTTTAGGTCTTTGTCAGTGAGTGAGATCTCACTAAACTGACCGCCATTATTGTTAGCAAGTTGCCTCAGTGATTTAAGGTCCGTTTTCGGAATAACGACATTGCCATCATCTTTCAGATAACCTCTTTCTCCAAGATCTATCGGCGCGCCGGGTGCGGTCCCCACTGCTAGAACGCTGAGGGTGTAGCGATCACTTGGCAAGGCATCATTAATTCGCTCGGCTTGGTGCGGCTCGACACCATCGGTGACTAACACAATCCTACCGCGTTTGGCATTTCCCCTTTCGAGCAGGTCTACCGCTTGTTGGATGGCCAGGTCTGGGCGGCTGCCAATGATCGGCATCATGAACGGGTCAAGAGCAGGAAGGTTCGCGAGCAAGGTATTACTGTCATCACTCAGTGGTGTCACAATATGTGCGTCACCCGAAAAAGCGATTAAAGCGGTGTTGCCCTCATCACGCAGGGCCAGAAGGTCTTGTAGCTTCTGTTTGGCTCTCGTCAAACGGTCGGGAGCGATGTCAGTGGCGAGCATTGAAATCGATAGGTCCAGGACGACCACTACGTCGTCTTTGATTTGGGCCACCGGCTGAGGTTTTCTTTCCCATGTCGGGCCAGACAGAGAGACTAGAATTAAAACGAGGGCGGAGATTAAGGCCAAATTACTGCGCTTACTTGCCGTTTTTTTACTAGCAGGCATAAGGTGAGCGAGAAGTGCTGGGTCGATGGCATTGGACCAGTCGTTGCCCTCATCACGTTTTTGCTGCAATAGCCAAACAAGCACAGGCAGAGCCAATAGGCCAAGCAAAAACAGCGGACGCAGAAAATGGAATTGGGTGAATACCTCGCTCATGAGTTAGCGCCTTGCGTAAAACGTAACTTCTTGGATAGGCGAATAACTTGCTCTACTAACAATGTGCTAAAAAACAGCGCGACTGCGAGGCTAAGAAACCAGAAATAAAGCGCTTTGCTTGGACGGTAACTTCGAACCTCTTGCTCCACCGGCTCCAATGCACTAATTAGTCCGTAAATGTTGTGCAACTCTTCAGTGCTACGCGCCCGAAAATATTGGCCATCCGTCACATCAGCAATGGTAGTCAACATTGCTTCGTCGAGGTCAGCGGAAGGGTTGACCTTTCGAGAGCCAAAGAAGCTTCGTTTTAGCATTTCATCTGCGCCGATACCTATCGTATATATTTTTATATTTGCTTGTTGCGCTAGCTGCGCCGCTTTTTCAGGTGGGATGTCGCCAGCGGTGTTGGCGCCATCAGAGAGTAAAACCAATACTCGGCTTTGTTCGGGGCGCTCTCTTAGGCGCTTAACACCGAGCGTAATGGCGTCGCCTATCGCCGTTGCTTGCCCTGCCATGCCAAGATAAGCCTCTTGCAGAAGGGTGTTGGCAGTGACGGTGTCAAATGACAGTGGCGACTGAACGTAAGGCTGGCTGCCAAATAAAATTAAACCAACGCGGTCACCCGCGCGTGCGGCGATAAAATCACTGACAACGTTTTTAACGACGGCAAGGCGGGTTGCCTGAGAGCCGTTAAGCTCCATATCGACTTCTTCCATGCTCGGCGAAATATCAACGGCAATCATTAGGTCGCGTCCCGACAAGGGAATGTCGATTTGCGCGCCTATGTAAGAGGGCCGCATGGTGGCAACGCAAATTAAAGACCAAGCCAAAAACATGGCAATGGATTTCCATCGACTAGGTTTAACGTCGCCTTGAGTTTCTCCGATACCCAGCTCCATTGCTGTTTCATAAAGCGGCATTTGGGGAGCAACGCGCGCTGGCGTTTCAGCGCTGCGTCGATAAAGTAAAGCAAGCGGCAGGGGTAAGAGTAGGAATGCCCAAGGCCACTCAAACTCTAGGGCGGCTAGCAAGTCGATTAAACTCATGCGCTTTTAAGCCCTTTAATAGTCAGTTTGATACGAGTAAGCGCCGCGTCGTCGAGAGTACTCTGGTTAGAAGAGTAGTGTCCTTCGCTGAGTATCAATAAGTCTTGCTCATTCAAATGGCTTCCAGCGTTGTTAAGTTTTTCGCGCCATTGGCTTGGCCCAAGCGCTGCGATATTAGGCGTCTGGTAAGCCGCCGATAACGCCCGCTTTAGCAATGAAATGACTTGCGTGAGGTTTTTATCAGAAGGCGTTGTAGCATGGGCGCTTTCTAGTGCACGGAGCTCCTTAAGTGCTGCTCTTTTCCATGCAGATCGACGATACCAGCGGAGCACTGTGTAAATGGTGAACGCACTAAGCAATAAAAGCGTGGCACCTAATAGCCACCAGCCAATAGCAGGTGGCCACCATGAAATTGCCCCCGGAGACTGAATATCTCGCAGTTGATCAAGTAAAGTGTTTGGATCCACAACTGCCTCCGTTAGCTAAGCGACGCTAAAAGGTGCCGAATCGCATGTGCGGCATCTTCATGGGTCGAAATATTGATAAGTCTAGCGCGGCATTGGTTGGCGAGTTTGTCGAGCCCGTTTAGATGTTCCTTTACCCACTGCTGGTACTGTCGTCGTGTTTTGTCGGATAGGGTGTTGACCAACAGAGTGTTGTCTCCATCCGAGACGGGATAGAGCCCTGGTGGTGGCAATTCATTCTCGAGCGGATCAAAGGTACGCGTTAACACCAGGTCATTATGCTGGGCTAACATGCTTAGCTGCTTGCGAGTTTCAGGGTTAGTGTGAAAAAAATCACTTACCACGACGATTAATGTGCCTGGCTTCACGAGCCGACCGGTTTCGACCAATGCATCGTCAAGTGAAAATCTCGCGCCTTCTAACGAATCGCCAATTTTTAACGCGTTGTTAAAGTCGCACAGCGAACTTAGTAAGCGAAGCAGGTTTTTGCGGCTGCGGGCTGGCTTTACCTCTTGATGCCCGCGTTCAGAGAAAACGATGCCACCAACGCGGTCATTATGGTTTAGTGCGGTCCAGGCAAACAACGCCGCAGCTTCTGCTGCGCGAACGGACTTGAATGCGCGTTGGCTGCCGAAAAACTGGGACTGACTTTGGTCACAAACGATAAAAACAGGTCTCTCACGCTCTTCATTAAAAAGTTTGGTGTGAGGCTTTTGCCGGCGCGCGGTGACACGCCAATCAATACTGCGGACATCGTCGCCGGGTTGGTACGCTCTAACCTCTGAAAATTCCATGCCGCGACCGCGAAAACGAGAAAAGTGACTGCCGGATTGTGGTCGACTAACACGTTTCGCTTTCGGTAACGTGACCGAGCGGGCAACCAAACGTAACGCCATAAGGTCTTGCAGGTTGCAGTAGACGCCTGTTGGTAGGGGCGGTTGTGCGCCCATGTTCGTTCGACTACTTGTCATTGGCCGCGGCGCTCCGCCATCAAGCCAGCGGTACGCGGTGAATTAACTCGTTAATCACCTTGTCCGTCGTAATACCTTCGGCTTCAGCCTCGAAGGTAATAATGATGCGATGGCGAAACACATCGTGCAGCACGGCCCGAACGTCATCAGGTGAAACGAACTCTTTTTGATGCAACCATGCGTAGGCGCGCGCACAGCGGTCTAGCGCGATCGTTCCCCGCGGGCTAGCGCCAAAATCTATCCAGCGATCGAGGTCTTTGCTGTACTTCGCAGGCTCCCGTGTCGCCATCGTTAGATGCACAATATAGTCCTCAACGGCGTCGCTCATATGGATATTAGCAATTTCCTTACGCGCTTCAAAAATAGAAACCTGGGAGATTCTTTCGAGGGTTTCGTTAAGCGCAGTGTCATCAAACTCTTGTCTTGCCAACCGAAGAATCGATCGTTCGGATTCCAAGTCAGGGTAGCCGATGCGGACGTGCATCAGAAAACGATCTAGTTGCGCTTCGGGCAGGGGATAGGTGCCTTCTTGTTCGATCGGGTTTTGTGTCGCCATCACCAAAAATAGCGGATCCAACTGAAATGTTTCTTTGCCAACACTCACTTGCCTTTCTGCCATTGCCTCTAGCAGGGCTGACTGAACTTTGGCGGGCGCTCGGTTGATTTCGTCCGCAAGAATGAGGTTATGGAAAATCGGGCCGCGCTGAAAATGGAACTGACCATCTTCCACTCGGTAGATTTCTGTGCCGGTGACATCAGAAGGCAGAAGGTCTGGCGTAAACTGAATTCGTTGGAAGTCTCCCTCGATTCGGTCTGCGAGCTCTTTAATAGCCTTTGTTTTGGCTAACCCGGGAGCGCCTTCGACTAGCAGGTGACCGTCGGCAAGCAAGCTGACCAGTAGCCGTTCGACTAAATGTTGCTGCCCAATAATAGCTTGGCTTAAGGATTGATTTAGCGAACTAAATGCTTCACGTGAACTCATGTATGAACAACTCGCCGTAATAAAAAAGGATCAATTTGGGTCGCATAATGCGAAGGCAAATTAAGCTAAAGCATGCTTTGCTAATTGGCAATTTCTTTGCGATGAAGGATTAGTAATTTTTTAGTTGGAAAATTGTGAGGCACTTGGCAAGTGGTAATTTTGATTTGACTGATCAACCAATAAATATGCACTTTAGTAATACATTCATGTGGCGCTTTATGAGTGCTTTTCCCTTCGTCATACTGTAACTTTCGGACAACGAATAACAAGAAGATGTTTTTGCGCAACACGAGGGCTTTGTCGGGCGACTGTGATTGATTAGTTTGCGCGATGGCCACTAACGCTTGGAGAAATTATGAATTCACTATTTTTGGTCTTTGCTTTGCTGGCAGCAATGCTTCATGTCTTGATTTTTTGCATGGAGAGTCTTTGGTTTATGCAGCCGAAGATTTATCGTCGGTTTGGCGCGGCAAATGAAACAGAGGCGCAAGCGGTTCGTTTATTTGCGTTCAATCAGGGGTTCTATAATCTGTTTTTAGCGCTGGGTATTTTCGTTGGGGCGGGCTTGTCGTTTGCGTCAGATGCTCCGTCGGTTGCGTTGACACTGGTATTGTTCTGTAGCGCAAGTATGTTAGCTGCAGCGGGAGTGCTATACGCGTCGGCGGGCAGTCGTATGCTCCGAGCGGCGTCAATGCAAGGACTTTTTCCGTTGCTAACATGGGTTTCGTGGGCGGTTTTATAGTGTAGGTATTGCGTGGCTTCTGGCTCGTTAGCCTGGCTTGGGCGGACTGTGTAAAAAATAGAATTAAAGGAATACAGATTGAGCGTGTTGGATAGTCATCAGAATCTGGCGCATGAATGGCGCCTTCTGCAGAATCAGTTTGATAGTTACGAAAAGCACTCGTTAATCATTAAGCTAGTCAGTGTCACGTTGTGTGCCGTTGCGGGATTGTTTGGCTCGGGCAATGCTGAGTTGGTTTTCCTGTTAGTTGTTCTATGGATACAAGACGCGATTTGGAAAACTTTCCAATCACGAATTGAGTATCGCTTACTGGCGATCGAAGCTGCCTTTCGAAATGACAGTGAAATCGAGGCATTGCAGTTTAATAGCGCGTTTCTAGAATCTAGGCCTGGCGCAGCAGGTTTGTGCTTAGAGTATTTTAGTCAATGTGTTCGTCCTACAGTGATTTTTCCTCATTTATTTTTAGTTATTTATCAGGTGGTTATTTGCATTACGTAAAGTGATACATTAACTATTTTTCGATTTTCTTTGGCTGTCATTACACAAGGTAGTCGAGAGTGAGATCTAGCTACCTTTGCTTTTAACTGTGTATTAACTTTCTAGAGGTGTCGAATTGGCGACCAAGTTGAACGAAAAATCAATCTACGCATCGGCCATAGACGGCCATGTCTATAAAGTATTTCCAAATGATCTAAATGCTCACGGAACCGCGTTTGGTGGCATGATCATGGCCAAGTGTGATCGCTTGTCGTTGGTGGTTGCTGAACGACATAGCGGGTCGGTCTGTGTGACTGCATCCGTTGACTCAATTCATTTTATGGCGCCCGCGAAGGAGAATGACACCTTGCTTTTTAAGGTGTCCGTGAACCGAGCTTGGCGTTCATCGATGGAAGTTGGCGTTAGGGTGGAAGCTGAAAATAGCTATAGTGGCGAGAGTAAGCATATTTTGTCTGCATACTTCACGTTCGTCGCACTGGATGAGACGAACGCGCCGACCTCGGTCCCCTCGGTAATTGTCGAGTCGGCGATGCAGACCAGACGTTTCGAGCAAGCGCAAATACGTCGGCAGGCGCGTTTGAATACTGTTGAAGCATTGAAAAAATACGATGAGCCTTAGGCGCAAAAAAGCATGTACGACGGATAGTCTTAGACAATGCGGATAAGCAGTTTGTATTGGTCGTTTTGTTAGAAGGTGAACCGAGCGAGTACTTCTCCGCCACGCCGAACAGCACTGTTGACCTTGGTTGGGTCGCCAGCCTCGATATGCGTTTGATCTAACAAATTTTGCAAAGAAAACTGAAGCTCCATACTTCCAGTGACTTCCCACAATACATTCGTATCAACACGCAGTATGTCTTTGAAATCATCATTTGGAAGGCCTGTAGGCAGGCCTTTGTCGAACATAACAATGTTGGTCCAAGTGACTTGTTCCGTTAGTTTTGCATGGCTTCTTAGTTTTCCAGCCCAAACATGATGGTTGGACGTGTTTATATTTGTCACTTTGTCCGGCTGGGAGTCTAGATAACTGAACGACGCCATTAGTTGCCAAGTAGTTGATGGGCGGTACGTATATTCCAATTCGGCACCTAGATACTTGTTTCTTACGGTGCCCGTGGGGCTTGCAGATGCTAAGGGGTCATCTTGCTTATCAAGAAATAGACTTAGGTCAATACTGCTTTGTTGATTGAGTAGCTGACGGATGCCTGCTTCGTAAGAGTGGGTCACTGATGCTGCAAGGTGTTGCGCGCTGAGAGGGACCTGGAAGAATCCGAAGTCTAACAATGCGTCGCTATTGAAGCGAGACGGCGTTCGAACCGATCGTGTCCATGCACTCCATATTGTCGCATTTGGCGACGCTTGGTAAGCAGCTCTAATAGTGGGGTTGTACTCCCAGCCCGTATCGTCGTTATGTTCATAACGAATACCCGAGACGATGGACAGGTCTGCATCTGATGGTTGCCATTTGTGTTGTAAAAATAGGCTATAAATATCAACGTCCCGCGCGGCGGGGTCTAATTTGAATGAGCTATCGCTTCTCGTTTTGTCCCTTATCTGGCGGGCATAGGCACCAAAGCTTATTTCATGCGCCGAGAAACCAAGCTGATTGTTGAACTCAATGTGGCTGACTTTTCGTTGTTCGTCAGCAATGCTGGAGCTTCTATCGCTATAGTCGTAATAGGCCAGCCAACTCAGCTTATCGTTAGAGCCGTAGTCATAATCTCCCTGGTATAGAAAAAAGAAGCTGTCGGTTTCAATGAGGTTAGGCGAAATGTCGGCGCCGCTGTTTATGACACGCAATTCTTTTGATTCACTCTCATTCCACTCTGCACTGGCTGTATGTGTCATTGCCTGACTAGCATCGCTATCGTAACGAAATCCCAATTGTTTCGACGAGGAGTCGTCATTGGCGCGCGTTGAATCAGGGAAGAAATCATCACTGTTGGAGTGCGCGACTGATTTGAACTCACCTTCGGATAGGTGTCTGATCTTTCCATAAAGGCTAATTGCATCTTGGTCGAGCATCATGCCGTAGCGGGCGGAAAACTCGTTATCAATCTCGCCGCTGCCTTTGCCAGCGACGACCAAGCCACCTTGGGTATTTTTCGCTGACTTAGTAACTATGTTGATAACGCCTGTTATCGCATTTGCGCCCCATGCAGATGAGCCAGGCCCCCTAATTACTTCAACATGCTTGATGTCTTCAAGTAAGGTATCCGGCAATTCCCAATATGTTCCACCGAAAAGAGGGTTATAAAGCGTTCGTCCGTCTTTTAATACTAACAAGGAGTCCGAGAATCGTGTAGGGACGCGGCGGCTGTTGATAGCCCATTTATTAGCGTCGATTTTTCGAACGTTGAAACCGGGGACTAATCGCAACAGCTCAGGTATCACCCTAATTCCACTTAGCTTGATTTCTTCCGCTGATAGAATTGTGATAGCACCCGCGCTGCGTCGTAAGGACTCTTCTGAACGATCAGAAACGGACACTTGAACATTCATGAGTTGTTCAAGAGACATCGCAAACAAATCAGGCACGTTGCCTTCGTTCGCACTCGAGTAGCTGCAAAAACACAACAAAGATAGCAGCCAAGGTCCAATCGAGCGCTTTATTGTAACGCTATTTGGGCTAAAAATTAGATTGGCGGTCTCTATACTCATCACGCAATATTGATTCCGATATAGCTCATCATCAACATTAAATTGTAGTACTTTCGACCAAACTTTCTAGCGAGATTGCTAAGTTTTTCTTGTGCGCGAGTATCGTCATGTAGGTTGGCGTTAATAACAGCGTAAAAGGGCGGCCGATTATGGTGGACGTTGAAGAGTGCTTGTCGTCTAGTTCGAACTCACACCATACCGCTCCTTGATACAAGCAAGGAGGTTCTCGGCGAGTAGCGTTTCTGTCGCGCGCTTTAGCTTTTCGAAGTCTTGATCTGGGAAGTTGCCTTGAGTACCTATATAAATGCCGTCTTTCTTCGGGTCGGTTCCGTAAGGGATTCGATAGGGAGCTAAGCTGATATGGCTCAATGACTTTTGCGCGCTAAGGAAAGCACCTAGAACGTCGTTTGTGGCAATGATGTCGACGCGCTTTTTGGCTAGCATGTGAAAGAGGTGATCGTAGTCGTTGGCAATAATAACCTTGTCTTGGTTTTTACTGCGAGACCAACTGTTTAGCGCATCATCATGAAAAAACTCGTTCCGAACTACTCCGAGTGTATAGCTTTTGATGCCGCTAAAAGACTGAACTAGGGGCGCAACCTCATTCAACGCGTAGAAGGTGGTTGCACCGCCAATATCATATTGTATGTAGCGAAAAGCACCTTGGTCGTCACTGAGGAAAAGACTCCCCGTGATATCGACCTTCTTGTGTTTGAGTAGTAAGTTGAGCCGTGCTTGTGGATAAAACTGTACGTCATATTTAATACCGGCTTCTTGCATTACTGCTTCGAGAGAATCGATAACGCTAGCTCGAACGAGGGATTATGCGATTACAGCAGTATCCGGTGTTTTACTCGGAGCTCATTGGCTTCTGTTTTTTTACTCAATGAAGGTCAGTACAGTGACGCTGGGCATGACAGCTTTGTTCACCTATCCCATGATCACTCTTTGGCTAGAGAAACTAGCATTTGGTAAGGCAATAGTCAGGGCTGAGATCGGTATGACCGTGCTGATTGTCGCGGGTGTGTGGACAATGGGGGTAGATACTCCCGTTGCTGAAACGAACAACGCTTATGGTGTCTTTCTAGGCCTGCTCTCTGCACTATGTTTTGCAGCGCGAAATTTAATTCAGCAGTATTATTTAAGCTGTTATTCTGCGCACAAGACAGTGTTCTACCAAACCTTGGTCATTGCCATCATTATGAGCGTTGTTTGTCATAGCTATCTTCAAAACGATCTAAATAAATCTGATGCTTTAGCAGAGTGGCCGCAATGGATACTTCTGGGGGTGCTTTTCACCGCTTTACCTCATAGTTTAGTTGCCCATTCGATTAAGATGTTGGGCTCAAGGTCAGTAGCGATGATTTCGTGCGCGCAACCGGTCATTGGTTCTGTTATTGCCTTTATTCTGTTGGGTGAGGTAGCAACATCGTTTGTGGCTTTAGGGGCGTTGGTGGTGGTTTGCGTATCGTTTTACGAAATATATCTGAGTTCCAAAGCAGCCTGAAGTATCGGGATTCAGTTGTAAACTTTACAGGGTTTGCTGGGAGAGTAAGAGGAGGGCTGATAAGGTTAAAACATGCGCTGCTTAGGAGTGTTCATGGTGAAGCTAAGAGAGCTTATCTCGGGTTATAAAAGCCTTAGAGGCATCTAAGGCCTAAGAAGCTCTTATTAATCTTCGACGGAAACGCCGTCTGCCTGAGTAACCGTTTTAGCCTCCGAGCGCTCGATCATCTTAACAATGGCCGACTGAATAATGTCATTCTCTCGAGCGTCTGTGGTGCTTTTAAAGCGTTCTTCCATCGATTCCGATGTTTCTTCCTGCTGAAATGAAACCGAGACCTCATTCGCTACGTCTGTAGTTTCGCCAAAATAAACAATGGAGATTACAGGATACCCTTGGAAACCCATTTTAACTTTTTTAGCGATTCTTTTTTTTGCTTTGTCTAAGTTCATGAGAGGCTCTCTAAAATGTGGACGATTAGATTAAGGGAAGTCGGCGAGTAAGCCTATTCATTTTTTGGTTGATCTTATTGAGCGTTTAAAGCGTGAGGGTATGTGCTTGAGAAGAGTTATAGGCTTTCAATCAGTCGCAAGGGTTAACGAGTGTCAAAGAAGAGTGGGGCTATCCAGTGCGAAATACGCGTAAATGTATTCCGTTAGGCAATAAAAAAGGGTAAGCCTTCAATGAAGTCTTACCCTTCGATAGCTGTCTATAAAATTATAGAGCTACGATGTTCTCAGCTTGTGGGCCTTTTTGACCTTGAGTTACAGTGAACTCAACTTTTTGGCCGTCTGCTAGAGTTTTGAATCCGTCACCAGTGATTGCACTGAAGTGAGCAAATACGTCTGGACCAGACTCTTGCTCGATAAAACCAAAACCTTTTGCTTCGTTGAAAAACTTAACTGTACCTTTAACTGTATTAGACATAATAAATATCCTGTTCTAAAAAAAATGTGTGCCTCATGAGAGGCTTGGTTTGCATAAAATTGAGACTTGAACTTAAACACCGCAGGACGAGGATTTACGAATAAAACAGCGAAATGTATGTTGTACTTTTAAGCTTCTATTTTTGCTGGAAAAGACCATACATAGTTACGATGACTGAGTCTATATTTATTTCCTTTATTTCGTAAAAATATGTAACTAAAGGGCCTAAGCAACTCTATATTGCCGTATTAAAAATCGCGCTATCAGCGGAACTTACAAAAAAACTGGCGCTGCTCTAACCAGAAGTCAAAAATAATAAGTCAAGACTTATTAAAGAGTAAGGTTCTGCTAAGAAGCAATCAAACATATCGAGCCTAATGTTTGACTGCACAAGATAAGAAATGATTCGACGTCTTCGACTTTGTTTCGAATTTATTCTGACTCAGTTATTGAGAGCGGCATTACTGTGCAAAGCCAATAGTACTCAATGGCAGATAGATTGCTTGCCAAAGGTCATAACGCTTACCTCGCTTTTTCGTTGACGCTTAACATTTACGTTAGCCGCTATGGTGGATCACCCCAAATGGTTTAATCCCAGATTGGGATTTATTCACAAAACTGGCTTGGTTTGTGCTGAATCTTCCTGCGAAGTTACCGTTTAATTTTTGTATAGTGGCCAGCTTTACATTAAACAATGTTGTTGGAGCCGCGTTGCGATGGGACCAAACATTATTGTTTTTTAGAGCTGGTTTCGTAGAAAAAGTAATGACATAGAGGTTGGCACTGTCACCAATGCATACAATTCTTTTGGTCACCATTTTATGCTTAATGTTCGTGTTGTTGCTGTCGAATAGGCTAGCGCCATATAAGGTTTTTTTAACCGCATGTGCGCTATTGGTCTTATTGGGCGTTCTTCCTGTAGAGATGGCTTTGCAAGGCTTTTCGAGCGAGACTGTGTTTACTATTGCGTTATTGTATGTGGTAGTCGGAGGCTTGCGCGATTCAGGCGCCCTTCATTTATTGAGGCGGTACCTTGTAGGCTCGCCAAAATCTCAATCTGATGCAGTTAATCGTTTATTGCCCGTGACGACAATTTTAAGTGGCTTGGTGAATAACAGCCCCGTTGTAGCAACCTTTACAAATGTTGCTCAAAGTCTAAGTAAACGCTACTCAATACGGCTATCTAAGGTCCTGATCCCTATCAGTTATGCTTCGATATTGGGCGGCATGTGCACTCTTATAGGGACTAGTACTAATTTAGTTGTCGATGGTTTAGTTAAGTCGCAAGGTTACAACGGTTTTCATATGTTCGATTTGGCTTACGTTGGGGTACCTATCGCGCTAGTGGGTTTAGTTTATCTGAAACTAGTTGCGCCATGGTTGCTGCCTAACCGGAAAAGTTCGTCTGAACAATTTGAACATGTTAGAGAATATATGGTTGAAATGGTTATTCAGCCACATAGCGAGTTGGTTAGAGTAAGTATCCAAGATGCGGGGTTACGTAATCTGTCTAGCCTTTTTTTGATTGAGATTGAGCGAAATGGACATGTTTTATCTGCGGTTAGACCTAGCACAGTCTTGGAGTCAGGTGATCGCTTAGTTTTTGCGGGTAGTCCAGAATCCTTTTTGACACTGAGAGATATTCACGGACTAACGCTTGCCGATGATCATAGGTTTAGGCTAGCAGGAGCGCGCTCTGACCGGCGTTTGTTCGAAGCGGTCTTGTCACCTTCCAATAATATCGTTGGTAAAACCTTCAAAGAATCTAGATTTCGTCACCGCTACAGCGCAGTTGTTCTAAGTGTCAGTCGACACGGTGAACGCCTTACCGGAAAGATAGGAGAATTGAAGCTTGAAGCGGGCGATACTCTATTAATAGAAGCTCAGAAAGGTTTCTTGATGCGCTATCGAAATAGCGGTGATTTTTTATTGGTGAGCAAGCTTGCTGACAGTGATCGAACCGATGAAAAGAAATCAATTTGGGCACTTTCTATTTTTGTAGCAATGGTTATGGCGTCATCGCTTTCGATCTTATCTATATTCGAAGGCTCATTAGTGGCGGCAGGTCTTATGGTTATTTCTCGGTGCATTAGTTTTGAGGATGCAGGAAAAAGCATCGATTATTCAGTACTAATTGTTATTGCGAGCGCTTTTTCATTGGGGTCGGCGGTTCAATATGTTGGATTAGCAAACATATTATCCAATGTACTAATTGAAACGGTAGGAACACCCTTAATGGCGTTAATCGCGGTGTACGTTACTACTGCTTTACTGACTGAGTTGATTACCAACAATGCTGCAGCGATTATAATGTTCCCTGTTGCCCTAAGTGTTGCAAATGAGTTTGCTATTAACTATGAGCCCTTTGCCATTATAGTGATGGTGGCAGCCTCTGCTAGCTTCTTGACCCCGACCGGTTATCAGACGAATTTAATGGTTATGGGGCCTGGAGGGTATCGGTTTTCAGATTACTTTGTGGTAGGCGCACCACTTAGTGCCTTGGTCGCGATAATGGCAATCTTCTTAGTTCCTTTTTTTTGGCCGCTGAGTAACTAGGCAGCGTTCTAGGAGAGCGCAATTTGCTGAATCGACTTGTTAGACTTGCCTGGATATATATCTAGGCAAGCTTCATTTAATGGCAAGAGAGTAAGGTTGCCGCAACTGCAATGTGGTTTTTATTCATCATTGGAGGGTTAGCGTTAAGCAAACTAGATTTCTTGGTCTTCTATTCAAAATAGATTAACTAATAATTTAGCACCTTAAAATGGTGCACCAAGAGGTAATTCTGTTTGAGATTGCCAAATAGAACCTAGCTCAATAAGCCATTGATCCCGCTGGGACTTGCCCACAAAACATACGCCAAAAGGTAGTCCGTCAGGACGAATTGCGGCAGGTACTGCAAGCGCAGATAGTCGCAAAATGTTTGCGTAGTATGTGTAATATCCCATCGTAGCATTCAGTGCTACTGGATCAGCTTTTACGTCTGCAATTTTGTAGATGGTTCCCGCGGTAGGTACCATCATGGCGTCCATGTTTGTGAAGGTATCTCGCACCTCATGCTCTATACCCTTGAGAACGTAATACTCGTTAACTAAGTCAACGGCCGAATATGTTTTGGCTTTGTCAATTATACTAGCAACAACTTGGTCTGCCTCGGCAGGGTTGGCTTCAATAAACTCACCCACAGAGGCATATCGCTCCGCTAAAAATGGGCCATCAAATATCATTTTACCTGCTCTTTTAAAGGGGGTGAAATCCACCTCTCGAATAATTCCACCCATCGCTTTTATTCGTTCGATGGCGGCGTTAAAACAAGCTTCAGATTGTTCATCACCAAAGAACGTCAGATTTGCTTTATCCGGGATACCTATAACAAAGCCATCATTGATTTTTGCTTCTTGTTGTTTTGAGGGTTGTGGGATCATGAACGGGTCTGAATTATCAGGTCCGATTGCTAGGTCAAATACCCTTTTGGCGTCGGAGCAGGTGAGTGCAAAAATAGGTACGCAATCAAACGAGCGGTTTGCGTATACCATGCCCGCGGTACTGATCAAGCCCGGTGTTGGCTTAAGCCCAACAATGTTATTCAGTGCGGCTGGTATTCGGCCAGAGCCGCCAGTATCACTACCAAGTGAAAAGCTGACTAAGCCTTTGGTGACAGCAACAGCGGAGCCAGAGCTTGACCCGCCTGGAATGTATTCATTATTAAATGGATTAACCGGGTGGTGCGGACTGCGCACTCCTACCAAGCCGGTAGCGAATTGATCCATTGTATTCTTGCCGATTAATATGGCGCCAGCATCCAGTAGCTTTTGTACGACGGTTGCCGTGCATTCTGGGTAGTGAGCATAACCGGGGCAGCTTGCTGTTGTTGGAATGCCCTCGACGTGTATATTGTCTTTTACTGAAAATGGAATGCCATACAAGGGCAAGTCTTGAGCATTTTTTTGATCTAGTTTTTCGGCTTCTTCTAAGGCCTCAGCCTCGGGTACGACGTAAGTCCATAGCTCTTGTTGGTTGCAATTTTCTATACGGAGATACACCTCTTTTATGACATCACTGGGCGAGACACCTTGAGTCTCATATGCCAAAGATAATTCCGAAATTTGTAGGCTAACTAGGTCGATAGGTGCGCCAGTTTTCATATTGTTGTCCTTGTGTTTTCGGGTTGAAAGCTTTTTGTCATGCAAATGGATTTTGACAAAAGGAACAACGGATTGCCCGTCGGTCTTTGGAAATATTGAAGCGTCAAAGACGAAGCACTACCGGCGCTTACTTCTAAGTATGCGCTGCTTATGTTTTGGATGACGTCGTTTCTTATAGGGATAGCAAAGACAAAAACAGCCCATAGTTTTCGCTACGGGCTGTTTTTACGGCAGCAGTTGAGCTTGGTTTCTGCCTATGCCGTTGGCTATTTCACAACTTCTTCCAAGTAGCTAGGCTTGATAAATGCCTCGAACGTAGCTCGACCTGGGTTTTTCGGTAAGCGGTTTTGTTCCGCTAGGAAGTCTGCGGTCGACATTAAGGTATCGACAAATTGGCCTTTTTTGGCTGTTGTTCCGATGTATCCAGCGGTTAACTGCTTATCACAAGGAATCATTTCAGTTCCTTTCATCATGCGCGCAGCGTCTTCAAGTGGAAGCTCTAACTCCTTCGCAATGATCGCAGCGGTTTTTTCGGGGTTACCTAGCCAATAATCAATACCTGCGCATTCTGCCTTCACAAACTTATTGACGTAGTCAGGATATTTCTCGGCGAATTCGTTCATCACAACGCCGACATCCCATGTTGGGTAGCCGCGTGACGTCATAATTCCTGATGTCATAAATAAGTTACCATCATCTTTAAGTACACGACCTAAAGCAGGCTCCCAAAACCAAGCTGCGTCAATATCACCGCGACTCCAAGCCAGAGCAATATCATTTGGTCGTAAATCAAGTATCTTCATAGACGCGGGATTGATACCCTCATCAGCTAATGCTTTTAGCAATAGATAATGTGTCGTAGAGCCAAAAGGTGCGGCCAATGTTTTGCCTTCAAGGTCTTTCCAGCCCTTAATGCCTTTGGATGTGCGCACTGCCATGGCTTCAACATAATCCAGCATGTTAAGCACCATAATGCCTTGAATAGGCAGGCCTCGTGTCACGCCTATCGCTGTTGGTGGGTTTCCTAGTCCGCCAAAGTCAACTTGCTCAGCAGCAATTGCACGCAACATGTCGCCGCCGCCGCCAACCTTGATGTACTTGATTTCAACCCCGGGCATTTCTTTCTGAACAAGTCCGAGTGATTTCGTTACTAGCTGTGCATTGACAAGGTTAAGATATCCAACTGTCACAGTTTCCGGTTTAGCTGCTAACGCTGTGCTGCCAGCTAGTGCCAAGCATAAGCCAATGGCATGTTTTCTAAATGAAATTTTCATGATAACTCTCCAGTGTGCTAAAAATTAATGTCAGTAATGGTTAACGTGCTTTGCTGTGCTTTTCGAGATGGGCATTTAAAAATGCCTCTTAAAATTCTTTAAGCCATGGTTCTAAAGTTTTCGAACTGTGGTCCAGGGCATTAATATTCTCCCAATCATTCGCATGACTAAATCCAGTAGTACGCCCGTTATTCCAAGAACAATCAGGCCCATAATGACAATGTCGCTGAGTAGAAATTTAGCTGCATCCCAGATCATCCAACCAATGCCGGCTGTTGCAGCAACAATTTCAGCAGCAACCAAAACCGTATAAACAAAACCTAAAGAAATTCTCATGCCGGTTAGGATGGTTGGGCCAGCGCCAGGAAGATAAACCTCCTTAATTAGCTGCATTCGGGTAGCTCCGAGTGTTTTAGATGCTCGAATAAAAGTAGGGTTAATGTCGTTAACCGCCTGAATCGTGGCGATAATAATGCCGGGCAATCCGGCCAGAAAAAGTAAGGCAAGTTTTGATGCCTCGCCAATGCCAAGCCACATAACAAGAAGGGTATAAAGGCCCAAAGGAGGAAGAGGGCGGTAAAACTCAATGAAAGGGCTGAATGACGCATGAACCGAGCGTGACATACCCATAGCAATCCCCAACGGAATGCCGACAAGGCACGCTAATCCGAATCCGCTGAGAATTCGGTACAAGCTTGTACCAACATGCTCTATCAACGTTGACCCTTGGTAGCCGTCAAACAGAACACGAGTGAACGCGTCATAAATCGCGACAGGGCCAGGCAAAAAAAGCTCGTTCGCAATACCTGTTTCCGTGACAAAAACCCAAAGTGCGAACATAACGGTCACTGAGGTGAAAGAAATCAGGTACTCACGAAGTTCTAGATTTTGTAACCACGCAGTGAAACGATTCAAGCGCAGAGCCATTAGTTCGTCTCGGCTCCGCAAGCTTATCGAATGTTGGTCATAAGGCGGGTCTGCCTCAACCGTATAGCCTTCCCCAATAACTGTACTCACATCAAATGCTCCGCTGATGAGTTTCACTTAAAGATTTGTACTTCAAAGTATTCATTTAGTGTCAACCACGCCTAAAATCCCCATGATTGTGAGGGCGAATATTTTTGCGGCGGCCACAGACTTTGGAATCGAAATACCTTCGTTGATTGGTGACCAACCGTCCTCACCTGGGCCAAACGTCACCGCATTCATACCCGCTTCACGAAACCGGATCGTATCGTTGAAAGCGTTCTTACGGTTAATCAAAGGTGGCTCACCCAACAACGCTTGATAGGCCTTGGATATTGATAGGTTGGGTTCTTCATCTAGAGGCACGGCTTCAGTGCCGTTCACAAAGAGTGACCCAGGAACTTGGCTTACGCCAAACTCAACATTTTCTAATCCAGCTAACTCTGCGCTGACTACCTCAGAGATATCAGAGATCACGCTGTCGATTGTCATGCCAGGAAGAATGCCCACCACAGCTAGCGTCATCGTGCAGCTATCTGGTGAGAACTGCATCTCGCCTGGTAAGCCACCGTTCATACGAACTACGCAGACGCATGGCGGTGTATGCCCCATGAGATCGTTTTCTTCATGTGCGAATGGCATTGCGTTGAGAGGTGCTACCAGTTGCGATGCCAGGGTAATTGCATTGACTCCGGTATCTGGTCGCCAAATATGCGACTTTAGGCCTTTGACGGTGACATCAATTAAGCAGTGACCAGAGTTTGCAACGGAAATATTCATACCCCACCGATCGGTTTCTCCACCCCATGCGGTAGGCTCGGCGGTGATAGAGTAATCAGTTTTCAGCCCCATGGTTTGCGTCATGAATATGGATCCGTGCAAACCGTCTTTCTCTTCGTCAACGGTAAAACAACAGACCAAGTCACCTTTTAGTTTGATGCCTTCATCGATCAAGGCTTTGACCGCCAACAACGAGGCAGCAAGGTTTCCACGAGTATCTGAGGTGCCTCGGCCATAAAGCCAGTCATCATGCCGTGTTGCTTTGAATGGGTTTCCGTCACATTTGTCCCATCGATCGGGCTCTACAGCAGGGTAGGTATCAAGGTGGTCGTTAATCATTAGCGACGGTCCTCCGCCACTTCCTTTTAATGTACCGACTACGTTAGGGCGGTGCGGCTGAGAGCAATGCTTTTCTACCTCAAATCCCATTGCTTCGAGCTTTCCGGCGACGAAAATTGCAATCGACTCTTCTTCTCCAGCTGGGATATCTGGGTCTAGAGGATTTACAGAATGAGGTTGCCCGGTGCGTACCATTTCGGTGGTTAGGTCTAGCCAGTCTTTTTCAATAATTCTGTCCAAGACTTTCTGTTGCAAGGGGCTTGTTTCACTCTTTAACTCAGGCATCGAAATAGGATCTGGAAGCTGATAGGTATAGATTGATTTCTCGATAGTCATGTGCGGTTATTCCTTTCTAGAATTCTTGGCTTATTTTTTCTAATTCATGTGTTCTGCATTTCAAAGGCACGCATACTTTCCGCACGAATGACTTCAAGACACTTCAATTTCAACTTAGTAAAGTCTTCTCGTGTTGACATGCTTTGTAGCCGAGGGCGTGGCACATCATTTTTTAGATCGGCGATAATTCGTCCAGGACTTGCACTCATCACTAGTATTCGGTCGGATAGAAACACCGCTTCATCAACATCGTGAGTGACGAAAACAACGGTGGTACCAAATTCGTTCCAAATGCTCAGTAGGTTTTCCTGCATAACAAGGCGTGTTTGTGCATCTAACGCACCAAAAGGTTCATCCATCAGCATTACGCTCGGATAAGTGGCTAATGCGCGAGCAATGCCTACTCGTTGCTGCATCCCGCCCGATAACTGAACGGGGTAATGGTCTCGGTACTTCGACAAACCAACCATTTCTAGAAAGCTATTGGCTGTCTTACTAGCTTCGATATCATTTGCTAACCTAGGCCCCATCTCAATGTTTTGATAAATAGTCTTCCAAGGCAGTAGCGAGTACTGCTGAAATACCATGCCGCGATCAGGCCCCGGGCCATCTATCAGCTCACCATCAAGTTTGACGGTGCCGTCACTAGGCTCGACAAACCCTGCAATGGCGCTCAGTAGTGTTGATTTGCCGCAACCGGAAGGGCCTAAAAGGCAAACAAACTCCCTAGGTTTTATTGTGATAGTTGTGCTATCCACCGCGGTATGGCTGCCAGTCTTATCGCCATAAACGACTTTAACGTCGTCGATTTCGATCAAACCACGATCTGAACTACTGCGTTTTGACGCGCCATTTAAAGACGAGCCCTCGGCGTCTTGTTTAGCCATGGATGTTGTCATTATTTACCTTCCACTTTGTGGGCTACTCTTAGGCGATCAATCATCGTTCGATGTCTAAGCTGTAGCGAAATACATCGCCTGAGTAATAAAGGTTTTCGTAAAGTACCGGCTCTTCATCTGTAGTGAATAAGGTTCGCTCTATGTGTAAGACCGGGCCACCTTCCTCTAGTCCTAGATGACGGCTCATAGTCTCGTCGCTAAGCGCGGCTGCTATGTCCATTTTTGCCTTGCCTAGATGAACACCGCACTCATTTTCTAAAAGTGAAATAATGTCTTGGTCTTCCAAGTCTGCACCAGCCATTACCCGCCCGATATCAGGCCGAACATAGGTAATATCGAGAGAAATAGGGTCTCTGTTTAGGTAGCGCAAGCGCTGCACTTTGGTGACCAATGAGCCTTGCTCTATGCGAAGTTTGCTTGCAACGCGCTTGCTTGATGCTTCTTCAGCAATGCTGAGAACTCGTGCAACGGATTCATATCCTAGGCTAGACATCGCTTCGCCAAAGCCCCTTAGCTTTGAACCGTCAAGCGCTGCTTTGGGCTTTGAGACAAATGTACCTTTGCCGTTAATTTTGAAAATTAACCCTTCTCGCTGCAATTCCGCTAGCGCCTGCCTAACCGTAAGTCGGCTGACTTTGAATATTTCACCAAGCTCTCTCTCAGATGGCAGCTTTGAGTGAACGGAATACGTCCCATCCATAATGCGCTTTCTGATAGCTTCTTTGATTTGAGTAAATAGTGGCAACGGACTAATCGAAGATATCTTCGCCCCGGCCACCTTCAGTTTTTCAGGCATCGTCTTCCCATTTTCAGTATTAAAAAGAGACCTTAGTACGGATTTAAGTGGGTGAAAAAAAGAGCACCTATCTAAACCTGTCTATACTTGTTATAACATGTCTAGCAAGTTGAGTGCCAAGACTATATATTGAGTTATATCAATGCCTTACAAAAAACCTAATTCATTGTTTGATTGTTTTTTGCACCGCTACAAGGCGCTTGCACAAAGATTGAGCACCTCTTGCTGTAGGTGCTAACTTTGAATGATTTGAAGCTGAGGTTCGAGGTGGCTAACTGTATTTGGCCGTGGCTAAACCCGAGTACGCGGCATCTAAGGTTCGGGTATATATTTTTGGCCGGTGGCTTAGTTTTGCGTTCTCGCTAGGCTTGCATAGTATTGAGCCAAGATCTCGATTTGTGCTGGGTTCATACTTTTCAAAAGAGGTTGGTGCAGGGAAGTGCTAGGTCTATCGCTGGTCTTAAAATCAGTCATTTGTTTCGTTAAGTAGTCGGCATGTTGCGCATGTAAAAATGGTATTTGTAAGGCCGGTGCCGGCGCCTTAGTCTTTGGCTCAGCGGAGGCTGCTTGATGGCAGGTACCGCAAGTCTGTTCGAGTTTTCCACCCAAAACAGCCGCTAGATTATTAATATCTGTTTGAGTAGGTTTATCAGGTGACGCCTTTGGGGCTGGCTGTGTTGAAAACCAGTTTACTATCTGTTTGATGTCGTCATTGCTCAAGCTTTCCACCATTGATTGCATCTGACCACCATCATTTGTTCGGTTGCCTGACTGGAAATCTTTAATTTGCTTAGAGAGATAGCTAGCTTTTTGCCCTGCAAGTTTTGGGAATTTGGACCGTGCACTATCGCCATATAGGCCGTGACAAAGTGCGCAGGTTTCCCAAGGCTCTAAACCAGAGTCGTCTATCATGTCTGCTAAGGCAACAGCACTTAGGGAAAGGCTTAAAATGATGCTAAAAGCTTGAGAGTAGTAAATCACTGCAAGCCATTTTGGGCATATTGTGCTGACGAGTTCACCATCGAAATTATGTCAACCGCCGCTTCTTTAGCTTTTATCGGTGGATTTATTCGGGCGACCACTTCACCCTCCGGTGATACTAATACTGCAAATGCAGTGTGATTAATCATATAGTGTCCAGTTGCGTCGGGTGACTTTCTCGAGTAGCTGGCGCCAATACTCTCAATCAACGGTGCTAGCTCTGAATCGCTCCCCGTAATACCAATGACATTATCACCGAAGTATTCAACGTACTCTTTAAGAATGGGTTTATCGCGTGCTGGGTCAACCGCGACAAGAATAATATCGTTTATAAGTGCATGTTTAGAATAAAGTTCTTTCGATAGCGCTTTCAAGTTATTGAGAACAAAAGGGCAGATGTCCGGGCAGCTTGTAAAACCAATGCTCATAAGTGACCAGTTGCCCTTGAGTTCTTTCTCGGTGAAAATCTCTCCAGTGCCTGTGCTGAGTTCAAAGTTCGAGACTTTAGTCGGGTTGCTAAGAAACGAAACCTTGTCTAAGGCATTTGTGTTAGACGCCAGGCCAAACAAAAACATATATAAAGAAACACTTAAGAACGACTGCTTTAACATAACTCCACCTCTGTTCGCCAGCCAGCAGGTTCTTGCCTCTGCGGCCGCCCGTAAACTCAATTTATGATTAGTCAGTTTGTGCAGAAAATACCTTCATACTCTCTGAACGTATCGCCTGAATACACTGTCGTTTTAATTGGACGAACTGGTCATCCGTATACATCTCTGCCGTGCGAGGGCGTGGCAAATTAACTTTTAAATCGGCTATTACTTCGCCCGGGCTAGCGCTCATAATTACGACTCGGTCCGCAAGAAATATGGCCTCATCGATATCATGAGTCACAAACAGAACAGTCGTTTTAAATTCGCTCCAGATTTCCAGCAAGCTATTTTGCATCATTACTCGGGTCTGTGCGTCGAGCGCGCCGAAGGGTTCATCCATTAGCAAAACGCTGGGATAGTTTGCAAGTGCTCGCGCAATGCCAACGCGTTGCTGCATTCCACCTGAAAGCTCTCCAGGAAAATTCTTGGCGAACTTCGAAAGCCCTACAATGCTTAAAAAGGTATTAGCAGTAGAGCAAGCCTCCGCGCTGCTCATGCCAGCGACCTTTGGCCCAAATGCAACATTGTCGTGGATTGTTTTCCACGGGAACAAGGAATACTGTTGAAACACCATGCCTCGATCTGGGCTAGGGCCCGTGATATTTTTGTCATCAACGAGGACTTCACCAGAGCTTGGCTTAACATACCCTGCTACCGTATTCAGTAAGGTTGATTTACCACAACCAGACGGCCCTAATATGCAAACAAATTCACCAGGGCCAACTGCTAAAGACGTTTCTTTTACGGCGGTAAAGGTGTCTTTTCCTTCTCCAAACGTAATGCCGACACCTTTAATCTCGACCTTTCCTTTGTTGATGCCATGCTGACCCCTAGCCTTTGCGGAGGTAGGTGTTAAAGGCAATATTTTAGCTGCTTCACGCATATGCAGTTCCTCCCATTTCTATTGCTCCGCGGGAGCGTTCCATCTCCATTTTTTCGTTTTGTGAGGCTAATCGCTGAGCGATATCCAGAAGTCTAAAGCCGCCTGCTATCAAAAAAGAATACCCAAGCAACAAAACGTAAGTTTCGAGGGGATCTAATGCGAGTGCGGCAGAAACACTTACCAAGCCGAGCATTGCCAAACCAACAACCCATGTTGGGGACGCACAGCAAACTACCCAGAACATGGTCATACTTGCGGCGCCTACCAAAACAGATCCTATACCTGTTGCAGCGATACCTGCTTTAAGTGATGTCTTTTTTGCACCACATGTAGCGTTTCTTTTACAGAAACGAAACAACCTGAAATTTATGAGCAGTAACACCGAAAGAATCATGACCAATAACACTTTAAAAGGCATGATATTCAAGCTCCATTCAGAAATTCCGAACCCGTAGTCATAATTCATGAAACCAATTTCGACTAGCCATTCTTCACTGATTATCTTTGCCGCATCACTCAAGGCCGGTGTCGATTTTAGTATTTCCGCGCTGTTGCCTATCCAGTCATAAAAAGTGATGTAATTTGGCATGTTTTCGAATGTCAAAACCAAACTGATCATCAAAATTACGTAGTAGGCGATTGGAATTCCGACGATAGCGAGAAGCGTATTCGACGGATCGCGGGTTATTTCCTGTAAAAGTAATTGTTTGCGAGTCATTATCTGCTCCTTTTCTGCCAGGCAAGCATTGGCTGGGTAGCTAATCGAATGCCATAGGTTGATAAGGTGCCAAGCACGCCTATCACCAACATACCAACAACGATATCGGGATAGTTAATGAGTGAGTATGCATCCCAAGTAAAATATCCAATACCGTATTGACCGGATATGATTTCTCCAGCCAAAAGTGAAAACCAAGACACGCCCATACCTATTGCTAACCCAGCGGATATCGATGGCAAAGCAGCAGGCAATACAACATGCCAAAATATTTGAAGTTTGGATGCGCCAAGAGACTGGGCGGCCCTGACCAGCACCTCAGGTGTTTGTTCTACGCCATGGACAGTATTCAGAATGATCGGGAATAGAGCGCCAAGAAAGGTAATGTAAATGATTGATGATTCTTCTGTAGGCCACATCAAAATAGCCATAGGGATCCATGCGACAGCAGGGATTGGTCTGAAGACTTCAATGTATGGCATGACTATATTATTGGCCATTCTTGAGCGGCCCATAATAACACCTAGAAAGACCCCAATGAGCGTCGCAGCTAGATAGCCTTGCGCAATTCGGCCCATACTGACCCCGATATGTATATAAAACTCTTTGCTCTGGAAGTGCTCTGCAAATGCAGAACCTACAACCAGAGGAGCAGGGATGTTCTCAAAGTTTATATACCAGTTAAAACCAGTTTCTGTCAGATAATGCCAAATGAGTACGCCAGCAAATAATGCTGCAATTCGTACCGTCCAGTCCTGTATACCGCCGGAGTATTTGCTCCAAAAGTTCGCAAGCCTCGTGGAAGTACTTTTAATTACTGGTGCAGCTGAATCTTGAATAAAATCAACCTGCATATTCTCAGTGATGACTGGCTGAGCACCCGGATTATCGATATCTTGGGAACTGGAGCCATCTTTTATGCTATTCACTCGTTGATTAGGGGTGACCACGGCTACTCCTTAGAACTTTTGTAGGTAAGGGCTGCTTGCGAGATTTGCAGTAGCGCAACGCCCTATAGTGATTTTTGTTTCAATGAGCGTTGTGGCAATCTCTCGCTAGAACCGACTGCTCTCTATATCCCGTTGTGCTTTCTTACTCGTTTTAATGGGTGCCAGTAGCAACAATTTTGCTGGCACCCACCCGTACTATTAGCGAGCGGCAACTTTCGCTGGGTCATCTATGCCATCCATAATAGAGGCGACTTTGACCAAGGTGTCTGCAAACTCCAATACGATTCCTTTCACTTTTGCAGCGTAAGCTTCAGCCTCGGCCTTGCGCATAAACGTTGCGACCGCTCCTTCATCCGTTACGATGAAAAAAGCTACTTTACCGAACAGTTTTAGACCGGTTTCTTCGTCATAAACATAAGTTGAGTTGAGCTTGGCGCCTGTGGCATTGAAACCGTTTACGGCGGTTAGAAACTCATTAAGCGATGTGTAGCTTGAGACACCTTCACGAGAGTGCCAGATTTCATTTGGTAAGCTGGCATTGGCTACGGCAGGGTCAACCAATATTTTTTTCTCAGCGTCATGGTCAATACCGAGTTCCTTGTAGGCAGCTTCTATAAAATCTTCTGTAATCCACTCATCGAAGTCCAAAGGTGGGATGGCCTTTTCACGTTTCAATACACCGTGGTTAAATTTCAATGCATCCACAAATTCAGGCTTGATAGTTGGGTCTAGCGTTAAGTGGCCACCTTTCGAGAAGTAGATATAAAGCACTTCTTTTTCTACGCCTGTCCAACCTTCCAATTTGGTAACTGCTTCCATTGGGTCCTTCTTTACCCACTCACCCGCTTCATATACAGCTTTTACAAACGCTGTTACGACTTCAGGGTACTTGTCGGAAAAGTCTTCACGAACAACGACACCATGCAAATAGGGGATGCCTGTCTCAGAACCGTCATAAACTTTACGGCCAGTTCCTCGGAACTCCATGATTTCGGACCAGGGGCAGAAATCTGCGTGCGCATCGATCTTGCCAGTTGCGATATTTGCAGCGCCGACCGCAGGGCTTTGGTTTTTAAGTGAATACTCTGAAGGCTTTATGTCAGCATCTTGCATCGCTTTGAGTAACATTCCCCATGCGGCACTCCCAACGGGCACGGAGACATCTTTACCCTTTAATTGCGCAAAGCTGTATACGTCAGACGCAACAGGAACAACAACTGCATTACCAGACCCTTTAAGGTTATAACCCGTGCCTGCTACATATTTCGTGCGTAAACTTTTAGTCTCTTGGAATTTAGCGCCGTTTACTATTAGAGGGTAGTCACCCATCACTCCGAAATTCAGCTTGTTTGCCATCATCTGATTGGTGATTGGTCCGCCAGAGCTGTAGTCACTCCATTTTATTTCATAATCTACATCTTCATACTTGCCAGTTTTTGGTAAGTGTTTTTCCAGTAAGCCCAGCTCTTTAACAATAATTCCAGCAGTATATGTATCGGTACACATACTCTGGTGGCCAACACCGATTTTGATGGTCTCAGCCATAACCATGCTAGAAGCAAATGCCGTTACGACACCTACTAATAACGCCTTACCGTAGATCTTTGAGATTGTTTTCGAAGTTTTCATGTGACACTCCTATGACTGCAGTACAACTTGTACTAAACTTGTATTATCCGTGTTTAACTTTGCATCAAGCGTGCCATTATTATTATAAAGGTTACTAATAATCATTATTATCAGTAACTTAGGGGTGGTTTGAGGTCTTTTGACTGTTTTGGGGTTGTTCGAATTTTTCGAGAAAAATGAAACATCATGAAGCGAAATTTTTTCCCTGCCCTGATAACGGGCAAGCCAACTATTAGATTCTTAGTACAAGTAATGCCAGTAGTACGCTGGTTTTGAGTGCGCAAAAATAGTTTTTTAACCATGATCAGAGATTTCTACTTGTTATGACATGTTATGTCCTTTATAGTTCTTCCAACTGAGACCAGAAAACCATGACATCAAATGAAAAAACGCTCCAGCCTTCACCGCAGCCTTTATATATAAAAATTAAGGAGGCGTTAAAGAAAAGCATTCTTGAAGGGCTATATAAGGCACACGAGAAGCTTCCATCTGAGAAGTCTTTAATGACGCAATTTGGTGTAAGTCGGATTACTGTCCGACAGGCGCTGCGAGATCTAACCAGCGAAGGCTTAATTTTTAGCTCACAGGGTAAAGGCACGTTTGTCAGTAAACCTAAAGCGGTTCAAGACGTCCATCGCCTTGAAGGGTTTGGCGAGGCAATGGCTTCTAAGGGTTACGATACAAATGCAAGAGTGGTCGGTATTCGTCAAATGATTGGTAGCAGGGAAGTGCTCGAGGCATTGGACTTAAAAGCAAAAGCCTTAGTTGTCGAGGTTAAGAGGATACGGTATCTCAACCTAGAGCCCATTTCGATTGATACTTCATACTTCCCACTGGAGATCGGAGAACATTTTTTTAGTAAAGATCTTTCGGGAGATATTTTTCCGATGTTAGAGAACCAGCTAGGAAGATCGTTAGGAAGAGCAGATATTCGCTTGGAAGCGCGTGCGGCAGATGAAGAAATAGCGGAACTACTGCAGATCGAACCTGGCAACCCAATAATGTGGGTTCAAAGACTAACATTTGATCAGCATGGGGCGCCTGTGGATTTTGAATATTTGGCTATTCGTGGCGACTCGTATCAATACCATTTTGAAGTTGAACGTAATCAAGAGGTTAAAAAATGAACTTACCCAGCGACATACGCGTGCAGGATGTAGATGTTTTGGTAATTGGTGGTGGTACTGCTGGCCCGATGGCGGCGGTAACTGCCAAAGAGCAAAACCCCGATGCGAAAGTGATGTTGCTTGAGAAGGCAAATGTTAAGCGATCGGGTGCTATTAGTATGGGCATGGACGGCCTGAACAACGCGGTTGTACCTGGACATTCAGAGCCCGAAGATTACGTGAAAGAGATTACGATTGCGAATGATGGAATAGTCTTACAAAAAGGCGTCATGGCTTATGCCGAGGGCTCCTTCGATATGATCCAAAAGCTCGATAGTTGGGGCGTCTATTTTCAAAAAGACGAGACTGGCGAGTACGATATGAAAAAAGTGCACCATTTGGGCACTTATGTTTTGCCTATGCCAGAAGGGCACAACATTAAAAAGATTCTTTACCGCCGCTTGCGTCGTCACCGCGTAATGATTGAAAACCGCTATCAGGCAATTCGCTTATTGAAAGATAAAGACGGTGCTGTGTCCGGTTGCATTGCGTTGGGTACGCGAGATGCGGATATCATTGTTATCCGCGCCAAAGCTGTCGTTTTGTGCACGGGTGCCGCGGGCCGAATTGGTCTGCCAGCGTCTGGATATTTGTTTGGTACATATGAAAATCCATCTAATTGTGGTGATGGTCACTCTATGGCGTATCACGTGGGCGCAGAGCTAACAGGTCTAGAGTGCTATCAGATAAACCCATTATTGAAAGATTACAACGGGCCCGCTTGTGCCTATGTTACGGGTCCTTTGGGCGGTTATACCGCGAATGCAAAAGGCGACCGTTTCATCGAATGTGACTACTGGAGTGGTCAAATGATGATGGAATTTTACAACGAATTACAGGGCGGTAATGGCCCGGTATTTTTGAAACTGGATCACCTTGCTGAAGAAACAATTCAAGAAATTGAGCATGTTCTTCATACCAATGAGAGACCGAGCAGGGGACGCTTTCATGACGGGCGCGGAACAGACTATCGAACAAAAATGGTTGAAATGCACATTTCGGAAATTGGCTTTTGTGCAGGCCACTCGGCATCAGGTGTTTGGATCAATGAAAAAGGTGAAACGACTGTTCCTGGTTTATATGGTGCGGGCGATATGGCTTCGATACCACATAGCTATATGCTGGGAGCGTTTGTTTATGGCCAAATCTGTGGAGAAAACGCAACTGAGTATGCTCTAACTAGGGAGCTTCCTGAGTTAGACGTGGAATATATTATTGCCGAGCGAGATCGTATTCTAGCGCCAATGAAGCGCACGGATGGTATACCCCCGAGTCAGTTTGAATTCAAGGTGCGTCGTTTAGTTAATGACTACCTTCAGCCGCCCAAAGTAACGAAAAAAATGGACATTGGACTCGCGCGATTGGAGGCGATGAAAGAAGACATAGGCCACCTTTATGCGCGTGATGCACACGAGCTACTTAGAGCAAACGAGGCGCAACATGTTTTCGATTGTGCGCAGATGGCCGCAGTCGCTTCCATGTATCGTACTGAAAGTCGTTGGGGTCTATACCACAATTATGTCGACTTTCCTGCAACAGATAATGACAACTGGTTCTGTCATGTACAGTTGTTCAAAGACGAAAATAGTCAAATGGCATGCTCAACTAAACCAGTTGACCCTTATGTGGTTGAGTTGGACGAAGACGAGAAAAATGCATATCAACAAATGCGCGTCCAAGCGGGTTAATTCAAAATTCAGGAGTAAAAATATGCCTATTGCATCGCAAATATCTATGGTTCCAGTAGTCGTTGACGACGAAAAGTGTATCGCCGAAAAGGGCTGTCGTACGTGTATTGACGTGTGTCCTCTCGACGTATTATGGATTAACGAAGAGAGTGGAAAAGCCTATATGAAGTACGACGAGTGCTGGTATTGCATGCCGTGCGAAGCGGACTGTCCTACGGATGCTGTGACTGTAAACATTCCCTACTTATTGCGCTGAGGTTCCTATGTCAAATTTTTCCGATCCACTTTTAGCCTCGATCGCTAGCCGTTTAGATGACGCTGACCCTGGTATTCGCCGTGTTGCAGTGTTGGATTTGGTGGATAGTCCAGAAGCAGAAGCCGTTGACCTATTAATTCGCGCTCTTAGCGACGCAGATGAAGCTGTGCGCATGGAAGCAGCAAAAGTAATTGATGAGTTTGAACCTCGAGATATGATGGGTGCGCTTGTTGACGCTTTAACGTCGGCCGACAAAAACGTCAAGAATGCCGCTGCGAATGCGCTGGCTGACTTAAAAGACGTCAGTGCTGCGCCAGCTTTAATTGAGGCACTGAAGGTTGATGACCCTTTTGTTTTGTCTTCAATCTTGCGCTCTCTTAAACAACTTAAAATTAAGGATGCGCGACCACATGCTTTGACGCTGTTGAGTCACGCCGACTCAGGTGTTAGGCGCGAGGCTGTGAGTGTTCTTGGGTATTTGCAAGAAACTGACAACTTGCCACAACTTATGTCTATTGCTGCCAGTGACTCTGATGCTGAAGTGCGACGAACAGCTATTGGCGCACTTGTTTACGCGGATAGCGCTCAAGTTGCTAAAGCGTTGGTTAGTGGCTTGTCTGATGAAAATTGGCAGGTCCGCGTTGAGGCTACAAAAGGTTTGGGTCGTTTGAACGTGCAAAGTGCAATTGACGACCTAATAGCAGCGACTAATGATTCGATGTGGCAGGTGCAAGAAAAAGCGGCTGAAGCGCTAGGGAAAATAGGCTCTACCCAAGCGATTGCAGCATTGAGATCCTGCCTAGACAACCCTATTAGTAATTTGCGAAAAGCAGCAGTCGCAGCCCTTGGGGAGATCGCTCATCCTGACTGCATGGATTTGATCGACATCGCGCTTAATGACAATGACCCAGATGTACGAAAATTAGCGCGCTGGGCCAAAGATCAAGTCGAAGCAAGCATCAGTGCAGAAGGAGAGTAGGCCATGACTTTTGTGGTAACGGAGCAGTGTATTAAATGTAAATACACCGATTGTGTTGATGTGTGCCCTGTCGATTGTTTTCACGAAGGGCCAAATTTTATCGTGATTGATCCTGAGATTTGTATTGACTGCGCTCTGTGTGTTCCTGAGTGCCCGGTAGATGCAATCTACGAGGAAAGCGATTTGCCGGAAAATATGACGGACTATATCGCATTAAATGCGGAACTTGCTACAAAATGGCCAGTTATAGACGAAACCAAAGAGCCGTTGCCCGATGCAGAGGAGTGGGCGGACATGCCCGACAAACGCAGCGCATTAATTCTTCCATGAGGCCCGTTAATTGATAATGCGGTTTGTTCGTTCAAACAGCGTTATCAAGCGGTTTTAAATTCCTATCGATCCATCATTAGTTGAGAAAGCATAGTGAATCACTCATTCAATGACACAATAGCCCCACCCCAAAATATCACCTTTAGAAAAGGCGAAGCTGCTGTGACAGTGACGTGGAAAAATGGTGAAAGTAACACTATTTATGGGAATGAATTGAGGCGCTTTTGCGCCTGTTCAGAATGTCGTGCAAGAAAGGTCGTTGGGGTCAACATAATAAGCGTTTCGTCAGAACTGGCAGATGTGTCATTGATGGGGAATCACTCGTTACATGTGAAATTTAGTGACGGGCATGAGAGGGGTATTTTTCCCTGGCCCTACCTATATGCGATTTCACAAGGTAGGGGTATGGAACATCTCAGTGAATGAGCTTGCAAATACGGATATAGCCGCTGCAAAAATAATGGTGTTTAAAAACCATTGCATGACGTTGTTTCCGGGCATTGGTTTTTGTTTATTACTCGTACTCGGTTCAAGCTATATTTCGGAGCATTACGGCAGCTCGACAATACTTGGTGCCCTTTTGCTAGGTATGGCGTTCAATAGCATATACAAGTATCCCGAATTTACCCCAGGGCTAGAGTTTTGCGCTAAAAATGTTCTGCGCATCGGAGTAGCCCTGTTGGGAGTGAGAATTACTTTTTCTCAGATTACAGAGCTGGGCATCCATCCAATTATTTCCGTTCTCGCGGCTGTTATCGGAACCATTAGTTTTAGCGTGGCTTTAGGTTATTTCCTAAAAGTTAGCCTTATAAAAAGCATTATATCTGGCGCGGCCGTTGGTATTTGTGGTGTGTCCGCCGCGTTGGCGGTTGCTGCGGTTTTGCCGACCTCAAAGTCCAATGAAAGGCACCTGCTATGCACTGTCGTTGGCGTTGCAGGCGTAAGCACGATCTGCATGATCCTTTATCCCGGATTGCTATTGTCCCTAAATTTTTCGCCTGAGCAAATGGGGATATTTCTCGGTTCAAGCATTCATGATGTTGCGCAAGTATTTGGGGCGGGTGAAATGATCTCTCCAGAAGTTGCTCAGCTAGCGACTTACACTAAAATGCTGCGCGTCGCGCTCTTAGTTCCGGCAATTATGCTCTTTGCTTATCTGTTTCGAGGTCATGCGCCAGAGAAAAGCCTTATCAATCGAATTCTGCCTTGGTTTCTTATTGCTTTTATTGTGCTCATGCTGCTTGCCAATTTAGGGGCGATGCCAAGCGAAGCCGTTACATTTTGTGGGGATTTTTCCAAGCTGTGTTTGTGGATTGCAATGGCAGCGCTGGGCGCAAAGACAAATTTATTGGAATTGTGGCAAGTGGGTAAAAAACCGTTTGTTTTACTTTTGGCAAACACCATTTTAATTGCCGGTGTTTCATTTTTTCTAGTTTTTTAACAAATAGGAAGTAGGCATGGCTACGCTAATGAAAGAGCGCGTGACAGAAGTTCACCACTGGAACGATACCCTGTTTAGTTTTAAGTCGACCCGGGACCAATCGTTCCGCTATAAAAATGGACATTTCACCATGATCGGATTAGATCATGAAAGTCGACCTCTTCTTCGAGCATACAGTATTGTTAGTGCAAACTATGAAGACGAGCTGGAGTTTTTTTCTATAAAAGTACCTGATGGGCCCTTAACCTCAAAACTCCAGCATTTAAAAGTAGGAGACGAGATATATGTGAGCAGCAAGCCGACCGGTACGCTGACTGTTGACAATCTGTTGCCGGGGAAGCGCTTGTATATGTTGAGCACAGGGACTGGTCTCGCGCCATTTCTTAGTATTATTCGCGACCCAGAGGTATATGAGCAGTATGACAAAGTCATACTGACTCATGGGGTGCGTACGGTCAACGAACTAGCTTACCGCGAACTCATTACTGAACACCTTCCAAAGCACGAATATTTTGGCGAAGAAGTTAGCGAAAAATTAGTTTACTACCCAACTGTGACGCGAGAAAAATATGCTACTCAGGGTCGTCTAACAGATCTCATGACATCAGGGGAACTGTTTGAAAGTGTTGGCCAGCCTCAGCTTAACCCAGAAGAGGACAGGGTAATGCTCTGTGGCAGTCCGTCAATGCTTAAAGATTGCGTCACGATACTGGACGATCTCGGGTTTACGGAAACCCGTGGTTCAAATCTAGGCAGTTATGTCATTGAACGAGCGTTTGTAGAGTCATAAAACTCCGCAAAAAATACGCTGAGAAGCGTTCCGGTTATTTGAAATTCAAATCAGAGAGTCATTTATGCAGTCGATTGATGAATCCAAAGTGTATGCCGCATTATCGGCGGTCCAGTCTCCTTTGTTTGATGATGATTTTTCGACATTGACATCGGTCGAAAGTATTAGCAGCAATGATCAGAGTTTAAACTTAAATCTGACTTTAGGTATAAAAGCTCATTCACATGAAAGCTTTCTAAAAATGGCTATCGAGCATCAGTTGAGCGAAATGGGAATAAAAGACGTTTCTTTACAGCTTAATGCGGAGGTGCTGGAGTCACCAACCTTGGCAAGGCAGGGTCAACTTAAGGCTGTAAAAAACATCATCATGGTCGCATCAGGGAAGGGGGGCGTTGGGAAATCAACCACGGCTATTAACCTTGCTTTAGCTTTGCGGCAGGAAGGGGCAAATGTTGGGATCTTGGATGCAGATATTTACGGCCCTAGTATGAGCACTATGCTGGGAATTCCTCCAGAGGCCAAACCAGAGCTAGTTGATGACAAATACATTCAGCCGATAAATAAGTACGGACTCAAATCAATGTCTGTGGCTTACATGTCGAAAGATAAAACACCAATGATTTGGCGTGGACCAATGGCCACCAAAGCCCTGCAGCAGTTACTAGAACTCACACTCTGGGGTGAACTAGATTACTTGATTATTGATATGCCTCCCGGCACTGGTGATATCCATATTTCACTTGCGCAGAAGGTCAATGTGTCGGCTGCTGTTGTGGTGACGACACCTCAGGAAATGGCATTGATTGATGCGCGAAAAGGTCTCGAAATGTTCAAGAAAGTGAATATTCCAGTGTTAGGTATCGTTGAGAATATGTCCACTCATACCTGCACAAATTGTGGGTTTGAAGAGCATATCTTTGGTAGTGGAGGCGCGCAGCAATTGGCAGACGAATACGCAGTGAGTCTTTTAGCTTCTTTGCCATTAAACGCCAAGGTGCGTGAGCATGTTGACGCAGGTGAGCCGACAGTATCTAAAGATCCTAGCTCTGCAATTGGCCGGGCTTACATACACCTTGCAAACAAAGTGTCGATAGAGCTATGGAAATCGAATAGTAATATGGCACCTACGCCTATGTTGAATATCTCGGAATGATTGCAAACGTTTTTCGAAATTTGCTGTGTACGTTTGACAAGGTTTGCCTTAGCCGGGTTTCAGATCCGCGATCCTGCAGGCGTTAATGGAATATCTAATTGGTCTTATCCTGGGTGGTATGCTATCGCTGTCAGGAGCTGGCGGCGTTATTGCGGTGCCGCTCATTATGATCTTCTTGAAGCTTCCTCTAAATGACGCCATGGGCACTGCATTGGGTGCGGTTATGATCAGTGCAGCGGTAGGTGTTTTAAATCAAAGAAAGGCCGTCTTGTTTGTTCCAGCGTTAATACTCGGGCTATCCGGAATGCTTTCTGCACCTTTGGGGCGTGCGTTAGCGATTTGGATGAACGAGTGGGTCTTATTATGCGCTTTTTTATCAATTTCCTTTGTTATTGCTGGTTTGATGTGGAAAAAAGCTGTTACTGGTACTGCCACAGTTAAAGCTGTTAGCAGTAATTCCGTATTAGAAAAAGTCATCAGTGTAGACGTATACGACCGCAGTGTTCTTGAGCAGGCGATGCCTGTAGAGCCGAATGGTTTTAAAACAAAAAAATTAGAATATGACAGGGCACTTGTTACGAAGATGCTTGTTAGTGGTTTATCAATTGGGTCAATCTCGGGAGTGCTTGGCATTGGTGGTGGCGTATTTATGGTTCCATTTCTTCGTTGGTTCCTGAAAATCAGCATGAAAGAAGCCATCGCAACATCCATGATGACGGTGCTATTGATAAGCTGTTCGGGCTTTTTAACTAGCTTTTTTGTTTATCATCAGGTGAACGAACTTGTGTTAGCAAAACTGTCTGTCGCGGCAATAATCGGAATACTGATTGGCCAGAAGTTAGGCTCTTATTGCCATGATGCACAATTACAAAAAATATTTTCTGTATCCATTATTTTTATGTGCTTTCTGGCATTGGCTAAAGAGCTGTAATCTGGCCTATAAAATCAAACCTGTTTTGTTTTAGGTTGCTGCCAATTGAGCGAGGTAGGTAAGGTATTTGGATGTACAATTGCCACGAAAGGAATGCCGGTCTATATAGAGTCAATTTAACATAATATACATTATGCGCATAAGGATATGGGTTTAAGGTCAAGTGTGTTGCCAAGGCTCTTGGGCCCCAGAACATAGCAGCACTAATTAGGGTGTTTGACTGTTTTCGGGTGAAATGACCGGTAAATACACCCTAATAGACTGTTTTTACTGGAATTAATGCTCCGAAATTTCTTTTTCTAGATCAAACTTCTCTAGCTTTTCCGCTCTCAGCGCGTTTCTTCGCACTGGTTTGAACATAGACTGTATCAGTGGTTGCCATGCTTGAATGCCCCAAGTCTTCTGAAACATCTTTAAGAGCACGGCCTCGTTCAATCTCCATGCTTGCGCCTGTATGACGCAGCCAGTGTGGTGAAACATCTTTGAAAATCTGCGCAGCTTTCTCTCCTGATTGAGACTTTATAGTTTCGTAGGTTTTATCGAGCACCTGATGGACTAGACGAGCGAGCTGTCTGCCGCTCATACCTCCAGCTCCGCGTATTTTCTCTACAATTGGTTGCTTTTCCAGTCTACCAGGCAATGCAGGCAATCCACGCCATAGCCGATAACGTTCTAAATAAGGCAGGAAACTATCTGGGACAGAAATGTCGCGTATCTTTTTGCCTTTGCCATATATCTTAAGCCACCAGTTTTTCCCATCGTCTTGCCAAAAGTGGCTCATGATAGGAATCCAGTCTTCACGTTCAGCGAGTTCAGATATCCTCAGAAACATTGTTTTCATAGCTGCAATGAGAAAGAGGTTTCGTTCATAGAGCGCATCTTCGCCGGCCATTTGCTCAGCTGTTGTTAGCAATAAATCCCATTGACCTTGATCTAGCCGCTTTGTTTCTTTTACCTGAGCATCTTTAACCAAGCGTTTGCAGTCTTTCTTAGCTAAAACAGCTGGATTGCCCAGTGCTATTTCGTTTTCCATTAAATGCGTATAAAAGCCGCTAATGGCTGAGAACATCGCGAGCATCGACTGCTGTGATGGACGGTACTTCTTTTTATCAACATCGGAGCCTTCAGCTCTATGCGGCATTAATGAGTCTAGGGACAAACTTAGGCCATCATAATATGGCGCGTGCTGCACGAAAAATAACCGAAAAGCAATTACGAGATATAGAGAAGGCGTGGCTTTCCCCTGAATCAATTGCGAAGGCAAACGATGCACTAGTTGAAATCATACAATCGTTGTCGCTGCCAACCATTTTCCACAATCATGATGGTGAGCTTCATACAAGCAGTGATGGTAAAAAGGTCGTTGTTGCGGTGAATTCGCTGCTCGCTAATTTCTCCTATAAATATTATGGGAAAGAGCAAGGTGTATCGGCAAACTCATTCACAGACGAACACCAGGCTTTCTTTCATGTAAACGTGCTCACCTCTTCAGATCGAGAAGCGGCTTATATGCTTGACGGAATGGTTGAGGCTACAAGAACGCTTTATCCTGAAGGTGAACGCCCTCACCTCCATTCAACAGATAACCACGGGGTAACAGATGCAGTATTCGCAGGGCTGCATTTCATAAACGTATCTCTAGCACCACGCTACAAGCAGCTTCACAAACAAACAATCTACAGTTTTGATACAAGAACTCGTGATGCAATGAAAGGACGTGCATTGTCACCAAAATCAGTCATTAACAGGACAAGAATTCTCAAGCAATGGGATAAGATGCTTCACTTAATGGCGTCAATTAAGCTTGGTTACTCCAGCGCTTCCCATATGTTCAGATTACTCTCTGTGAGCAAAAAGTCTTCTGAGCTGTATAAAGCAATGCAAGAATTTGGTCGACTGATTAAATCATCATTTATTCTCAGCTACATCGAGCAGCCACAATTAAGGCGCAATATTCAAAAACAACTCAACCGCATTGAGCTTGGGCAAAAGCTTTCAGAGGCTGTCTTTTTTGGGCGCTCCGGAAAGTTAATGGTTGGCACGCCTACTGAGATTCAAAAGGCCATGGCGGCAAAGACTCTATTGAAGAACGCCATTATTGTTTGGAATTATCTATATCTATCTGATTACTGCTGCCAATTAAGAAATGAGAGTCAGAAACAGGATGTCATTGATTCTATTGCAACGGGTTCAGTCATTGCCTGGTCGCACATCAATATGCATGGCGTCTATGATTTTGATCGATCCCCTGGACGGTCATTCAAATCTTCGATTGCTCAAATGAGGGCTTTGAAAGTCAGCTAAAAATTGGACTTGCCGTGAATTACCAATTTCTACGGTAATTCACGGTAATAATGATTTCTCTGAAATTTCGGACATAAATATTCAATAAAATCATATATCTATGCGATAAAGACCGGTCATTTCAACCGAACACAGTCAAACACCCTAAATTAAGTGAGCGCCTGATTGACTGGATGAAATGAAGGCCATCGAAAGAAACTCGATGGCCATTGGGTAATTAGTTACCTAAGACATTGCTTTCAGATTTCTTGGCAGCCTTTGCTGCTTTTTTTTCTTTTGCTGTCAAAAGCGGTTTCTTTTTTGTATTTTTCTTGCTGTCTTGTCCTTTACTCATGATATTTTTACCTATCGTTGCGTCAAAAACCTAAGGCCAGTTTGAGTCAACCCAAGGACTGTTTATCAGTATGGCTCTATAAGTGATCTATTGATAGCAGTCGCTTTGTACGTCCATTAGTCAGTAACATTGAAATCGTCCAGCATCATCGACGTCTTGCTCTGAAACGTCACAGGTCAAGTTATCGCTTGTGTTGGGAAATGAGTTCCCTATTAGTCCCTATGCGACAGCCATCTTTAACTTGCTTACATGATTAAACTGGGCTTTCACATTTTGCTTAATCGTTGTCGACGATGTGCGGGGGTTATATAGTACTTGCTTGATCTGCTTTCCTGCTGATTTCAGATAGGACTCTACCGCGAGATTATGCGGCTTATCGCCCCAGTCTTCGCCAATCACGAAAATATCAGCATTTAGTTCTTTGCAGCCCGACACATACTCTAGTTCGTCGTAGGAGCGGACAATGTCAACGCAGCGTAATGCTCGTAACATTTCCATTCGCTGCTCTAACGGAATGACAGGCACATTAGGCTTGTAAGAGTTCACCACGCGATCCGATGCAACGCCAACGGCCAGAACGCCTCCTAATGATTTACAGTACTCTAGTAAAGCAAGATGCCCTACATGTAACAAATCAAATGTACCTACGGTATATACAATCATGTGCTAGTTATTACCTTTAAAAATATAAGTGCCGTTTTTCATCGGCTGTTTAGTTAGTGCGACGATTTTCTATAAGAGTTTCCAGGCATAAATAGCGGTTATTCCGAACGTATAGCACGCAAGTAAAAATACATTTCTTGAGTTGCCAGACAATTTCGGCGTTTTAATTTGAGAGACGTTAAGAACGGCCAGGCCTAAAGCACTAACATTAAGAATGATCGCGAACACGGCATTTGGAAGGAGACTTTCTAACAGAAAGATAAAAACTAGTGCGATGCTATTGTTATCCAGTGCTAGCCCTGTGTATTTTGATTCGTCAGATAATCCGAAGGTACTGAAATAACTTAGGCGAATGGCACTCGCGGCCAATACGACAAAAGCAGCCGGCAGAAAGATTGGGTCGAACTTCCCATAACTAATCAAAAGAATTGCCGGTGTAACGCCATAGCTAACAATATCTATAACCAGATCGAGTTGACCGCCAAAAATACGATCACTACCGGTACGTCCTTTCATTCTTCGCGCGACAAGGCCGTCAGCCCAATCAAAGGCGACGGCCCAGATCATTCCAATCATCGCTGCGTAATAGACGCCAATAATGCTGAAATAGATGGCTAGTACCGTACAGGCAAGTCCTGCAAGCGAGCAGATATTAGGCAGATCTTTTACATAGGAAATAATCGCGGGCTGTATCTCCTTTGATTCGATATTAACGGCGGTCATGGAACTCCAAAAACGGAATGAGTATAAATAACGGAAACGCAGACTTTTCATTACGAAAAAGTCCGTACAATATTTCTGCGTTCAAAAAAGAACGGAATCGGGCTAAAAACATTATCGCCCACATTAAGACTAAAAAACGTTCAAAAAGGTGCTAACAAAACAGGCTATTCGCTTGACGGCAAATAAGTTCGCAATAAGGAGGATATAGGCGTGATGGCCAGTAGGCTCAATAGAGGTGAAGACTATTCCCCAGACTATACTCGCTATTTGCTAGGACGCACATCTATTTGACGTTATATTTGTATCCGGTCGAATTGTTCGTTGGTAGCGGACTCAAGAAAGCAGTGCAGTGCTGGACCGCCCTGCTCTCCTAACGATATTGCGAAAAATCCTTGATCTGACGTTAGACGAGGTTCATTAGCGTTGCACTATTCATGAATACAGGTGTAGAACCTTACGCTCTTTGGCGCTCTGCGTATTTGTGGGTGATGTTCGATCACACTTAGGACGAACAACTATAGTGAGACACGCCACCGGCATCAAAAAAGGCTTTCGGCCTTAAACGGTAGTACTTACTCTCAATCTCTGTTCGCTGTTCATCATATGGGGCTGTCAGTACGGTCTGTAATTCGTGAACAACGCTGTAGTCGCCTTTGGCAGCTTGCTGATAAGCAGGTACTACCAGCCATTCTCGCCAAGTGTATTTGGGATTAATTTGTTTCATCTGCTTCGAGATAGCTTCATTGCTCAAGTCGTTACTAATAAGACCTTTCCAAGTTTCGAACCACCGCGTCCAACGTTCTTGCTGCTCGTCACTTGGGTCGCTATAGAAACTCTTCTTCAGCGCTAAGATATCCTCAGGAATACTAGCTAGTTCTCGGAAAAAGATGCTGAAGTCCACGGACGTCTCTATCATCAGCTCTAATAGCTGAGTAAACAGGTCTGAATTGAAGGTATCCAGCCCGAGCTTAGCTGCCCACATGGCATCCATTTTCTTTTGTATCAAAGGAGTAAAGCCAGAGCGAATTTCGTCCAGTTTTTCTAAAGCCTGCGAATCTGATAACAGCAACGGTCTTAGGGCAGTACAAAACATATCGAAATTTGCTTGCGCGGCTGCGGGCTGATTAAGAAAGGAAAAGTGTCTACCGCCGCCTGTCCAGGGTTGAAAAAATGGCTCAAAACGCTCACAAAAACCAAAAGGGCCATAGTCGAGGGTAAATCCGCCCGCTGCGCAATTGTCGCTGTTGAAGTTGCCTTGGCAATACCCAACGCGCAGCCAGTTTGTCACCAGTGAAGTTAATCGCTCGCGAAACGCTCTCGCAAGCTGAACACACTTAGTGGCTAATGGCAGGTCATCACTTATGTCACTCTTGTATTCTCGCTCAATCAGATGCAAAACAATCATCTCCAGCTCTTCCATCGCTTTGGGATGTGCATTGCTTTTTGCTCTTCTGCCAAAGAGTTCCAACTGACCAACACGCAAGAAAGATGGGGCGACTCGCGTTGTAATTGCCGCCGGCGTCGAAACCATCACATTTGGGTCCATTGTGTCTGATCCCTCTGAGTACCAGGGACGATCTACGGTTTCGGATTTTGAAACATATAAGCTTAATGATCGGGATGTCGGAACTCCCAAAGCATGCATGTGTTCTTGCGCCAAAAACTCCCTGACACTTGAGCGCAAAACCGCGCGCCCATCCGCACCACGACAAAAAGGCGTGCGCCCTCCTCCCTTTAACTGCATTTCCCAACGTTTGCCGTTGATGGTGGCTTCTAGCACAGACATAGCGCGACCATCACCGTAACCGTTACCCGTTCGAAACGGGCACTGTTGGGTGTATTCCGTTCCATAAATAGACAAGGCGTATCCAGTCGCCCACCCTACTCTGCTCATAGGGTCTGGTGCTTGAGACAGATCACCAGAGAATAATCTGCGAAAACCTTCCGTTTGCGCAAAGCTATCGTCGAATCCCAACTCACGAAAGAAGGTATGGCTGTGAGAAACATATTCAGGCTCTGGAATGGGAGTGGGCTTAACAGGCACATAGTGGCCAGAAAAGACTTGCCGAGGAGCGAAATCATCACCACTGGACGTCGCATCCGGGTCGCATCTAAGATTATTCATCAACGAGTAGTCGACCAACTTAGCGAGATCCTCGACCCGAGTAATGGTTTCGGAAGTATTTTTGGTATGCCTGTTAGCCATGCTCGTCCATACACCTGCGGTTAGGTTTAGCGATTAAAGTTCGACGGCTATTTGAGCACTTTTTGAATTTTTGAACCATAAATTAAATTACAGCTTGAACCCGCTCAATCATCCAAATTGGGCTTATCGTCATCACTGGCGCAGAACACAGGTTCAACCGCGATACGCCTCTGCCTGAATTAAATCCCTTTGCTCTGGATAAAGCGACGGCGACCGCGTTCTCCTAGTTTTTCTAGGGCCGGATAGAGGTAATCAATCATCTGAGGAAAAACACAAACTAACCGTCCTAGTAAACTATCTGAATACGGCACGTAGTATTCAAGCTTTTTATGTTGCTGCGCTTTTTTGAACGCAAGCACGACATCATTTACAGATAGCGGCGTGCTGATAAAGTTAAGGGCGCTGCCGCCATGCTTTGCTTCAAATTGAAGCATGGCGGTATCAATGGCGCTCGGGAGTAACATGGAAACATGGACTCTTTGAGCGCGCAGCTCAGACTTAAGTGCGATCAGAAAGCCGCGAAGCCCAAATTTAGAGGCAGAGTACGCCGCTGCGCCTTTCAATGAGACAACGGCTGCCATTGAGACGGTATTGATAATATGGCCAAAGCCTTGGCGTTCCATAATGCTGGCGCAGGCATGATTGACGCACATCGCGCTGCGCAAGTTAATGCCCACATCGCGCACTAACGCTGCGCGGTCTGTGTCGATTACGCATCCTGGTGTGACGATACCTGCATTGACGAAGGCATACGCCAAATCTCCATCGAGTGACTCAATTTCTTGGCATAGCGTTTCCGTGTCAGATGGATCTGAGAGATCGACACTTCTAGTGATCGCGCCAGGATATTGGTGTTTCATCTGATCGAGAATGTCGCTATTGATGTCGACCAATATAAGCGTGTAGTTCTGTTGATGAAGCAGCTCAGCGACGCCTTGCCCGATACCTCCCGCGGCTCCTGTGATCAGCGCATACGCGCCGCAATTTTCTTTGATAAGAGACTTTTTCATGATGAGGCCGTAACGGCAGGCTGGTTGGTTTGGGCTGTCTTGTTTGAAGTGGCCGCCTTATAAAACGATTCGTCTAGGTCTGGCCAATCGAACGTTCGGCGCATTGCTTTCAGGGCTTTCTGATAAGCATTTGAGTTGGTATAACCAATATGGCGATCTGATTTTACGTAGTTGACTTGCCCACCGAGATCGGGTTCTTGCCCTTCAATATAGCGCTGTATAAGCGCGGCCTTTTTTGAGTCTTGAATCTGCGTTTCTATTGTTTTAGCGATTAAATAAGCCATATCGTCAAACAGTTTGTATGCGCCGCCATTTGTTTCTACAAAGCCGTTTACAAACAGGCTTGGATGATCTGAGTTAAATATCTTCATGAATGTTTGAGGACGACCGCCTTTCCATTCGAAGAATTGGTCCGCTAAATAAGGCACTTTCCACTGGTACCCAGTCGCCATGATGATTTTGTCCACCTCGACAGAGCGACGGTCGACAAAGTGAACGGTGTTTCCCTCTAGACGCTGTATATCTGGCATAGCCTTGATGTCCCCATGCTGCAAATAATGCAATAGCTGGGTATTCAATATTGGATGACTGGATAACACTTTATGATCGGGCTTTTGCAGGCCTAAACGCCTCAAGTCGCCATTCAGCATTCGAAGCATGCCGCCAAATACAAGTTGTTGCAGTTTGGTCGGCATCCAGTCTGATTGCGAGCCAAAGACATCGGAGGGCATACCAAATAGATGCTTCGGCACAAAATGATAGCCCCTTCGCATGCTGATATAAGCCTCTTTCGCTGAGAATGCGGCATCACAAGCAATATCGACACCTGAGTTTCCTGCACCCACCACTAATACGCGCTGCCCAGAAAGGCTTGCTGAATCATGATAATCAACCGAGTGCATGAGTTCGCCATCAAATTTTTCTTGGCCTTTAAGTGATGGCTGGCTTTTGTGCCAGTTTGTTCCGCTTGCACATACGAGCCAAGAAGACTGGTCGTTAAAAGGTTTCCCGTCGAGGTCTTTGCCTTTGACGGCCCATACGTCATCCGAGAAGCTAATGTCCGTAATTTCTGTATTAAAATGAATCGAGCTTAACAGGTCGTAATGCAGAGCGAAGTCCTTAATGTAGGCAAGGATTTGGCCGTTTGACGGGTAGTCAGGGTAATCACTCGGCATCGGATACGCTAAATGGCCGGACATATCCCGAGATGAAATAAAATGTGCCGAGTTATACATTGGGCTACCAGGGTTAGTAGTATCCCAAATGCCGCCAACATTGGCGTGCTTCTCATAGACTACAAACGGAATGCCAAGGGTCTTAAGTGCTCTTGCTGTAGCCAAACCTGCTGGGCCTGCACCAATGATTGCTACTTTTTTGATATTCATTTCAACACTCCATTTAAGGGCTAATCGAGAAGGCAAACAAAAAACTGATCAATGCTCGTGTTTTGAAATATGATCAATGATCAGTTATGCTTTGTCAATGCTTTAGTTACGGTAAACGAACACAGCCGAATTTTTAGGAGACCCAATGTTCGCTCAACAAAATGATGGCAAGCGCATCAAGAAAACCAACGCTAAGGACTCACCATCTATTGAGAGCTGTATCGCCGAAAAGGCGTCTCCCCTTAGGCGAATTCCGACACAAGCGCGCAGTAAAGCAAAATATGATGCGATTATCGCTACAGCGAAAGAACTAATCGGCGAGCGCGGAAACGATGCCGTGAGTATGAGAGAAATTGCAAAGCAGGCAGAAGTGCCTATCAGTTCGATATATCAATACTTCCCTGACAAAAACGCGATTCTTGAAGCGATTATGCAGGACCACTTTGATTTGATCAGGACTTTCATCAAAGGGTTTGTGGATAGCTGTCATAGCCAACAAGACTTAAAGAACGGCATTGAAGCGGGTATTGACTTGTTTTATTCGTCTTTTAAAAAGGATCCCGCCCTCGCTTCGTTATGGGCTGGGTTACAGGCAAATTCAGAACTGAAAGCGCTTGATGCTGAAGACAGCCATATCAACGCCGAAATCATTACGCACCGTATAATGGCCATGTCGTCAAAACATAGTCACGATGAGATATACCAAGCCGCTCTATTGCTATTACATACATCAGGCATGACAGTCCGCTTAGCGTTGGATATGCCTGATGAAAACGCTAAGAAATTCTTGAATGAATTCATCCAATTAGCCCTGCTGAGGCTCAACGACTTGATGTAAACGTTGTGTGACCGGAGTATGCCATCACCCATTTACAACTATCTGATTAGCACAACTGGGCCTGACCGCTGGAGAGAACGCATTGCAGAATAACAAAAGTAAGACAATCGTTGCTGCAGCGATACAGTTAAATACGCGAATCGGAGATAACGAACACAACCTGAAAGCCAGTGAACGGTTAGCGAACGAAGCGGTAAAAGCCGGCGCAACCTGGATTGCATTGCCGGAGTTCTTTAATACCGGCATGTGCTGGGATCCTGAGTTGGTTCATGCAATTGAATATGACGATGACCAAACAGCTTCGTTTCTTCAAAAGTTCTCTCAAAAGAAAGGCGTAGTAGTAGGCGGCTCGTTCATGTGCCGGGTACCAGAAGGGGGCGTGAGAAACCGGTATTTGTGTTTTGATAGCGGCAAGCTAGTCGGCAAGCACGATAAAGACCTGCCTACCATGTGGGAAAATGCTTTCTACGAAGGTGGAGACAAGTCGGATACGGGAATATTGGGTGATGTTGATGGGCAGCGTGTTGGTTCAGCGATGTGCTGGGAGTTTATTCGAACGCAAACAGCGAAACGCATGAAAGGAAAAGTAGATGTGGTGATGGGGGGTTCCTATTGGTGGAGCATGCCAACCAACTGGCCTAAATGGATGGTTGAAAAAACCGAGTCCTACAACCGGGACAACCTACTTAGATGTATCCAAAAAACGGCTTTATTGATCGGCGCGCCAGTGATTCATGGATCTCATTGCAATACGTTCGCCTGTAAGATGCCAGGCATCCCCTATCCTTTTAACGAGTTCAACGGCGAGATCCAAGGCCATGCGATGATTGTCGATGCTCAAGGAAAAATTCTGGCGCATAGAGATAAGCGTGAGGGGGAAGGCTTCGTGACGGCAGAGGTGACGCTTGGCAGTGTTGAGACGACAGCAGTAATTCCCGATAGGTTCTGGCTGCGGGACCGCACTCTACTCGCTGCATTTTCTTGGCATCATACGGGTTTTCTAACCAGGCTGTGGTATCGTCAACACGTCAAGTTTCGAGACACCAATATGCACGTTGACAGTGCCGCAAAGAACAACGCATGAAGTACTGATTAACGAAAAGTGTATTCAATAATAATTAGCTTAATCCAATTCGATAATGAGCAAATAAACTTATGAAACAGGATTTAAAAGGCAAGGTTGCGGTGATTACTGGCGCTAACTCAGGAATCGGTCGAGCAACCGCCCTTGAATTAGCGAGTCGTGGTGCGGAACTCATTTTGGCATGTCGTTCTGAAGAAAAGACGATGCCCGTGATAGAGGAGATTCGTTCCAAATCTGGAAACAGCAAGGTAAGGTTTCACGAGCTTGACCTCGGTTCACTTGCGCAGGTGCGTGAGTCCGCGACGTCTTTGCTTAAGTCTGATCGCCCTATCCACTTACTCATTAATAATGCGGGATTGGCGGGTAAGAAAGGAGCGACAAAGGATGGTTTTGAAATCGCGTTTGGTACAAATCATTTAGGCCACTTCCTTTGGACCAATATCTTGCTTGAACGTGTCATCGAATCCGCGCCAGCACGAATAGTGAATGTCGCGAGCAAGGCTCACTATGGCGCTAAATCGATTGATTGGGACGCCCTAACCAAACCGTCCAAAACAGCAACCGGTTTTAGTGAGTACGAAGTGTCTAAGCTGGCGAACATACTCCACGCTAAGTCCTTAACGAAACGTCTCGAAGGAACAGGTGTCTCTACTTACTCTCTTCATCCAGGCGTTGTCGCGTCCGATGTTTGGCGGCAGGTTCCGTCTGCCATCAGCTGGGTAATGAAGAAGTTCATGATCAGCTCGGAAGATGGCGCTGCGACATCGCTTTATTGTGCGACAAGCGATGATGTTAGCAAGCACAGCGGAAAATATTATGATGAATGTAAAGAAAAAGAGCCAAGCGCACTAGCGCTTGATGATTCGCTAGCAGAAGAGTTATGGCAGCGCAGTGAGAAGTGGACGGCTAGTGCATAAGCTAGTGAATGAGAGAGCCATGTTACTCTTGGAGTTCTGAGTTCTGAGTTTTGATTAGTTGGGGTAGTCGGTTGAGAGCGTTTTTTAGCGCGGCAATGCCACTACTCTAATTAGTTGGTTTAGTGGTTATATATCGAATGTTAATTCATCACTTAGCCTTGGAAAAAAGCATCTTTTCTTTCTACCCATTGAAAGGTTTCTGAGCGTTGGCATTTATGCCCTTCGGCTCGGGGCTATTGAGCTATCCCATCAATAAGCACGTCAATAATTGCTGCCTGTCGACTTAATCCGGTAACGTCATCGTACCCTTCGGTTAAATTTCCATCCAAACGAAGCAATACATAGCCGTGAACTAATGACCAAAGAGCAATGGCCTGCGACTCGACATCTATGGCTTTGTTTTTTGCGTGTTCGCTTAGAATCGAAGTAAGTTGAGCGTAAATGCTATCCATTGCCAAGGTTAGTTCGTCAGTTTGTTCTCCCTTATATTCCCTTCGCCAAAGAAGCTTATAACGGTTCGGATAGCTCAGGCCAAACTCCAAAATAGCATTGCTAAAGGAATGGATAGCAGCCTTAAGGTCGTCCGAATCGTTAGGCGTTT
>CAJWBE010000012.1 GCA_913020045.1 uncultured Oleiphilus sp.
GTAAACCCGAAATTAAGGACTCCTCCGGGGTTCTTAGTCAGCTTGTTCTGCTTGGTAAGATTCTCTATTTCTTCGAAAGATAGCGTGCCTTTTACATCTTCATAATAGGATAGCTCTTTATCCAGAAGAATTTTTTCGCCCGCAACAGATACCTCAAATGAGTGGGCTGGCAAAAACACACTAAATATGAAAAAACCAAGAAGAATACGGCTCAATGATTGCATTTTTCGGCTAATGACTTCGCTAGGTGATGAATCTTTTTAGAACGTAAAATCATGTCAAATCCTACACTTATTCATTAAATTGTAGATGTAGATTCAGAAAACGCTTATTAATGCCTGAATTACTTGGTTTTTTTATGTATCTTTTTGCACAGGCAGTGTGGAGTGTAAAGCTATACTAAATTGATGGCATTGAGGAAGATGTATCCATATGTTGACCACTGGAAAGTACAAAAGAGAACATGAACGTTTCGACGTAAATTTGCCTTTGATCCTTGAGACCGGCAATTCAAGGTTCATTGCGCGGTCTAAAAACTTATCTGTAGGTGGTGCTAGCATTTCACTTGTTGATTTTGTTGAATCCCAAGATCTCGATGACCAGGGCTCGATTACTATTCGCTCTCAATCGGGGGATATACAAACTCCTTATGAAATTACATATCGAAAAGAAAATGTCATAGGTATCCGCTTTAGTAGCGCGACGTCCTCGCAGATTGAGTCTCTTGATCATATCTTTGAGACCTTCCCAATAGGACGAGTGCGTCCAGACCCTATTAACGACGGCTTTGAGAAAGCGAAGAGTAAGTCTCCTGTAGCACTAAAACGTCGCTTGTGGGTTGCCACACGGATGACAGCATTCTTAAGCGTTAATCTTCTATGGCCTTTGCTGAAGCATCTCGTAAAACCGCAAGTGGTTTTCGCTGTATATGGAACAAGAGGAGATCAACGGGCCTATTTCCCAGACTGGTTTAAGCGCATTTGTCCTCCAGTTGTAGTGGCAGCTTATATCAAAGACAAAGCGTCTCGTGGCGTGATGGTTTCGTCTGTCTATTCAGAGGAGGAGCTTGCGACCGATCCCATTAAAGTCAGTAAATACATCACAGATTTGCAAAAGGAATTTCCTAGAGTCAATCGATTTGCATTGGTTGGCCGTTTACCTGGTTTTACGATGAAAGCAGGCATAGAGATTGTTCCGCCATTGGTCGACGGCTCTATGGGAACGCGTTTTGCCATGTACGAATCTGCCATGCAGATCGCTTCAAAGTTAGAAGAGGCTACGCACATTACCCTGACGAGCGACTTGGACTCTAAGCCTTGGGCAAGTTCGATTGCTATTCTCGGCGGTGCGGGTCGAATCGGTTCAAGGCTGATTGAGGATCTTTGCAAGCAGTTTCAAACAGTAATCGCAATTGACCCTCGATATGTAGAAGAGCGGCAGGAGCTTCTGAACGGATCAACGGTGACCTATACGAAAAGGGGTGAGAGGCTAAAAGATACGCGTTTGGTTCTAGTATTGACGGCCAGAGGTGACGATATTTTGCCAATGGTTGAGCATTTTGAACCTGGAACGGTGATCGCTGATGATACTCACCCTTGTATAAAGAGGCCGACGAGAGAAATGCTTCAAAAGCAGGGCGTGGATGTTTGGAAGACCGTTGTAACGAGTGATGACTATGGCATGTACCCGCGAATGCCCAACTTCCGCAACGATAATATACCCGGCTGTTTGTTAGAAGCACTTGTCCTAAACTCCACAGGAGATCATGCTCTAGACTCTCCAGAGACATTCTTTGAAGAATCAAAAAAGTGTGGCTATAAGACATTGCTTATTCGTCACCCTGACGACTCCTAAAGGAATGTTATCAGAGCATTGGCCCCCCAATGCTCTGATCTAAAAACGAAGTCGCCGATTAATTTAATTAATGTGACCTCTCGCCCGATCCCTCAGTAGTCCACCTTCTGTTATAGCAGTACAATGCTGCATCGTGAAAAGGGATGGTCACACCCAACTCTATTTCGCATATTGAGTTTCTGTCGAATGTTGTGCTAAACGCAGCAACTAATCGGACCTATTGCCAATTTTATTACCACCTACAATCACTACTGCGGAGCGCATTTCATGGGTAACTCAATTATCAATGCTGTTTTAAAAAGCCCAAAAATCGCTTCACTGATTATTTTACTTATACTGTGTCTACAGATTGTTCTAAGTCTTTCTATTCAGAAAAATACTTCGCCTTACTTTATTGGTATCGATCACCCCTCAAGAGCTGATGAATTGCTCTCATACAGTGTTTTCGATCGTTCTCGTGATACAACGCTTATCCTGCTGACCTTTCCTGAGACAGGAATATTTGATAATCAGGTTGTTTCACTTCTACAGGAAATAGATACACAACTTAACCACATCGACCTACTTGGAATAATAGATCTTAAAGCGTTATCAGCCTTTACAGGCATCGACATTTTGACTCTTGAGCATCGTACATCTGCGAAGGACGCTGCCATTGATCTATACAATGATCTTATCAAACGTCACCCAGTTTCATCTTTGGATGAATTGTTGGGATCTTATCTATACCCGTTGCGTTCGATAAAATCGCTTTATAACACGGATAATGTCTACGCCGAGTTAGATGAAGTTTACGTGCAACCAAATTTTGAGAAGAAGCCAAACAACGTTTGGTCAGACGAGCTAAAGAAGGATCTTCTCTACAACCCTCTTTTTGTTAACTCCATGGTTGGCCAAGATGGGGAGTCTCTTGTTGTTTCTGCTGAATCAAGAATTCATGAAGAAAACACAGCCGCTAACCAGCTGATTCTGAAGAAGCTCAAAGCCGTCATTGAGAAAGCCATCCACAACACACCTGGGCTCCAAGTCTCTGCATATTATGCGGGGGTTCCTGTCGTAAACGATGCTATATCTGAAGTGATGGAAGAAGACAATGCTACGTTTTTCCCTTTAGTGATAGCTGTTGTAATTTTTCTTCTCATTGTGATCTATCGGTCCCTGAAGCTCGCCATCCTTTGCTCAGTGATTGCTGTAACCTCTATTGTGATGACCATGGGCCTGATTCCAATTTTTGGGTTTGACTTCAATATTATCACTACGATTCTTCCAGTGTTCATCATCACAATCGCCATCACTGATGCGATACATGTTATTAGTGATGTGCGTTCCTCATCGAATCTACAAGACCATAAACATATTTCAGCGTCTATCTCGAAGTTATTCCGTCCGATGCTAATAACCTCTGTTACAACGTGCGTCGGTTTTTTCTCCTTGTCTTTATCTGAAATCGATAACATTAGATCTTTCGGTGTCCTAGTCGGCTTTAGTGTGCTTATCGCTTTTGTACTGTCTATTACGTTATTGCCCATTCTCTTATCAAAAATCTCTCTCCCAGAACTAAAAAAAGATAAAAGAAATACCTTCTCGACAATAACAAACTCCATTGCCACAAACTCGCGTTGGCTGATAGCGGTTATCATGATTTGCGCACCGCTTGCTTTTTGGGGGCTTCCTTCTGTTTATGTTGATCAGGCCAGCATTCAAGCTTTTGATGAAGACAGGTTAGTCAGAACGCACAATGAGGCGTTCATCAACGCAGGTTATGGTACCGTTCCAATTAGTGTCTGGTTCCGTACAGAAGAACAAAATGGCATTCTTGAACACTCATTACTAAGCACCATTGCATCTGCCGAGAACTTACTGTCTAAGCACCCTGACGTTGCCAATCATATCTCAATACTGGATTTTATTGAGCGAATGCATCGTGTGCTAGAGGGGCCTGATGTTCCCTTAGATCTTCGAGAAACAGATCGTCTCAATCAGTATTTGTTATTTCTAGAATCTGGATCGGAAAAAGATATAGAAGCCATTGTAGATGGCGTGACCCATTCCAATACTCGCATTATCGTTTCAATGAAAGATGATAGCTCTGCGACGGCAGAGGCCGTAATTCATGAATTGCAGTCGTATTTTGATTCAGTATCGCTGGATGGCGTAGAGGTTCTTTATACCAGCTATGGGGCAGAAACCGTCAATGCGTCGCTTGAAGTAGTCGATACTCAGCTAATCAGCATTGTTGTCTCTTTTATTCTTATCACTGTCATTTTGCTACTCGCAACAAAGTCGATAATCCTGTCCATCGTTGGTCTTATTCCTTTATCCATGACGCTCATTATTATGTTTAGCATTATGGGGATATTCGACTTTTCTATCGATATAGGTTCATCTGTTGTCGCAGGCATCGCGCTAGGAGTGGGTATAGATTACGCGGTACACCTGATTGAATCGATTAAGCGATCTCTGCATATTGGAAGCCCTAAAGAAACGATTGTTCATGCGCTTGGTCAAGTTATTAGACCAATAACCACCAGCGCATTTGTTCTATCTTCCGGGTTCTCCTTGTTAATGCTGTCTGGATTTCAATCACTTGCAGCAATGGGTCTTTTGATTACTGTTGCCATGATCGTGGCCGCAATCTTTTCGCTTTTAGTGCTTCCTCGACTGTTTCTAATAAAAGACGCTTATTTATTTAGGAAATGCTTCGGCTAGTGTTGGTGTTTATACGCTCTTTCGTATCACTACCTTTCTACAACACTTACACCTTCAACGATACGATCAGTAGGGTAGACAATAAATTGCTCACCCTCATTCAAGCCCTCTAGAACCTCCGCAGTATGACTGTTGATCTGGCCGATATTAAGACTTCGCTTTGATACTGTTCCCTCCTTTACTGCGAATATCGCCCAACTTGTTCCGTCTCTAAAGATAGATGTTAGCGGAACTTGAAGTACCTGATCGCTTTGCCACAAAATAATTGCGACATCGACTTGGTAGCCATGCCCCAAACGTGACCAGCTATCATGTGGGCTGATTAGATCAATCACAACATTGACTCGTTGTTCTTCAATACCTAATGCCGAAACTTTTGAAAAACCAACTGGGTCAATTCGTCTTACTTTTCCTTCTAGTTTTGTTTGACCGCCCCAGTTTTCAACGGACACTCTCCCCCCCACCTTTACTTTTACAGCATCCATCGACAATAGCTCAGAGACGACTTGGAGCTTGCTCGGATCCCCAATTTCAAGTAGTGGCATGCCCGCTTGTACAACGCCTTCACTTTCAGTAATGACATCTAGAATCGTACCGCTTATCGGCGCATAAAGGTTTAAGCAGTCACAACCTGGCCGCTGCACTTGAGATTGAGCCGGTGACATCAGGATTGCTTTGACACGCTCTAATTCGAATTTTCTCATTTGCAGAGCAGCCTGTACCGTTGCATAAACCGCTCTTCGGCTCTTGAATAGACGTTCGGAGTTATCCAGATCTCTTTCTGATGCCGTGCCCGTTTGGTGCAGTGAGCGAATTCGCGCATATTCGGATTTAGCAAAATCCAGCTCAACCTGGGCTTGTTTCAATTCAGCCTGAGCAAGATTGAGGGCCGACTCAGCCTTATTTACACCTGCCCTGGCTTGCGCTTCGCTGCGAGGGTCAAGAAAGCTCGAATCCAGAGGTTCGATTTTGGCAACAACTGTCTCCTCTTCAACAACTTTATCGCCGACCTCCAATTCGATGCGGCGCAAGTGTCCAGCAATGGGTGAGGACAGCGTGTAGACATCTTCTACGCGAGTTTCACCTTCTTCATTAATGCTGGTGCGCATCGGTCCAGTCTCGATGATGCCGATATCGGCAGGCACCGGCCTCGGTTTGAATGCGAAAATCATGGCAATAAGAAATATACCGCCGATGACTGACCAGAATATGATTCTTTGTTTGGGGATGTTCATGCCTTATTCCCTTGTTTTAAGTACTTTAATAAGATCCAGTTTATCGACGCGTCGGCGCACCAGTGTCGCTGAGAAAATGGTCGCGACAATCACCAGTAAGATTGAGTAGCCAAAGGTATTCGGTAGAATCACCATCGGTATTCTAAATAGCTCCGTATCAAATGAAGAGATCATCGATAGAACTAAGCCCCATCCCAGAAGACAACCTAATGGCAAACCGAGCATAATGAGCAAAACCACTTCACCCAAGAGCACATAGGAAATTTCGCCACGACTAAAACCCAATACACGCAAGGTCGCCAACTCTCGTCCTCGTTCAGATAGTGAGATACGAGCACTGTTGTAGGTAATACCGAAAGCAAGGATTCCCGCCAGAATTGAAAACATGGTTATAAAAATGGTCATGTTTTTGATAACAGTATTGTTGAATGAATCCAAGGCAGCCTGCTTATGCATAATCGCACCGATATTGGGTGTGTCTTTAAGCTGACGACTGAACTGGGCTTCGTATGCCGAGTCAACGAGAAGATTAGCGTACTCCACTCGTGTGCCTTCTTTCAGAAGGTCATTCAAGCGTTCAAATCCAATAAAGGCGGGCATGCCAATAAAGGTTTCAATCACATTCTCGACCGGTAAAACGATGTTGGGACGACGCCCTTGTAGTATTTCAATAGCAATCTCATCGCCCGGCTTAACGCCCAGCTTTTCAGCAAGTTTTCGGGCTAGGGTCACACCGGATTGAGGAACAGAAATCACTGTGCGTTTCGAATCATCATAAATTGGCTGTAACTGACTATCTGGCTTAATAGCGGAAAGTGCGCCTCGATGCGTCACATTGCCCACGGTAAACTCGGCGCCCACGTAGCGCATAGGTTCAACACGCTGAACACCCGGTAAATTGGCAAAATCATGCATGGCCGACAACGATCTGGGCTGTGCCATGCCCACCATCACATCTTGTCGTTGCGCTTCGAAAAAATATACATTTGCCATATGAGCCAAACTATCGTTCCATTGCATGGTCATGACAGACAAGCCCACTGCAAAGCCGATTCCGCAACTGGTTAAGAAGGACCGGAATGGCCAGCGTATAATTTGTCGTAAGGAAATTCGTGTGGGTTGGTCCAGTAAGGTATGAGACCAATTCGCACCACCCACGCGACTCTTATATATTGGAGGCGAGGGGGGTTGCATGGCTTCGGCTGGAGGAAGTTTAATCGCCTTGCCTACGGCGGTCAGAGCACCGAGTAAAGCGGTCAACAAACTCACGGCAGCGCCGATTAAAAAGGAAAATGCACTAGGGCGATAGATTAAAAGAGGAAAGCGTAAGGTCTCTGCATACAGTTCAATGTTAATACGACCAAAGAACCAGCCAATCGCGCCACCAATCACAATACCCAGAAGTCCGATCACCAAAACGAGTTTGATGTAATGCCAGGCAACGGCATAGCTACTGTAGCCAAACGCTTTTAGTAGGCCAATTTCAGTGCGCTCTGTCTCGATCAGTCTGGATAGCACCATATAAGTAAGAAAAATGGCAACGGAGATGAAAATACTCGGCAAGATAGTCGCCATCGACTTCTGTTGCTCGATTTCATTCATTACGAACCAGTTTGACAGCTGGTCCTTTCTTGCTAAAGCGCTCGTGCCACCATATGGGGCCAAGATCGTATCAATTGATTCGAGCACCGGCCTGACATCGGTATTGTGAGCAAGGGATAGGCTGAGACTGTTGAAGGCATTGTTCAAGTCATAGGCCGCTGCCAGCACATCTTTTGCTATCCAGAAAATACCAAAACGATGGTCATCGGGTAGCAAAGCGCCAGGCCCCATGGCGTAGATAAACTCGGGGGATAAGGCAATACCCACCACCTCAAAGGATTTTTTCTTTCCCTCTAAAACAATACTGATTCGATCACCCAAAGAGAGATCATGAGCATCGGCGAAAGGCTCATTAACGATCACTTGATCATCGCGATTTAGTGATACCCAAGCGCCTTTTCTTAAGACCAATTGATTAAGTGAGGCTTGCCCGTGCTGTGGAATCGACACGAGCTGACCGATAACCGGCTCATCAAAGCCCTCGATATCCACCGAAGCAAACTCGCTGATCCGTTTATCTACCAGCTGAACGCCTGGTAAGCGAGCAATTCTGTCAGCGACTCGATCAGGTGCTCTCACCACATTGGCAAAAACATCGGCGAAGCGATAACGTTGATAGTAAGTCTCTGTGGTGTCTTGCAGTGCTTCCACGGTTGCGATGGCCATAAACAACGTGGCCACACCCGAGGCGATGACAAGCGCAATCGCTAAGACTTGACCTCTTAGGCGCCATAAATCTCGAAACAACTTGGCATCCAGCGGGCGCATATCACCACTCCAAACTATTGGCTGGTTGGCGTTGTGAGTTGATATCGATACCCGCTATTTTACCGTCGGAGATCCGTACGACTCTATCAGCCATAGCGCCTACCACCGAGTTGTGGGTGATGACGGCCGTTGAAGTGCCGAGCTCTCGGTTAATATTCTCGATCGCCTCTAGTACGATGATGCCAGTATGTTTGTCCAGCGCGCCGGTTGGTTCATCACAGAGTAAAATATCGGGTTGCTTAGCGATCGCTCTCGCAATTGCAACGCGCTGTTGTTCACCGCCCGATAGCTGTGCCGGAAAATGATCCATCCGTTTTTCCAAACCCACTAATGCGAGCGCGTCCACAGCAGAGATGGGTTTAGGTGCAATTTCGGTGACTAACTCGATATTCTCTCTTGCTGTCAGGCTGGGAATGAGGTTGTAGAACTGGAAAACAAAACCAACGTGATCACGGCGAAACTGGGTCAGTTCTTTGTCGCTGGCACGGCTTAAATTCTGGTCACCATAGAGTACTTGTCCTGATGTAGGCAGATCTAAGCCGCCCAGAATATTTAACAGAGTTGATTTGCCGCTGCCTGATGCACCGAGTAGCACCGTTAACTCACCCGAATAAAGCTCAAAGTCCACCCCATCCAGTGCGTGCACTTCCACGTCACCTGTTTTGTAGGTTTTCACCACATTTTTGGCGCTCAGGGTGACTTTATTAGCTGAGCGATTGAGGGGGATTGATTGTGACGGCGATAAAGATGAGGGCATGGCAGTCCGTCCAGGAAGCGTGAATATTTTTAAGCCTACATCAGATAGGTAGATAGGTTTTGATATAGATCAATTGGCATAGGCCCCTTACTCCATGTCAATTATTGATGGCAAACAAGCCAAAGGGATTACACTTTAACTAAACTGCCCGTGAAAACTGGGTAGAATCCAAAAGTGAGTAATCAAGTGTTCACGTGCTTTGATATTCGTCTTTTCTGCCTATTTCGCGTCGATGTTAAAGCATCAAAATAATGAAATACGTAGATTTCGTCAGGTTTTTAGGGGGGTTGTGCTAGCTACCCGCTTCCATTAGTCTCGTTGAATATTTCGGACTAATGCAGGTCTACTGTATTGGTTCAGGCATTAAAATATCGTACGTAAAATTCTAACAATAACGAACCGCGGTACACCCCTATGTCTTCGACTGACGAAAACAAACTCGCCAATAGACCAGAGCAGAATATAAGCACGCCTGAGAAAACCTTGACCGACAATCCCTATGACAATAAGCGATACAGAAATTATGTATTGTTCATGTTGACCATCGCTTATGCCTTTAATTTTATTGACCGGCAGATACTGGTGATATTGCAGGAGTCTATCAAGCAAGAGTTGCTGCTGAGTGACTCCCAGCTAGGTTTACTGACCGGTATTGCCTTCGCTTTTTTCTACGTGATGATGGGAATACCGGTTGCTCGACTCGCCGACAAATGGGTCCGTCGAAATATTATGAGCATTGCGATTAGTACTTGGAGCTTCTTCACCGTGATTAGTGGTTTCGCTCAGAACTTCGCTCATCTTTTAATAGCGAGAGTGGGTGTAGGTGTTGGTGAATCGGGCTGCAGTCCACCGGCGCACTCAATGATCTCTGATATGTATCCAGCAGAAAAACGCGGCATGGCATTATCAACCTATTCTCTCGGCATCAATATTGGTGTGCTATTTGGCTTTTTGCTCGGTGGCTGGATTAATGAATTTTTCGGCTGGCGTGTAGCGTTTGTCGTGGTAGGCATTCCCGGTATTTTGATCGGGATATTGATCCAATTCACGATAAAAGAACCGATCAGGGGTGCCCGAGACGCCATTGAGAAAGTGGAGGATGCGGTTTCGTTTAAGGAGTCAATTTCGGTACTGTGGAGCAAGAAGTCTTTTCGCCATATTTCTTTTGGTGCCTCGTCTTTGGCCTTGGTCGCCTATGGAGGCGCAATTTGGTTTGCGCCCTATATGCTTCGAAACTTTGATATTCAAACAGGCGAACTCGGTACATGGTTGGCCTTGATTAGTGGGATTCTTGGCGGCGCAGGTACGCTGTATGGTGGATACTTGGCTGACAAAAAGGGAGGGGAAGACAAACGCTGGTATATCTGGATTCCAGCCATCTCCGCCGCCATTGCTGTACCGTTTTTATTCTTGGTTTATTTGCTCGATGAGCTATACGTAGTGCTATGCTTTTTCGCGATTCCAGCCGCAATGGCGACCGTTTATATGGGGCCGAGTTTGGCCATGGTTCAGGGGCTCGTAAATGTTCGCATGCGCGCACTGGCCTCCGCGATTCTATTCTTCGCGATCAACATTCTGGGCCTTGGTTTAGGGCCTGTTCTGGTTGGAATTATCAGTGACGTGATCACTCCTGACTTCGGAACGCGCTCAGTCGGTTATGCGGTGTTGGGTGTATCAGTCGTGTTTAGCATGATCGCGATCTGGCAGTTTCTTGCTGCCGGTAAATACATTAATGACGAAATGGAAAGCGCTAAAGGTTAGTCAAACCTGACCCGACTCAAAGCGACGGTTGGATAATCTGGTATTCGCTGAATGGGGGGTAGAGAACCTCTTCTATCATATATTCGAAGAAAGATGTTTGCGCACAAAATTGAAATATTGCCTAGGTGATTGAATTTTGCGCTTCGACTTTGTGTATCAGAACGAGTTTGGGAAGCCGCTTGATAGGCGAAGTCTAAGAGTTAACTGGTCGTAAAATAAGTGAGACGCTGCACGGCGTTACGAGGCTTTTTTGATAGACAAAAAAAGACTAATTAGATTGCGCTAATTAGTCTTTTTAATTTGGTAGCGGGGGCTCGGGTTTTGAGGACGATTTTTTTGAAGGATTTAAAAGGACATAAATCTACAAACATAAAGTCTTAGCAAGACTAAATGTCTGTTTTAATAAACCTCATAATTTTCAAAGTGTGACATTTTATGTTTGGACCGAGAAGCGAGCTAAACCGCTAGCGATCATATTGTCACACTTTTATTTCTAGCAAAATCTGCAAGTTCAGTGATTACTAGCCGTTCTTTGAGCCAAAATCATACTTTCGACGCTTGTCATGTCGATACGCTTTCGCAGTGTTATCAAACGCACATGCATGGCTAACAGATTTTTCAATGGACGTTCTTAAGCCTTCCATCAGCTTAACCTCATCAGATACTTGCAGATAGTCCAGAATAGATTGTCCTATTTCGTCAATGATCTGATCCGGTTTTTTAACGCCAAAAGTCCGGCCCAGTTTTATAAGCGCTGACCGGTTGGGAAACGACTTTGCGCCACCAAGCTTCAAGGCCATATTGTTATCAATGTGTTTGTATATAGGGGTATGCGTAATATCGTAGGGTGGCGTCAATTGAATGCTGGTTCGCCCTTCATCGTATTGCAACGCAAAATTTTTCAAGTGCGCATCGCCATTACCGATCAGCACACTAAACAAAACATAACGATAAGCTCGAGCCACCTCTTCTGACGAGCTCGTAAAAAGCTCAACCACTTTTAAAACATGCTCATACGTACCGTGATACTTTTCCTTTCCCGTCAGCGTCGAAAAATCCTCAACACCCAAATGACCGTCGCTTGAAGTATCGAAGCGCGCAATCACGAAAGAATTGCGATCATCGGACAACCAAAAGTCTGGCGGATTAAGCCCTGCTGCTCTCGCTGCAGACATACACACAAATTCATTGACGGTAAGATCCGGAAACTCATCATCAAAGGTCTTCACGATAAGATCTTGCTGGTTCACCGAAAGCCTTACATTATTGAGCAATACCTTCGGCTGAACGCCAGACGCGAAACCGCCTAAGTAGAATTTGTTCAGTAACTGAGGAAAAATCGGCTCTTTGTCATGCCAGGTGAGTATCTCATCGAGACTCAACTGCTCAACCTGTTGCTCGGGAATCTCAGATACATAAGACAAATGCCCAACACCTTTGCCCTGCTGTAATGCCAGCAAATAGAGGTCGTTAACCTTTGCATGTCGTTCCAGTTTCTCACTGATATATCGCCGTACGTAACCCTCCGGCAAATTCTGTGCAAACACTGGGTGAATGGCACCAGAGTTAAACGGCTCCGCGCGAACATTCATGGTCAAAGAAACCGGCGCGGCGGGCTCACCATATTCAAACTGGTAATGGGAGGGCTGGGATAACTCACCACTAGGTTTACCAAAAGAGGATACGGAAACTTTTCTTATTTTCTCAGGTAAATTAGTCATCATCGTCCTTGAATATATCGTCTAGCGACTCAAGCTGAGGCAGATCAAAGCCCATTCGTTGTGGAATGAGGTCAACCCGCGTAAGCGTTAGATAGCGATCAAGCGTTGAAATTGCACCCAAGAATTTCCCATTCTCGATCTCCGATACAACGGCACGCTTGATACCTGCTTTTGCAGCAACGTCCGCCTGCGTCCATCCATTCTCCTTACGCACATTACGTAATGCCTTACCAAGAACAATACGCCAGGAATCCATATCAACTCTCCAAAATGTACCAATATTCATACATAATATTGGATTAGACCAATTTGTCCATTTATTGGTACGCCTAATCCATGCAGATCGACATATTGGCAGTATTAGACGACAACACAACGGTTTCCGTTGATACTCAAGATAAGAAGCCTATGTGTTAATTTGTATTCGTTTTTGATCCGGTGTTTGCATCAAAATCTGCACCATTGGGGTTACGTTAAGAACCTGAAGTTAAATAAAAAATCGCCAATAAAAGGGTCAAATTTAGACGCAAAGAATTGCCAAAATTGGCTCAATTTTCACTGCAAATCAACACATAGTAAACATATCGCGCTCGCTGAGCGCGTAAATAGCGAACTCAATGAGGTGCGACGTCGTGGGGAGCTGCGCGCCATAAAAGCATCGGTGATCGCGACACTATTGCTCGAAGACTAAACGTACTTAGATTCCCGCATAAATTAAAGTGTTAGTAGTCGAAAGATTGAAAGTGCCGTAATGACAAAGCGATAAAACCGTGCCCAGTTATAGTTGACTACTAGAGTTATTGTTAACCTTTTAGTTGTCACCGTTAGCACCTTATGTGGAGGGGTTTGGTGAGCTTGTTGTGAACGAAGGCTAGGCTCATTTAGGCCTTAATAACAAAATTATCGTAGTCCACGCGAACCTTTTTTAACGATGCAGTTTTGTCGTTTTGGCTTCGATAACCAAGCGCTACTATCGAAGAGCTAGTTAGGCCTTTCGAGGCAAGACCCAGTTGCTGATCGAAAGCCGCATTATCAAAGCCAGTCATGGGGCAGCTGTCAATCTTCATTAGGGCGGCCGCCGACAATAATGTACCCAGTGCAATATAGGCTTGCTGGTGGGCCCATTCCTGTTTTTGCGCATCTGTTTTCGACGCGATCGCTTGCTTCATATGGGAGGCATAATCGGAGATCACTTCGAATGGTACTTTCCGTTTTTCCATCAGGTTTTGAATGTAACTATCTACTGTGTGGTCTCCTATGTGGGTCTGAGCCGCGAGCACGATGAGGTGTGAACTATCCAGAACTTTTTGTTGGCCAAAAGAACAGGGTAAAAGTTGCCTTCTAGTTTCTTGAGACTCTACTAAAATGAGTTTGTATGGCTGCAGTCCATAGGACGATGCACTTTTACGTGTTGCTTCGATAAGGTCTTCTACCAGCTTTCCCGGCAATCTTTTTGTTGAAAACTCTCTTACTGCATAACGCCAATTTAGTGCTTCTTGAATAGTCATAATATATTCTCCGTTGAATATGGGTGCATTGATTTTTAGAGCTTTGTTGCTAGTGCCTATAAGGGATGGCTATAGGACGAATAGGGGCGGCATCTCCGCCGCGAATTTTCAGAGGCATAGCCATAAAAGCGAATTGATAAATTTGGTCCTTGGCCAGCTCTTCTAGGTCCAGAAGTTCCATGATGGTGATACCCTGCTGGGCCAGCAAATAGGTGTGTACTGGCACGTAGTTATCTGAGGTTTCCGAGGGAAATGCCTCGAAGCTCAAATTGTCAGTCCCAAGGCTCATGGCCTGATATTTCTCCGCCAATAAGCGTGCGGCTCCCATGCCTAAACCTGGCGCATTGTCCATGTACTTGTGGGCATCATGGTAGTGCTTCATGCGTCCGGTTCGGATCAGAACAACGTCTCCCGGCGTTAACTCGGTCTGTTGAAATGACAAGGTAGTTTTGATGTCTTTCGGCGTAATCCGGTAACCGGGGGAAAGTTCTTGCAAGCCCTTTGCAGCCGGAATATCAAGCAATACTCCTCTTGCAATAATGGGCGGTACTTTTTCGATTCCTGCCTTTTTCCAACCTCTATCGCCCAAATATTGCTCAGCCGAAAAGTGATTCCAGATTTTTCCATTCAAGCCAAAATGATTGAGGGCATCAATATGGGTGCCCATGTGCGCGTACATGGAAAAGGCCGATCCGGTATAACTCACATGGGTATTCATTTCTCGGCCAAGCGACAAGGGATCATCTATGGCAGTGCCCTTGGGTGTATGAGTCATCCACATCTGAAACCGTGGGTCGCCGGCGGCTTGCCAGCTAGGCATACCGATATAGTATTCAACACTCAGGTCGTAAACCTGGCTGGGGTTGAGGTTTTCCAGTGCGGAGCGCCTTGACTCTGGAGTGACAAGGTTTAAACGGCCTATTTCGTCGTCTTTACCCCAAGGGCTACTGCCCACGTCGGCTGCGTTGACCATGCCAGCAAATGACAACGAAAAAATTATTATTGAGGGGGAGAGGGTTTTGCCGATACGATGAAATGCGTTCTCTTTTATCAGTTGTTTGAAGTTCATAATGTGTTCCTCCGGTATTAAGGGAAGTCACACTTTAAGAAAATATCATAGTGTCGATAAATGGCTTGGTTGGAATATTTTTATTTCCAAAATGGAATTAATTGTTTGTGCCGGGGATCAGGTTGCTTATGTTATTCCCAATAGGGTTTGTCCCCGAGATGGGTGTCTAGGTGCTCGAGAAACAGTTTGACCTTGGTTGGCTGTTTTCTGCCAGGAGGTAGAATGGCAAAGATGGTATAGGGTTTAGAAGGAAAGCTTTCTAGCAATGGCTTCAGTCGGGTTTTCTCGATATCTTTCTGTACCAGAAAGCGCGGAACAAGACCGACCCCCAGTCCCCGCAAAAGGCTGGTCCGGAGCGCTAAACTGCTATCGGCGCGATAATTTCCACGCACCCTAATTTCTTTATCTGCTAGTGCCCAGATATGGGGTTTGTCATGCAGAGAAAATAGCAGACAGTTATGCTTGCCAAGATCTTCCGGTGTATTTATTTCCCTTGCGTTTTCAAGATACGAAGGCGCTGCGCAAACAATACTTCGGGATTGTCTCAAGGGTTTTGCAATCAGGCTTGAATCCGTTAATTTACTGCGCACCCGAATCGCAATATCCACTCCCTGTTCAACCAGATCGACTAGGTGGTCATTTAGTTGAAGGTCTATTTCAATGTCTGGATAGCGCGCCAGAAAACTGTCGACGACATCGGTAATGTGCGTTAATCCAAACGACATTGGCGCATTGATTCTTAAACGCCCTCGCGCTTGAGTATGGAGGCCCCTGATTTGCATTTCTGCGTCTTCTAAGTCATCCAGCAGGTTCCGGGTGCGTTGCAAAAAAATAAGCCCTGAATCAGTTAAATGCATACGCCGCGTAGTGCGATGAATCAGGCGAGTGTTCAGGCTTTGTTCTAGGTAAGCGATGTGTTTACTGACCGTGGCCGCGGTGATGTTTAGGTCATCGGCCGCTTTGGTAAAGCTACCCAGCTCGGCAACTCGCCTGAATATTCTCATTGCATTAAGCTTGTCGGTCGCCATGTTTTGTCACGCCTAGATAGTTTCCAAATTGGAATGAGTCATATTCTACTACGGCTAATTAAAGATCAAATAAACAAGCGCAGAATAGTTCTCGTGGTTGATGTAGGCCACCTAAAACACAACTAGCGGGGAATGAGTTATGCGTACTTCATTAATCGGGTCACCGTCTGAATCAACAAAAGGCCATGTCGTCGGCTTGTTGGTGGTTAATGGTTTTTTGATAGCAACGATGCTGGCGTTTGCAAAAGTTGCAACGTCGCAGGGTATTCCAGCTATCACTTATGCATTCTGGCAAGTGTTAATTGCCGGTACGATTCTTCTTCTTTTTTCGCTCAAAGATCAGGTTAAACCGAAGCGGCAGCTAATAGTGTACTTCACCGTGAGCGCGCTGACGGGGGTTGCGATACCCAATGCCATTGCCTTTATGATGGTGACTCGCGCTGGAGCAGGTTTTACCGGAATTATGTATGCTTTGCCTCCGATTTTTACCTTCGCCCTTGCGACATTACTGGGCATTGAACGCTTTCTTTGGTTCAAAACTATCGGTTTATTCATTGCCTTGTTTGCTTGTATTTGGATTGTTCTCCAACGGTATTCCGATAGCACGGAGGTGAGTATCTTGTGGTATGTGCTGGGTATGGTAATTCCAGTCATGCTTTCTATTGGGAACGTTTATCGGTCAATCGCTTGGCCGAAAGGCGTAAAGTCTACGCCCTTAGCTGCGGGGACCTTGCTAGTGGCTGCAATGTTATTGGGAGCGTACGCTTTCTCGTCAGGCTCCGCGCTTATTTCGCCAGCATATCCCTCAAACATCGTGCTACTCTTTTTGGTGCAAGGTTTTCTTACAGCACTTACCTATCTTGTCTCTTTTGAGCTTCAACGACGTTCAAACCCTGTTTTCTATAGCCAGCTTGGAACTGTTGCAGCGATTTTTGGGTTATTGCTTGGCGTCTTTTGGTTTGGAGAAAACTATTCTGTCAGCATATGGGCAGGCGTATTGGTAGTGGTTGTTGGCTTGCGGATTGCAAACCGCTCAAATACGAGGGGTTTAGCTGTCACTACCAGAGCTTCTTAAGCGGCCCATTGTCGCTTCCGTGTTTAATAATATGGCTATTGTTATTCATTTTTCACGTAAGCGTACTTTAGGATAGTGCCGACGCGTAACCCAAGAAAATGCCATAACTGATTATTGATTACGTCGTTTATTTCAAAAAAAACAACGGTAAAACCGTACCGAAAGTATTTAAGTGGAGTGAGTAATTTCCTGCTGGATGCGCGACGCTCAGACTGAAGCGCGCGCATTCAAATCGACCTATCACGACTCGTAAATACTACTCGGGTGTGCAGCAGCTTGCTGTGCACATCAAAGGGCGGGATTATCCGGTTGAAGGCTTTGTTTTTTGAAACTTGAGATTTTTCAATTCGGATTCTTCGGAAGCGAAAAATACACTTCCCCGGCTGCAGCACTCAAGATAATAACAGCCCCGATGGCCACGTTTACGGTAACAACTTCGCCCAACAAGTGATATGCAAGCAGGGATGCGACTACAGGCTGAACACAGCCAATTATCGCTACAGCTCTGGCACCAATATGGTTAATGGCCGACGCAATCATCGAGTGGGGCAGAGCAGTAAATATGCCGCCAAGAATCAGCCATAAGAGCCATTCATGTTCTGCACTATCAAAAGAAATTTGCGGGCTAGGTAAGAACAGATTCAGAACCATAATTAGTACACAAATAACGAGGGTTTGATAAAAGATGCTGATGTGCGGTGGATACGCAGCTAAATAGCGTTGCTGTAAAAGGTTGCGTCCGGCAAAGCACAAGGCTGAGATCAGCCCCAGCGTGATGCCCTGCAGATTATGTGCGGCATTGGCTGACCAGAGCTGTAGCATGATCACTATGCCGACCAAGGCCAGTGGTGCCATGATCCAGCTTGACTTAGGCGGACGCTGCGCCATAAAAATGGCTTGAATCACGAGTGTCATCATTGGGTAGGTGTATAGCATTGTCATGCCCAAGGTGACCGAGCTGATATACATCGAGTAAAAAAAACATACCCAATGTATACCCAGCAAGGCACCCGCTATGCAGGATAGACCGTAGTCCCTCGAGTTTGAGAGGGTTAAAGGTTTGCGCCGTGCCCAGGTAATCAGGCCGATCAGAGCGGCTGCGATAAAGGAGCGGATAAGGGTGATGCTCAAGGTGTTTGTTTCGAGACCTTTTGCAAAATATCCGTTACCCGCTAAAAAACAAACCGCCAGCAGGGTAAGCACGACGCCTTTATACTGAAAGTGCAGCTTTGTCGATGTCACCTAGTACTAATCCGTTGAGTGGACTGGGCCCAAAAACTTGCTTTGTGCCACGGCGCGCAAGTTGGGGTCGGTAAGAGACTGACTGATAAACTCAATAGGACTGCTTGCTTCTAACAATTGTTCTGGGGCGACTTCAAGAATAATCGTATAGGTTATTACTTCGCCAGCACCAATAGGTAAATTTTCCTGACTGACCTTGACCGGAAACGAACTCCTCACCGACAATCTAAAGGTGTCCTTAGTTTCGCGCTTGTTCACCAATTTAAGCGTATAGAAGTTTTCAATTTGACCTAAGCCATTTTCAACATAAAGCGAACCCCGGTCCCTCAATGCTGATAATTCGGCTTGCGGACGCTGCGCCATCACGCTAATAAAAATACTGATCGCCATTATTAGCGCCGCCCCATACCCAATGGTTCCAATATTGAATGTACGCTGTGGTTTGCCTGTGGTGAATTCCTTTTCCGATGCGTAACGAATTAATCCCTTGGGGGAGTTTATTTTTGTCATAATGCTATCGCAGGCATCAATACATAAAGCGCAACCAATGCATTCGTATTGAAGGCCATCCCTGATATCAATTCCCGTAGGGCATACCTGAACGCACATTTGGCATTCAATACAGTCACCTAGATTGGGTTTTTCGCTTTGTTTTGAGCGATGTCCGCGAGGTTCACCACGCTGCTGATCATAGCCAACAATCATGGTGTTTTCGTTAAACATGACTGACTGGAACCTAGCATAGGGACACATATAGATGCATACTTTTTCTCGCAACCAACCAGCATTTAAATATGTGGCTAAGGTGAAAAATGCGATCCAGAATATTGCCCAGCCACTCGACAATGATAAGCTGAAAAGGTCAGCTGTCAGACTGCGAATAGGATAAAAATAGCCGACGAAGGTGACGGCTGTTGCAAATGCCAGTATCAACCAGCTGATATGTTTACCCGACTTCTTGAGCCATTTTCGGAGGCTGTTTCGCTCCTGATCTAGTTTGATTCGCTGGTGTCGGCTGCCCTCAAAGAATTCCTCCAACCAGATAAACATAAGTGACCAAGCCGTTTGCGGACAGCTATAGCCGCACCAGATTCGACCTAATAGTCCGGTAATGAAAAACAGTCCGAATGCGCAGATAATCAATGCGAAAGCCAGTAAGGTGAAATCTTGCGGCCAGAATATGGCTCCGAACAAGTAAAATTTTTGCACCTCCAAATCGAAGAGCACGAGTGGATTGCCTTCAATTCTGATCCAGGCAAACGAAAAATACATGGCCATTAACAAGGATAACGAGACGCTCCTGATGCGCTGGAAAAATCCTGTCATCCGGCGTACGTAAATTTTGCCTCGCTGCAGATAGCCGTTAGATTGGTCTGGAGTTTCGCTCTGCTGTTCTTGAACATCAATGAGAGTAATTGTCGTTTTCATGCTTAACCTCAAGCGATTGGGTCGTGACATTGCAAATTTTGATTGGGCTTAAAATTCGCGTTTTGGACTGTGTTCTAAAATGTACATGGCGTGGTCGAAGTCACTGTCATCCCGTAATGAAAATGAAGTCACTCCGCACTCTTTAAACTGGGCCATTTGGTCTAGCAGGAAATTCCCAGAAACCCTCAACTCACCCTTATACCCAAGCGCTGTACTAAGTTGTTTTGCCAAAGAAAACGCCCGCCCGTCTGCAAAAGAGTCGACGTGAATATTTAGCAAGGGAAGAGAGAGTATTAGCTCCGTTATTTGTTGCAGTTCAGTGCCCACGCCAAACCATGCCCCAATCCAGGTTTGAGGCAGAGGCCATTGTGATTTATCGTGCAATCCGTTTAGAGGGACAATGGAAAACCATGGGTAATCTCTATATTTGTCCGCAGGCTGATTCACTTTTAGCCAAGGGTCCTTTATTAACATTCCCTGTTTAATTTGCATGGCCATAAACAGCCTCCTTAAAAGGGTTGATGCCGACTCTTAGATAGGTGTCGATGAATCGTTCATCTTCTTGACGACGAGATAGGTAAGTTTGAATGATGTTTTCGATGGCATTAGGAACATCATGTTCGGCGACGGAAGGGCCTAGTATTTTTCCAAGAGTTGATTCATTGCCTTTTCTTCCACCTAAAGTAATTTGGAAATATGGCGCCCCTTTTTTGAGTACACCAAGAATGCCAATATTGGCAAGGTGATGGTGCGCGCAGGCGTTCATGCAGCCTGAAATATTGAAGCTCAAATCGCCTATGTCATAGACATAGTCAAGGTTTTCGAACCTAGTTTGAATCGCTTGTGCTAGGGGGATTGATTGAGTGTTGGCTAGGCTGCAGTAATCTAAGCCGGGGCAGCAGATTATGTCATGAATTGTTCCGATAGTAGGTGCAGCAAGATCCTTTTGAATCAAGTGTTTCCAGAGGGCGTATAGGTCGGTTTCCCTTACATCGGCAAGTACTAAATTTTGTTCATGGGTGCTGCGAACGACGCCGAAAGAATACTGATCTGCGAGCGTGGCAATTGCCAGTAGTTGGTCTGTTGAGACATCACCTGGAGCATTATTCGGGCTTTTGAGCGAGAGTGTAACGGAGCGATATCCACCTATTTTGTGGACATGAGTGTTCTGTTTCAGCCAACGTGAAAAAGACGGATTTTTGCGCTTCAGGGTAATCAAAAAAAGATCGGCATAGCTTGAGTCGAGCTGTTCATAGGGCGGAGGCAGAAAATGCGTAGCAATTGAATCGATGCGCGAAGGTGAAAGGAAAGAAACCTCTTCTTGAGTGTGTTTAAACTCCTCGTCTACCTGTTTTTTGAAGGCTTGTATGCCTATAGATTTGACTAGGATTTTTATCCGCGCCTTATACTTGTTGTCGCGGCGGCCATGCAAATTGTAGACACGAATAATCGCCGTCAGGTAAGCCAGAATTTCCCGCTCAGGCACAAATAAAGCCAGAGTGGAGCCGATCACAGGCGTGCGGCCAAGTCCACCTCCAACGATTACTTCGAAGCCCTTGCCCAATTGCGAGTGCTGTTGGACTCGTAAGCCAATATCATGGGCCTGCAGCATGGCGCGGTCGGTTTTCGCCCCAGTAATCGCTATTTTAAATTTGCGTGGTAGGTAAGCAAACTCTGGGTGCCCGATAGACCATTGCCGAATCAGTTCGCAGTAAGGGCGTGGGTCAATCAATTCGTCTTGTGCAACACCTGCAAAGGCGTCTGAGGTGATATTTCGAATGCAGTCACCGCTAGTTTGCACTGAATGCATGTCGACTTCGGCAAGCATACCCAGTACCTCGGCGATATCCTCCATGGCAATCCAATTGAACTGCACATTTTGGCGAGTAGAAATGTGGCAAAAGCCTTGGTCGAATTGCCGTGCGATCCGAGCAAGAGCACGCAGCTGGGACGACGACAGCATGCCGTAAGGGACAGCGACTCGCAGCATGGGAGCGTGGCGCTGAAGGTAAAGGCCTTGCCTTAAACGAATGGGGCGAAATTCTTCGTCACTGATCTTTCCGTCCAAATAGCGTTGCAGCTGATGCTGAAAGATCTGTCTTCGTGCCTGAAGGTCGGCACGATCGTTTTCGTTGTAATGATACATGGTGTTAATGGCACTTATGAGAGGGTTTAAACGCTACTCACAACGATATTGCGCGAAGCCGGTGCGTGATTACAGCTTGTTTTGCAATGCATATGCCATGCGTAGTGAATAGATTAAGTATTTGAAAATACTAATAAAATATTAAATTTTAACTTGAGGGATGCTTTGATGCGCGATATATCGACACGATATATCGCGCATAGGCGGCATGTCGTGCCTAGCAATCATAAAACAGTTTTTGCGAGTAGATGGGTGGATATCTTTCGAGGGCGAGCAGCTGGGCTAGCGCTTTGGATGTGATTTCGGGGCGGATAGTCGTTAGGTTCTAATGCCTAGCTTTTTCAATTTTGAACGGAGTGTGCTCGGTGGAAGATCCAATAGTGCAGCCGCCCCCTTTTTGCCACCAATGACTCCTTTTGTTGCCTGCAATGCCTGTTCAATGTAGCTTTTCTCGGCATGCGCCAGTGTCATAGTAGGGCGTTCTATTAGCGGTGCCGAGAGCCTTGCCGGCAAGTGCAGGGGGGCAACCACCAGAGTCGGAGGTAAACAAACGATGGCCGCTCGCTCCAATACGTTTTGGAGTTCGCGAATGTTTCCTGGCCAGTCATACTGCATGAGCTGCTCAAGTGTTGCGTTTGACGCATGAAGAAACTGTTTGCCAAGTCGATGATTTAATTTTTTAAGGAGGTGATCGACCAGCATGGGAATATCTTCTTTTCGCTCTCGCAGAGAGGGCGCATTAATTGGAAAAACACTTAGACGATAATACAGGTCGCGGCGAAATTCCCCGTTCTCAGTCATCTCCTGCATCGAGCGATTCGTGGCCGCAATAATCCGAACATTTACCTGCTGAGTGGTACTACTTCCCAAGCGTTCGAATTCACCCTCTTGCAGGACACGCAGCAACTTGACCTGTATCTCGAGTGGCAACTCACCCACTTCATCCAGAAACAAGGTGCCGCCGTCAGCGAGTTCAAAACGGCCGATGCGTTGTTTCATTGCACCTGTAAAGGCGCCTTTTTCATGGCCGAATAATTCACTTTCAACCAGACTTGCAGACATGGCTCCGCAATTGACTTTTACGAGGGGGCGGTTGTGTCTTTTGCTAGCGCTATGGATGGAGCGCGCGATAAGCTCTTTTCCTGTGCCACTTTCACCTTGAATTAGGACAGTTGAGTCAGTCGGAGCAACATGCTCGATTTGCGTCAGAATCTGATTTAGGGCAGGTCCTTGGCCGACGATGTGCGAAAAATTATGTTGCGATTGGATTTCATCCATTAAATATCGATTTTCTGCCTGTAGCTGCTCTTTCAAGCGCTTAACTTGCTGCAGAGCGGCTTTCAGGTCTCGCTCGGACTGTCTGCGTTCGGATATATCTTTGAATACGATGACAGCTCCCACAATATCACCGTGGCGCTTGATGGCGGTCGCAATATATTCAACGGGAAATGAAGAGCCATCCTTGCGCCAGAACACTTCATTGTCACACTCTCGTTGTAAGCCATCTTGAAGCGTCTGATATACCGGGCAGGTATGTTTTGGGTAGTGGGTACCGTCCTCATGGGAGTGATGGTGAAACTCGTGAACAACCTTGCCAATTAGGTCGGCTTCCGGCCAGCCTGTCATACGCTCGGCAGCGGTGTTAACAAAGGTTGTATATCCTCGCCTATCGAGCCCATAAACGCCTTCGCCAACGGATGTTAGGATCAGCTCATACCTGCTTTTTAGAGACTCAGTGTCGTCGGGCAAGCCAGATTTGGTCATGTTTAGTTACCTTTCGAGAGCTGAGTTATTTCGATTACAGCATCTCTTATCTTATAAGAAAAGAAAATAGAATTGCTTCGAGATTTATCAGAGTCGTCGGCGTTTCATGACTATCGATCTGTTCTGTGGTTGTGAATGATAAGAGTCATTCGGTTCCAATGTTTTAGAGCTTACTCTTGATATTTTGAATGTATATGCATGTATGTTCATAGTATTGCGCAATCTGAATATTGCCTCAATCTCGAATTGCGTAAAGCGAACCGAGTACTAAGTCAGATTTACGCAGGTATGCACTCTATCTGACCGCAGGTGTACATAGGTTTTTATGCCCTGTATATGCCTCCTTACAAATATTGACAGTTACGGATCAATACTCGATGCAATTTAACGGTCTTGCTTCAGGAGCAGCCCGAGCCGCTATAAGGGAGCGCCGAAGGCAGCAAAACAAGCGTTTTTTGCAGGTAATTGTTAGGCTGCGCCGCCATATTGCCTCGCGGTATTTCCCACTTTGTCTTTCTTTCAGGTCAGGCATATCGAAATGGAGCAAGTGAGTGAATTTATACTGGTTTAATGCCGCACAATTCAAGGATAGTTTGCTTCATTTGATTATGGCCGAGCATTCTATAGGTCAAACGAAAATACCTTGGCGGTGTGTCCATCGTTGTGAATAACTGAGCGCTTCTGTCTTCCAGCAAACGACCCCAAAATTGCGATTTTTCATGATGCTCAAACGCAAACCCTTGTAAAAAGACCCGACCTAGAGCGCCATTGAGTATAGCGGGCATTGCTCCCACCAAATTGGGTAGAAAAAGGCGATATGATCCGCGCATTCAATGCTATCTCGAAAGTGCGCCACAGGCGCGAAGTTGATTGGCTTGTCTAGCTGCGTTTCTTCAAGATGATTTTTATTTTTGAATCAGTTCAATTTTATAACCATCAGGATCTTCCAAGAACGCAATTATTTCATCACTACCAGCCAGTGGTCCGGCTTCACGAATTATGTTGCCGCCTGATGCTTTAATCTGACTACACGCGTCGTAACAATCATCAACGCCAATCGCAATATGACCAAATGAATTGCCCAATTCATACTTATGAACACCATAATTATAAGTTAACTCTAAAACACATGTCTCAGACTCTTTTCCATACCCCAAAAAAGTTAAGGAAAACCCTTGATCAGGTTGATCAAAAGTTCTGAGTACGTCCATACACATTATTTTCGTATAGAACCTAATTGACTCTTCAATGTTAGATACTCTTAACATCGTATGAAGTATTCTATTCATCAAAGTGTTCTCCGTTTAATCCTGTTTAAAACATCACTAGCCCTTACAATTTGATTGGGGCTAGCGATGTGTTCAACTGCATTAAGATTTACATATTTCGCCACTGTAACGAACGAGTCCTTCCATATTATTCAAATCGACTAAGCCGTAACTTTTAAAACTTCCCTCGTAACCTTTCAATGTTCCAGTGGTTGAGCCTTTCTCAATGGAGTAATCAATTTCAATCATAAAATTACCATTTTTACCCGGAACAGCTGTTAAATCAGCATGATCTACCGTGTGAAAAGAACCGCCGCTATCATTCAGAAAATAGTGATTCAAATCCATCTCCAATCCGCTCTTGGTTTCTCGTTGAGCCGTAATGGTTCCGCTGGCTGCGCTAACACTTCCAATCAATGCTGCGGTGATTCTGATCGTTCCATCAGTTTGAGGTGAGAATGTTGGCATGGCTACGCCACCTATTGGTGTACATATTTTTTGTCCGGCAATGGCACCTGAAGATACAATAACTGACAAACTTACTGCTGCTATTTTTTTAAACATATGAGTTCTCTTTTAAAATATTAAAGTGGTTAAGAATGACTCTCTAGACAATAGAAACGGCTTATTAGCCTCTAGAAATTTCTGCACCAATTTCTTCATCGGTCATAGCTACTCCATTAAAATTCCAAGACCCATCTACTGTATGAATGACATTTGTGTAAATGTTTTCTACCGGCTGCTTTCCACCTGACAACGCCCGAATAATTTCAGTTGCTTCAGCAAAATGTGCCAATTGAATATCTCTTGAAGCAAAAGCAAACGCAGGTACTTTCCATTCCATCCAAACACCTGAGAAGGGCTTTCCGCCCGAAAATGTTGTTTGTTTAGGTAATATCGAAACATGAGCCGTAATATTAGGTGTCATTACTGTGTTACCTAAGAGCCCATGGTGCGTAAGCATTGAATCAGTAATTTTTGAAATTGCTTCTTTGACTGAAGCCAGAGGTATAACGCCTTCAGTAAGTGTGAGAGTTAATGGCAAGGTGTTCTCCAATAATCGTTAAGTTGGTTGTTTGTGATCGACCTTATCTATTCGGTCTTTCAAGTGCGCTATCAAAATATAGTGATCGTTATATTCTGATTGCGCTACGGTATATAGCGATCACTATATTGTCAACTAAAATATAGCGATCGCTATAATTATGGTTCGAAAATAGCTAGAATTGGCTTACATGAAGTGCTTAAGGATATTGAAACGATGAAAGCAAGCAAAAAAGAAGAAACAAGACAACGCATCATTGTCGCGGCAAGTGAGGGCTTTCGCAGCAATGGCTTTTCAGGTATTGGAGTCGATGGGATAGCCAAAAAGGCAGGCGTAACTTCGGGGGCCTTTTATTCTCACTTGAGGTCAAAGGATGGTGCATTTGAAGCCGCCTTATTACTGGGTCTCGATGAGGTAATCACCGCTATTCCGGACTTCCAAGCTCAGCATGGTACAAAATGGGTTGCCGCTTTCTCAGGGTACTATCTGGGCCAAACGCATAGAGATAACCTTTCAGGTGGTTGTGCAATGACCACACTGTCACCCGAAGTTGTTCGTGCTAAACCCGAATTAAAGGCACTATACGAAAAAAAAATGATCGAAATAACAACGCTAATTGCTCAAGGTCTCAGTGGAAATTCGCATGAAGAGCGTTTATCGAGGGCTTGGAGCTTATTAAGTGTTTTAATTGGAGGATTAACAATGGTTAGGGCAGTGGCTTCTAATAGCACTGCTCAGGTCATCGCTGACTCTATAATTCGTACAGCTATCAATGCAGCCGGTGAAATGGAAGAGCCTGTGGTACAGAATTAATAAAGGCAACTTAGGATATTACGTATTTTTTCTTGACGTTAAATGCATATGCATGTAAATTGATGCTCATGAAAGAATTTGAACATTGCCTCAATCTCGAATTGCGTAAAGCGAACCGAGTACTAAGTCAGATTTACGACAGTTACTTGTCTCCTATTGGATTGAAGACTAGCCAGTTTTCAATACTAAGGGCGATTCGTTTTCTTAAGCAAACGACTAATCGGGACTTGCAAGACGTGTTGGTGCTAGACCAAACTAGTTTGTCGCGTGCTCTCAAACCACTGATACGGGATGGTTACGTAGCAGTGAGTGCCGGTATTGATCGTCGTCAAAAACAGCTGCAGCTATCTGATAGTGGTAAGCAGTTATTCCGAAAAGCGGAGCCATTGTGGGGCGCCGCTCAAGCACATGTTTCCTCCCGGTTGGGAGGGGAGGGCAAAATTGCGTTGCTGCAAGTAAGTGAGGCAGTCGTTGGGTTGAAGGGTTAATTTTTTAAACTATAAATACATGCATATGCATGCTCTGGAGATATATATGACTAATTTTGCATTGACGTTATTTCGTACTAAAAATCGTGCTTTGGGTGCGATTTTTCCATCATTTGCCGCCAAGCAGGCGAGAGGGTTGTTCTTGAGACCGCGTAGGTACCCGGTTAAAGATTGGGAAGCTCAAATGGAAACGCGTGGGCGGCGCATGAGCTATAGCCAAGGTTTGAGCGCCCTTGCATGGGGAGAGTCAGAACGGAAAGTTCTGTTGGTCCACGGATGGGAAAGCCGCGCGACACAGATGTCAGGTTTTGTGGATGAGCTCGTGAATGCGGGTTATCAGGTGATAGCGATTGATGGGCCTGCCCATGGTCATTCGCAAGGCCGTAGGGCGAACCCGTATTTATTCGCCCAAGCTGTTACCAGCGCATACCAGACGCTAGGGCCTTTCGAGGGCGTGGTTGGGCACTCTATGGGAGGGAATGCCGTCGCCACGGCCATTGCCGAAGGTATAGATCCTTCGAGGGTGGTATTGATTTCGAGTCCGTCTTCGATCGAAGGCGTACTGCAGCGGTTTGCCAGTTTCGTGGGGTTGCCTAAGCGCAGTAAACACCGTTTTATCGGGCTTATCGAGCAAGCGGTGGGCAAACCTGCCTGGGCCTTGAACACGGCTTGCAATATCCGCAATACCCAAGCGAAAGGTTTGGTCATTCATGACCGCGCTGATCTGGAAATTCCTTTTTCAGACGCGGAGAAAATTATAGAAGAGTGGCAGTCGGCAGCGTTATATGTCACCGATGGTTATGGCCACAGGGCGATCGTTCGGCAGCCTCAGGTATGGAAAAAAGTTGTTGATTTTATGGCTTAAAAACATGCATACACATAAATATTTGATTTGGAGATAAAAATGAACAGACAGCCCCCAAGTATGGTTGAAGATTTTTTCAGGTGGGTCGTGACACACCCCCGTCGAATTCTTGCTATTGGTTTAGCATTATTATTGCTGTTCGGGTCTTTTCTGCCTTCCTTAGAGAAAGACACGCGTGCAGACGCTTTTCTAGCTGATGATAATCCAGCGTTGATATATAAAGATAAAGTTAGGGAAACCTTTGGATTAAGTGATCCTATGGTTGTTGCGGTTGTGGCCGAGGAAACAATTTTTACGGCAGAGGGTTTGAATGCAATTCAGTCAATTTCCGAGTCGGTTCGCCTAGTTGAAAACGTTGACCCTGATGGCATTACCAGCTTGGCGACCGAAAACAATATAGTCGGCACTGATGATGGAATGGAGGTGCAGCCATTTTTTGAAGGGCAGGTAGATTCTCAGGCAACAGCGAACATCGTGCGAGATGCGGTTCGCGCATTCCCGCTATATCAAGGTACGCTCGTAGCCAATGATGAAACCGCCTCCTTGATAGTGGTCGAGCTGATTGATGACGGTCAGGCTGAGGCCAGTTATCAGGCATTAGAGGCGAAGCTAAAAACGCTTAATTTGGCTGAGGGGCTTACATTACATGTAGCCGGTGAGGGTGCGATTTCCGGATATCTTGGAAGCTATATAGACTCTGATGCAAGCCGCCTGAACCCCATCGCTGCACTCATCATCACCTTGATTGTTTTTATCGCTTTTCAGCGTGTTGCGCCCACATTATTGGCGAATGTGATTATTCTTGCGTCAGCTCTGATTACGTTCGGGGCCATGGCTGCAACGGGTGTTTCCTTTTTTGTGATCACCAATGCCTTGCCTGTCATTCTGATAGGCATCGCCGTAGCCGATAGTATTCATATTTACAGCGAATATTTTGAGCGCCGGGCGGCCTATCCAAAGGAGTCAGTTAACGATGCCATCGTTGCCAGCATGGTTTCGATGTGGCGGCCTATTACCTTGACCACATTAACCACAGCGGCCGGTTTTCTAGGCTTATACTTTGCGGCTTACATGCCCCCGTTTAAATATTTTGGTTTGTTTACTGCGCTGGGTGTCACCAGCGCATGGTTGTACTCCTTGTTGTTCTTGCCGGCGGCCATGGCTGTGACAAAAACCCCGATACATCCACGTCTTGCGGAGAAACTCACCGCGTCGTCCGAAGGCAATAAGCGCGACTTGTTTGCACGAACCATGGTACAGCTGGGCAGGCTCACGATGCGTTTTCCCAAAAGTATTGTCTTGCTCTCTTTCATGGTGATTACGTTGGGGCTGTTTTCTGCACAAAACCTCGTGGTGAATGATGACCGTATCGACTCCTTTAACCCATCCGAAGCACTGTATCAGGCAGATAAGGAAATCAACTCACGTTTTGACGGGACTAATTATCTCGATGTAGTGGTGGAGACTCCGTACATTGAGGGAATTTTTGAACCCTCGGTGCTCAATAAAGTAGAAGCTTTGCAACACTATGCCGAAACCTTACCGCATGTGCAGGGTTCAGTTTCCATTGTCGATTACCTTAAACAAATGAATCGAGCATTGAATGAAGGCCAGCAAGCGTTATATTCGTTGCCCGACAATAGTGATTTGATAGCACAGTATTTTCTGTTGTATTCGACCTCTGGAGAGCCCACCGACTTCGAAGAAGAGGTAGATTATGACTATCGCTTGGCCAATGTGCGTCTGTTTATGAACGAGGGCGCTTTTGTTGACAACAAGCATGTGGTTCTGGCGATGCAAGACTATATCGACACTGTTTTTAATGACGAGGCTGCTACTGCGACACTAAGTGGGCGAGTGAACCTAACCTATCATTGGATCAAAGATTTAGGGCGTAGTCACTTTCTGGGAATGGGCATTGCCTTGTTTTTGGTCTGGCTGGTGTCGTCACTGTTGTTTCGCTCTGTGGTTGCAGGTACGTTCGCATTGATTCCAGTGGCGACCAGTATTCTGTTGGTCTATACCGCGATGGTAGTCTTGAATATCGGCCTCGGAATTGGCACTTCCATGTTCTCGGCCGTGGCCATTGGCCTAGGTGTGGATTTTGCCATTCACACTATCGACCGGATTAAGGCTCTCTTTGCTGAGACGGGCTCGATTGCGACAGCGCTGAAGCAGTTTTATCCCAAAACAGGACGCGCCTTGTTTTTCAACTTGCTGGCTATTGGTTTCGGTTTTGGGGTTTTGATTTCTAGCAAAGTCGTTCCCTTGAATAATTTTGGCAACATTGTGGCGCTATCTGTCGTCACTAGTTTCTTGATCAGTATGACGCTTTTGCCAGCGATGATTTTACTGTTCAAACCTCGCTTTATTACGGGCAAACAGCCAAACCATAATGACGTTCCGAAGCGCGATCATGAGAAGAGCGCATCCATCACGGTGCTTACGATGGGTGCTGCGTTGCTCACTACCGTTATTTTTTTAAGTCCCCAGTTAATTGCGAGCGAGCTGCCAGAAGGCCGGTGGGTCGCTGAGCAGATTAATCAGGTGGACGAAGGCAATGTGCGGTTTTCAAAGGTTTCGATGACGCTCACAGACAAGCACGGCAAGGCCAGGGTGCGCGAGGCAGTGATATACCGCAAATACATTGGTGAAGAGAAGCGTACTGTTTTGTTTTATTTGCAGCCGCGCAATGTCAAGGATACGGCGTTTCTGACCTACGATTATCCGCAGTCAGAGGTGGATGACGACCAATGGTTATATTTACCGGCCCTGCGTAAGTCTCGCCGAATCTCAGCCTCAGACCGTGGGGACTATTTTCTAGGAACAGACCTGACTTACGAAGATATGAAAAAAGAAGGTAAGTTTGACCTACAAGATTACCAGTTTAAAACACTTGGCATTAAAACGATCAATGGCCACAAACGGCTGTTGCTAGAGTCTTTGCCCCGTACCGAAGCGATTGCTCGGGAGTTGGGCTATGGCAAGGTGCAAGCATGGGTAGATCCTGACAATTGGATCATCATGAAAGCTCAGTACTGGGACTCCGGAATGAACCTGCTCAAGTCGTTAGTATTAGATGATGTCCGGCAGGTCGACGGTATTTGGACCCGCCATAACCTGCGAATCGAGAATCATAAGAGCGGACACATCACCGAATGGCACATTAGCGATGTTGACTACCATTCAGCTATCAGTGACAGCCTATTTAACCGTAACTCGCTCAAACGTGGTGCGCCATAGGAGTTTTGTCATGAAGATCAAAAGATACGTCGTGCCCTTAACCTTTTTAGCCATTTTGGCGTCTGCCCCAGTATGGGCGCTTTCGGTGGGCGGTATGTTAAAAACAGAGATGGCCTACAGCTATTTGGATCACTACTGGCAAAAGCAAATGACAGAGCTTGAACTCGAGCTGAATAGTGCAGTGGGAGCCGGTGAGCTGACCTTGCTAACTCGAGCCAGTCTTGATCGGCAAGATTGGCTGAACGCTAGGCGGACTCCTGCAACTTATGCTGCAGGCCGGAGCCTGCGCCATGATGCTCGGCACGGTAGTGCCGAATTACGTGAACTTTATTGGGAAACTGAAATCGGTCAAACCTATTGGAAGCTGGGTAAGCAACAGGTCGTTTGGGGGGAGGCCGACGGCTTGAAACTTCTGGATGTGATCAACCCGCAAAGTTACCGGGAGTTCGTGCTCGATGATTTTGATGACTCCCGCATTCCATTGTGGATGATTAACGTAGAACATATCTTGCCCGACGATAGTGTTTTGCAGTTTCTGTGGGTTGTCGACAACACCACACACGAGCTTGCCGGAGCGAATTCCCCGTTTCGATTCACCAGCCCTTTGCTCGTACCGCAACCAAATATGGCCGCACAAGTTCAGGTTAACCCTCTGCAGGCTCCGCCTCGCGCTGCGTCTAACAACGACTTTGCCTTGCGATTGGCACGGTTTTGGAACGGGTGGGATATGACGCTTAACTACTTGTATCACACGGTTGATGAACCGGTGCTGCGTACGCGTCTGGAAGGTAGTCGTATCGTCGTTGATGGCGACTATGCGCGCAGTCATTTGTTGGGTGGCTCGGCTAGTACAGCGCTTGGTGACTGGATAATGCGGGTGGAGCTCGCCTTCGAGACGGACCGCTATCACCGCGCACAGGACGCGCTTCCTGGTGTGGTGAAAGCGAATCAGTGGGGGAGTGTGTTGGGGCTGGATTACCAGGGCTGGTCAGACCAGCTCGTGTCCGTGCAATGGTTTCAAAGCCGGGTGCTCGGTCAGGCCGGCCGCACCGTAAAAGATAAGACGGAGCATGTGATGTCGCTTATATGGGAGCACCGATTTATCAACGATACGCTTACTGTGCGAGCAAGTAACCTGCATTCGCTGAATCGGGATGATGGTTTAGTGCGAGCAAAGCTTACGTACAACGCGTGGTCGGACTTGGACATTTATGTGGGGGGCGATCGTTTCTATGGTAATAATGATGGTTTGTTCGGTCAGTTTGATCAGGCGGACCGTATCGTGTTCGGAGTCGAGTTTGGATTTTGATTTAGGGGGTGTGAGTTTTCTATATTCTAGCGCTAAACAACTTGCGTGATCTGTATCGCCCTGACCCACTTGTATTCAAGTGGGTCAGGGCAGAAGAGCTTGGTGCGAATTAGATCAAGTTATGCAAGGCTGTTGGCGGTAAGGAAATAGTATCCATATCGAAATCCAGCGACCGAATCATTTCTATTATAATCGCGCTTACTAAGAGAATTAAGGCTAGACCGAAACCCACCACGCCGATGTTGATGTCAAAAAGTGTTTTTTCGCTGCCGTCTAGATACTTCATGGAGCCGCCGTATAAATCTTGCATTGAAAAGGCAAGCAAAAAACTACCGGTCACAATCATGCTAAACACAGCGCTGAGTATGACCTCCTGTCGAACCCAACACCACCAAAGACAGAATAGGCCAATCGCAGTGTTTGTGAGTAGTTGCCAGACCTCGTGAATGCGTGCATGCGGAGTCCAATCAGGATTGAACACATGGGTGTCGTTGATTTCCAGCAAAGGTACGCCGAGCGCATAAAGTGCAATACAAAATGTAATGATCAGTTTTTGGGTCATGATAGAGCCTCCTTTAGGCTTGATGACATCGCCTCAGTAAGCACCAAACAGTGCGAGAAGCTGCATAATGGACAGAGCAAGTAGTAATAATGTTCCAATAAGGAAGGCGCGAAAACGATGTGGAACGTGGTTGCTTGTAATGTGGATATAGGCATGGATATAGCGGCTCGCGACATACACGCCAAGAAGAGTAGCGACCATCGGGCCGCTATTACCGCTCAAATATGCAATGAAGCTTAAGGCATAAAATAACATTGGCACTTGAAATTGATTATCGATGTTATTGGATATTTTTCGCACCTCCTCTGGCCAAGCATTTTTATCCAGAGCCGCGGCGGCGCGGTCTACTTGTTTGTTGCGAACGGCCTTGTTTTTTGCGATTCCCAGTTTAATGAACAGGGCAAAAACCAACAGCATGTGTGTCAAAACAGGCACAAAAATAAGAGTGGAATCGGTTTGCATAGTTTTTTCCTTTTGTGAATCGGTGGATTCCTGCGTATTGATTGCCCTGAGTCATGGGGGCTTTGTTTACAGGAAAAACATGTTAATATGGACGATGTCAATATATAAGTAAAAATGGACGGTGTCAATTTTGAGTCAATCTATTAAGTATCATCATGGTAATTTGAAGGCAGAGCTCGTCTCGGCTGCCTTAGCGCTGCTTGACGAGCAAGGAATTGAAGGGGTAGGAATCAGGCAAATTGCGAGGCGTGTTGGTGTCGCGCATTCGGCTCCGGCCAATCACTTTAAAAACAAACAAGCGTTGTTTACTGCCTTGGCAACGCAGTGCTTTGCAGACCTGAATTGCCTGCTGGACGAGCAAGTGTCGCCTGCGTTGGATTTGTCGGCTGCGGTGCATGGTATTTGTCAGTGCCTGCTGAACTATGCGCTCACCTCACCGCATCGTTATAGTTTGATGTGGCGTAAGGATTGTGTTGATACACAAAATGCTGAGCTCGATGCAGCAATGGAGACCGTCTACCAAAAACTGCTCAGTGTGCTTGCATCGCATACTCAAGCTAAACAGGTGGACATTGAGTCTCAGGCTATTGCGATTTGGTCACTAATTCATGGGTATGTATCCCTCCGATTAGATGGGAGTCTTGGGAAGGGGCAAGATGACATCACCGGTTCTGATCGCTCAAATGCAATTGTATCGGTGCTGCTCGAAGGCTTGCTTTAGTTGGGCGGGTGCGAAGGCTCAATCATCAGGCGAAAGGTGCTCTAGTCGGCCCACCCGGATTCTCTCTTGCATCGGCTGAAACGGTTGGAGCATATACCCATTTCAAGGGAATTTTTTTGCATCCAAGTTCAGGGTTGTACTTTCTTATTTTGGGTATGGAAGCCGGTAAAACATGGTGCTAGTGCACCGGACTTAAACCAATAGTCCTCTTCAGCAGTAAAAATATTGGCTTGTGGCTGTATTTTAGGAGGTTCATTAAGTGAGCCAGCCGGCACAATTAGGACCGTTTTTGATTTATTCAAAAACGGTAAACTAGAGCCACATATACTACAAAAACACTTGGGAAATTCCCTTGTCGAATGCTCATAAACGGTGACGCTGTCTTCGCCGCAAAGCCACTCAATGTTTTTTGGATAAGTTATTATATTAGAGGCAAATGCTGAACCAGTTAGCTGTTGGCATTGATTACAATGACATTGAAAAAAGTCTTTAAAGTCATCTGTGATGGAGAACTTTGTAATTCCACAAAGGCATCCCCCTGATAATATTTTGTTCAGACTTTCGATGCTCCTTATTCTTCAAATCTAAAAGTCGTGAGTAGGTAAGTTTGGGACTATTTTATAGAGTAGTGCGTAGCTAACGTCTAACAACCAAAAACACCCCAGATGCCATTAGGATTATCCCTGCGACCCGTTGAGGGCTTAACGAGGTCTGTATTACACCTAAATGGCCATAATGGTCGATAATGCTCATAGCAATTAGTTGTCCGAGCAATACAAAAGAAACCGCATTAGAGATGCCAAAACGGGGCGCTATCCACGTAATACTTAAAATATAAAACATGACAAAAACACCTCCAAAATAGAAGTACCATGGTGTCTTAGGTTTATACAATTCAGTTGGAACCCCCTCGGTTATTAAAAGATAAGCAATGGAAATTGCTAGCCCGACTAAAAATAATATAGCTGCAGCAAGTGCAGGGCTTTGAAGTTGGTTGCCTAAGCCGCCATTTAATGCGGCCATCACAGGTATTCCCATGCCGGCAAACAACATAAGTGATGAGTAAAAAATAGTGTTATACATATATTTCCATATTGGTCTTAACGCATGTCGCCGGTCACGATTCATGGCTACGCGAGTGAATTAGCGTGAAACTTCCATATGCCGTCTATGGCGATTTAAGTTAGTACAAACATCTCGATCGATACTGGGAATTCATTTAGCCCCAAAATATATATCGATGGCATCTTATTTATTGTCTATTTGACGAAGCTTTGTTACCTGATCGAAGCCAATCCCCCAGTTATCGGTGTTGACTTCTTCGATCACGACAAATGTGGTTGCGGGTTTTTTGTTGAGCACATCGACTAAGAGTTGAGTGCTACCTTTAATGAGCGCTTGCTTTTGTTCGCTAGTAACGCCTTCATCCGTTATTTTGATATTTACATATGGCATGGTGTTTCCTCTTTTTTGGAGTCATGGGTTTTATTTGCAATAGCATGGCTTGACTGTATCGTTTTAGTGCAGGCTTTTTATTGTCTGTTCAAAGTATTCAACCGAATTAGAGCCACTCACCAACTTATTTTCGTTAAAAATAAATGCAGGCACACTCGTTAGCCCTAATTGATCAACACGTTTTTGCTTACGTCGCATTTGATGATCTACCTCATGCGACATAACTGTTAGTTCTGCTGAAGAATTGTCCGGGACCAATTTTTCAGCTAACCCCAGCAGTACTTGGGTGTTACTAATATCAAGGCCTCGTTCAAAATACGCACCAATCAGCAATTCGTTCATGGCCTGTTGTTTGTTGTGTGCTTCGCTCCAATGTATCAATCGGTGTGCTTTGTTACTGTTGTAGTAACGGGTGCGTTTAGAGAAGTCCATAGCTACACCGGCTTGCCCAGCCGCCGCTAATAGGTGTATACGATATTCTTGGCGCTTCAATTGCGTCCATTGGTAACGCCGAGAAAGGTACTCATCGATATTCTCACCGTTTGGCCCCATATCAGGGTTAAGTTCCGATGGTAAAAAAAAGATATTTGCGTCAATGTTCAGGTTACGAAGAGCTTGCTGTAAATTAGCGTATCCAATTGGGCACCAAGAGCAGACTACGTCGTGCACCATTTCTATTTTGAGGTTTTTCACGAATTATCCTCCTGCAAATCTGTGTACATTTTATTGACGATTAACCAGCATCCGTTTTCTTTCAGCAGCCCCAGATAATCCATATAGAAATGATCGAATAGTGGGCATTCCAGTTTCACCATGGCTTGGTCTTGTATAATCTCGATAGAGAGTAGCTTGAACTCGAAACACCTTTCTTCCTTATGAGGTACTGGCCGAGTGGCAACTGCGCTAAGCCATTCTTCAAGACTGCGGCGTAAACCAGGTGCTTTTAAAAATGCGTCAGCGTGAAAGATACGTCTCAACTTTTCTACATCGCCGAAATGTAAACCATCGCAGTAGTCGGCTATGAGAGCAATTACTAAGTTGAATTCATTTACACCTAAGTTGTCGGAAGATGTCGTATTTCCCATAATAGTTTCCTCGAATCATTGCCCTTCTAGAGCAATGATTGAACTAGCAAGTGTGTGGGTCGACTAGGAAGCGGAGTGTTGCTCCTCGGCCGCTAACGCTCGCTGAAAACTCGGTCTCAATAAAACGGTTTCCACCATTTTCTCGGAATTGGCGCCTAGCGTAATATTAACGGGAAAGCTTTTTCCCCAGCGTGAATAAACTGCTAGCAAAACATCTGCAGCGGAAGGTTCGTCGCCGCCAAGAAACTCCTGATCTGACAATTGCTTCTCTACCACTTGCCATAGAGCGTTGATAGCTTGTTCCGCGGCTCTGAAGGCTGACTGTTTAGCCTTCTCGTCATTGATATTTTGATCAATAAAAAATAAAAGGCTGTATTTAGGGTGCATGGTGGCATTGGCAAACATGATGTCTTGGATCGCCTGTTCACGCGCGGTTCCTGTAGTCGGTAACATGGTGTTTTGGTGTTTGTTAAGTAGGTATAACAGAATAGCGGCTCCCTCCCGCAGTGATCTGCTGTCATCAAAGAGAACTGGAACACTTCCAACAGGGTTTATTTCGGTGAAGTGATCCACCTTTCGCTTATCAATAATTTCAACTTCTTGGCCTAACTCATGGAGAACGACTTGAGTCGCTAGGGAGCAAGCGCTTGGGAGGTAATATAGTGTGTACATTCTGCTAATCCTCATTAAATTCAGAGATATGTTGCGTACCTGTCGCTTAAAAGCTTCCTGACAGCGACAAAACAGAGCTTACCTCTGTAATTAATGTGCATATATATCTACAATAAGAACTAAATGTTTCCATATTGAGAACAGTTTGGCGACCTATCAGCCCTGAATAAATAGTTTTATGAGTCAATTTCGTGAATAAACTGAGAGCAATCCAATTATTTGTGCGCCTGGCGGATTTAGGGAGCTTTACCCGCGTAGCAGAGCAATCCAATTTCTCCAAATCCATGATTAGTAAAGAAATAAGTCGCCTTGAAGCAGAAATAGGTGCTCGTTTACTGCACCGTTCAACACGTAATGTCCAGCTTACGCATGTTGGTGAGGGCTATTTGCAAAGAGCTCGAGAAATTCTGGAAAAGCTGGATGATGCAGATAATTTTGTGCAGGACTTGCAACAGCATCCCCGAGGGAAGCTAAAGATAAATGCTCCTATGGCGCTGGGTATTACTGACTTATCGGCATTATTTGCTGATTTTATGGAGGCTTATCCAGATATCGAGTTAGATATTCACTTGGGCGATGAAAATATTGATCTAGTAGAACAGGGTTTTGATTTAGGCTTTCGGGCATCTGGTTTTCCAATAGAATCGAACTATGTTGGCCGCCCACTAACTCGCTTTAAGTACCATGTGTGCGTGGGGCCAGAATATTTTAAGCATCATCCAGCAATTAACTTGCCCCAAGATATAAAAGGGCACAATTGCTTTGTCTACAGTTATTTCCAAGGGAAAGATATGTGGCCAATTGAGGACGGTGTCACCGTTCAAGGAACACTGCGTGTTAACAATACGATGTTTATGATGGAGTTAATCAAGCGGGGTCAAGGGATTGGTTTTATTCCAGACTTTGTTTGTCGTGAGGCCTTAGAAAAAGGTGAGGTTGTTGAGGTTTTGGCTGATTCGAAGAAGCCCAATCTCATACTTTACGCCTTGTATCCTGCGCGACATTTTGTGCCGTCAAAAATTGTTCAATGTATAGAATATCTTGAGCAGTGGTTTGCTGAAAAGTAGCATCATCTCGGGTTTTGCAATAATTTCGAGGAAATCAGTCTTTTAGTTATCTTTGCTGATTGGTAAATGTTTAAGTTGGAAAGCGCTGATAAGCGTTTGGCGAATTTTTAAAATCAGAAGTCATAGCTAAATTCGCTATTGGCGAGCGTTATAGTGGTGCCTAGCAATCGAAGGATTCTCCATCGATATGCGCCTACAGCAACTGCAGCTTGCCCTTTTAGGGTGGGTACTTAGCCCTATCTCTATTTTAGAGTTACATCAAACTGAAGTTGTAATCCCCCCCAAGAAAATAATCGCTAGTTAACAAGTAGACTTTCATTCGACGTATCTTAAGGAAGCTTTACCATTGAGTGGCGAATGATCGTTCGTACTTAAAAAAGATAAGCAAAAAAAAGCGCCACGGGGAGTGGCGCAAATGGGCGTCCATGCGATGAAAGGGCTTCTCAAAACTAAGTCTTAATTATTACTACCAAATACAAGGTACTTGCGCTGATGAGCCGTCTTTTGGGGATACTCTTTCAGTGCGAAACCTCCTGTGTACTTGAGCTTGTGCGCAGGGATGTCTGATGAGGACTCGCTCATCCCTACCATGTGCGTCACTGCGCTCTGGTGAGGGCTCATATGCTGTTCTGAATGACTAATCTTGAGCTTCCGATGTTCGTTTAATCTATCTGCCTGTCCTTCTGCCATTGCATTCAATGACACCACTAGGCAAACCGCTAAAGCGCTAAATTTACTTAATTTTAAACTCATAATCGTATCCTTTTTCTGTTCGTAAGTTGTCGTGGCGACGTCAATCTAAATGGGGCGCCACAAGTGAGTAAGTGCTACTCGTTTTTTCAAAGCCTTGTTCGACAGATGGCGAAACAGTGCGAGCCATCTACGCCAATAAGCCGACTTCAGTTTTTGCCATCCCGACATAACCAGGAAGGCCTTCGATGCGCGTCAGCCAGGATTGCACATTGGGGTAAGAGGCGAGTGATACGCCGCCTTCCGGTGCGTGAGCGATATAGGTATATAAGGCAATATCCGCAATGGAAGCTTGCTCTGTCGCAACCCACTGACGCTCTGCCAAGTGGCCATTCAATACGGTAAGTAAATCGTGGCTATTTGTTATGGCGACTTTGTGATCGAGGCCAGCATTGAACACATTCACCAAGCGAGCAGCGCCCGGACCTTCAACCAGCTCTTTGGTTGAGATAGCCAACCACTCTTGAATATGCGCGACTGAGAGAGCATCACTGGGGTACCAATGTGGTCCGTACTGACGCGCTAAGTAAGCAATGATTGCGTTGGAATCACGAATAACGTGGCCTTTATCTTCTAACACTGGCACGTGATGGAAGGGGTTGAGTGCGAGAAACTCATCCGAGTTTTGCTCGCCTTGTCCTAGTGCCACTTCATGTCGTTCATAGTCGAGACCGAGTAAAGAAAGCATTAGGCGCACTTTGTGTGCATGGCCGGAAATCGGGAAGTCATAAAGCTTAATCATTGTTGTCTCCTGTATGCGCGGTGGCCGTCTTTACACTCTGTTGCGTGTGTGCCAACAGCTACCCAAACGTTTTAGCTGATGCTGTGCTCTGCAAGAGAGTGCATTCGGGGTGATAGAGCGACCGTCTTTGGCAAATGTTCCAAAAAAATAAAATAATAAATAATTTGACATGAACAGATCTGTTCATCTAATCTTCAGGTCAAGAGTACAGATCGGTACACTTTGTGTATTGGTCGGCGCATGTTCTACACAAATTATGAATAGGGCATGACAGCGGTAACGCGCAGTAAAACGATCTCTACTCTGTTGACGATTTAACCGCCTGAAGATTTAGGCCGCAGTGGAGATAAGGAATGAGCAGTAAACAAATACAGACCGCGATCATGTCAGGGTTAGGTGGAGCCATAGGGATATTTTTATTGGCCGTACTGACTGAAAGAGGAGGCACGTTGCTGCTCATGGCGCCATTCGGTGCTAGCTGTGTCTTGTTGTTTTCTGTTCCAAATAGTCCTTTGTCTCAGCCAGTCAATGTTGTCGGTGGGCACTTGGTGTCTTCCGCGATTGGCGTAGTCCTAGTGTTGTTGGTTCCTCCATCTTCCCTTGCACTTGGTGCTGGTGTGGCTTTAGCCATTGCCTTCATGGCTTTGCTTAGAGTTACGCATCCACCGGCTGGCGCGGATCCTATCGTCATTATATTGGGTGCAAAGGGGCTTAGTTTCCTGCTGTTTCCCGTACTCACTGGCAGTGTATCTCTGGTGCTGATTGCATGTCTGTATCACCGCTTTTTGGGAACTGCTCGGTATCCATTTTCAGAACAAAACTAGGTTTAATTAAACCGGAGGTGATCATGTCAGTTGCAACACTTAACTCGTTAAATATCTTAAATGGCGCACCTGCTAACCCAGCAGAAGCGGGGCTGTTTAACTTAAAACTCAGGGAACGAAGAACGAACGAAACAAATAAGCCTACGCGTTCGAAAGCTTCGAATAGACCCTTAACTGACAGCGACGTATCGTTAGTTAATCGAACACTGGATGGCAATAAGAAGGCCTTCGATATGTTGGTAATCAAGTATCAAACTCGGATTTCACGCTTGGTTTCTGTGTACATTCAGGACTTTGATGCGGCTCGAGATGTCGTGCAAGAGACCTTCATCCGCGCATATAACGCCTTGCATAACTATCGTCGAGAAAGTCAGTTTTATACCTGGTTGTATCGAATCGCCGTCAACACTTCGTACAACTACCTCAAATCCAACAAGAGTTGGCTGACGCGAATGGAGTCGATGGAAGGGAATGTCCAAGCGGAACAAGCTGAGTCCCAGTATCTAGACCCAGAACATTCTTATCAAAATGACGATTTACGAGACGGTATTCAGCGGGCTGTGGCTCAGCTGCCAATGGATTTGCGTTGCGTGTTACTGTTGCGAGAAATGGAGGGAATGACTTACGAACAAATCGCCGAGATTGTGGGTTGTGAATTAGGGACGGTTAAGTCGAGAATTTCTCGGGCACGTGAGCGTATCGTTCAAAAAACAGAGCATTTGTATGAACGAAGATAAGGATGTAGCTTTAGATAGAGTGAACAGTTCTGTTCAAATGTATGTGGGATTATGCGAAGATAGTACGACGCATTTACGCTAACGGTGAGAGAGTCATGGCAGGTTCAAGAAAAGAGCATTTATTAGAAACGGCTTTGAAGCTATTCAACCAGCATGGTTTCCATGCAACAGGCATTGACCGGGTGCAAGCCGAGTCAGGCGTGTCTAAAACAACTATGTACAAGTATTTTAGAAATAAGGATGAGTTGATTCGAGCTGTATTAGAGATGCGTCATGAACAATTTGGTAAATGGTTTACTAGTCGTGTCATTAAAATTTCTCGTGAGAGTTATCCGGATCACCCTTATGGCAAGTTGATGTCGATGTTTGATGCGGTTAGTGAATGGATCCACTCTGACACCTTCTTTGGGTGCAACTTTATCAACGCCAGTGCAGAATTTTCAGATTTTCAGCATCCCATTCATGTCTATGCGGCGCAACACAAATTGGAATGGTCAGAGTATATTCGCGGTTGTGTTTCTGGTGTAAGCGAAGCGGAGGCCGATGAAATGGCCAAAGAAATTCTCTTGCTGTTGGATGGTGCGATCGTTTCAGCACATACCACAGGTTTGAAAGACTCGGCGGAAAGAGCACAGCGGATGATGTTATTGATTCTTCAAAACTCCACCGCTGAGGTCCTGGATTAATTCGGGATAGAAACCCATTTTGTTATAACTTCTTAGTCTGTTCTGGACTCAAAAAAACACGAAACATTAAGCGAGTTTCCTCCGTCAAATAATTGATAGTTAGACTATTTTTTGTTTTTTCGAGCGGAGGAGCTATGAAAAACCCAAACAACGAATCAGATTCAAATTGCACGTTAACACTTTCTATGAAGTCCCTACTTCGGCACTGGTATCGTAAGCGGTTTGTACATCGTCAGCATACGATTGAATTGATGAATGCGACTTCTGGCCCTATGGATACTAAAGCATTGGGTATCGTTGCCTTATTGGATGTGGATTCAGTAATGATGGCCGGCTTGATGGATGCTGAAGAGTGGCAATTTGTGCAGACCTGCCATGCTTACCTTGATGGATACAGCGACGGAAAATCGCGACGTAAAGTTTAAGTTATTGTTTTTGGAACAATTTGTTGGCTCAGGTTTACTAACTAGTACGCAGTTGCAGTGCCGAGCCTGAGTAATGATTTGCGGCGTCGGACAAATCACATTTCTAGTGAATGCAGCATCACTAAATGCTAGGTAGGAGGCAGGTTATGTCCATTGAAATTTTGATGTTGGTAGCGACAATCAGCCTGCTTTCGGTGTTGATGCTGATTCAGGGGATGCGTAACTTTTTATTGTTAGGTTTGGGCGTTGTCACGATCAACCAGCGTTACATTGAGCCCTGCGAAAGTTGGCACGACCGTTTGAATGGGGCCATTGGCGATCTGATTGAAGCGACAGCAATATTTGCACCGCTCGTAACCATTATGAATCTATTAAGTGTCAATAGTGAGCAGACGGAGTTTGGCGCGCAGCTATTTTTTGCCTCGTGTGTAGGTCATGCCGTGTTCAGTATTGTTGGTCTTCCTATTGCTCGAGCAGGGGCATGGTTTACTGGCGTCATGGCAATTTTGTTGATCGCCGCCGTTTTTTTTCACTAGAAGTTGTTTGCCAAGATACCTTGTCAACTAGAGAAAAGGCTAAAAATAATGAGCGAGAAACAGTCGTGTGAAAACATGTCAAAGAACCTTGCTGACTCGCCTTTCCACAAGGGAGAGCAGCGAATCCAGCATCGTCTTGGTGTACGAGATCAAATGGAGCGTGTTGGCCGACACGTTATCCGGGATCATATGCCAATGCAGCATCGTAGTTTTTTTGAAAATCTGCCTTATGTTTTTGTTGGGCATGCCGACTCCGGGGGCTGGCCTTGGGCATCTGTGTTGTTTGGAAAACCCGGCTTTATGCGATCGCCTAGTGAACAGCAGTTGAATATTAACTCAAGCCCTTTAGCCGGAGACCCTTTGGCAAAGAGTTGGCAGGAAGGGACAAGTTTGGGTCTGCTTGGAATCGAGCTACCCACCAGACGGCGTAATCGATTGTCAGCTGTCGTATCGGTGAGCGAAGATCGTTCACTAATGCTAGATATCAAACAGTCGTTTGGCAATTGCCCCCAGTATATCCAAACCCGCTCTCTAAGCTGGCTAGACAAGGACAGCCATCCTCAGGCTGAGGTTAAAGAGCTGAATGGGTTGAGTGCTGAGCATATCCAGTTAATTTCTCAGAGTGATACTTTTTTTGTCGCAAGTTACTTGGCTGAAAAAAATGCCGCTGCCAGTGAAGGTGCTGACGTTTCTCATCGGGGCGGCAAGCCTGGATTTGTGAGGGTGGACAATGAGACAACTCTGACCATACCGGATTACCTAGGTAATAATTACTTCAATACCTTTGGTAATTTTGTCGAGAATGAAAAGGCTGGTTTGCTGTTTTTAGATTTTGAAAACGGGCACATGCTGACCTTAACTGGAAAGGCGAAAATACTTTGGGAGTCTGACGACCTCGAGTATTTTGAGGGGGCGCAGCGCCTGTGGCGCTTTAATTTGCAAAAGGGATATTTTGTAAAGCATGCGTTGCCGGTTCGTTGGACTTTGGAGGAGTATTCACCGAATTCGCTCCTGACAGGCACCTGGCAGCAAGCCGAAGCCGCACGCACATTGGCCACGCAAAAATAGGACTGGTTGCCTCTTCTTGTGCGCCGTATGCGATCGGTCACCTTATTTGCGGCCGTAACTGCAGCCGAAGAGCGGGCCTTTTTTGAAGAGCTGAAAAGCGTCCAGCAAAAATCGGGTGGTCAATTGCGCACCGTGCGGAAACTGAGTCAGGTTAATGAAACCCTGAAATCCGAAGTGTGACTCTGGATATCTAGGTTTGCCACGAGATTGAACTGTATGATCAATATGAACTTTAGCCAGCGGCAAGTGATTGATACCGCCGCTATGAATTGGCAGCGCAGCCCAGCTTTGGGTATCTGGCGCAAGCCCTTAGAGCGAGAAAACAAAGAGTCTGGACACACCACTAGTGTGGTGCGTTACGAGAGCGGTGCCGGATTTCCTGAACACCCGCACCCTATGGGCGAAGAAATCTTTGTGCTCGAAGGTGTGTTTTCGGATGAGAGTGGCGATTACGGCCCGGGTAGTTATATACGCAACCCACTCAGCAGTCGCCACCAACCCTTCAGCAAAGCGGGCTGTACTATATTCGTCAAACTTAACCAGTTTGATGCACGGGACCTAAAGTTCGTGCGATTGGATACCCTCACGCAGCCATGGCAGCCGGGCATTGGTGGTCTTCAGGTGATGCGCCTGCACAGCTTTGAACATGAACATGTTGCGTTGGTGAAATGGCCGGCAAAGGAGCGGTTTCAAATGCATCGTCATTTTGGCGGCGAAGAAATATTTGTGTTGTCGGGCGCGTTCCGTGACGAGCATGGTGTCTATCCGGCCGGCACCTGGATCAGAAGCCCGCATGGCAGCACGCATTGCCCTTTTGTGGAAGAAGAAACCATTATCTGGGTCAAAACTGGGCACCTGACGTTGGATTAAGAAAACTAATTAGTCTGGTCCTGCGCTCTGTTTGCGATACGCGCCCGGCGACAGGCCGAAGTGCTGCTTAAAGGCTTTGCTGAAAGCCGCCTCAGAGGAGTAACCAGAATCCAGTGCGATGGCAAGCAGGGTAGAGCGGCGTTCACGTAGGGTGCGTTTGGCATGTTCAAAACGCCAGCGTTGCAAATAACTTTTGGGGGCTTCTCCAACCAAGCGCGTAAATCGCTCACTAAAGGCACTGCGTGAAAGGGCTGAGGCTTGCGCTAGCGTATCGACATTGAGTTCGGCTTTGCAATCGGCGTGAATCAGGTTCAGCGCTTTGCCAATTTTGGGGTCGTGCAGGGCCTGCAAATAGCCGTTTTTATCGGTGTGCGTCTGCATGTGCACACGCAGCAATTGTATGAATAGCACCTCGGTTAGCCGGTCGACAACGACACTCGCACCTGGGTTTTGTTGGCGTGACTCCACAGACACTACCTGCACTAGTGATCGCAGCCAGCCCAGTTCGGGTGTGTCGGCCGCTTTGATGTGAATAAAGCAGGGTAGGTCTCGGATAAAGGGGTGGTCCATGGAGGAGTCGTAGGCAAAGGCACCACACATAAGCGTTGCCCAATCGCTTGAGGATTTTTTATCAATGTCAGAATCATCGGACTCAAGAGGAGCACGGTAAAAAGGGTTGTGACCGCCAAGAATGCCATCGACTACTTCGTTGGCGGACAGGGGGGCTTGATCAAGTCGGCTGCTGATTTGATGGGCTCCGCCGGTTGGAAAGGCCACTATGTCACCGGTATTCAGTTGAATCGGGGCAGGCAGGGAATCCATCTCCAGCCAACACTGACCATCTATCAGCGTGTGGAACACGCCATTACCGTCGGCCGGAATACGCATTGCCCAAGCGGTATTGAAGTCACTGCAAAAATAGGTGCTGGTATGTAATCGAATGGTTTGCAGTAGATCTGATAGGGCGTCCATCAAGATATCCGGTCAAAATGACAAGTATTCAGCTAATAATATCATTTTTTGAATCGTTTTCGCGAGAGACAATAGATTTTTAAATGACTTGAACGGAGCACCTGTTATGTCAAATTCTCAAACTTCACCTAGTTATGCTTTGTATCATTACCCCGCGTGTCCTTTCTGTGCCATGACGCGTTCAGCGATGAAGCATATCGACCTCGACGTGACCGAGCGCAATATTCAGAAGAATGGCGCTCATCGTACCGAACTGATTCGTGGCGGCGGCAAGGCACAGGTGCCATGTCTAAAAATTGAAGAAAACGGTCATGAGCAATGGCTGTATGAGTCACAGGATATTATCCGCTACCTCAAAAATCAGGCCAAACCTTCAAAGCAGTCGGCCTAAAAAACAGTCTGCAGTCACCGCTAATTTATTCTAAGCAAGAGGAAGTTTTTATGGAAACCCGACACGTAGACATTGCCATTATTGGTGCCGGTAGCGCTGGTATGGGGGCTTATCGAGAAGCCCGAAAACTGACTGACAGTATCGCGCTGATTGAAGGTGGGGAGTATGGTACGACCTGTGCCCGGGTCGGATGTATGCCAAGTAAACTGTTAATTGCCGCTGCTGAATCCGCTCACGCAGCACAAAAAGCTGAAGTATTTGGGGTCAACGTATCAAAAGTCGAAATAGACGGCAAAGCCGTGATGGAACGCGTGAAAAGCGAGCGCGACCGTTTTGTTGGTTTTGTGGTTGAAGATATCAACGACTTTGATGAAGCACACCATGTGCGAGGATATGTAAGCTTCAAGGATGCGCACACACTAATGATCGACAGACATACACAGATTATTGCCAAGCGTATTGTGATTGCGGTCGGATCTCGGCCTTATATTCCCGAGGCCCTGTATGGTGCCGGAGAAAGCTTGCTGATTAATGATGATATTTTCGAGCTAGAAGATCTGCCGTATTCGGTAGCGGTAATGGGTACCGGCGTCATCGGATTAGAATTGGGTCAGGCGCTTTCCCGTTTGGGGGTTAAAGTGAGTATGTTTGCGCGCAGTGATTCTATTGGCGGTATTGCCGACCCGGCGATCAAAGCATACGCCGCCAGAACCTTTTCTGAAGAATTCGAGCTACACATGAATACCCGCGTGCTCGCAGCGAACAGGGTCGGCAAGGGTGCGCAAATTGAATACCAGAGCGCCGATGGCGAGACTCATCGTCAAGTGGTGGAATATGTTCTGGCGGCGACCGGGCGCGTATCTAATCTGGATCGCTTGAACATCGAACAAGCGGGGCTGCAGTTCGATGCGACCGGGGTGCCTGATTACAACCGCCAAACTATGCAGAGTAAGGTGCCGCACATTTTTATTGCTGGCGATGCCAATAATGAACTCCCGCTCTTGCATGAAGCCTCGGATGAAGGCCGCATTGCCGGGCGCAATGCTGGGCTTTTTCCTGCAGTAGAAGACGGCCTGCGGCGCGCTCATTTGGGCGTTGTGTTTTCAGACCCGCAAATTGCCAGCATCGGCAAGCGTGCCCATGAGCTCGAAGAGAACAGTTTTGTGGTCGGTGAAGTTAGTTTTGAAAGCCAGGGTCGCAGCCGCGTCATGGCAAAAAACAAAGGCATACTAAAGGTTTATGCCGAGCTTGATTCCGGCAGACTGTTAGGCGCCGAAATGTTTGGGCCAGCAGCCGAGCATATAGGCCATTTACTGTCTTGGGCGATACAGCAACAACTGAGTGTTGCCCGCATATTGGAGATGCCCTTTTACCACCCGGTGATTGAAGAAGGTTTAAGAACGGCTCTACGGGATGTTGCCCAAAAATTGCAACAGAGCGCTTCAACACATAAAAAACCTCGGGAGGCTCATGCGCAGCCTGCTTAAAATGTACGCTTTCGAAGCTGCGCGAGTCGCGCTGGTGGTGGGCACGGTCTTGTTGCTTATTAACCAGTTCGACGCCTTGTTTGGCAATCAAGCCATACGTTGGCTCCCCGCGGCGCTGAGCTACTGTGTTCCTTTTAGCGTGTTTTTACTGGGCAAGCGCTCCACCCAAGCGTGTGCGGACTAAATTGCTAAATGCTGCCACTCGAACGCTTATTGTGAATGTAGTAATGTGTTCTGCAGGTATTTTGCCTCGGGAATACTCAGTTAGCCAGAAGTGCCCGCAGGAATTACGGGTTTAAAAGGCCTTCGATCCAGTTTAGAAATCTGGCTGCACTTCTGGTTTCGAAGCTGTCTTTATTGGGTACGTAATAGCACAAGTCTGATTTGACCGGCCGGGTTTCAAAGTGTTGTAGAAGGTTCGACTCCAAGAGCCTTTTAGTAAGTGTCGTAGAGCAGAACACAAGCCCATTTTCTGCCATAGCCTGCTGGACACCGAAAAGCTCTTGATCAAATTTTTTGAGTTTAATATTGGATTCGTGCAGTCCATTTTCTGCCAACCAGGCCGCGAGTGGAGGGTTAGGCAATGATTTATTTTTCCACTCTGTTGTAAAAAGAGTCATGGGTTTATTTGACCAAGACGGCGACGTCATTCCATAAGCACCAAATACATTGAATGACTCAGATCTAATGACATCAGAGTCCGCAACGGCTGAGGCATCACCGAATCGAATCGGAATAATATAAGATTGGCTGTCAACCGACTCACCGGTCGATATTTCCAAAGAAATATCGGGGTTGGCGTGTTCAAATTCATGCTGGGCAGGGATCAGCACCATAGCGGCTAATGATGATGTCGTCGTCACCCTGACCGCACTGCCCGCATTCATCACCTCTTCCAAAGCACTGTCAATGATCCGAAAACCGTCCGTGGTTGACTTGGCTAATCTTTCACCTGTTCCGGTGAGTGATATTCGTCGTCCCAATCGATGAAACAAATTTACGTTTAAGCGACTTTCCAGGTTGCTAACATGGTGTGAAATGGCTGTTGGCGTCAGCGAAAGTTCTTCTGCGGCCAACTTAAAACTTCCCCGGCGGGCAGCCGACTCAAAGGCTTTCAGCGCCTGTAACGATACCTGCAAACTTTATCTCCAATTAAACAACTAACTCATCGATAGTATAGGTGATTTAAATTCATCTGTAAGTGCAAATTTTACGTTTGTACTCATCTGTGCCGGCTCACAAAATAGTGCCTGCTGTTCATCAGTGAAGGCAATGAATATGAGCACATTATTACACGTTAATAGAAGCGTTAGCGCCGCGAGCACCCCGAATCTGGAGCGCGATTCCATGTCGAATAATAGCGCTCTACGATTGATAGAACCATGGAAACGGAATCGGCCAAAAGATGAGTATATTTATCGTGAGGTCTCTCTGGTTCTGGTTGCATGTGTGTATCACTGACTGCTCGGCACTGCCCAATACCCCTTGTCACAACCAAAACCGTTTTGATCCCTCAGGAGAGTCATTATGTCAGTTGCCATAACAAATCGTTTTAACAATAATATCGTCGCAGTCGGCAATCTTGCCCGGAAAGAAAAAGTACTGGGTTTTGTTGATGTACCAAAAGTACCGCCAGGCCGCAACAAGACCCAAAAAGACGTCGATGCGGTTTTGGTAACGCGGACACTGGAGGGTGATACGCAGGCATTTGACATGCTGGTAATCAAGTATCAGGGCCGTATCGCGCGCCTGGTGTCAGTCTATATTCAGGACTTTGATGCGGCCCGAGATGTCGTTCAGGAAACCTTTATTCGGGCATACAAAGCCTTAAACAATTATCGCCGCGAAAGCCAGTTCTATACCTGGCTGTATCGAATCGCGGTGAATACTTCCTATAACTTCCTGAAGTCAAACAAAAGCTGGTCAACCCGAATGGAGTCTATTGAGGGGAATCTTCAGGCGGAACAAGCGGAGTCTCTGTTTAAAAGCCCCGAGCAATCTTATCAGAACGATGATTTGAGACGAGGCATTCAGAGAGCTGTTTCACTATTGCCATTGGAACTCCGAAGCGTACTATTACTGCGGGAAGTGGAGGGTATGAGCTACGAGCAGATTGCCGAGGTCGTTGGATGTGAGTTGGGTACGGTGAAATCACGTATTTCAAGGGCTCGGGACAAGGTAGTGCAAAAGACAAAACATTTGCATGCGTCGATGTGAAAATGAACAGTTCTGTTCAATATTTCTGGGAGGTATGCGAAGCGTAAAAGCACAGCGCCTGTCGTGTTTTTGTTTGGAGTCAACGATGGCGGGCTCGCGCAAAGAGCATCTGTTGCAAAAAATCAAATATACTCTTTGTTATAAAGTTTTGGCGGCGTATTTTTGTCGATGCTTTTAACGAAAGGGAGAACTGATTCGATCTCTTCATGCGATGTTAAAACAAATCCAAGAACAGAGTCTTTTTTGCCTGCGTCCAAACAGCCTCATAGAAAAATGCGGGGTTGCCTGCGTGCGGATATTGGCTTTGCTAACCCAAGATAGGAGGTCAGCACTTTTCGTGGGAAGTCATTATGTCTATGCAGTGATGCTCTTAAAAGCGCTCATCGTAAAATGGCGCTTACTAAATTGGAAATTAATGAAAGATTGAAGCTACTGGCCTTAATTACTCAAATTGATTTTGGCTAACTGGAAAGGGAGTAATTTCCTATCATTATCTAGCGTCACAACCTCGTGCTCATGAAATAGGTCGGTATTGAAGTACTTGTAAGTCCATAGATAATCGAACCCGTGTTTTGCCGCCTCATATCTATCCGACACGATAAAAACTTTCTTAATCTTCGCCATACGAATTGCCATATAACAGAGAGCGCAAGGCTCTCCTGAAGCAATTAATGTCGTTCCTTTTAAAGAAGAGTTTTTTTCATTCCGAGAAGCCTCTCTTATCGCCTGGATTTCAGCGTGGGCGGTACAATCCAGGTGTGTGGCGACTTGATTTACTCCTTTGCCAATAATCTCTCCATCCTTATTAAGGATAATGGCAGCAAACGGCAAGCCACCTGCCTTGACATTACTAACAGCCAAATCAATGACGTTGTCTCCCCACTTTATGAGAAGTTTTTCATTAATTTGCTCACACATTATCGACCTCATTAGTTGATGATGGAGCTCGGGTTGAACCACTGAGTTCTGATGCAAGACTTTCGGCTCGATCTTTTGCATTAGCCAATGACAAGCGGTGTCTCTCGTCACCAAATTCTTGATATTCAGAAGTGATCTCATACATTGTGTCTACCCCTAAATATTTACTCAGTGTTCTTAGGTGCGGAATCAGGTGGCCAGAGTCTTCTCTGATTCCACCTTTCTCAAAACCAAACTCTCCGCTGGAGGTCGCTATGATCAATGTCTTACCAGAGAGGAGGGGCTGCAAGGGGAAGTCCCCTCGTGAGAGGTCGAAATCAAAGGTTTTGTTTATGCGTACAATTTGATCAAACCATGCTTTTAGCTGCGCTGGCATACCGTAGTTATACATGGGTGAAGAAATCAAAATAATATTGGCTGCTGCCACCTCTGCGATCAATTCATCAGATAATGCCAGTCTCTTTATCTGATCTGGGGTCCTGTTTTCCTCAGGCGTAAATACGGCACTAATCCAATCCTGTGTAATGAAATCAGGTGGGTTTACGCCAACATCACGATAGATATATTCATCTTTAAGTCGGTTATTTTTCCATGTATTAATGAATTGGAGCGCAATGTTTTTCGAGATGGAATTGTGATCGGGGTTTGGGTTGGTTACGTCTCTAACGCTTGAATCTATGTGTAATATTGTGCTCATGTTAACTGCCTTGGTTGATTGATAACAGGTGCTATTTTGTGAGCCAACATGGAATAGAGCAAACGAAAATCTTACACGTATAGATGAGTAAATTTCATCTGATTTGTTATTGGGCTGGTTGTGCATTTGGAGATTGGTTTTGCAAGTATCATTACAGGCGCTGAAGGCCTCTGAGTCGTCTGTTCGTCGGGGAAGTTTTAGTTGGCTGCAGAAGAACTTTCGCTAACGCCAACAGCCATTTCACACCACATAGGCAACCTGGAAAGCCGCTTAAACGTAAAATTTTTTCATCGATTGGGACTGCGAATATCACTCATCGGGACAGGTCAAAGATTAGCCAAGGCTTCCTCGGATGGCTTTAGGAAAATTGACGGCGCTTTGGAAGAGCTTATGAAGGCAGCCAGTGTGGTTAGGGTGACGACGACATCATCGTTGGCAGCTATGGTGCTGATTCCTTCCCAGCGGGAATTTGAACAAGCTAATCCTGATATTACTATAGAAATATCGACGGGCGATTCGCTTGATAGCTAATCACATATTATTCCAATTCGTTTCGGTGATGTCTCGGTTGTTGAGGGTTTCGATGTAGATCTGAGTCATTCAAATTTTCGGACTTAAACGATGCCGGTGTGTGGGCTATGGAAATTACAAAACGGGACGTTTAAGGCAGATTCAGGCTTAACACAAAACCACCCCACATCAAGTTTCGGTCACCGTTGCCGCCTCTGATTTCGGAGCTATGTGCACGGAAAATATAGGACAGCTTGGTATCCTCGAAAAGGCTGAGGGTGTAACCGGCCCAAATTTCGGCAATCATTGGTCGTAGTTTGCTATTGCTGAGGGTGTGCTCACTGTCCCGAAACTGGCCTTCCAAGAAAGCATTGTAAGCGCGTACTTTTAAGCCCGCGCCGCCCCAAAAATAGTTTTCCTGGGCCGTTGAACCCGCATCACTGGCATTGGTCTGCTCACCATACGACGTAATAGCTGGGTTGAAGCGATAGTCGGGTGACGAAATTAAACCTCTGCGAAAGCTCAGGGCCACTCCCGCTTCAGTCAGGTAGCCGGCAGAGGCAAAATAGCTGGCTTTGAGTTGATGGCTCGCGATCGATGTGTCGAGCAGTTCATGGTATGCCAGCTGGTAGCGTGCAGTGAGTTCACCTCCTTCTGATATCTGCTGGCCCCAACCTCTGGGTTCGTCGCCTGTTACCAGCTTATGGACGGATCGTTGTCCAGCTTCGAATATGTCAACACCCAGCAAACCAAGTGTCAGTGTGCTGGTCCATACGCCCAAGTTATCGGTACTACGGTAGTTACGATTCGCCGAAAGATACACAAGGCTCGCGTAGGGACGGTCTGTAAGGTCAAGCTCGGTAGCTTCGATATCATCCGGCGTAAAACCGTAGCTTCCTAGTTCGAAACCCGAGGAAATTACCTGCCCAAAATCGTGGATTGAACGGTCCAAAATGCCAAGCTGACTGTCGAAAAGTTCGGCGGGCGGCTTTTCTCCCAGCCGCTGTACGGCAATCGCAAATCCGGCAGTATAGTCTTTGTCTGAATTGTTTGGTGCGTACAAGTCGTTGTCGCTTGAGATAGACAAGCGCAATGCCTCAGGGCGCGGTATGTTTTCATTCGAAGATACCCCGTCATTTTGTAGTTCATTGGCAAGTAGCGGCAAAGCAAACAGTGCCAATAACGTATATGCGCCAAGGACAGGTTTGATCATTGTGGGCTCCCAATACGAAATATTAATGGCCGGCGTAGATGCCGGGTTTGCATCATTAGTGTTAAGGGTGAACAGATTTGTTCATTTTTTTGAAAAAAGAAAGGAGGGGGTGAAGTAGTAGCTATCCGACGATCGCGATCATAGCAGCACCTAGAGTTGCGCGTTGGTTCAAGGGTTAACTGGTTTCGTCTTATAATAAAATCGATGAGGTGGCGGTCAATCTACTGTTCTGAAAGCTTGAGTCAGCGTGTAGATTTGCCAAGCGCTTGTTTTGTTTTTTCTGGAGATACATGATGGCCTGTCGGGAACTTGAAACAGAGCGTTTGCGTTTACGGCAGTGGCGAGAGTCTGACTGGCCGGTGTTCGCTGAGATGAGTGCACACCCTGAGGTCATGGCGTATTTCCCCAAGCTACTTCAGGCTAAGGAAAGCCGTGAGTTGGCCGAAAAATATCAGCAATTACTGGTTCGGCAAGGCTGGGGTCTATGGGCCGTCGCCTTAAAGGAACCTGATCAGTTTATCGGCTTTGTGGGTTTGCATGCGCCTAGCGCCGATTTACCATTCTCTCCATGCCTCGAAATTGCGTGGCGACTCCACCGGCCGTTTTGGGGGAAAGGGTACGCCACGGAAGCCGCTAATCAGGCATTGGCTTTTGCATTTGAGTCCTTATCGGTTGGTAACGTATTGTCCTTTACGAGTTGCGCCAATCAACCCTCTCGCAGGGTGATGGAGCGACTGGGGATGGTGAATACGGATCATAACTTTAAACACCCGGATCTTGGACCGAATCACCCGCTTGCCGAACATGTCTTGTATGCCATAAGCCAAGAGGAGTGGCGCAAAAAGTTAAGTACTTTAGCAAACGACAAACGCTAAAAGTTAATCTCTAGATGTGTGCTAAAGCGAGAAAAATCACTTTCAGCATCGCTATTTTTCATCACGTCATAACAGGCGAAGGAGGGTAGCGCTGCCATACCAAAAAACCGAAAGTTCATATGTATCGGAAACAATAGATCGTCCAGACCTTTGCCTTGAAACAGATATTCATCCGCGTTATTGAAGGCCTCTCTCGGTGCATTTAATGTCACCGAGAGCATGTATTTTTTACCGGATAAGGCGCCACCCACTCCATAGCTTTTCTTGGGAGCGTCTTCGGTGCGACCGTCTCCATTGCAGAGTATGCCGCTCATGCCGGCGCTATATACCTCGTCCATATATTTCTTGAAGGTCCAAGGAACGCCCATCCAATTCACCGGCATCTGTAAAAGGATTGTGTCGGCCCACTGATGGTTCTTAAGTGCGTTATCTACGTTCCAGCCCTCGTCAATTTTTTCTATACGTGTTTCATGCCCTTTAGCGTGTATGTGTGCTGCGGCCTGTTGGACAAGCGTGTGGTTTAAGCGGCCTTCGGAAAATGGGTAGTGATGGTGGGCGTTAATGATTAGAACATTACTCATGATGTGCTCCTATGCAATTAAAATATTCACGGCGTAATGCCGGTTGAATGGCCATAACTTGGCAATCACTGGGACTGCCACGTCGGGCAGAATGTTCCAGATAAGTCTTTATGTGTTTTTGGCGTACGCGACCTTTGCGGGTTTTCATGTCTACGCAATACGATTTGAGTCATTTTTTATTATTTATATAAGGAACTTTTGGAGGCTTATCCGGCACTTAATGATGCACATAAATGCAGATTAAAAAACTGGAGAACTACATGACCGATTTTACAACCTATACGATTGAATCCGCACCGCAAGCCGCTAAGCCTTTGCTAGAGGCTGCAGGTAAGGCCTATGGCTTTGTCCCTAATTTGCTTGGCACAATGGCGGAATCGCCTGCCTTGTTAGAAGGGTATATGACATTGGCGGGTATTTTTGACAAAGGCACTTTGAGCGAAACCGAGCGTCAAATCATCTTGATGACCAATAATCGACTAAACGGTTGTCGATATTGTATGGCAGCACACACCTCTATTTCACAAATGGGCGGTGTGAGCGCAGATGTGATTGAGGCTTTGAGAAATGACAGCCCAATTGCCGATACAAAACTGGAAGCGTTGCGTACCTTTACAGCGGTCATCAATGAACAACGGGGGTGGCCGGAACAGGCCCAAATTGAAGCGTTTCTTGATGCAGGTTATACACGCGAGGCTTTGCTTGAAGTGATTTTGGGTACCAGCCTTAAACTCATGTCCAACTATACTAATCACATTGCTGAAACCCCGGTCGACGATGCGTTTGCTGCCAATGTTTGGTCGCCAAATGTCTAAGGCTAGGATGCCGTAAATAGAAGGGGTGCCGGAAGTACTCGTCGGCCCAATACGACTAGTTTGGGGCTGGCGAATTACGATCTTTATGTTTCTTATTATGTTTACCGCCTTTTTGGTATCCCGTTTCATCTGATCCCTACGACAGTTACTACAATAGGAGGAAGCCATGCTTCTCGATACACCACGATGTCATGTTGGCTGGCAGGCGCCAGATTTTACCTTGCAGGACCCGGAGGGAGCGCGCCATACGCTTGCTGAGAATTTAGGGGAGAATGGATTGCTGATTGCCTTTATCTGCAACCATTGTCCTTACGTGAAGGCCATTGCAAGGCGGTTTGTTTCGGATGCGCAAGCGCTTCAGGTCGAAGGCATCAGTGTGCTTGCGATTATGTCTAACGATTATCGCGCCGTACCGGAAGATAGCCCTGCGAATATGGCTAGGTTTAGTCAACAGTTCGGCTTTAGCTTTCCTTATTTGGTAGATGAAGAACAAACGGTTGCTAGGGCGTATGGCGCTGTGTGCACCCCTGACTTTTTTGGTTTTAATGCTGCGGGAGAACTGCAATATCGTGGGCGGCTGGACGATGCACGGATGGGCGACCCTGCGAATCGAACGAAAGAACTGGTCAGTGCAATGATGCAGATTAAAGATACCGGTAGAGGACCAGATCAGCAATTTTCCAGTATGGGTTGCTCCATTAAGTGGCGCTGAAACGATTAGCTTTCGCCAAACTTTAAAAAGCGATATATGTGCTTCTTCCAAAGACGACTAATGTATTTTGAGCTAGAGACAAATTTTAGCATTGGGCGATCTTGTGCTTTCAGAGTTTGGTGACTGAACTCCTGTTTGAACCGCACGAGTTTTATACGGTCACTGAAGCGACTCAACTTATATAGCAGCCTGAAAACAGAGAGTTTGCGGTTTGGCCTGATCACCGCGCTGGCAAAATCTACAATAAAAAGATTTTCTGCTCGATCTAAAATCAGGTTTTTATTTCGAATATCGTTATGGCCGACGCCGAAGAAATGCATCCGTGTGATTGTTTGATCAATTTTTCGAAGTAGCGTTGCATTATTCTTGAGCAGGCTATTGTCGAGCGTTCTACCTTCTATCAGCTCCATACCAAATCCGAATTGACCATAAGGACCCACAAATTTTGGCACACTTGGGTGTTCCTGTAAGCGCTTTATTGCCGCAATCTCGCGTTGAATAAACCATTTGCACAAGGTGGCCCTGAGCAGCGGATGAGAGGCAGAGTAGTCTTTAACGACAACACATTTACCATCGATAGTTGTGATAAAAACGGTCGCTTTAAGTGACGATTGTGATCGTTGCAGAACCTGTCCAGGCTTGCAGCAGCTCGGGGTGTTGACTGCAGGCTGTCTAACATCGAAACGCGATTGATCCATGTCTCCTAGATGAACTTTTAGCATACTGTTCCCCGCATATATTGAATTGCGAAAGCGCCTGACAGCAGTGCTTCTATTTGTTGTCAGGGCGTTTCGGTGACCGCCTTTTTAGCGGTGATTGCTTGGCGGTTTCCATCGTACATGCGTCTCTCAAAGGCATGATTGGAAAGGCGCTCTTGGGACAGACGATGCTTTGGTATTGTTCCTTTAAAATGGAGGGAGTCCTTAGTTTCGTTCAAATAAAGAAAGAGGATTAGCTAAATGCTAGGTGTGGAAGAATAGTGAAGTGTCGCGTAACGACTGTCGTCTTTTGCTATGCAATTTCGTTCAGGTGGGCGGCGATTCCAATGTTTATATTCGTAGATGCCTATTAATCATTAGCGCGTCGTTGACTTGCTTTCGGAGTCGAGTTTGAGCCACTGCTTGGGGGTCAGACCAAAGCGTTTTTTAAAAACTCTCGCGAGGGACGAAGCTGACTCATAACCAACTGCATTTGCGACAATGCCAGCAGCTCTGTTTTTCTTGAGTAAGATTTTCGCAGTGCTTAGCCTAAGTTCGGTGACGTATTCCATGGGAGGCAGCCCCACGGTTTGCTTAAACAGCGCAGAAAACTTTGAACGGGACATCGCCGTCTTTTCCGCCATTTTTTCGAGGGTCCAGTCGTGGTCAGGATTTTTTTGGAGTGCTTTGAGCAATGGAGCTAAGCCTGGATGTGTGCTGCCGGAAACTAGCCCCAACTCAACTAGACCTCGATCAATAACAAAGCGCAGCAACTGCACCATAAATATGTCGCACAGCCTGTCGATCATAACCTGCCTGCCATCACGCTTCTCGAAGGCTTCTTCAAATATTCGTCGCACGGTATCGCTTAAGTCGATGTCATCCTTCACCTCAATGCATATAAATTTAGGGAGGTGTTCAATGAGAAGTCCTCTCTGGTGGTTGGGGATTTTTACCGTGGCGCATACGAGCTCGGCGTCGTCCGGTTGTTTGATCCTGATGCGGTGCTTTATGCCCTCCGGTATGAAAATTACGGAAGAAGGGCCTAGTTTTATTTCGTGATTTTCGTCCGTTAGCAGAGACAATGAGCCCTGCCTTAAAAAGTGCAATACGCTACCTTGCGTTTCTTCATCAAAGACCTGCAGCCCACATAATTTTCCACTAAAAAACACCTCGGCATTGAAGTTCAGACTTTGTAGCAATGTGCTCAGCGTATCCATCAGGTTCCATTGGTTTTAGATATGGATGATTGGCCTCTTTTTCTGGACGTTTGGAAGCCATTCGTTGGGGTAATCATCGTAACTTTCTTATCCAGGAAATCACTAAATGCAATTCGAGTGAACATTTTGCATGCAGGTGACTACTAACACGACAAGGACAGCAACTAGCGTCCTTGAAACGTTAACTCAAGCAATGAAGGAATTAAATATGAATATGTCAAAAACCTTGAAACTAATCGCTGCGACTGCTGCGCTGATTGTTAGCAGCCTAAGCTTTGCAGCTTCAAGCAACATTGGCCAAAACGATGTCGCTATACACGGCTATGACCCTGTGGCCTATTTTACGGCCGACCGTGCGGTAGAAGGGTCGGCTAAGTATACGGCGACCCACGATGGAGCTATCTATCGTTTTTCCAGCGCAAAGAACCGTGACCTGTTTAAGTCGAATACGGACAAGTATGCACCTCAATTTGGTGGTTACTGTGCGATGGGTGTTGCCTTGAACAAGAAGTTGGATGTTGATCCAGATGCATTTCATATAGCGGATGGAAAACTGTATTTGAACCTGAACAAAGCGGTACAGAAAAAATGGTTCGAAGATGTTCCGGGTAACATTAAATCTGCCGACCGAATCTGGTCTGGCATTGAGGATCTGACTGTTGCGGCTGTGAACGCAGAGGACTAAGCGCCTATAGCGCCCGCTTGCGAAGAAAGCATTTTAGCGGGCGCAGGTATTAAACAAACCGGTGTATCCGGTCCAAGAATTTGAAACTTGTAGTGTGAGGAAGAAATGATGAACAAAAAACAACGTATTGCTACGGCTGCATTGGCATTGGCTTTGACTAGTATTTCTGTTGTTCCCGCGCATGCTGGCGGCAAGGAGAAATGTTATGGCGTTTCATTGGCGGGTCAAAATGATTGTGGAAACCTGGCTGGAACGCATTCCTGCGCGGGTCAGTCCACAGTGGATAACGATCCAGGCGAGTGGAAGCTAGTTAGTAAAGGTACCTGCAAGAGTGTGGGCGGCATGTTGAAAGCCGAAGCCAAAAAACGCTATGCCGAAGAGCAAAATTCTTAGGCTCACACTGCATCTCGACAGGAGAGAGCGATGTCTCGTTTAAATCACACAAGCAGTGGGAATGAACAGCACCTAGGGAAAGTGGGGGTCGGCTTGCGGCATCCACATTTTCGAGAAGCGTTGGAAGAGACACCTAGAATTGATTTTGTTGAGGTGCACGCTGAGAACTTTTTTTCGCAAGGCGGCCTCAGTCAAGCAATGCTGGCTGAGGTTCGTGATCGTTACGAAATAAGTTTGCATTCGACTTCCATGGGGCTCGGTTCTGCTCAGGGAGTTAATTCGGTTTATCTTGAAAAACTGGCCTCATTGATTGGGCAGATAGAACCCGTTTTGGTATCGGACCATGCCTGTTTCGCATGGAGTCAATTAGGTGAACATAACGTGCATGCTGGTGACCTGCTGCCACTGGAGTTTTCTCGGCGGAGTCTACATGTTCTCGCGGATAATGTTGATCGTGTTCAGCAGCAGATAGGGCGACGTATCTTGGTTGAGAACCTATCTTCCTATGTTGATTTTGGTAACTCTGACATGCGTGAAACCGAGTTTTTGACAGCGCTGGTTGAGCGCAGTCAGTGTGGCCTGTTGGTAGATCTGAATAATCTATTGGTAAACGCCAATAATTTTGGAAGGTCGGACCCGCTTGCGCTGGCGAAGAATTGGCTTGATGCAATTCCGGCGGCGGCAGTGGGAGAGTTTCACCTAGCCGGTTATACGCCGGTGGCAAAAGATGAGCTAATTATTGACGACCACAGTCGTGAAGTTTCCTCTTCTTGTTGGGAGCTGTACGGCTACGCCCTCGATCGTTTTGGTGCGGTGACAACTCTCGTCGAATGGGATAATGACTTACCTGAGTGGCAAACGTTATTGGCTGAGGCGGAGAAAGCTCGCGCAATGATGGGGCAAATATTCCTGACACAAGCGGAGCAAGTACGTGAGGCCTGAACACTCGATAGTTGACCAACAACAGAGGGAGTTGATTGCCATGATTTTTAGTTTGGAATGTTCTGCGGAAGGAGCTGCGTCCGTCACGTTTAATAAGGGCTTGAGAATCTATCAGAATAATTTGCTAATGACGGCCGCAAGGGCCTTGTCATTGGCCTATCCGGTGATTGAACGGATGCTAGGTGATGACGCGATGGTTGCGCTCGCCCGTGAGATGTTGCGCCGCACACCGCCTTCAACTGGAGCTTGGGGAGAGTGGGGTGACAACTTGAGTGCCTTGATTAGCTCTACGCCTTTGATCAACGAACACCCTTACCTCGCTGATGTCGCTCGACTTGAATGGCTTATGCACCGGGCTTCTCGTAGTGCTTCACCTATGCTTCAAGTCGGCTCATTATCAAGACTTTCAGAGGAGACTTTGGAGTCAGTTTACCTGCGCTTGTCGGCGTCTGTCGGTCTACTCAATAGCGCATTTCCGGTGGATGTTTTGTGGGACGCGCATCAATCAAATGGAGAGCCTTTTTGCCTGGACGAGCGTGCTTTGGCAAGCGCGTTGCGTAAACAAAGTGGTGAATCTTTTCTTATGGTCTATCAGCAAAATCAGGTGGCTCATATGAAACGCATACCGGTTGAGGAGTACCGCTGGCTGGTAGATGTGGAATGCGGTCTTAGCCTGTCGGAGCTGTTTGATCGCCATTCGGACTTCGATTTTATTCATTGGCTGTCGGACGCCGCACAAAGCGGCGTATTGGACAGTTTGGATTAGCGTTTTAAACGCTCGATAGTTGCGCACAAATGTGCGCGTTAATAGAACGGAGGAATGGATTATGTACCAACAAGTGAATCAATTTTATACCCTATACCAAAAGGGGGCGGCGGGGCTTGCCCGTTTGCATTCGGCGGTGGCGCTTGCAGCAAGGTTGTATATTGCCCAAGTGTTTTTTAGTGCCGGTTTGACCAAAATTCAGGACTGGGATACGACCTTGTTTTTATTTGAAGAGGAGTATCACGTGCCTTTCCTTTCCTTTGAGTTGGCAGCTTATTTGGCAACGATTGGTGAACTACTGTTGCCCGCACTATTATTTGTTGGCTTACTCACCCGGTTCTCGGCTTTGGGTTTATCTGTTGTCAATGTTGTCGCGGTAATAAGCCTGATCGAAATTGCGCCCGCAGCGCTATATCTTCACGTTGTTTGGGGGCTTTTACTCGCTCAAGTAGCGATTTATGGTGGTGGGTTTTTATCCCTTGATCGACCGCTAAAAAATTATTTTCGAAACCAGATGTAACGGTAGTTCGGTGACCCGGTCAGCCTGCTACGTTCTGGCTGTCCGGTTCGCCTTTCATTGCAGTTCCAGCTCCCGCAAGACTCCTCACTTTAAACTTTATTTGTTAGCCCTTAGCCGACGAAAAGATATTATTTGGCTACTGCTTACTATGGATAAACAAATCGTCGACCTTATCTTCAACCGGTAAGGCATCCAGAAGTAGGCCGACGTCGTCTATTGATGGGGGGGAGTTGTTCTCTGGTAGGGGCTGGGTCAGGTGTTCCCTTCGAAAAGATTGCCATACTGCAATAGTTTTTCACTAATGTAGGAATATAGTTTTCCCATTCGCGCGGTGCGCCTTGAATCTGGATGCATCAATACCCATACAGCGCTGGACTGAAAGGATTGCGTGCGAGGCATCTTCATCAGAGCTGAGTCTCTATCACCTATAAAACAGGGCAACAGTGCCATTCCCATGCCTGCTTTGGCGGCCTCATATTGCAGGGCCGTCTGGTCGATGTGGTGGTGACAGACGGCCTGCTTGTAGGGCGCATGTTCCGTGTATTTGTCCAGTTCCAGAGGGTTGATATCTGCCAGCCAGCGTAGACCAGGTGGTTCTTTGTGGTTGTCGCTGAATGAAGGTGCGGTTTGCTGTATGTATGTACGCGAAGCGTAAATAGACTGTGAATAACCTGAAATACGTCGTCCAACCAGGTGCTCTGGTGGGTAGTTAGTAACCCGAATCGCAATATCGGCCTCTCGTTTGGAAAGGTTCAGTTCGTGCTCTGATGAGAGTATCTCTATTTTAATGCTAGGGTATCTTTCCCCAAAGTCCGCCAGATCCTGCATCAATAAATTGCTCAGAAAAGGAGAGCAAACGGTTAGGCGAATATTGCCTTCTAGGTCAGAATTTCGGGAGAAAATTTGTTTGTTGAGTTCGTGAAACTCACTTTCAATACGCTGGGCATGGCTTAAAACAGCGGTTCCGACCTTCGTAATCGAGTAGCCTGACGGAAGTTTCTCGAACAAATGCGTATCGAGCTCCTTTTCCAGGGAATGTATCCGTCGGGAAACCGTAGACTGGTTGACTCCTAAGAGAGGTGCTGCTGCACGCACAGATCCTTCTGACGCGACGGCGAGAAAAATCTTTAGGTCATCCCAGTTCAGTGCTGCTGGTGCTAGGTTTTTTTCGCTCATCAGTTTACGTTTGGTGATGACTGGTTAACCCGTCATATCACAAGGCCATATCGCTTGATAATGCCATGCTTGCCGGGAGTGAATCATCTTGTAAGAGTGATGTGGCTCGAAAAATGTTCCAGAAAACTAGATGGTTAAAAAAACAGGTACCGGGAGGGCACCTGTAACAACAATCGACTCTGATCTTCGTTGTTTAAAAGGAGTGCTCGAGGCCGATTCCGCCCCAGCTACTTTCATTGTCGAGGTCGTCTTCTAGGTCTGTGTAGAAGGCAAACACCTTGGTAGATTCCGCCAGTTTATAGTCAACCCCTAAAGAATAGTTTTCGGCGCCTTCGCTACGAATGTCAGACTCCCCCCATTGTGCCTTGAACGTGGTTTTATCCCAGGTATATGCGGTGCTTAGGAGATAGGCGTCTTCGCTGTTTGAAACTCCTTCGGATAGCTCAGCTTCTTCCCATAGGGCGCCTAGCGATAAGCCTCCAAAGCGGTATTGTCCGGCAACACGTGTTACGTCATAACCTTCTACTTCATAGTCATACGAGGCACCGAAATAGATGCTGCCATCGTCGTAAGCTAAAGAGCCTGAGTAACCGTCGTCAACATCGTCCTGCTCGCTGGCGACTACGGCAATAGCGCCGGAAAGGCTGGCAATCGTTGGTGTTTGGTACATTACGATGTTGTCGGCACGTACTTCGCCTTGAAGCAGCGTCTTGATATCGCCATTCAGGTCGCTGAACAAGTCGATTTCCTTCTGGATCAATTTAGTGGGTGTGTCGTGCTTACCGCCGATAATTGTGCCCCAATTTCCGGCTAGACCGACATAAGTATTTCGCTGGGTTAGGGTGCGATCGTTATCATCGTCGCCATCATCGGTTTGAACCTCGTATTCGATTTGATAAATGGCATTTAAGGAGTGCGACTCGTTAAGTGCCGCGTGGCCTTTCAAACCGATGCGTGATGCGTTGCTTCTTAGTTCGGTTTTGTCGTTGTTGTTTTCGTCACTTGATTGCAGGCTTACGTTAATTTTCCCGTAAAGCTCAGCTTCAACAGGTAGGGTTACCTCAGCAACTGAAAGGGAGGATATTACAAGGCCAGCAAAAGCTGTTGTGATTAGTTTTGCGTTCATTTTTTGCGTCTCTTAATAGAGTTGGTGATTCACCACGGCATGTTTGTTCGGCTGCCAAGGCATCAAAGGGTGCAGATCGAAATTGGATCGATAGAAAGCATATGGAAATGTATGGAGGGCAGGAATCCCAGTTAGTGCAACGGGGGGTTGCAATATTGCGCCGTTGCAGGCGCTCGTCACTGGTTTTTAAGCGCTAAACCTGAGAGGGCTTTTACGTAGAGTCGCATCGAAAATGTAATCAATTTTCTAGCTTGTGTGGTGCGTAGCAGCTTTCTGAATGCCGGCTGTAGATTTGCATTCCAGGCCAACCCACCGGTTGCACTGAATATTGACTCGCCTGCACTCTCTCGAATCCCAGATACGCTTAGGTTTCTATGCTCTCGCTGAGGATCAACTCAACATGCAAATATTGACAATTGTTGGATCAATATTCGGTGACGTTCAACAAGTTTGGCTAGGTTGTAATAAAAGTGCTTACGCTAGTCATTCGAGTTTTGGAGCTAAAGCGCTACTTTCTCTCGTGACTGAGGATCGTAAGCAGTAATACAAAAGCGTTCCCTATGGGGTGGTGAGACCGAGTTTGTTTCCCCGACTTATCTCTGAAAGGCTTGCCGGTACTCACTAGGTGTATATGTAGAGACTTTTTTAAAGGTTCGTCGAAAGGCGGCATCATCTGAAAAGCCTAGTGCGTCACTAATTAGGTTAATTGGCTTACGGCTATATATAAGTAGTTCGCCGGCCTGATGAAGTTTGATCAGTCGCATAAAGCTAGCTAACGATAAGTCCGTCGCTTGCTTTACTTTACGCGCTAGTGTTCGTTCTGTTTGATTTAGGTGTTTGGATAATACAGAGATAGTCAGTTCAGTAGCGGGTGTTTTTTCAACCCAAACATAAATTCCCCTCAGGAGTTTGTCGTCTAGTTTCATGAGTTTTATTTGTGTAAACGGCTGTGCAGATTTTTCAGGCTTTGGGATAATCATCAACTCGATAATGTCTCGCAATACATCTTGGCCGCACTGCTCGTCGATCAATGTCTGAGCAATGGGTAGGTAGCCATTTAATCCAGATGCAGTTTTATTTCGACCTTCAAAGGTATATGTCTGACTAAAACTCCAATTAACGGTTGGATAATTATTTTGTACAAATTCAGCTAACCACCAAGTAGCCGTAGCCGGTTGATGGTCTATACGGCCTGAAGCAGCCATAACGCATACTGCCGTGCAGTAGCCCCAAACTTGTGTGGTAGCGGGTAATTTTTTTATTTCAGATATCAACGGTTGGTATGCATCAATAGCGCGCTCAACGTGATGTGAGTGATTCGTCCAAAAGCCTGGAATCAACAATGCATCAATAGAAGTATTCGATATGGTGCCCTCTACTTTCATTGTCATTGCAGGCGTTTTACCTCCTGTCGTAATGGCGACATCTTTACCGTCAACTCCTACCCATTGAGTAGCGAATAGTGATTTCCCGGCACGTTTATTAGCGACTTCCAATAGCTCAGCGAAGGCAAATAAACCAGAAACAACGCAACCGGGGTATATCAATAATCCAATCTTCATCGTCACTACCTTTTGTGGGCAGGGTTATCCTGCTAGGCAAATATTATCACTAATCAGCTTATGTACTTCTTTGGCCTGTTCTAGCATGGGCCAATGTCCAGTGTTTTCCAGTATATGTACATTATTTGTACCAAAACGCTTGGCATGCGATGCCGGTAAGAAGGTATCTTTCTTCCCCCAAATTACCTGAGTAGGAAAACGTTGAGCGGTGGCTGGTAGCTGATCTTCCCATGTTTTAAAAATGACCGGATCAAGCGCTCGATAAAAACGTAAAATCATACGACGATTACGCCAAGTCAGTGCGTCGTAGTTAGATTGTATTTGGACGTCTGTTAGTATTGGTGCGCCCTTCTTCATCGCTGCAGTGAATTGTTTGCGGCCCATTAAGGACATAGCTAATTCACCTAAAATTGGTTTACGCCAGACTTTGGCCGTAGCATGCCATTCATAGTCAGAAAAAAAAGTCGTATCCATAATGGTTAAACTTTTCACCTTGTCTGGATGAGTGATGGCAAAGGCCAGTCCAACGATGCCTCCGATGTCATGAATAACCATATGTACACCATCAAAAATACTTAAGCTCGATAAAAGTTGATCGATAAAATTAGCCAAATTTTCAAGACTATATTCAAAGTTTCGTGGTGATTTCGTACGGCCAAAGCCTGGTAGATCGGGTGCGATACATTGATATTCATCTGAAAAATTTGCAATGGTGTCGTCCCAGACTTCTGACGTATCCGGCACGCCGTGTAAGAACAAAAGCGGTTCGCCTTTGCCTTTCCTATTTACATAAACTTGATTTTGATCCACGGTATACATTGTCATCATTTCACCTATTTCATTACTGGTTGGTTTTCAATAATGTGTATCGTGACAGGTCTCCTATCTTGATTAAATGGCAAAAATTGACACTAAGCATACAATTTGCCTCAGCGCCACAAGTTCAATTTTTTTGATATAAACTGCACGATTTATGTCAAATATAGCCATAAACTGATATCACTTATCTTCATACAATGTATCTCGCTCCTAACTAAATTGAGGTCGAGACATGAAAATTACGCAAATTAGAAATGCAACCATACTGATTGAAACAATAATTGAAGGAAAGCAACAAGGCATTTTGGTCGACCCCATGTTTGCACCTAAAGAAGCCATTCCTTCGCTCAAATACGTGACAAGGTCAAAGCGTAGAAACCCTCTGGTTGAATTGCCCTCTGATATGGATGAGCTAAAGTCGCGTGTTACTTGCTGTTTGATCACTCATTGTCAAAAAGGTCATTTCGATCATTTGGATCGTGCGGCCAGCAAGTGGCTTCGTGAAAACAATATTCCGGTTTACTGTTCAGCCCAAGATTCAGCTTTCCTAAGAAATAAAGGATTAGCAGTGCATAGCCTAGATCCTTCATTAGAAAGTACTTTTCTGAAAGGTTCGATTGAATTAGTACCTTGTTTACACGGCGAAGGTTTTATTGGAAAAATGATGGCGCACGGTTTTGGTTACCATTTACAGTTGCCCAATGAGCCAAGTCTTTATGTAACAGGTGATACGATTTTAACGCAAGCGGTTAAAGAATTTGTTAATCGAACACAGCCTGACACTATTGTACTGCCGGCAGGGGGAGCGAACTTTGACTTAGGTGGCGACATCATAATGGGGTTGCCTGAAGCTATTGAAATGGGAGAGATTGCTGAAGGAAAATTGGTCGCAAACCATCTTGAATCACTCGATCACTGCCCTGTTTCCCGCCAATCCATTCGGTCTGAAATTAGAGTAAGAGGGTGGGAGCATCGTTTCTTTGTACCTGAAGACGGCGAGAGCATTTTTTTTAATCAATTGGAGCTTAAATGCGTAGAACAATGAGTCTTACATCAGCTACGGTAAAATGATCACGGCACTCGGCAATGATAACTACCTGGTTGCAGCAGGGGGTAGTTTGGGCTCGATCCGGTTAATGAGTGGTAGTAGCGGGCTACAAATCGGCCCGACTTTGGTGAGGGGTACGCTGAATGATGGACTTGGTAATGCTGCAGGTATCACCGAGTTGGCCAGTAATAACTATGCAGTTCTATCGAGGTATGACGATGTAGGCGGTATTGTTAATGCTGGTTCGGTCCGGTTGGTGAATGGCGGTACTGGAGAAGAAATAAAAGTAATTTACGGTGCCGCAGAGGATGACATGCAGGCCAGTAAAATAATTAAACCAATAAACGGTGATTATTTTATTTTAAGCCAACCGTCGGCCGACGCTAGTGGAGCCGCGGACTCGGGTATGGTACGGGTTTGCGGTCTCACAGGGTCAGGATGTTGATCTTTGTGACTTATTAGAACTGACTAAAACTTCCTCTGAGTCGTACATGGATTTAAATTACTGGATGGGGGAAAGCGCGATACTAGTAGCCTGTTCGCTTTACAGTCAGACGTAAACGATATTTCGTCTATTACCCATGCACCCGTCAAGGTATTGGCGGCGGGTGTCGGTAAAATCGATAACTCAACGCAGGCATTGCTAGGCACATAAAGTAGGTCAAAATAGCTCTTCTATCGTTTTAGGCCCATCGTAGTTGGTTCAATCCCAATCTCATTTTTCAATCTCAATAAGGCTCCAATCCCAATTCCGGCCGGAAGCGACATTTAGGAGGTTGCTCGGGTCAATGTGAACTGAATATTATTTATACGTCCTATTCTGAAAATATTCTATTAAATGATCGATCAATGCCCGTATGCGAGAAGTCAGGTGCCGACTTGGTGGGTAAATAGCGTTCAATGCGAAGTCATCTGTTTGCAGGTTTTCAAACAAGGTCGTCACTTCTCCGCTTTCCAAATGTTTTTCTAGCAGGTAAACCGGCACTCTGCCTATACCCGCTCCACTTAGGACCATTCTAACAATTGCTTCGGGTGAATTTGATCTAAAGGACCCTTTAATAGGTACTGCAAACGTTCTTCTTCCGTGCTTGAATTTCCAGTGCATTGGATCTACAGACGAGCTAAAAATAAAGCAGTCATGTGTAGAGAGGGCTTCAGGATGCTTGGGGATTCCGTTGCGCTCCAAATATCCTGGTGTCGAAAAGACGACAACATTCATGCTTAGCAGTTTTCGAGCAATCAGGCTTGAATCTTCAAGATCTCCAAAACGAATTGCCAAATCAAAACCATCCTCAACAATGGATATTCTCTGATCTGATAGCTGCAAATCTATCGATACGCGAGGGTTATTCTTCTTGAAAAGGTTCAATGCTTTGACTAACTCATTACTACCAAAAGAAGTGGGAGCGGCAATTCTAATTGGGCCTGCCAGGTCTGATTGCTTTGCTTGTATCACCCCCTCCAATTCATTGAACTGATCGAGAATGGTGACGCAGCGGTCAAAATATACGTTCCCTGTTTCTGTCAACGTAACGCTGCGCGTGGTTCGATTGAGAAGCTGTGCGCCTAATTTGGATTCGAGCTTTGCAACGTATTTGCTGGCAAGCTTGGTGCTGATTCCCTGTACCTTGGCGCCACCCGTAAATGACTTTTGCTTAGCAACAGCAATAAAGGTTTCCATACCGACAAGAGTGTCCATGCTTCGCTCCTATTATGAACAGTATGTACATAGTGATTCAATATACTAGCATATTATCATTCTTATATACCTAATCTAGTATCTGTCTCGTAGGCAATACAAAGTTGAAATTTTGATTAACCAAATCGTATATGAGGAATTAACATGTCAAATGCACTTAAAATTTATAGTTTTCCATTATCTGGCCATTCACATCGAGTGATCCTATTTGCAAGCCTTGCCGGTATTGCTCATGAGGTTATTGATCTGGATCTTGCAAATGGTGAGCACAAGAAAGAGCCATATCTTTCTATTAACCCCGCTGGCCAGGTACCAGCAATTGTGGATGGCGTGAATTCGATTTCAGACTCTAACGCTATATTGGTATATCTCGCTCGCAAGTATGCACCAACGTTCCTTCCCGAAGATCCTATTAGTGAGGCCGAAGTTCAGAAATATTTAACACTCGCCGCAGGAGAAATAGCTTTTGGGCCGGGAGCCGCGAGATTGATCAATGTGTTTAACGCCGATTTAGATCGTGATTTTGCACATAGCACTGCCGCCAAGGCATTGGCAAAGCTTGAATCAGCGCTAGAAGGCAAGAATTTTCTAGTAGGTGATCAGCCTTCCGTCGCCGATGTCGCAATCTACAGTTATGTTGCGCACGCGCCAGAGGGTGATGTATCTCTGGATCCGTACCCCAATGTGCGCCGTCATCTGCAAAACATAGAGTCTTTAGATGGTTTTGTGCCTTTTAAAGCAACCAAGGTTGGTTTGGCGGCATAGTCAATCAGCCAATCACTCACTCAATGAAAACGAGAGGTAACCCTTATGTCTACTGAACTACAGATGCTTGCCATGGCTGGTAGCTTTATTTTACTCCTTACCTTAATTCAAGGGACTAGGAATGTATTGGTTTTAGGGCTCGTGACCGCAGCCGGTAATCAACACGGTATTGCGCCGTGGTCAGGCTGGAATGACAGACTAAATCGAGCGATTCGAAATCAGATCGAGGCAATTGCAATCTTTGCGCCGGTGCTGCTTGCTGTCGAAGTCGCTCATTTGACCAATGAAACTACGGCTATGGGGGCGCAAATTTTTGTCATCGCCAGAGTTGTCCATGCGATCGTTTACACCACGGGAGTGCCGTGGGTAAGAACGACCGCCTGGGCAGTTGGTGTTGCAGGGATTGTCATGGTTGCTTCGCCGCTATTTGGATAGGTCTATTTGTTTAGGCAGCGCTCACTTTGCTGACGTGGGGCTGCCTTTACTATAACGAGAGCGAAGGTGTTGGCCTTGCTATCTGATGCTAGCGGCTTAATCAGCTTGACCATGCAACTAACGAAGCTTTAGGTAATAGGAGGAAAACTTGTGAATAAATCTAACCCAGAAGGGCGTTCGCCATTTCATCGTTACGAGCAAGCGTTGCAAGACCGGGAGGGTAAACGTGAGGTAATGGAAAAGTTTGGGCGCAAAGTTGTGCGCTCCTATTTGCCTGATCAACACAGAGACTTTTACAGTCAATTGCCCTACATTGTTGTTGGTAGTGTCGACAATGAGGGTGATACCTGGGCAACAATATTGGCTGGTTCCCCCGGGTTTGTGAGGTCTCCGTCACCTACAACTCTCAATATTGACTTGCACATTGCCAGAGGGGATCCACTGCGAGAATCAATACATAACGTTGGTGCCTCAGTGGGATTACTAGGGGTTGACCTAGAGAGTAGAAGACGCAATAGAGTTAACGTGCGAATTGCTGGCGTTCAAGATAATGTTGTGCATCTCACCGTCGATCAATCGTTCGGTAACTGCCCGCAATACATCCAATCCAGAGCGCTGAATTATTCAAGAGCTGCGCATGTCAGCAGCGAACACGGGGCTGTGTCAGAATTCACTGCTCTTGGTGATGATGCAGGTGCCTTGATTACTCATGCCGACACTTTTTTCGTATCCAGTTTTATTGTCGAGAATGACGATCCGACTGTGGAAGGGGTAGATGTTTCGCACCGGGGAGGTATGCCCGGCTTTGTGAAAGTAGAAGGAAACACCCTCACAATCCCGGATTTTCCGGGTAACTATCATTTCAATACCCTTGGCAATTTTCTGGCTAACCCAAAAGCCGGATTAGTATTTCCTGATTTTGAAACCGGTGATTTACTGAGTCTAACGGGTAGCACTGAAATCCTGTGGGAAGACCACCCTGAAGTAAAGTTTTTCAGGGGTGCGCAGAGGGCGTGGCGATTTACCGTAAAGAAGGGGAAGTGGCTCAGAAAAGCCTTGCCGTTTACAGCCCGTTTTGATCAGTTCTCGCTTAATTCAGAAATGACCGGAACCTGGAAAGAAGCCGAAGAACGCCAAACTGCAGAGCAACTTAAGGCCAACTGGCAACCGATGGAGTTGGTGAGAGTTGAGCAAGAAAGTTCGGTTATTTCGTCGTTTTACTTTAAGCATAAAAAGAACAAAGCATTGTTGCCATTTGAAGCCGGGCAGTATTTGACGATTAAGGCTAATACGGGTCAGAGCGAGAAGTCGATAATACGCACATACACCGTTTCTTCTGCACCGAATGAAGACTACTACCGAGTTTCAATTAAAAGGGAGCCGAAAGGCACTGCATCAAGATTCATGCATGACAAGTTAAGGGTCGGCGATGTGATTGATGCCAAGTACCCTTCTGGTAATTTTTACATCGACGCTGAACAAAAGAGACCTGCAGTCCTGATTGCCGGAGGAGTGGGGGTTACGCCAATGATATCGATGGCGCAGCACGTCTTAAAAGAAGGCGTGCGCACAAGGCACGCGAGAGATGTGTATATTTTTCACGCAGCAAAAGATCGTGAGCAACGGGCTTTCTACAAGGAGTTCAAACAAATTGAGGAGGCCATGGGGGGGAAAGTGCGGTATTACTCTTTTCTATCTCAACCAAAACCCAATGATAGACCTGGAGACGACTACAACGGTTTAGGGCGCATTAATGCGGACGTGTTTAGGGAGGTGTTGCCTCTTGATGAATATGACTTCTATGTGTGTGGCCCCTCGCAGTTTATGCAGTCTATTTATGATGAGTTAAGCAGCCTCGGTGTGCGAGATGGTCGAATATTTTCCGAAGCATTTGGTCCTGCTTCAATCGCTAGAAAAAAAGGCGATTGTGCGGAGACTGGAGAGTCGGTCGACGATCATGAAGAGTCAGAAGAGGCGGTGATCAGATTTACCCAGTCACAATTTGAACAGCGCTGGAATAAGGGAGATGATGTGCTTTTGGATGTGGCAGAGTCTCATGGGCTGACGCCAAGCTCAAGTTGTAGAAACGGTATCTGTGGGGCTTGCGCCGTGCCGATTAAGTCTGGTGAAGTAAGCTATAGAACCAAGCCTTCTGCTCCAATTCCCGATGGTCACGCACTTATATGCTGTGCAGTGCCGGCTAAGGGCACCGCTTCGCTTGAACTTGATATTTAGCCTATTTGCGTAGACGTGAGAGAAACGAGAGAAAAATATGTCGGGAATACACTATAAAAAACGTGTTTTGATGCTGCTCGCCGAAGGGTTTGAGTTAATTGAAACTTCTTGCTTTACAGATGTTTTGGCTTGGGCAAGTTTTCAAGAACACGTTGATATTACGGTTACATCTGCATCGAGGTCAGGCGCCGTGAAATCTGCATTTGGAGGGTTTGTCGTGACGCCTGAATTATCGATCAGCGAACTTGATTTAAGTGTTTATGATGCGCTCGCGGTTCCAGGTGGTATGGAGTGGGCAGGGTTTTTTAATGATGCCTTATCCGATGAATTCAGTGACACCATTAAGCACTTTACTCAACATAACAAACCCGTTGCAGCCGTATGTGTTGCGTCAGCTAGCATTGCTAATACAGGCGGCTTATCGGGTAAGTATGCAACCATTTACCACTCCTTGACGGGCAAACATAAGGCGAATCTTGAAAAACTGGGGGCTATGTTTGTTGATAAGCCTTTAGTCAAAGACAGCAATATAACCACATCGACAGGGCCTGGCACGGCAGTAGAGGTTGCGCTATCACTATTGGGTGATTTAACCGATGCAGAGGTAGTGACAACCACCCGTGAGATGATGCGTATCCCTGAACCAAAAGACGATTGGTACAAACCTCAAGTCTGAAGATGCCCGTTTTGTGGTTCCCCCGCGTTTTTTGGTGCGCCCGTGATAAAGCTAGTCCTATGAGTCGAGTGTAAATGTGCTGCGAGTTTTTTCGATCCCGTTAACCAAAATGCTCAATCCGTGCTCGCCAGTATAGTAGTTGCGGGTTGTGATCGGTTTAAATGAAAAGGTTTTCGTGACCTGCTTTTTAGCGCTATCCCATTGCCCCTCTGAGATGTGAAACACTTTACGTGACAGCTTACCGTTAGCCTTCATAAAGTCGATGGCAAATTCTAAACGCAATTTACCCAAAGGTTGATTGCCCTGCGAAGTCAACTCAAACAAGAAGGTAAATGTCTTGCCCATGGTGGCATTGTCCGCATGTTGTACATTGTCGACGACGATATGATCTGGCGACGTAAAATCAAATAACTGCATTGCTTCAGGATGTCCTTGTTTGAGCAAGGTGCGGCAACCGTGTTTGACCACCCAGTCGGTGTTTTGGAGCGGCCTAGCCATGCTTTCGCCTGCGCGATGACAACATCAGGGTTGTCTTTGGCGATATCATTGAGGTTATTGGCAACACTGCGGCGTACGTATAGTTCGGGGTCGTCTTTAAGTAGCTCCAATATAGGTAAAACCGGTGTCGGGTCAACTTTTAATGAGGGTAGTGCCATTGCCCATGGGAGGCGAGGGCGGCAACCTTCGCTGGCACAACGACGGACGTGATAATTGTCCGAGCGCGCCCAGTCCAGCAAAAGAGCCATGACACCGCTGGGGTCGTTCAGAATAAATGGGCGTATTGCAAATTCGCTGCTTGAGTAACGCGTTAGATGCTGCAATAACGCTAAAGATTCTGAATGCTCTAATCCAAAGTGCTCAACAAAGTCAGGAAAGACCATGGGGGCAATATCCATTTCTTCACCAAAATCGACAGCGCATTGGCGAATAATGGCGAAGGCCTCGCTGAGGTCGTCAGGCAAACAGTGGCGCAAGCAAATGCTTATATGCCGCATACGTTGTTTGAGCTCGCGTGATTCCCAGTTGTCATCGAATACCATCGCCTCGAATAGCTGAGCGTTAAAGTTCGAGTAATAGAGCTTAACGCGCTTAACTACGCGTTCGATAAATTCTGCATTGAAAACATTCTTAAATGGTTCGGGCAATTTCTTATTCCTAAAAATGGGAATCTCAATTCAGTCAGACTGCGCGCCCAAGAAGGTGTAGCTTTTTGGGCGCGGCAATGACCATATTGTATGGGCCCTCGTCTTCTTTGTGTATCTCCAATAATACAGATCCCGGTAAATACAGAGGGGATTTGAATTGAAAAGCGCTATCAGTCACAAACCCATTGTTGGATTTTTCCAGCGTAGAGTCTGTTTTTGAAACCATGTATAGGCCATGGAGGATTGGCTTTTTAAAGCCAAATAGTTTTGATGACCAGCGATACAAGTGTATAGGGTTGCAGTCACCAGAACAGATAAGCGAAGGGCAACTTCGTGGACACTCCTACCTTGCCGGTTGTGCTAAATCTGGGTAGAACCCGGTCGATTTGTACAGAAAATTTTAATCAGCGAGAGAGCTTTGGGCACAACTTGGGCACAAATACGAAATTGTGCCCAAACTCACGATTTTGAACCTTCCAATCTGGAGCAAAGATTGCGCTGAAAATGACGCTGGTTTGACGCGTTGTCAAATTTGACGAATATCGGTAGAAGTGAGACGCTGCGCGGTGTTGCGAGGCTTTTTGCTAGGCAAAAAAAAGACTAATTAGCGTAAACTAATTAGTCTTTTTAATTTGGTAGCGGGGGCGCGATTCCTTTTCTACAGACGGGTTCGGATTAAGTAGAGTTTTCCTTCATCGAATTACAAAGATGCTTGAAATTCGAGTTTATGCAGTCTTTTTGTGGCGTCTACTGGTGTTAAGTATATCAGTGAGGCACTTTGTTAGAAGGGAAGCTCAATTCGACTACTGTTTTTTATACTCACCTACGGCACCTGAGACAAATTCGATGCCTGAGAATCTGTTGATTAGATGCTTTTGATCTATCTTAGAAAGTGATCATATTTTCAAGTACGTTGGTGTGGCATGAATAAGCATGTGTTTGGCATGAAATGTCATGTTTAAATCTGCTTTCATAAGTTACAAGGCTTACTAAGCCATGCTTGGAATAAGCTTTTTTGATCGTAGTGATAGTCTTATAAAAATAAAATAGAGTCTGTATGGGCTTAGCGGAGGCAGTTAATGATGGCGAAATCGTATATTCTGACGAGTTGGGTAAATGCATTGCTTAGCGGCCTGAAAAATGACGGCTGCGATATTGATAAGATATTGATACATGCTGGTGTCGCAGCAGATTCTCTTGATCAAGGTTATTGCTCTTTAAGTAAACTGCAACAAGTTTTTGATAGCGCTCAACTTATCTATGGCGATTACCTTGGAGTGTCCTCCAATAAAGGTGTGACACCGAGCTCTTTTCAGTCTCTATCCATATCCATTCTTACCTCGAAAAATCTATACGATGGCTTTTCCTTACTTGCCAAGCATAATCAAATCATAACCAATGTGTTGGATTTTGTTGTCGATGACAAGCAGGGCGGACGGTTCGGTTTCTATATAGAAGATGGTTACGAAATTTCCTTACCGTTAGTTGGTGCAGTGTTAGGTCGAGCAATGAGGACAGCAAGTTTTATTCAGCCAGGTTCCTTTTTAATTACGCATATTTCCTTTGCTTATTCACGTCCAGAAAATGCCGATTCTTATGAAAAATACTTTGGCGCAACTATTGAGTGGGAGGCTGAGGTTAATGCTGTCTATTTCAATAACAGTATCTTTTTCTCCGATTCAATTCATGCCAATGAACAGCTCTGTCAGAGTGCTGAAAAGTCTTGGTTGAAGGAAGTCTCGACCAGTCAGCAGCTTGATTTCATGCAACGTGTAAAGACGTATATCTCATCCCATATATCGGAAGGGAGGATTACGGTTCAGTCTGCTGCTGACCACTTTGATATGAGTGTCAGAACTTTCCAGCGTCGTTTAGATGACAGTCAGATTAGTTTTAGTGATTTAGTGTTAGGTGTCAGACGAGATGAGTCAAAAGCGCTCCTTTCCTGCCGTGCTTCTACGGTGACAGAAACGGCATATTCCTTGGGTTTTTCTGATGCAGCTAGTTTTTCCCGAGCCTTTAAACGTTGGTTTGGTCTTTCTCCCGAGCAGTATCGGAAGTCGCTCTGTTAAGCGACTGATATCACCTATTTGAGCATGGTACAAAAGGTTTTTTTTCAGTAGGTGATATATCTGGCTTCTTCTTTCAATTTTCCAGTTTAGCAGGTTGGCACCATTTACCCTGCTGCTTGGCATCTGCTGCCAATTCCTTGCTTGTTTTCTGTGATAGTTTTTCTCAGGCAAGCAACAAAAATAATAGAAACATCGCCTTTTAATTCACTTATCGTTTGTGCTTGTGCGTCTATATATTAGAAGTCGATGGGGAGAGTTGTGCTTGAATCATGATCGACGAAATATATCCAAGGCTTTTTCTAGGCGTGTTGGCTGATGGAATAGGTAATACCTCACCAGGCTTACAAAAACTGATCGAGCAACATCGTTACCAAAATACCATCGGGCATTGCTTTGGTTCTTTGGTGAATGCAATTTATAGAGACGACCCTCAATCGGATATTGGTTTAAAGTACGGTCGTCATTTATGTCCGGAAGTGCTTTGTGACTATTCTCGGCTTATGATGACGTCAAAAGATACGATGGATTTGCTGAGGCTGCTTGAGGAGGTACACCCTTATCATGATGGCAGCTATTATCCTTTTGTTGAAATAAGTGAAGAGCATGTTTCAATTGCTATCGCATTTCCTTATAAGGCGGAAATTACAGACTTTCAGCGCCGCTTTTGCTGTGAATCTATTTTTGCGTTTACTACAAATGTGTTGAAGCGAATGAGCGGTAAAGAGTTTACGCCTCCTAAGATCCGTTTGGATTTTCCTAGACCTTCTTATGCCTCTGAATATGTGTCTTTGTTTGGGGATAATGTTCGATTTGATGCAGGTATTAATTTAATTGAGTTTGAGTCTGACTATCTCAAAGAAAGCTTGCAGACAAGAGATTCCATTCTTCATCAAACATATCGGGACAAATGTTTATTAGCCGATCATCCGCGAGACAATTTTGTCAAAGCTGTTGCTTTGAAATTAATTCAGCATCATCCGGAGTCTTTTGGTTGCCCTTATCTGGCAAATTTGATGAACCTTTCTGTACGTGGTTTGCAAAATAGGTTGAACAAAAGTGGTGTAACGTTTTCAGAGGTGTCGAGCTGGGTTAGGCGAGAGCTATCAAAAAAATACTTACTTCAGGAAAGGAGAAATGTAGCGTGGACAGGAGACCTACTTGGGTTTGAATCGCTCTCGGGTTTCAATCGATATTTTCAAAACACATTCGGAATGAGTGCGAATACATTTGTGAATCGTTATCAGATTCACAAATCAAGTGATTAAACTCAATGCCCTCTTATTTAGGCAAAAAAGAAGGCGGCTATAAGCCGCCTTAAATTTACGGTTGGGCATTTCTATAGTAATGGTTGTAGTTTTGGCCAGAGCAAGTTTGCAAGTTTGTTTCCACCCGTTGCGTTTGGATGGATATCGTCATCCAGTATGTCTGCTGGGGTCATAACATGCGAAGAGGCTGTGAACGAACAATTAGCATTCGTCGATACTTCGCACGCATATTCAAGATAGAGGTTTCCAGTATCGACTGCTTGAGACAGGTTCGCATCGCTTCCTTTTGGATGGTAATAACCAAGGTATAAGACATTTGAGACGCCATCATTCGCCATGTCATCAAGTAGATCGACCGCATCTACATAGGTGTTTTCAACTAACCTAACGCAGCGATTGGTGATGTTAGGGCGATACCAGCGAGTGCGGCAGCCGTAAGGGTCTAATGCTTTTGCCGGGATTAAAATATCGTTGCCGCCGCCATTCATTACGATTGTTTCAATGTTTGAATCCGTATCTCTTGCATCAGAGTACTGCCGCGTAACTGAGTTAGATAGTATACCGCCTGCTAGTTCGGCAGCGTTCTTCGTATAGTCGCGGAAAGTCTCCCCGGCCCAAGATTCTAAGTTAGCTTGAATAAAACCATCTTTATCGAAGACTGAATCACCTAGGGTGATAATTTCATTTCGATCTGCGTTTTCAATATAAGGGTTCCCACCGCTACAGCCGACAATTCCTGTTGCCGTAACTAAGGCAATGCTTAGTCTAACGAGTTGGTTTAGTTTTTTCTTAATAGATGTAAGTGACTTCATAATGTCTCCAGTTTTTTTATTTTCGAATTGGAAGAATCAGATTAATAAAAAATTCCAAAAACTTGGTAAGCCTCCTGTGCACGAAATGAGCTAAATTGTGCGCGTTGCGTTTTAAACTAAATTCAAAAGGAAAATTGGATCGATTAAAAATAGATGCTTGTTTGCTTGGCATGAAATGCTGGATCTGCTGGCATGATGGGTTAAGTCAAGTGTGATATTTCGAGGTAGCGTTACATAAATCGCCGTGAATAGCTCGGGTCATCATTATTAAGGTAAAGGCTATGTTGGATAGTTTGATAAAAAATTCCAAGTTTAACTACATGCTTATATTTCTTGGCATCATGGTGGTTTGTGCTGTGGCCTATTATGGGGAGGTATTGAGTTTTATTGAAGAGAGTTCAGCCACTTCTAATCAAATAGAAACACTTTCTATTGAGCCCTCTAAACAAGCACGCAACTTCAAGGAGTTACCCGTTGTTTTCGCGCCTCGCGCCGCAAATGATAATGCCAATATCGAAGTCTATCTTACTGAGCTTATTACAACGTTAAAGGCAAATCATGCCAATGAGCAAGGGGACATTTTGTTTCATGTGCGTTTGAAAGAGATCTACGATGAGCTAACTACGAATTATCCGGAACAGGGTGACGTTTATTTTAAGAAAGTGATTGAGTCTGCGTTTCCTAAATTTGCTAAAGATATCCTAGCATTGATTACGAAACTTGTGAGCTATGACGAATGGCTGTTACAACATCTACCTGATCTGAATAAGATGGAAACAAACCATCAGCAGGATCAAGTTTGGCAAAAGCGTTTTGAAATGTTTGGACGAAATGTCGCTGAGAAAATATGGGATATGGAACTACCTGAAGATGACGTTCGTTATGACGCGGTTCAGGATACCGTCAACCTCCTGCAAAAGTCTCGAGGGATGGAAATGGAGGATAGAATTACTGCTTTACTGAATACCTTTGACCAACATTATAGTGACGTTGATGAGCTTATAGTTGAATCAAAAGGCGTGATTGCGCAAACCATTCTGGGGCTCGAAGCGGTACAAGATGAACTGGCTGCGATGACTGTGGATGAAAGACAGAAACAAATAAGTGAAATTAGAAGGTCTCTCGCGTTTTCAGAAGAAGACATCGTCTATCTTGCGACACAAGATCTAAAATCTGAGCGGGATTGGCAAAATGGCAACAAATATATGCAAGAGAGGGAAAAAGTCGTAGCGCAGTTATCAGGTGATGAATTGAACAAAACCTTAGATGCGTTAAGGGATAAACATTTTCAGCATAGATCGAATACGATCAAAAAAGAGGAAGAACATCTTGGTTTTTTCCGTTACGCCCGTGAAAGGATATATGGTGTTAACTAATACTGTTCTCCAATCTCGTTTTCCACAATTTTGCACAGTTCTTACGCGTTGTTACGTGTATGACAAAGTTTTGCATCTCATTTACCTAAAACCGAGCCTTGTCATTTTAAGGTTAGTTATGGCGTTAGCGTTCGTCCGTTCAAATGTTAACTAGTTCTCATGTTTTTTGAGTTGGCGAGTTTAAACAAGTGACTGGCGAGTTTTTACATGAGGGTGATGGTCAATTTTTAAGCGCTTTTATGTATGGTCTTTGTATCCATAAAATAATAAGGACAAGAAGTATGGCGTTTAAAAAACTTATTTCAATTGCGATTCCCTTGATTACTGCTGCAAGCATTTCAACTACGGCACATGCTGATTTAAGCGATGGCGATTATAGTGCCGTTCAAACTCTCTGGAATATTACTCATCCACAAGCTGCCAACAATCCTGTTGATGCGCAGCTAAAAGCAGAAATGCCGTTCATGGAGTTTATCGGAAATGATGCAGCAGACGATGGCTTTAACCCGAAAACCTATCACGTATGGCAAACCATTACCCTAAGTGCCGATCAAAAAGAACATGGTGAAGGGGCTGTTAAATGTGCCAATGGTGACGACTATAAATTTATGGTTAAACGTTCCCCGTCGAGCCCAAATATGGTTATCTTCTTCGAAGGTGGCGGCGGCTGCTGGGACTACAATTCATGTTCCCGGACGAGCGGCGGCCAAACCGAGTCGGGCTTAGTGGGTCAAGGCAACGATCTTCCGACTGACGTCGCTTTGAGAGCTGGAAGCCAGTCATCGTTGTTCACGACTGTTTTGCGACCAAACTACGCACCTAAAACCAAGAACTGGACCAAAGTTTATCTGCCTTACTGTACGCAGGATCTTGGGGTAGGGAACATCGTTAACAATTATCTAAGTGATGATGGTTCATCGACATTCAAAATTAACCAACGCGGCATTACTGTTCAAGGTGCGGTTCTAACCTGGCTTAAAGCAAACCTGGAACAGCCCAGTCAAATGTTGTTGACTGGGCAGAGTGCGGGCGGTTTTGCGTCTGAATTGCTCTACCATACCTATCGCACTGCACTGCAGCCAGAACAAGGTTATCTCGTAAACGATGCCGGGCCAATTATGTGGGCACCTCAATCTGACGATTTGTGGGATGGCGTTGACTACGAGTATCCATCTGCGAGAGCGCACCAAAAAGTCACGCAAGCTTGGAATGCGGAAGCGTTGGTAAATTGGATGGAGAATGAGTCAAATGGCTTGGCTGCAGACCAGCGTTTCGACTTAACCAACATGGGGACAATTTCTAACTTCTTGTCAGCGCGCTGGCCAGAAGACCGCTTCGCTCTGATTACCTCGCAAAAAGACAACACTATCTCGGGCTTTAGTTACAACAGTTTCTATCCAGAAGGTCAGTATGAAGATCCAGAGGCACGTGATGCATGGCGTGATGAGAAACGATTGAAGGAAATCGCGCTTAAGCGAGATCAGTTGGATCAACTTGATAACTATGGCTACCACCTGCCCGGTTATCGTCCTGTGTTGGGTGGTCATGTCTTGACGGTTCCACTTATTGAAGACAGCACAACCAATGAAGACGATGGCAATAATGTGTTTGATTTGGTTAGTAGTGTTTTGAACGACTCCGGCCGTGTTATGGCGTCGTGGGAAGGTGAAATTGGCCTTAACATGGATATCAACGGACGTTATGACGATTGTGCAAATGAATATTTTCGCATAAGTGGCTCAGGTATGTCAGCGGGTGATGTCTACGGCATTCACGAGGGGTATGAAGATATGGGTGTAATAGATTATGCAGAGGTACTCCCCTGTTTGGAAAACACGCATATCGATCCTAACAGTGAATACCCCATCGCGATGAGCGTACTACCGTGGCTAACGTCGGATGTTGTGGGCATCGAGGCATTAGGTAGTTTGACCGACTCGGAAGATTTATTCACGCAACAGGTGATCAGTCTGGATAACATTACGGTTCAAGATGCTGCGGCAATCGCGCAAGCGAATATTGCGGATGCCATTAGTATCGGGCAGGCAGAAAAGGATCGTATCGAAGCGGAAGCAAAGGCCGCTGCGGAGGCTGCTGCTGCCGAGGCCGCACGAATCGCCGCAGCGGCTAAAGCTGCCGCCGAAGCAGAAGCTGGTCGTATTGCCGCCGCCGCCGAAGCCGCTGCCGCCGAAGCTGCACGAATTGCTGCAGAAGCCAAAGCCGCTGCAAAAGCTGCTGCAGATGCGGCTGCCGCGTTGGCTAAGAAACTATGTGGCAGATGGTGTAGATGATTGCTTTCAGAACTATCTGCAATAGCTAAGTTCTCTCAATCAAAACACCCGATCTTTGGATAGGGTGTTTTGTTCGTTTTAGACGCTAGATATTTATCATTGGAGATTTAAGGAATAACATAGATAAAATCTTGAAAGCTCAACTATATTGATAGACATTAGGATTAGAGAATGGGTTTCAATTAATGCACCTAAACAAGATAAATCGGCGCGTCTTTGTCTTAGTAATCTTGAGTATGATGAATGTGGTCGCGAACGGAAGTATTGTCTTGGACTCGCTTGATTATAATCACCGCCTTTCTCAAGGAATAGCGTTCTATAAGGATCCAACTTATGCGAAGAGCTATGAAGATATTAAGCAGCTTTCACAAACTGGTTCCTTCACCAGAGTAAAAAAAACGAGCTCTATTTTGGTTACCAATCAGAAGCCATTTGGCTTCACATTCCCTTATTGCTTGAACCTTCCATCAATGAAGCAGCTGATGAGCAGCATCTTTTCTTATCCGTACGGTATCCTCTGCTTGACCGCTTGACACTATTCTACGAAGTTGACGGGGTAGTGAGTCATCTAGAGTTAGGGGATTTGCTGCCTTTTGAACAACGCATGATTAAAACCAATGAATTTGTGTTTCCTGTTACTTTGGAGCCAGGAGTTCCGCTTGATCTATATCTCCGAGTAGAAAGTGAAAGTGCCTTGTCGGTTCCTTTGTATCTTCATTCAGAAAATGCCTTTATTGAAAGCCAGCAATGGCGTGATGGCTTAAATGGACTGTATGTTGGCGTCGCCTTGGGTCTATGTGTATATAACTTGTTTCTATGGTTAGGTGTTCGAAAGCGACTTTATGGTATCTATGTTGTTGCCATCATCAATCTGATTTTATTTAACTCGACCTTAGCGGGTTATGGTTTCAGGCTCTGGCCTGAGGCCATTGCTTTCCAACAAATTAGTATATATTTCTTTAGTATTACCGCAGGTGTGTCTGTGTGCTTCTTTGGTATGGCTTTTTTAAAGACCAAGAAACGCGATCCCAAAATGCACAAGATTCTTCGCGTATCTGTTACCGCATTTATTTTAACTATTCCTCTGATTATGGTTTTACCAGGGATTCTAGCCGCGAAAATCAACAGTTTGGTGATGATAGTGGGTGTTTCTTTGTTGTTTATCGCTGCAGTGCGCAGCACACTGAGTGGCTTTTCGCCCGCAATATACTATTTGATCGGCCAAGGAGCGGTATTAGCCAGTGTGATTTTTGTCGTGCTTTCATCTCAAGGGCTTATCTCTTATTTTTATTTATCTCCCGAAGTTATGAAGGCGAGCTTAGCTTTCGAGTTAATTTTCTTTTCAATCGCATTAACGAGTTTGGTCAACAATGAGCGATTGCTTCGTGAAAAGGCACAAGTTGCAGCCGTTGATGCCAAGCAAGCTTTGCTAGAATCTCAAGTAAGAATTAACCAAGAACTTGATGATTTAGTTAGAGAGCGTACTGAAGCTTTGGAAAAAGCGAATCAACGCTTAGAGGAGTTAAATAATTCCGACGAACTCACCGGCTTGGGAAACCGTCGGTACCTAAATCATGCTTTGCCCAACGAATTTAATACAGCGTATCGCAACAGAACGAGCCTTGCGGTTCTAATGTGTGATATTGATTACTTCAAGAAACTTAATGATGATTATGGTCACCAGGTCGGGGATCTTTGTTTGTCTGAAGTGGGTCGTGTTCTTCATGATAGTTTAAGGCGTCCACCCGATTTATGTTTCAGATATGGTGGTGAAGAGTTTCTCGCGTTGTTGCCTAATACGGATTTACAAGGGGCCAAACTCGTCGCAGAAAACATAAGGAAAAAAATCGAATCCATGGTGATCAATGCACCAAGCGGCGATATCAGAATCACGATTAGCATTGGTGCATATGCAGAAATCCCAGAAAATCGTGATGCGCATGAACAGTTGATGAAAACAGCAGACGAAAATCTTTACAAAGCCAAAGAGCGAGGCAGAAACTGCGTCGTCTAGAATGATAAGGCGATAAATTAGGCTGCTAACCAATTCTTAGTGCTGGCTATATGTCCCGGCTTTCTCTTTCTCAGTATGTTAATAAGTGTCAAACATATTGAGCAATAATTGACCAGGCAGTCTTCTTTAAACTATTTTCGAACAACGGATATTATTTGGCGCTAAATCGCACAAGGCTGGCATATTTTCGCATGGAGTCCTGTTAGGTTTATCGCTATTATAAATGTGTTAAATAAATAGCACGCCAAACCGCAAGGAATTGCGGGACGGAAAGCTACGAGTCCTAGCGCGTCATTGTGATGTGAAGGATAGTCGGGCCGCCTCTTGAAGCTGAGCAAGCTTTCACCAGACGAATTCCGCCAGACGTGTTGCCCTTTAAGAATAAACGAGATAGGCAATACAAGATGAACAAACGGTTTAACCACACTGAAAATAGGAAGTCACTCAGTCAAAAGAAAAAGTCGGGCTGTGGTGAAAAACGTCGAACCTCTCCTAAGGCATTCGGTTCGAAGCCTTCACATAGAAAAGCCCCCTCGAAGGTAACGATATATGCGGGCACTGCCATTATCGGTTTGGGTCTTTCCACAATGGCGTCTGCTGGCTTGTTCAGCAACCTCGTAGACGCGGCAACAAATGTTGTTGAAACGGTTGTAGAGACGACAGTAGATGTTGTCGAGACGGTTGTGGAAACCACCGTTGATGTCGTCGAAGTCGTGGTGGACACAGGCACTCAAGTGGTTGATGCAGGCACGGGTGTAGTGGGCAGTGTCATTCCTCGCGAAGCGGACAGCGAAGGCTACTACTCAGAAGAACAGCAGGCACTGAACTTGATTGATCCCCCTGAGGCCAACAACCCGGTTGATAGTGCACTGCGAAACAAGCTTAAGCTTAACGACGGGACCACCGTAGTTCATTTCAATTCAAATCCAAGCGATTGGAACGATGGTTTTGTAAAACGTTGGTACGGCAGTTACCAGCTCATTACGCTAGATGGTGACACGACCGGTGCAAGATGTGCGGATGGCTCAAACTACAAGTTCTTGGTAGACCGTTCAGCCAAGAGCTCAAACATGGCGATTCAATTTGAGGCCGGCGGTGGATGCTGGGATAGTCATACGTGCCCGCGTGCCGATGGCGGGTTTTCCAATGGCGGTCTAGTGGGACGGAAGCTGGGCGGAGACTCGCCGGATCAAGCGACACTTCGACTAGCTGCACAGGCTTCGTTGGTATCGGGTATTGTCGATGACGTTGATGATACCTTTAATCCGAAGTACAAGGATTGGACCAAAGTTTACCTGCCATACTGCACAGCGGATCTTGGCACGGGGGATGCGGTGCACGATTATGGTTTTACCCATGAGAACGGCAGTACGACCTTTGAAAACAATGGCCGTAAGATTCAAGGTGCGGTCCTGGCCTGGCTGAAAGAAAACCTGGAACAGCCTAAGCAAATGTTACTCTCAGGCCAAAGCGCCGGTGGTTTTTCGACCTTACTCCATTACAACTTATACCGAACGGCATTAGAACCGACACAGGGCTATGTGTTTGATGATGCAGGCCCCATTGTGCCGAGTGATCAAAACGATAGTTTTGAAGAGGCACCGACAGGGCCAACCATGATCGCGATCCGAAATGCCTGGAATGCGGTTCCGTATCTTCAATGGATGGAAGAAGAGTCTGTCAGAGCCAATTTAAGTGCAGCCGATGGGTTTGATATGACCAACATGGGCTCGATCAACAGCTTTCTTGCCAAAAAATGGTCTAATGACCGCTTCCTATTGGCCACCTCGCAGCACGACAGCATTATCGCTGGCTTCAGCTACAACGTGTTTGACGATCGCATCATGAACGCGACCAATGTCAACGATGCCAACTCCTTGCGTCGAATGAAGCAGGGTATGGAGATTAATCGTTTAAAAGAGCTGCTCGATACCTTGCCTAACTTTGGTTACTTTATGCCGGGCTATCGTCCGATTATGGGTGGCCATGTTTTGTCTTTCCCTATCGTTGCAAGCAGTGCCAAGAACGAAGACGATGGCAACACGATACGCAGTGCCATTCTGAATCTAATGGATGATTCCCAAGCGCTGATGCAGTCCTATGAATCTAACGTATTTGCCGACTATAACCGTTACCATGATTGTGCGAATGGCGTGTTCGCAGCCGATAGCGGTGGTATGGCGACCGGCCAGATGTTTATCGACAAAGATGACTCAGGTTCTGAGCCTGAGAGTGTTTTGACACAAATGTTTGATTTAGCGGAGATGGCAAGCTGTGCACTACCGTTTAGTATTCGTCCTGACATCATTAACGTGGCAGAAGGCCAATTAATTTCGCAAAGCTCAACCTATTCTGGTGGTGGCTGGGCGAGCCTGGCAGTTGATGGCGATACCAATGGTGTTTGGTCTAATGGTTCGGTAACGCACACGGTTAATGAGTCAAACCCTTGGATCAAAGTTGATTTGGGGTGGGATAAAACCTTGTACGGCGTGACTATATGGAACCGCACCGACTGTTGTTCAGATCGACTGTCTAACTTCCGAGTTACGTACTTAGATAGCAACAACCAAGTGATCGACTACAAAGATTACACGCGCACTGCGGGTACCAAGACCAATATTGTTTCCATGAAATCAGGGGTGCGCTATGTGAAGGTTGAGCTGTTAGGATCAGGCATACTTTCATTGGCAGAACTTCAGGTTTGGGGGCATTGGGATGACAATAGTTTCAGCTCGGATTTTGAAGCGCCTTATCAAGGGGAAAGTGTCGTGAGAGTTGAATTGGACAACTCGTATCTTCAGTTGCGTGAAGTTGAAGTTAACATTAACGGCGAGTGGCATTATCTAAATAGTAGTCAATTTAATGCTGAACTAACCGCTCGCGATGAATACGCTGGCGCTTATGGTGCAGCTCAAGCGGGAGATGGCAGCACTTCAACGCCTTTGTATCATTCAAAAACGGCGTCGGGTACGAACTGGTGGCAGGCAGTTGTGAAGGACTATGCCGGAACGATAAGCGGGGTGCGTATTCTCACTCGTGCCGATGGTTACGCCTTTCGCATCGACAATGCGCGAATATACGTGAATGGCGAGCAAATCGGCACGTGGTTGTGGGATGGAAAATACATTAAAACATTCTAAGTGCTTTCATAGTCAATAATTTACTGATTAAACTGAAGGAGCCGGACATTTTGTCCGGCTTTTTTCGTTTTAATCAAGAATAAGTGGTTTGTTAAAAAATAGATTGTTCTATTAGCGAATGTAGTGTTCTTTAATTATTCGGATCGCATCTAATCGGTTCTTTTGGTCTTGGCCTATCATATATAGATATGGCCCAATTGAAGAGTTTAAGTGGGTGCGAATAGTTGCTATGCAGGTGTGTAAAATGGCCATGATTTCAGGAAGTTGGACAGGGTCACATTTCGTGAGTGCAAATCAAATATTAAGATGGTTTTAAACGTCCAGCGCTATACAAAGCGCTGGACTGGAGGTGTAAATTCGAATGATAGAAAGACTGAAATATGGCTATCGAATAAGCAATTTATACACGAGTTTATGCATGAAACTACCATAAGGCGGATGGAGTGATGTACCGGTAAATAAGCGCCCCTGGCTTAGAATTGATTTCGCTTTAGAAAGTGTGAGGAAGCCTTCTTTTCCATGATAATGACCCATACCTGACTTGCCGATTCCACCAAAGGGTAAATCATCTTGGCCTACATGCATCACCGCATCGTTAAAGACCAAGGCACCGGAGTGAGTATGATAGGCAATGTTCTTTTGCAGTTTTTTATCAAAGCTATATAGATATAGAGCGAGCGGCCTTGGACGTTGATTGATAAACTTAATGGCTTCATCTACGGTCTTGTAGGTAATGATGGGGAAAAGAGGGCCAAAGATCTCTTCTCTCATTAGCTCACTATTTTCGGGAGGGTTGATAATGAGAGTCAAAGGTAGTTTTCGACCCTTTCTTCTCAGGTTTAGTTTACTGTCTGACATGGGCTCGATGCGTGTGCCATGTTCTGCTACTTCATTTAGAGCATGACTAAGGCGCTTGTATTGGCGATCATTCACAACACTGGTGTAATCATTGTTTGAAGCTGCGTTAGGGTACATTTTGTTAAACTCGGAACGCACTTCGTTGATCAATGTTTCGAGTTTATTTTCAGGGCAAAGAATATAATCAGGTGACACACAAGTCTGACCCGCATTAAGTGTTTTACCCCACAGAAATCGTTTTACTGCTTGTTCGATTGGAATGTCTGGCGCAATTAAGGCGGGCGATTTCCCGCCAAGTTCTAAGGTGACGGGTGTTAGATGTTCCGATGCGGCTCGCATGACGTGCCGCCCGACTTGAGTGGAGCCTGTAAACAATAAATGATCAAACGGAAGTGCTGAGAATTGACTGGCGACATCTGCGCCACCTTCAATAATTGCGACTTCATTTTCTGAGAAGCAATTTGCAATTATCTTCTTAAATACCTGATTAGTGTTGGGTGTAAATTCAGACAGTTTGATCATTGCTCTGTTGCCCGCGGCGATGGCTGTTACTAATGGTCCAAGAGCAAGAAATACCGGGTAGTTCCATGGAGCGATTATCCCTACGACGCCAAGTGGTTGATAAATAACCTTTGCGCGAGCTGGCTGAAATACCATATTTACTTTACGCTTTTCCGGTTTCATCCATTTTTTAATATTCTTCGTCGCATAATGAATTGCCGATAATGAAGGGATGATGTCACCCATCAGAGACTCGTCTTTTGATCGGCCTCCAAAATCCTCGTCTAAGGCCTCAACGAGGGCTGTTTGGAATTCAATGATGGTGCTTTTTAGTATTTTTAGCTGTTTGATTCTGTCTGTTGAGCTGGGGTAGGGGGCTTTGAGATAGGCTTCCTTTTGACTCGTCAGGAGATTTAGCAAGCGTTGATCATTTGTGTTCGACTCTTGGCTTTCTAGCCCTCGTAGTTTTAGGTTTCCCATCGGTTCACTCTCTAGACAAAGTACAGATAAATTAATCTGAGTCAGTCTACTGTTTTAATAGTGAGGTTGAATGTTTGGGGATGCCAGGTAGTTTAGCTGTTCGTGCCATGTAAGGACTTTGATTTAGCTTTTCAGATTCAACAATCAAGAGCTTCTTAACTTATCTTTCTCTCAGTGATTATCAGTGTATTCGTTCGCATTAATTGTGTGTCCAATTCCACAAACACTATCTGTGGCATGAAATGCATAGTTGAGTGGCGCCCACTGCTGAGCGTTATAGATTTAAAGACAATATTCTGGTTCAGGTACTACAAAGTCTAACGATCAAGCTAAGGAAATTACCATGACCAAAAATAAGAAGATACCCCTGAACATAGGGTTGATCGGGGGGCGACTATGAATTGTCAACTTACCCCTGAACAGCAAGCTATGCCTGAACTAGTTGCGTTCGAAGAAGCCGTCGCGGCCTATGATGCGAAAGTAGCGAGTGGTCAAATACCCAGCTCCGGAAACGAAGACTTTAGCGTTCCGGACATTGGCGACTATACGCCGCCAGATTGGTCAAATTCTGAGGAGATTGGTTGTACTGCGGAAGTAGGAACGGTTGAAGATATAAGCGCGATCGGTTCAGGTTATCAGTGTCAAGGTACTGATCTCACTATTGGTACGAGCTACACACAACGGGAAGAGTATCCTTTTCCTAGCCTATATCATAATTCTAGTTCTGCCGTGCAAGCCGAGAGAGATGCTGAATTGGTACAGGCACGTATCGATAATTGGTTTGATAATGTGCGCATTCCAGGAGCTTGGGTTCACGGTAATGTCAGTTCACCAGATGTGATCAAGAATATTGTGTGGACCTTGCGTGGCACGCCGGAAGATCGAGCTGCTCGTGCCCGCGAAAATCACATGGGCGTGAATGATGCAGATATCGGTGATGATGCAACAGATGTGTTTGAAGCAGCTATTCGCTACTTTGAGAAAAATATGTGGTTATTCATTCGTTACCCTAGTTTTTTAGCGAAGATGACCGATTTGATCAATCTTTTTGTCACCAATGCGTTTGATGATGATCTTTTCCGGGTTAAGTTTCAGTTTATCGATCCGATCCTATTGGCTGTTCCGGAAGTGAATACCAACAACATCGAAGACTGGAACTTCTATCCGGACGGCATGGAAGAACAATATCCAAAGCAGCCTTTTGATGCAGAATTTCGAGATGATGATGTCATTGCCTGGCTCCAAGTTGGTTATGCATCGCCATACTCTCGTATGAAACCTCTTACGTCTCATCAAAGCAATTTCAAAGTTACAAACAGTATGTTCAGGGATATTGATGGGTTTGGGAATGATAACTTAGATCAGGCAATGGCCGAAGGCCGAGTGTTTGTCACGGACTTTAAAGGGTATCACGAGGCTAATATCAAACCTGGCCCTAATAATGGTGCGCATTTTTATGCGGGAATCGCCATGTTCGCCATTCCTAAGAATGGTGGCGATTTAAAGACGATCGCGATTCAAAATACACAGCATTCACCTAGTGGCTGGTTCCAGCGTACGGCTTGGCGTAATTTGAATACGCAAGATCCTAACAAACCTCTGTCTGAAATATTGACACCCAAGAGCAATTACTGGGCGTGGCAACAAAGCAAACTTGCGTTTATGAGCATGTATGCAATCAGTAACGTGATTGATCATTTATCAACTCACGTATATCTGTACCCGCTGCCAATCAGCTTTTATAGAAATATACCGGATCATCATCCGTTAACTGCCTTGTTAGAACCGCATATGATGTCGCTGGTTGCCAATAACCATGCAGGTATATTCTCAGAAGTTGGCTTCCCTGATCCCTTACACATGGGGTATGGCGATGGCACTACTGGTTTACTCTCAGGCCTGCCAAGTCGAGTGTCAGGCTGGACGGGTGAGACCTTTGTCGAAGAAACGGTACGCCAGGCGAATACTTACAACTTTGTTGAGGATTCTACTCCGTTGGATCGATGTTCAGATTCTAGTTTCAGCAAAATTGAAGATTTCCCATTACATGATGATGCCGGAACATTCCCAGTTATTCAGGAATGGGTAAATGACTACATTAACTTGTACTACGGGTCGGACGCCGATGTGTTGTTGGACGATGAAGTTCAGAGTTTCTGTGCTGAGTTAGAAGATAAGATGACGGGGTTCCCTGCGTCATTGGGAAGTAAAGCTGAACTAGTGGATATGGTGGCACGCATTATCTACTGGATGTCGACGAATCACACCTTGGAAGCGCTTCTTTCGATGCAGAAAATGGCGCCGTTTGGCTACTTTTCAAGTTGGTTGCCTCGTGCAAACAGTAGGCGTAGTGAGCAGGATTATCTGAATACCTTACCGCCTCTAAACTATGCCTTGGCATCATTCTGTGGCAGTCGTATTTTTGTTGACTTGCCAACCGATTGGCATCGGTCTCTGGGTAAATACCCTCATGGTCAGTTTATGCATGACCCAAGAGTTTATCCTCATTTGGAGAACTTCCAAAATCGCCTGTTGGTATTGGACGAGGCTATCAAAGTGAAAAACCAGACACGCCGTTGGGAATACAACTTAATGCGTCCATCGACAATGACGTGTAGCCCATGGAACTAAAGCGAGGAGATTCAAAAATGACTAATTTTAGAAAAAATAATAATACTGATGATACTTTATGTGATACCTCGCGTCGGAAGCTTCTTAAGGGGACGGCAACCGTTGCGGGAATTGCAGCGATTGCGCCAGCAATAAGTTTTGCAAACGGTGCTTCATCTGAAGATATGAATGTTGTGAAGAGTGCCGAAGAGATTCGGTCCGAATATCATCGATATATCACGTCTGTTCTCAAGAAGTATGCAGCAAAGTCCAAACGTATTAAGCCTGAGTATATCGATGGTTTCGCTAAAGGTTTTATCGAACTGAATGGCGATATTAATTATGAACAAACGTTTAAAGGTCTAACTGGCGAATATCGTTTAGTGAAACTTTTTATTCGAAGTGTAAATTCGAGTCGTTTACCAGCTTAGTTTGTTTTTGCTGACATGGTTAGAGGGTGGAGGAGTACTTGCTTGGCTTTTTCTGGCACCTACTCTTCTATTTATCTAACGCTTTGAAGAGCAATTTTGGAGAGATAACAATGGGTATTAGTCCAACTCAGTTACTGATTATTCTAGTGATCGTCGCTTTGGTATTTGGTACGAAAAAACTACGCAACATGGGTGGAGATATTGGCGGCGCAGTTAAAGGTTTTAAAAACGCTATGCGTGATGGAGCAGGTGATGAAGAGTCGCCAAGATTGTCAAAGACGAGAGGAGAAGAATTGGTTGATTCTTCTATTAACAGTTCCAGCATAAAGACAAGCACATAGGTCAGTACGTTATGCCGGTTTTCTAGTATATCCAGAATGTTGAAAAGGATGGATGACTAGTGGTTGATGAACATTGTTGGATTATTAGGATAGTGCAAGATGTTTGATGTTGGTTTTCTAGAGCTTGTTTTCATCTGTGTTATAGGTTTGGTTGTGCTCGGGCCTGAACGTATGCCACACGCTGTAAAATGGGTGGGACGAGCTTTAGGAAAACTACGTCGAATGGTAGGAGATTTATCGAAGCAGGTTAATACGCAATTGGAGCTAGAGGAATTAAGAGAGTCCATCCGAGAACAGAAAGAAGATCTGGACGTGTCGAAGGAAATGGCCGAGATAAAAAGTAAAGTCAGTGAAGCAAGCAATGATCTAAGGCGAGATTTAAATCCGGTAAATAAAAATGACGAACTTAGTGATATTCATGTTGAGGGCGTGTCAGTAAGGAAGGCTGTTAATGAGTAGTATTTCTAAGTCAAATTTAGAAAATCAAACTGTACGAAATAAAAATGCAGTCAATGACTCTGTAAATGTTAATAAATCGATGGGGCATATTGCGTCTCATCTTAGCGATTTAAGAGATAAGTTAGTCCCAGCAATCGCTGCGGTTATTGCAGTATTTATAAGCTTGTATTCGTATAGCAATGAACTCTACTTGTTTGTTTCAGAGCCATTGCGTGCGTTGTTACCAGAGAATACGACGATGATTGCAACAGACGTTGCGTCACCGTTCTTAACGCCGTTTAAACTTTCCTTTTTAGCGTCATTCTTCTTGGCCATGCCGATTATTTTATTTCAGATATGGCGCTTCATTGCACCTGCCTTGTATCGATCTGAAAAACGTCTTGCCTTGCCGCTTTTGTTCTCTAGTCTTGCTTTGTTTTATAGCGGTGTCGCTTTTGTTTATTACCTTGTTTTTCCCCTCATATTTGGTTTTTTCACCAGTGTTGGGCCCGAGGGCGTGGCGGTGATGACCGATATTGGTCGGTACTTGGATTTTGTGATTAAGATGTTTTTTGCCTTCGGTCTCGTGTTTCAGATGCCCATCGTCATTATCGTATTTGTCGTTACCGAGATGACCACCATTGAGAGTTTGAAAAACAAACGGCCCTATATCGTCATTGGCTGCTTTACATTGGGAATGCTGCTCACGCCACCGGATGTTATTTCTCAAACCCTCTTAGCCCTACCGATGTATCTATTGTTCGAATTGGGTTTGTTTTGCTCAGGTTTTCTAATTAGCACCAATGATTAATTTTATCGTCTTTCTTTATCACCCGGCTTTAAGGAGAGTAACTATATGGAAGCGACAATCACAGGACGGTCACGTTATCAAATACCTCATCACGTTCTAATGAAACGCGCGTTTGATACGCCCGATGAGGTCTACTTACGTCAACCTATAGATCGTTTTTACAACGAGTACACTTGGAATGATGTATTTGATCGCTCGTGTCGTTTGGCGGCTTTTTTTAGGGGACAAGGCTTGAAGCGCGGAGATACGGTGGCGCTCCTGTCTAAGAATGTTGCGGAATGGTTTATTATCGACTTTGCTATTTCGATTGCTGGCTTGGTGTCTGTGCCTATTTACCCCAGTGCGAATAAAGAAACGCTGTCGTATATTATCGAACACAGTGAGGCTAAGCTACTACTGTTAGGTAAGTTGGATGACGATCGCGCGATAAATGATATTTTACCACACCTAGATATCGTCACGGTTGCGACGCTGTATACCGACATCCAATGCCAGCACAACATGTCTGAGATATTAGCGGCTTACGAGCCCTTGTTAGATCTGCATGAGCCTGATTTAGACGACACGTTTTCTTTAATCTATACCTCGGGTTCTACGGGTTATCCTAAAGCCGCTGTCGTGAGCTATCGCAATATTGCTTATGGCGCGAATGCCACCGTTAACGAAGCAGCATTAAACCGTGAAGATAGATTACTGTCATACTTGCCTCTGGCTCACGTTGCTGAGCGTTCTGTTATTCAGTACGCAAGTCTCTATTCTGGTGCTCAGGTTACGTTTGTAGAATCGTTGGAAACCTTTGCTGACGATATTCAAAACACGCAACCGAGCATGTTTTTCTCTGTTCCGCGTTTATGGTTGAAGTTTCAATCGCTTGTTCTGCGTGAGATGCCGCAACAAAAACTCAGTGTGTTGCTGAAAATTCCTTTTCTAAATCGTTTGGTGGCGAAAAAGATCAAAACCAAGCTGGGATTATCTAAGGCTAAAATCATCGGTTCGGGTACGGCGCCGATTCCAGTGTCGATACTAGAATGGTTTCGGTGTGTTGGCGTCGATATCTCTGAAGGGTGGGGAATGACAGAAACGAGCGGTACGGCGATAATGAATTATCCTTACAACGCAGAAAAAATAGGCACCATAGGTAAGCCGGTTGTAGGGACTGAAGTCAAAATATCTGACGCGGGTGAGATCTTGCTAAAAAGTGAAGGTATGGTCTCTGAATACTACAAAAGTAAAGATATAACAGAAGAAACCTTTCAAGGCGGCTGGTTACACACTGGAGATAAAGGCGATATTGATCAAGACGGTTACATCACGATCACTGGACGGGTTAAGGACCAATTCAAATCGGGTAAAGGGAAGTATGTTGTGCCCGTGCCGATTGAAAGTCGCTTGTATGAAAACCAGTGTATTGAGCAAGTGTGTGTGATGGGCTCAGGCCTGTCGCAACCGGTAGCCACGGTTGTGATCAATGAAGAGCAACGTCATCAAGCAAGTCAGAAAGAGCTGGAACAAAGTTTAGAAGACTCGTTGATTTTAGTGAATGAATCTCTTGAGGCGCACGAAAAGCTTGAGCGTATCTATGTGGCCAATGAAGATTGGAGTGTTGAGAATAATTTACTAACGCCCACCTTAAAGATTAAGCGTAATGAACTTGAAAGTAAATATAGAAATGTAATTGAAGCGAAGTCGAATGAGAGGATTGTTTGGCTTTAAGTTATAAATTGACTAAATTTTAAACAGATGTCAAATTGATATCTAAACTATCAACGTCATCAGTTTGTTGATGTCAAATTTTCGCAAAAAGGCGAGAAATGTTCTTTGGGGATTAGTATGCTGTTGTGGGAGTGCCTGTGAGTAGTAGAGGTCATATTTCAGGTTCGTTATTAAAAACGGTTGTTGATGTTGCTGAAATGACAGGGGTGTGTCGAAGTGATCTTCTCGCGTCTATGGAACTGTGTGACGAACAACTAGAGTCTTCTGGTTTTCGTTTGCCTGCTCAGGCCACAATTGAATTATTAAAGGATGTCATTGCGCGTTCGGGAGATCAAGGTTTCGGTCTACTCGTGGGCAGAGAGGTCAAACCTGGTTCTTTGAATTCTCTGGGCTACGCGCTGATGAGCGCAAAGAATTTAGACGAGGCTTTGAAAATACAAAAGGCTTTTGGCGGTATTATCTCCGACTGTGCTGAACTTAAAGTTTCTTTCAAAGGTGATTTCATCGTTGTCTCGTTCACGGTTGAAAGTGATGATCTAGAAGCGGTTCGTCCGTTGAATGATATGTTTATGTCAACCATCTGGAATTATTCAAATTGGATAACCAGAACGGATGGAAAGCTGCACGCGATTACCTTTACTCATCCTGAACCAAGCTATAAAGAAGCTTATACCGAGATATTTGGTTTGGTGCCAGAGTTTGGTCAAGATGCATGTAGTTTCGTGTTTGATAAAAAGTTTCTGGAAGACCCTCTTTATCAGGCTGATGCGAGTTTAAATGCCTTAATGCAAGAGCGCAGTCAGACTGAACGTGATAAAACGAAATCGAGCGTAAGCGTTTATGCCGCAGTAGCTTATCAAGTCCGAAAACTATTGCCTGTTCAAAAGGCAACACTCATTCTGGTTGCTGAACAACTCAATATGAGCGAACGCTCTTTAAGCCGAAAGTTAAGAGATGAAGGCTATTCGTTCAAATCAGTGCTATTAAGTGTTCGTGAAACGCTTGCTTTGGAGTATTTAAGGGATAAAGATCTGTCAGTCACCGATATTGCTAACAAATTAGGTTACCGAGACTACAGTGCCTTCAGCCATGCCTTCAGAAGCTGGACGGGATATAGTCCGAAAGAGTTTCGAGAGACTAAATAAATCTATTGTTGATTTTCTGCAGTCGAAAAAAAGACCAGTTAGATTTCTCTAACTGGTCTTTTTATTTGGTAGCGGGGGCTGGATTTGAACCAACGACCTTCGGTTATGAGAATTACTGATTTGAGTAATATAAATATATCTCAAAATACTTAATAATCCGTCAAAGTACCTAAATAATTGCGTTATTGGCGTTTTGTGGCATAGTGCTAGGGTGTTTAAAGTCCTATTGTGTCCGTATTCTTGGGCACCGATATCTATTTAATGGGGCACAGATACACCCCGATAAATCGATATGGACAGTCCTTTTGGCTCTATACATTTGTTAATTTGCACTTAAAACTGACCCACCATTTGCATCGAATATTGACCCACCTGGTGGCCTGATTATGGCCCATTCGTTGAGTTAAATTCCAATAATTCCTGTTATTTTTTCCGTTGTGTACTCGAGTGCTTAAATCGATAACTGTCATTGCCACTTTCAATGATATGGCAGTGGTGAGTTAAGCGGTCCAATAAAGCAGTTGTTAGTTTCGGATCGATAAAAATAGAAGACCATTCCGAGAAGCTTAGATTGGTGGTGATAATGACACTGGTTCGTTCATATAGCTGGCTCAGCAGATGAAACAGTAATGCCCCGCCATCTTTACTAAACGGTAAGTAACCTAATTCATCCAGTATCACCAAGTCGGTACTGATCAACCGGTTAGCAATGCGACCCGCTTTTCCTTCTCGTTTTTCTTGCTCCAAAGCGTTAACCAGTTCGACCGTTGAGAGAAAACGAACACGGAGTTGGTGTTGCTGAATGGCCTGCACACCAATCGCGGTTGCTAGGTGCGACTTACCCGTTCCCGGGCCTCCCACGAGCACGATGTTTTGACTATCCTGTGTGAACTCACACCGGTATAGACTCCTGACCAGTGCCTCATTTACATCACTTTGCGCAAAGTCAAAACCGGCTAAATCGCGGTAAACAGGGAACTTGGCGGCTTTCATCTGATAGGCAATCGAGCGAACTTCTCGCTCAGTAGACTCCGCTTTGGTTAAAGCCGTTAAGATCGGGGCCGCTCGCTCATAAGCAGGGCCATCCTGTCTGGCAAGCTCTTCAATGCTGCAAGCCATACCGTAAAGTTTGAGGTTTTTAAAGGTGTGAATCATTGCTTCAATGTGCATGACGATTTCCTCTTAGTTGATCATAACGCGTGGTATTGGCTTCAGGTTCCTGGAGCAGCTCTATACTGGGCGGTGGGTTAAGGGGCATGGGCGTATCTTGGTTAATAAGCCGATGTAAACAGTTGATCACATGTGCTTTGGAGGGCCGCTCGATTTCCAGGGCCTTGATAATGGCTCGCTCGACATCTTTTTCGTCGTAGTGCAGTACCAGCGCCAAGACATCAACCATGTCACGATCACCACCAGGGTGACGCATTAAGATCTTCTGTAAGGACTTAAAGCTCTCAGGCAACTCATCGAACGGCGCACCGTTGCGTAATGCGCCCGGTTTACGTTGTGCTACCGCCAGATAATGATGCCAGTCATAAATCGTTTCACCTGGACCATTGTGGTCACGATTAAATACACGCAGGTGGATGGCCACCTGATGATCTTCGGCAATTATTTCCAGCCGTTCAGGATAGACATGCAGGCTAATACGTTGGTTAGCAAAGCTGGCCGGAACGCTATAGCGGTTGCGTTCAAAGTTAACCAAGCAGGTCGAACTCACCCGCTTGGTGTGTTCGACGTAACCATCAAAGTCGGTCGGTTTGACCATTAGCTGTCGTCTCTCCTCCAGCCACACATCGGCGATTGAACGGTCTGTATGCTCAACATGCCGAGTTTTCTGCCATTCGATTTTGCACTGTTCTTCCAGCCAATGATTAAGTTCATTCAGGTTGGCAAAGCGCGGCGCCTGATGCCATAAACCGTTGCGTGCATCCTGCACCACTTTTTCAACTTGGCCTTTCTCCCAGCCGGCAGCGGCATTACAAAAGTCAGCATCGAACAAGTAATGACTAACCATCGTGAGAAAGCGACGATTGACCACGCGTTCTTTACCTCGTCCAACTTTATCCACGGCCGTTTTCATGTTGTCGTAGATGCCACGCTCCGGCACACCACCCAAAACTCGGAAAGCATGGTTGTGCGCATCGAATAACATCTCATGCGTTTGAGTCCAGTAAGCGCGAAGATAAAAAGCCCGACTGCAGCTCAACTTAAAATGAGCAATTTGAAGCCTTACCTTTTTGCCATCGATGAACGCCCAGCCATCGCCCCAGTCAAATTGGAAGGCTTCACCCATAGCAAAGCGTAAGGGTACATAAGCCTGCTTACCGGCCGTCTGTTGGGCCAAGTGCTGCGCTTGTTTCCACTTGCGAGCGAAAGCTGCGACGCGATCGTAGGAACCTTCATACCCTAACAACTGCAAGTCAAAATAAAGCTGCTTTACCGATTTTCGCTGTTTCCGGTGACGTTTAGATTCTCGAAACAGCCAGCTAGTTAAGGTCTGACAATATTCATCAAGCTTGCTCGGCGAGTGCCGCTCTGGATAACTTGGATCAAGGTCTTTGACGGTGAGGTATTTACGAACGGTATTACGAGAGAGTCCTGTTCTTCGGGTGACTTCTCGAATTGGCATACCTTCACGGAAATGCCAACGGCGAATTACACTGACTAATGCCACGTTTATCACTCCAATGCTCCTGCTATAGATCTGCAGGTTTTGGTTTATATACGTGGGTCAATATTCAATGCAAATATGGGGCTCTAGTGGGTCAGTTTTGGGTGCAAATCAACACTTCACCAAAGCAAAGATAAAACGGCGGCTAGAAC
>CAJWBE010000013.1 GCA_913020045.1 uncultured Oleiphilus sp.
TACTTTTGGACAGTTATTACAACGATCTATTGTTACAACTATATGACAAGCCACAGTATTCTAGAAAGACCTTTAAGCAATATCGCTATATGATGCCGACAGTTACATGTTAACCAGCATTAGGATGATCAGAATTTACAACGCTATTTTATTAAATGGGTCTACTTTTGATATGAAAACAGCTAAAGAGTCTCTAATTAAGCCCAACCCATTAAGCGACAATCATCCGTGCCGACGCTCTTGCTTTCAAGAGGCCCGCTAACATGCCTCTTCTTGAACTCATGCTTTTTGTCCTTGTCCTTTTAATCGGTTTATCCATTGTATGGAGTACATTGCGAACGGGTATGTCGCCGATGATGAGTTCCAGAAAAGCTTGCCAAACCATGCTGGCGGCAATCGAAAAACCTGCTGCAGGAACGCTTATAGACCTTGGGTCTGGTTGGGGGACACTCGTTATCGCGGTCGCCAAGCAATACCCCACGCAACAGGTTATTGGCTACGAATTGTCATGGTTACCATGGCTGGTGTCCGTCATTCGTAAACGAGCGCTAGGCCTAACTAACCTGAGCCTCTATCGTAAAGATTACAACGAGGCCAACCTCAGCAATGCTTCAACTCTGTTCTGTTATCTCTTTCCTAAGGCAATGAACTCGCTGCAAGAAAAACTACAACTCGAACTAGCGAATGGAACTCGCATTATCAGTAATACCTTCGCGCTACCGTCATCCGAGCCGACCTCAGTCATGAGGCTGAAAGATTTCTACCAAACGCCAATTTATGTTTATGATTGGAAAAACACAAAATCACCATGCGAAGAGCAACAAACGGCACCCGGTGCCAAGGTGAATTAACGAATAACTGCTGCGCTGACAAACGCTTTCGCACGGCATCATGGAGAAACCAATGAATAACGACATTCAGCAGCAAGATTGTCAGTGTCAGTGTGGCGCGACCAAGTTTACAATTACAGGAAAACCGATTGTACGGGTGTTCTGCCATTGCACGATATGCCAAGCGTTTAATCACGCAGCTTATTCTGATGTCACTATTTTTCTAGCGAAAGACGTACATCTACAGGACAAAAACCAAGTTCGTTTTAAACAATACAAGTCCCCACCGGCAGTGGATCGTGGCAAGTGCGCTAGCTGCGATAAACCCGCCTTAGAACTATTTGAACTACCGCTATTTCCCTCGTTAGCCATGGTACCCAGTGAAAACATTCCGAGCGGGGCTTTTCTGCCAGAGCCCTCGGCGCATATTTTCTATCATCGCGCCGTTGCCCCCATAGACGACCAACTCCCCAAACATAATGGTTTCATCAAAAGCCAGGCCATGCTTGGTGCTAAGCTCGTGCCCGGTTTGTTTCGAAAGCTGCTTGGCACGCAGTAAAGCTGGGCTAATCGGAGATATCGTCACTTGAAAACACACCACGCTTTGCTATTCCTTTTATTTCTTTCGTTTAACGCGATAGCCGATACCACGAAAGAAATTCAACACTTACTTAGCTACGTGAAATCAACCGAGTGCCAATATGAACGAAATGGCAATATGCACTCGGGCACCGAGGCGGTTGCCCATATTAAAAAAAAATATGATTACTATTACGATGACATCAAAACAACGGAAGACTTTATCGAATACTCAGCCACTCAGAGCAAGCTCTCGGGCAGGTCATACCAAATTCATTGTGCTAATCAGCCAACGGTCACAAGCCGTGAGTGGCTGCTTTTAGAGCTTGCCTTATTTCGCTCAACGCAGGGCTAATAGGCACGATATTTAGTCACCGTTTATCGGCCTATCCACTAAGAGCCAATATTCAGAATTTATGACCTGACCCCATTGGTTTTCTTCTTACGCTTTTGCTTTGCTTTAACGGCGGCCTCCAGCTCATCAAGCGCGTCCCCTGAAAACACAGCTAAACGTTGCATACTGGGCAACGTTTCTCGGCAGGCAATGTATCCAAAGTTAAGGGACCCGTTATAGCTCAAGCAGGTAATATTTAACGCTCCACCATTTGCAATCATGGACAGGGGATAAATAGCTTCCAACTTGCAACCCGAGTAGTACAAAGCATGCTTCGGCCCAGGGACATTAGAAATGGTGACATTAAAAGCAGGGCCGACCCTTCCAGCCAAACCCGTCAACAACTGCATTGTATACGGCGCCATCATCAGCATTGTGTACTGAATCAAGACTTTTTTTGGAAGTGTTTGCAGGTGTTCCTTGGCAGCTTTAGTCGACCTCTTGATGGTGTTTAGACGCTTCATTACATCCGCTTCCTCGGACGCTAAATTCGCCAGAATAAAACTGACTTCCGTACCGATACTCTCATCGCCAGAAAGTCGAACGTTAACCGGAATGCCCGCGGTCAGAGCTCTGTCCGGAAGGCTATCACGCTCAAGCAGGAATGCTCGCAACGAAGAACTACAAAGAAAAAGAACAATGTCGTTTAGTGAACAGTCCGTATCCGTCGCTAATTTTTTAAGCCTATCTAACGAATACTGCTGAGTCGCAAAACGTCGCGCATGGGTCACGCGAGTATTCAAAATAGAGCTAGGGCAATCGAATGGCCCCACTAAGTCATCGTGCTTGTATGCGGATGAAGCCAACAGTTTCCCTAATGCCTTTACTAGCTGAGGGGTGTTCGATGCCTGTTCATACGCGGTATCAAAGCTTTTGCGAATAAGTCCGCGCAGCTCAGGTTTAGCTTGGAGATTAGGTTTACCTCTTTTCGCTTTAGGGCCGATAGACCAGGGGCCTGGCATATTTAGTTGGTCTGCGGAATCGGATAGCGTCCTCTCAACCAAGCGAACGCCGTTCACACCATCAACCAGTGAGTGATGTATTTTGGTATAAATCGCGAAACGATTATTCTCTAAGCCTTCAATGAAATGGCATTCCCATAGCGGTCGATGAAAATCCATATGGTTGGAATGCAAACGCGAAATCAAGATACCAAGTTCTCTCTCACCACCAGGCTTTGGCAGTGCTGAGTGCCGTACATGATAATTGAGATCAATCACCTTATCTTCACTCCATGACGGAGATAAAAGGCGACCCAAAATACCTGACTTAGTTAGTTTGAGATTCCACGGGGATACCACTTCTCCCGCCTTCATACGTTCAACTTCGTCACGCAAAAATGTTTCGGAGAAATTCTCTGGTATCGAGAATATTTGTAGGGAACCCACATGCATTGGCGTGTCTTCAGAATCGATAGCCAACCAAGAAGCGTCGATCGCATTTATCGGTATCATTTTGCTTAAGACCTCTAGCATTGAGTAATGCCAACATGACGTTCGAACCCTTAAAAAACCATATTAATCAAAGGCTCTTAGCTCGTTCACAATACTCCGTAATTATTATTAGTATTTTTTCAGTATTATTATACAGCAGCAAAAAAGCTGGGGTCAGGTCTTGCATAGTGCATATTCGAAAGAAAATTAAACCCTGACGAACAACGCTCTACTTTTAGTCACTTCCGAATACAGCCGGAAAAATAGCAAAAGCCATCTCTTTTTTGTCTTTATAAACCCAATAATTTCATTAGCAATCGCCCTCGGTTATTGTTTGGCAAATAAGTCCAAAGCCAATCCAAAAAACACGATCATTCCTACCCAGTTGTTATTGAGAAATGCACTAAAGCATTCTTTCTTGTAACGCAGGCGTATTAGATGTTGCTGATACACAAACAAGCAAGACGCACCGACAACGCCCAAAAAGTAAAACTGCCCTAGGCTTGCCTGATCGCCAATCAAGCACAGCGTTAACACCGTCATCACTTGCAGAAAAGCAATAATCGCTCGGTCTGCTTTACCAAATAATATGGCGGTCGATTTAACGCCGATTTTTAAGTCGTCTTCACGGTCTATCATCGCGTAAATCGTGTCATACGCAACGGTCCACAGTACCGTTGCCAGAAAGACCAGCCAGACAATCGGAGGCAGTGATTCCGTTTCAGCAGCGTAAGCCATCGGTACAGCCCATGCGAAAGCAGCGCCGAGAAATACTTGAGGCAGGTAAGTATGGCGCTTCATATAGGGATAAATACCCGCTAACAGCAAGCCTCCCACCGACAAGTAAATCGTCATTGCATTCGTTAGCAATACTAAACACAAAGCTAGCAAACACAGCCCCCCAAAGAGCAGTAAGGCATGCTTAGGATCTAGCGCTCCGGTTGCAAGCGGGCGATCGCGCGTGCGTTCAACATGTCCGTCAATCTTGCGATCCGCATAGTCATTAATCACACACCCTGCTGAGCGCATAACAAGAGCCCCTAAGGTAAAAATAATCACATTAGCGATAGACGGACGTCCGTCGCCAGCTAACCAAAGTGCCCACAGCGTTGGCCATAGCACCAAAAATATCCCGATCGGCCGATGCAATCGCATTAAATGGATATAAGGTAACCACCGCTCTAAATTAAGTGCTCTCACCGTTAACCGAACCTCTTTGTCATTGTCCCGCTGCTTAAGGAAAGCAGCTCAGGTAAAAATATTTCGCTGACTAGCAGGGGTTTGCCGTGCAGCAAGAAGACCGAACGTCGACCATACATCATCCGTCGATGTTCGTCTCGAAAGACTGCCAGTTCTAAGGGCTCGCGTAACATGGCGCGCGAGCTAAAAAGAAAGGCCCCTAACGGTCGCGACCCGAGATGTCTCAATTGACGTTCCTCTCCGGTCAATGTCGCGGCGGGAATAACACTTCGTGCACGCACCACCACGCGATCTAGACACAGTAAATCGACTTCTCTTATCAACGCTTTTTGACGAGAACCAGTGCATAACTTTTGGCTCTCATCGGTAGTCGGGCAAGCCCATTCCAAAGACGTCACGCGCACTTTAAAAGCGCCTGAAGAGGCCTTCACAAGACGCTGTGTCAACGACCCTCTATCAAGTACCCATGGATTCCACTGCACGGGCATTACACTATGCGGCACAATTCTGAAGGACTGCCAGGTCGTTGCTCGTTGCATTGTCGTTTCTTGAATACTGTTTTCTGGATGAACTGAACCGAGCGAACTCAAACGTTTATGGCCTTGCATATTGAAGTTAGAGGCGGCCTGCGATTATAGCCAAGCGAAACCCACACAGCCAGCGTTGCTATTAAAGTTACGATGCCGTTCGATCGCATTGAGAAAGACAGTTCGAGGCCAATCGAATAATTGTATTTGTGTGCATCAGCACTATTCGTTAAATTATCGCCTCATTAAAATTCATATTAGCAATAGATAGGGTCAGTTCTATGAAAAAGTGGCAGTGTGTCGTGTGTGGTTTAATTTACGATGAAGCTGAAGGATGGCCGGATGACGGCATTGTTCCTGGTACTGCTTGGGAAGATGTGCCCGAAGATTGGGAATGCCCTGATTGTGGCGTCGGAAAAGAAGATTTTGAAATGGTTGAATTTTAATGCCTAGCGCTCCTATCGTCATTATTGGTACCGGTTTGGCAGGCTATTCGCTTGCACGAGAATTCCGCAAACTCGACAAAGAAACGCCATTGCTACTTATCAGCCGCGATGATGCAGTTTCTTACTCAAAGCCCATGCTTTCGACAGGATTCACCAAGCAGAAAACTGCTGACGAATTGGCGATGGCAGATCCGGGCAAAATGTCGACCCAGCTAAACGCCTCGATTCGAAACTTCACCGAAGTCGATAAAATTGACACCGAGTTAAAGCAACTCACGATCAAAGGCGAAGTAGTAGATTATAGCCGCCTAGTCATGGCAACAGGAGCAAACGTCAACAAGCTGAAATTTCCTGGCAGCGACCTACCTGGCGTTTTCTCAATCAACGATCTAGCAGACTATCGCGCATTTCGAGGGGCACTAACACCAAATGCTAAGGTGCTGATAATGGGCGCCGGTTTAATCGGCTGCGAATACGCCAACGACCTTCTCGCTGGTGGCTATAGCGTTACGATTGCAGACCCCGCAGGCACTGCTCTAAATGGCCTCGTGCCAACGCCTGCCGGCAATGCCTTAGTCAGTGGCTTAGAAAGTGCCGGTATTTCATTCAAATTTGGCCGTTTCGTCGCCAGCCTTGAGAAAACAAGGTCTGGTTTGAAAGCAACCCTCGACGATGGCTCCATTATTGAAACAGACATCGTTATTTCTGCCGTTGGCCTAAAACCCGACCTCACACTTGCTTCAGGTGCTGGATTGAAATGCGAACGCGGCATTGTCACGAACCGCGCAATGGAAACCAGTGCCGCAGATGTATATGCCTTAGGTGATTGTGCCCAAATCGACGGTCACGTTTTACTCTATGTTCTCCCATTGATGGCCTCGGCAAAAGCTCTCGCCAAAACATTAAGTGGCGAGCGCACAGAGGTTAGTTACGGTGTAATGCCTGTGGCGACTAAAACACCTGCATGCCCAGTGGTGGTTTCCCCGCCAATGACAGACAAGGGCGAATGGACTTTCGAACAAGATGGACAAAATATTAAAGGTCTGTTCAAAGATGGCGAACAGCTGCATGGTTTTGTATTAACGGGCGACTTTGCTGCCGAGAAGCAAGCCTTAGCTAAGATGACGTCCAAAATACATCCCTAGCCGCAAAAGATGTTTAATCTTTGGTTAGATAAGTGTCTGAATTTATATCAGTTCTGTAAACTTGCGCGCCTATCCATTTGGTACCAAGGAACGATATGGCAAATGCTTCGGCTAAGACCCTTGCCAGGGTCAAGGCGCGCCAAACAGTGCGCGAAGCAGGTTCGCAATCGAACATAAATCAGGTTCAGCCAACTCAAAAAAATAAACATAGTGGCTGGGAAATGAGCGCCAATGATGCGCTCAAGGTTAATTTTGTCGATACGGAAATTTGCACCCTCATCAACAAATAAACACGGAACGGACACGACTATGCAAGATGTTCTGCAACGACTCATCGATGTACTTCAACTGACTCAAAAAGACGAGTTTACCTTTGAGGGTGAAGGTGAAGACCTCGGTTTCAAAAATGTATTTGGTGGGCAGGTTTGTGGGCAGGCAATGATGGCCGCCTACAAAACAGTAGATGACCGAATCGCTCATTCAATGCATGGTTATTTTTTGCGCCCCGGCGACCACTCTCAGCCAATCCAGTATGACGTACAGGTGATGCGTGATGGTGGTAATTTTTCGGCGAGACGCGTCATTGCTTCCCAAAATGGCAAAGAAATCTTCACACTCAGTGCATCGTTTCAAGCACCTGAGGAAGGCTTTTCACACCAGTTTGATATGCCCGACGCTACCGACCCTGAAGTATTACTTTCAGAACTAGAAATGCGACGTCGCTTCAAACACCTGATCCCTGAAAAGCTAAGAGACCAGTTTACTCGCGATCGTCCGATTGAGATTCGCCCTGTTAATCCAGTGAATTATTCAAACCCTGATGTTCGTGCGCCATACAAGCAAAATTGGTTTAGAGCCGTGGCTGAGCTGCCAGATGATACGGCACTGCATCACTGCATTTTGGCCTATGCATCAGACTTTGGTTTGCTTGGAACCAGTATGCTTCCGCACGGCGTCAGTTTCGCTCAAAAAGGCATGCAAGTAGCAAGTATTGACCATGCGATCTGGTTCCACCGCCCGTTCAACGTTGACGACTGGTTACTGTATGACATGGATAGCCCTAGCGCATCTCATGGACGAGGATTCAATCGTGGGAATATCTACAATCAGAAGGGTGAACTGGTCGCGTCAGTATGCCAAGAAGCACTGATTAGAAAGAGAAACGACCCGTAGCTTTTTGCTCTTCAAGCCACTCAATCAAGCGGTTGAGTGGCAGCGGCGGCGTAAGCAAATAGCCTTGAACCAAGTCGCACTCTAGCTGCTCTAGATGATCGAGCATATCTTGCGTCTCAACGCCTTCAGCAACCACTTCGAAACCTAGTTCATGGCACATTTTGACAGTTGTCTTGACGACAGACTCACCTCGTTCGCTGCCTGACACAGCTTGGGCTAAGGATTTATCAATTTTGATTTCATTAGCTGGCAAGTCTTTTAGATAGGCCAGCGACGAATAACCTGCACCAAAGTCATCAACCGACACCTTTAACCCCATTTTTCGCATCGCTGACAAGGTCCGTAATGCTTCTTTAGGGTTCGCCATCATCGATGTTTCAGTCACTTCAATATAGAACTTTTCAGGATCTAACTGATGCGTCGAAAACTCCGCTTCAAAGAACGCTAATAGATCCTTCTCTTGGAGATTAATCGCTGACACATTGATCGCCATCGACAAGTCATAACCATTATCTTGCAATAGTTTTTGAATTCGCATCGACTCTTTAACCACCCAGCGCGTGAGCAGTTTAATGATCCCGGTTTGCTCAGCCATTGGAATAAACTCATCAGGCCGAATCATGCCGTATTGCTCATGCTTCCATCGTATCAATGCCTCTACGCCAATGACTTTACGTTTACTGAGGTTAAACTTTGGTTGCAAATATAGTGCTAGTTTGTTGCTTTCGATGGCCTCTTTGAGATCTGAAATCATCGTTAAGCGACGCGCATTGTATTGGTCTTGCTCCGGACAATAGAATGAAACAATGTCTTCTTTATTGTCAGAATAATCCGCTGCGACCTCTGCATGGCGCATCAAGGTTAGCGCGTTGAGCCCGTGCTCTGGATATTTGGCGACGCCAATCGCCACGCCCAAATCCAACAACATTTCTTTGTAGACCACCGGTTCGCGAAATAGCTTGAGGGATGCGGTAAGTTGATCATTATTATTCGCGACCTTGTCCCGATCAAACAACACACCAAACGCCCCGCCCTCCAAAGAGCAAACATTCGCTTCGAAACTAGGTCCAATAATGGAAATCAATCCGGAAAGGGCTGCAAATTGGCGGTTATAACGCTGTGCTAAATCACACACCATCAAATCTGCGTTTTGTTGACCGAGGGTTTTACAAATTTCGGTATAACGACGACTCTCGATCACACACACCGATAAACGCTTACTCTGGCCACGAATCGATTGCGAAATTGTCTGCTCAAAACAGACCCTATTCGGCATCATCGTGACCGGATGGGTCATTGAGCTATCCAGCAATTTCAATTCAGCTTCGCGTCTTTCAGCGCTCTCTTGAATACTCACAGACTGGGCTTCAATACGACTTTTGTGCTCTAAGTAAAAACGATATACCAAGGCTGCCGTCAGAATAAAAATCTCTATCGCAGAGCCAATCTGCATACCGTACTCCGTTGCGAAGTTAACCGGTATATAACCGCCCTTACTCATTGCTGTGACCGTAGCGCCCGACATTAAGGTGCCCCAAGCCAAGGTGTATACCCACGCGATTCGGTTACCCATCCAGCTCAGCACCGGACCATAAATCAACAACAAAAACGTGCCCGGTATGGCGGCAAGCACTGACACCTGTAGCGAAAGCTGGCGGTCTAAAACGAAGATACCAACCATGCAGAGTAAAGAAACAAGAACGATTAAATCAATAATACGATTCAAGAAGCGGCTGTAGTCTTTTACATTCAAGAAGTGCCGTGTAAAAAGTGCCGAAAACAGCAAGCACAAAGGCGGTAAAAACAGCAACAACAAGTGATGAAAGCCTGGACTACTGGGCAGTACATAGGGGTATAACTTCCCTCGTAACACGGCGAAGAGCAGCATAAAAAAGAAGGTCGAGGCCGCATAATACAAATACATTTTTTCGCGCAGCGCAAAGAATATTAAGGTATTCAGAAATACAATTACGACGACAATACCGAAGTAAACGGCATGTAATTCGTCTTGATCTGATAAGTTGGAGAACAACTCGATGTTATCCCACAGGCGAAGTGGGACAAACTGTGACCCTGCAGTCTTAACGCGCAACAAGATACTTTGTACTTCGCCGGGCGCTAACTCTAAGGGATAAAGAAAATTAGGGTGATCAACGCGTCTAGCGCTGTAAGGGATTCTGTCCCCCGCTTGGATATGTTCCAGGAGTTCGCCAGCGGCATCAAAACGATAAAAGTCGACTTCGTCCAGCAAGGGGTAGCTTAGCTCAATAATTCGGCTCAAACCTTGCGGCGAAGGGTTAGATATTTCAAAGCGATACCAATAAGGATACGCTTTGTAGCCAAAATTGGCGTAGTCCTCTAACACTACTTCCCAAGGCAAATCTGCACGGTTCTCACGAACCATTTCTAGCGTAAATTGTGAGCGTTTGTCTTCAAAGTATTCCGCTTTGATGACAATAGAGCGTTCACCTTTGGGTAAAAAAGTTTCAATATTACCCGCCGCTTGATCAGCAAAGACCAGAAACAACAACACTCTAAAAATGAAGCCTAGCGTAAGCAATTGAAATCCCTAAAAAATTAATCGAGACCCCGCGATAAAAAAACTGGCGGTGGACGCTATTTCTTTTTTGTCCAAGAATAGAAATAAGGTCATTTAAGCGTAGCAGCTAATCATAGTTTTTCCCTTTTAAAACAAGGTTCGACGTATGTTCATCATCCGATAACATAGCTTTATCAAAACGGCTGACGTAGAATTTAACGCAGCCTTTGACCCTTTGCGACTCAGTAGTCACTGAACTGCTAGGTTTGATTATTTGTTCGAAAGAGGATGTAGCATGAGTAGTGCAGAAGAAAGCCGTCAGGCCAAAGTGATTGATGAACTATGTGTATTCATTCGTAAAGTATTGAGCGACCCAACGGTAGCACCTAACTGTATGGAAGTGGCACGAAAACACCAAGGCCAGCCCGATGCACGAAAACTAATGGCCGAAGAGATCAGCTCAACGACGATCGTTAGAATACGCGAAGAACACAGTACGGCAGACGAGCTATTTTTAGACGCTGTCGAACAGGTTCTCGATGATGAAGCAGCGTTATACTAAAGGCACTTCTCTAGCGCCCCCTTACTGACGACGCCGTTTATTCATACATTAACGGCGTTACAAAACCCTTCCAGCTGCTTTGTCGCGTTGTTAATTTCAGCGCTTGTTTCCGCAATTTGTGCTTGCTCAATCAAAATTTCTTGCAAGATATCAATGGTAGTCAAAGGGTTGGCAAGCACCGTCCGAAACACAATGCACGAACGTGAATGGTAGCGTTTAGGCTCTAAACGAGTCCGCGAAACGAACGATAATCCTTTTTCACGCTGGACCTTTTGTATGTGCTTGGTAATTCTATCGAGTACACCATTAATTCTATCCATTTGAACTTTGTCAGCACGAGCCAGCGCGACTTTAGCCGATTGCGGACAATACCGGTACGTCACGATATTGAGCTCAGGGTCACTGATAAGTTCAAAGTTATCATCCTGCTTGATCAGGGCAGCAAAGGCTTGTGCCTTATTAATTCCCTGCTCAATTAAAATTTCATAGCCTTCACGAGCAATAATCTTCAAACCCGAATGCACGAGCATCGCCATACCGGGTCGAGAGCCTTCCAAAGTATTTGAACCAAGGTCCCGAGACCCTTGGCGAATCACATAATTAGCATGATGCTCTATCGCTTTAAGTTTCGCTGGGTCTTTAAATACAACTAAGCCACAACCCATAGGAACATAAAGCTGCTTATGCGCATCGAGAGTAACCGAGTCTGCGCGCTCAATACCTTTCAAAAGAGATTTATAACGATGCGAAAAAAGTGTCGGCCCACCCCACGCTGCATCGACGTGATAGTGCGCTTTAAATTCCTTCGCGACATCGCTTAGAGAGTCTAGCGGGTCAACACTACCGGTTTCAGTCGTGCCTGCGATGCCAACAATCGCCATGATACGAACCTTACGCGCTTTCAGCTCTCTGCAACGCTCACGTAATTTATCGACATCAATTCTGTCACGGTCATCAGTATCAATCGCAATTAAGCTGTCTTGGCCAATACCAAGAACATCGGCAGACTTACGCAGTGAATAATGGCCACGCTTGGATACGAGAATAACGGCACCTTCATAACCGTAGTATTTAAGCGCTCTAAACAAGCCTTCTTTTGCCACCCCTTTAAACGTGCCCTCGGGCGGGAAAGATAAGTTTCGCGCCGCCCACAAAGCAGTAATGTTAGCAATCGTCCCTCCAGAACACATAGAGCCCAGAGCAAACTCAGGATTGTGCATCCACTTGGCATAGAACTCTTCGTCTTGCTCGTAAACCAAACGATGCAACATACCAAGGACTTGACGTTCGAGAGGGGTAAAAGCTTTTGATGTCTCCGTTTTAACCAAATTTTGATTGAGCGCAATCATTATTTTGGACAACGGAAGCATGAAGTAAGGCAAGGCTGAGGTCATATGTCCGACAAAACTGGGGGAAGCAGTATGCACCGAGCGCGCAACCAACTTATCTAACAAGAACTGAGTATGTTCCGAGACAAAAATGGGCTTTTCAGGCACACGGGAGTCGGAAAAGTCTTTCTCTATTTCCTGCAAGTCATGCTCTACCGCAACAATATGATCTTGTAGAAAACCTGCCAGATTTGTAGACACGTCTTGGTCAATACGTCCTAGCGTCGAGTCGGGCGCCTCTGGCACCGTGAACACTCGATACATGCTTTCAATACTCGCCAGAGCATGCTTCTTCTTTTTATAAAAACTTTCCGACATAAGAAGTGCTAAAACCAAATGTTTGATGAGGCGGCTTCAGAAACCCTTTTTCTGCACTGCGCCAACCGTACGTAGAGCCAACCCTAGCCCTTTGGAATGGGCGGTAGTATAGTCGCTAGCTTAACGGATAACCAGACACAAAAAAGGCGGCACACGTAGGCCTGCGCCGCCTTTTAACATTTAAACAAATTTGCTTACCAATTCACCGGAGCATCACTAGACCCTGGCGTTTCGCGCACTTCTTTGTTTTTATAAACATCTTCTTTTTCTTCCTGAACAAGACGCACAATATCACCTTTTTTAATTTTATCGGCTAAGCCTTCCGTCACCTCAGCAACGCTATACTTTGCCTGAACCGAAACAATGCTTAGCTTGGCAATTTGCTTGCCGTCAATTTTTATCTCGATGCCTGTGTCCGGATCTTTCAAGGTACGACCCTCGCTAAACAACGCGTAAATATCTCCGTCCTTAACACGCGCTTGGCCTTGGTTTAAATACACTTCTTGCGGGCCAGAAATATCCAACACTTTCACTGGGAACAAGACATCCATTACACCAGCCACAACTAAGTGAGAGACCTGATCAATTGTCTCAAGCGTTCCTTCGTCTTTCTTACGCTCAATTTTGGTGCTCAAAGTGTCTGCCCAAAGTAACTTTTGCGTCGCTACTTCAATGACTTGATAGGACAGGTCAACTCGGTCAACTGAACTTGTTTTGCTTGCACCATAGAAGCTCTTTGTCTCAACCTTTGTCGACAAATCATGGATATTCCCGACCACCATAAAATCTGCGCCCGCGACATTACCTATTCGACTTGCCTCAGAAGGGGAAACGTTATCTGAAGACAGCAGCGCTTTTTCCGACGCAAACTCCGAACCATGGTCACGGTTAAGCACGACCAACTGTTGGCTTTGCGTAAGCGAACTCAAAATACGGTCTCTAATTCGGTTCGATATTTGAAAAGCACTACTTGGCTTACCAACATCATCAATCGCAAAAGTTGCGTGGGTAAAACGAAACGGCATCACAGCGATACTCTGTCTGTTCTGATCTTTAATAATTGACTTATGCATTGGGATTTTTGCATCAATCGTAACTTCCCACTGACCATCCTTAGCCTTAGGTTGCTTAGTAGACTTAACCGAATAAGAATCTACCCAGCCTTTGGATAGGGTAAATACCTTTTCTTCTACGCCGATTTTAGCGCTGACATGCGTGCTTTCTTTGTCATATATCTTGAATAAGTCCGCTCTAAGCTGTTTTTCACTATGCACCGTTGCGCCGCGCACTTGAGTAACGGCTTCAAACAGTGCTCTTGACACCGCTTCCTGATAACTTGCCCCATAGCCCGTCGCCGTCTTTTCAACTAACTCTGTTTTCGCTACCGCGAACGTCGACAGCACTAACAACAGGACCCCAACTACTCGTTGAATTTTCATCCTTAAATCTCCTGTGAGGTTAAAGAAAAAAAGCGCAGCAGACTTGCCTGCTACGCTTCCGATTTTATTTTGCGCTTAAAGAGAAAAGAACGATTTTTCGCCACTTTTACGAATTTCTTTCTCACCAGCCCATTCCATAATACCGCTTTCCAAGTTCACTAATTTCATTGTGAACTTGTAGTAAACGTCTTTGGTGCTGTCATTACGCTTAACAATGCTCGACATATTTCCATAAAGCATAAATTCAGCACCTGTTTGCTTACCAAATGCAGCCGCTTTACTTGGGTCAACCATGCCTGAGTCCATTTGAAACTGCATTTGCTCTTGCACCGCGCGCACAGCAGTCATATCAACAAAACGAAACTTTCCTGACTTTAACAACTTGGTTTGAACGGTATCAGTAATCGACTCAGTATCGATGTGCTCTGTAGTTTTGTTCTTGATTTTGTCGACGAAAACAACCGGACGACGCGCTGCAGTCATCTGAACAATCGGCGGAAATGACACGAGATCATCTACCAATGTTGCTGCAATACTTTGCAAGTCGGTAGACCCAAATCCTGTGGTAGTTGTTTCAACTGCCGTCGCATCACCGTAAGAAATTTTCGGCCCGTTGGCACACGCCGTCAATAATAGTGCTGCCATAACCACTGCAAATAACTTAGTAACTTTCATCCTATTCTCCTTGTTAACACCTGTTTAATTAATCTTGAACCAATATTTTGAACGCTTTTGCTGTTGGGTTTGGCGCGATGGCTTGCACAGACTTACTTTCGTAAGCCGTTATGGAAAGCGGTGTCCACGGACGACCATCAATCGCTATTTCGAACCCATCATTGTCTAACCATTTAAATTTATAACGGAAGTTTAAATCTGATCGAGACTGATTCTGAATCGTCGCCTGAACTTTCATTAGATCGCCCGCGGAACCTACTTTGCTATCAGCAATACTAAGGCTTGCCGCAAGAAAACCACTATTTGACTCAATAATTTTCGTGGTTCCGTCTTCTCCGACTTGCACTGTTGCTGTTTCATTAACAGCACAAGCGCTTAGTAAACCAAGTAACATCGCACCGCTAACCACTCTCACTAAATTACGTCGCATTGAATTTCTCCTTGTCAGCTATAGTTTAAAAATCTGTGGAATCAGTTGGTTGTTAACATGTACGACTCTCACAAAGGTTGTTTTCTTTGACTCAATCTCCAGCGGCAATTTTGCTTGCGCAATACCCGCGGTTAGGCTCAATTCTCTTGCTCCCTGCGGCAAGTTGATGCGCAGTACTTGCGCGCTATTCGGCAAGGTTAACCAACTGCGCCGGTCTGCGCTCTCTGAAATAATATTATAGATATTCGCCACTAACGCCCCTGCGAGGCCCAATTGGTCTCCCGATTGCTTTTGTAGCTCATACTTCGCAAAGGCCCGCAGGGCTTGGCGAACCGCAATCGCCGGAATCTGCTCTTTAAGGTCTTTAACTGCCAGCGCGCCAACATCAACAACGGGATGCGTTAAGCCATAATCAGTAAAGTTATCGTCCAACACCTTCAAAGAAATAGAACGTGGCCATAGTTCAGTATCGTAGGTAGGGAACGCGACGGAAACAATACCGCCATCAAACGTCGGCAAACTTATTTTAGTCTCTGTTTTCGACGGAACGAAACCGTCTTCAAACAGTATTACCACTGTGCCTTCATCATCTTTTGCAAGATTTAGGTCTGTGCTGGAGACAGATGAACCCAATCTCTTAGACACTCGGGCAATATCTTTTTTGATCATCTCAACAGAAGGGTTAATTTCATAGGCTTTCTTGTAGTCAATAAGCGCCGTATTAAACTCTCCAACCGCTTCCCAAAAAGCCGCTGAGGTGTAAAAAGTATAGGCATTCTGGAACGAACTCTTCACCTGACCTGCCACCGTATCAAGGCCGGCAAACTCTGAGGAAACCGTAGAGATATCGAAGTCGTTTTCTTCGGCCTCTTCCTGCGCCTCAGCAATTTCAGTCTCGTACTTTTCCAGCAGAACCTGTTGCTCTAAAGCAACTTTTCTAAATTCAATTGATGCGCCTTCAGTATCGCCTAAGCCCCAGTAATTAAATGCCTGGTGGTGATGCGTAAAGATCCTTTCATAGCCCGCACCGGAATAAGGTATGGCGTTGTCATTAGTCAACATTGCGGCGCCTTTCGACGCAACATCTGACGACTCGATCGTTGAGGCCAAATCTTGTTGTTCAAACTTATCAATCACGAGCTGAAAGTCTTGCTTGCTCTCTTCAAACTTAGAATGGAGCTGCGTAATGCGGCCACTCTCCATCATATAAAGCATGCCGTCAGCACTTTCTCTTTCTTCTGATAAATCTAGTAATATCGCATCCGTCATCACGGACCGATTAGGAACAGAGTCTGCAACGATAGCTGACTGATAGGTTTGAGCTTGATTGGGGTAAGGATTGAATACCGAGGTAATTGCACATCCTGATACGACTGTTGTTATTCCAGCTGCGAAAAAACAGCGACCTAACAACCCAGTGTTAAATTCCATTTTCTTTCCTTTCGCTTCATATTCAAGCCCAGCATCATAGCCCCATTTAAGAGCGGAATCACCCTTATGCGAGGAGTTTTCAAAATTAATTTAGGCGCGTTGTACGCTATCTTATGTAAAAAATAAGGTCCCCTTTTTCAATTAACGTCGCTAGGGTTTCCGCTCTTAACTCTTTCGCTTGTTGAGTATTCAAGTGCTCAACAATAGAACGCTTAACCGCGAAATAAGGCTGCTGAATGGTATTTTCATTGCTCTGATAAAAGTCCGCAACCGCTTGCTCCGCTGGCGGCGTCAGTGGAAATAGTTTTCGAGCAGCTTCGTCTAACGATACCGAATGCGTTTGTGCGTAGTCGTGCACATAAAATCGCAAACCCGCTTCTTCCAATAGATTGGTTTTGTTTTCCAGAAACTCCTCTTCTAACTTGATTAACTTTGCCGCCAGCAGAGTAGGTAGTTCTTCAATCGTTTTATCACTTCCCCGATAAGCCAGCACATAGTCATTCCGAGGCTCTGCCCCTTCGCGGCTTTGGCCAATCAAATTGGAAAGTATCATCCCAAAACTAAATGCAAAGAATAACGTAATATAGTGATTGCGATTGGCTTGAACTTTTTCCATGCGCGATGCTCCAAAGGATTCAAACAAAGTTTGCCGCTAAGTGTTTTTCAAAAATTTGTGCGACATAAATGCGCAATTAACAATAACGATAACCAGTGTGAATGACATGTCCAACCTACTCAAATCTTTTTATATTTCTCTCTACGTCAGCGCACTAGTCGCCGCTAGCTTACATATCGGCACGGAGCTATATAGCAACGCCTCTATTTTTTGGGCCGGCGCCGCGATTAGCATTTGGCCCGCGTGCTTTTTCTTTGTTCGGCTATTTGTGTCGCCTGTTGCCCGCACTAGCGCAAACCTTAACGGTTTAACGGCCTATGCCGGCCTTGGCTTGATGGTTGGTTTACTGACCTATACTAAAAACGCCGATGCGGTATGGTTTTTCTTATACCACTGTGGCCTTGGGGTCTCAGGGTTATTGCTCTATGTTCATTGGTATTCTCATTTGGGAAGAGCGCCCAGCGAGGCCCTGCAAGACGGTTCTTCACTACCTGAGTTTGAGTTAAAAAAGTCAGACGGATCCACCTGGCGTTCTTCAGACAGCAACAACTATCCTGCTTTAATGCTATTTTTTCGAGGCAATTGGTGTCCATTGTGCATGGCCCAGATCAAAGAAATTGCCGGTTTATATCAACAGCTAGAACAGATGGGCGTTAGTGTTTTACTCGTCAGCCCACAACCTGAAAAACATACACAAGCATTGGCAGCGAAGTTTGATGTTAATTTTTCCTTTCTAATCGACCAAAAAGGAGCGGTCGCCGCGCAACTCGGTATAGACGCTAAACAAGGCACGCCAAAAGGAATGGAAGCGCTAGGTTACGAATCAGACACGGTGCTTCCAACCGCTATTGCAATCGATGCACAAGGGAAAATTATCTGGACGGATCAAACGGATAACTATAGGGTACGGCCCGAACCCCAGATGTTTATTGATGTGTTTAGAGACCATGCCCTATCCTCCTCATAGCACGCTAATCGCACAAGATATTCTTGCGCTGCAGCGCTCCCTTCAAACATCGAGAGAACGGCGGCTCGTCGTTCTTTCTGGCTCCCTAAATTGGGCACAAGACTGCCTACAACACTATGTGAAGCTCAGCGCGTCTCACAACATACTAGTGGTATCCGATCAATCGCTTCAAATAGACGCACCATGCTTAAATAGTCGCGACGTTAAACAAAAACTCGGCCAAGAAACGCAACATTTAATCTGGAACGGGCAAACAGGCATCAATCCCAACGCCCTCGGCGCTGCCAGCGGCCTAGTAAAAGGGGGCGGATTGTTAATTCTGCTACTTCCTCCGCTAAATTCACTTATCTTGCAGCCCGATCCTGACTATTTAAGAATGGTTAGTTTCGAGTCAGACCTACCACGATGCCACACTTACTTTTTAAAACGGATTGCTGGCTTTATCAAACAGCATCAGGCGAGTGTATTATTCGAAGAGCGGGCGGATAGCGAGCACTACCTAAGCCCACTACCCAAACAGGACATGCTCTCTTCACCCGCTGTTTTCGACCCTTATCAAGATCAAGAGCTCGCATTTTCAGCGATAGCAACCGTGGCAAACGGACACCGTAATCGCCCATTGGTGATCACCGCCAATAGAGGCAGAGGAAAATCTAGCCTACTCGGCATCGCCGCCGCGCGTCTTGACCGCAAAGTCATTATTACAGCCCCATCAAAAGCCGCAACCGCTCTGGCGTTCCAACATTTTGAGCTCACTACAAAGGCTGGCCCACAAAGCTCATTAACGTTCGTTCCTCCTGAGGAGTTAGCCGCCTCAACAGAACTGAACGCCGATCTTATATTTGTCGACGAAGCGGCTGCACTGCCGGTGCCCATTCTGAGTAAAATATTAGTGGCGCACTCGCGTACCGTGTTTGCCACCACTGTGCATGGCTATGAAGGTAGCGGCCAAGGTTTCTCGATCCGATTTGGGAAAATACTGTCGCAACAACGACCCGAGTGGAAACAGATACACCTAGAACACGCAATTCGTTGGGCGGAAAATGACCCTCTCGAACAATTTATGTTCGAGCTACTATGCCTCAATACCGATTTGAACATGCCTGATCGCTCGCAGGCGCAAGACGTTCGAACTAAGCTTCCGCACGTTACGCTGCGCCCTGTAACCCAAACAGAACTAACGACGAATGAGCAGCTTTTGCGGCAAGTAATGAGCCTATTAGTAATTGCTCACTATCAAACTTCTCCTTCTGATTTAAGAATGTTGCTTGACCATCCGGATATGAGTTTGCTGCTCGCGTATGACGGTGAAACGGTCATTGGCCTGCTACTTTACATGCACGAAAGTCTTAGCGATCACCCCGACCTTCATGCTGACATCGTCGCGGGAAGCCGCCGTTTGAAAGGTCAGATGATCCCGCAGTCTCTCGCCTACTTTTTAGGCACTACGAGTTCATTACAACGCCGCTATCAACGAGTCGTTCGGATCGCGGTTCACCCAAAATATTTTGGCCAAGGCCTTGGTACTCGACTCATTAAACATTTGAGTCGACAAACATCGGAAACTAGCGACGCCACGGTTGGCGTCAGCTACGGCTTTACACCAGAACTGCATGCCTTTTGGCTGAAAAACGGCTTCACGACCCGCCGTATTGGCTACCAAGCAGATAGCGCGAGTGGCAGTCCATCGCTAATTGCCCTCAAATCATATGGCGTACAAGACAGCAATATTGAGGCAAGCCAAGACAGCTTTTTTATCGATCATTTTCGTTTCGGTTTAAGTCGATACTATCGAACACTCGATTGGCGCTTAATCGAATCGATATTAAGAGAAGGTCGTTTTCAAGACTTAACGAATAGTTTGAATGACCAGAATAACCTCCGGCAATTCTGTGCGGGCAAGCGTGCTGAGTTTGATTGCTTAGAAAGTCTAGAGAAAATCATGTTAGCGCGCTATCAACACCTACTGCACTTAGATGAAAGTGCTCGCGTACTACTAATCATGAGGCTTTTACAGCATCGAGCGTGGGAGGAGTGCGTTAAAGAATCGGGCTATAGCGGAAAAAAAGAAGCATTGCGCATTCTTCGGTCTTCGTTAGAGTTCGTCATCAAATAGAGAAACTTGAACCACAGCCACACGTTGTTTCAGCATTTGGGTTTGTTACCACAAATTGTGAGCCTTTGAGCCCCTCGGTATAGTCAACTGTCGCGCCGACTAAGTATTGATAGCTCATCGGATCGACAATCATATCAACGCCATTATTCGTAATAACCGTGTCATCTTCGGCCAACTCTTCGTCGAAAGAAAAGCCGTATTGAAAGCCGGAACAGCCGCCGCCCGTAACATAAACACGTAACTTCAGCGCCGTATTGCCTTCTTCCTCGATCAGCCCTTTTACTTTCGCTGCTGCATTGTCACTAAAGACCATGGCAACAGGATTGTAAGACTCGACAACACTCATATAAAACTTCCTAAACAAACAGGCGGACTGGCCGAGCATTATCCAATTAACCAAGCAATTTAGTCAACTATTACTCGTGCGCACCCGAACTACCTGCCACGGCTTTAAGCGCAACCTGCTCTGCGGCTTCATTTGGGACTTCATGTTGCGCTATCGACACGGGCTCTTTGTGATGAACTAAACTGCCGTTAACCTCTGCGCCCATGGCCATCTCAATCAAATGATAGTAAACATTGCCTTTGATTGACGCGTTCTCAGCAAGCTCAATATGTTTCGACGCATACACATCGCCATGAACGGTGCCGTTCACAATAATATGTGGAGCAATCACGTCGCCGTCAATTTCACCAATATCACTAATTCGTACCACGGCGTCACTGTCTTCCTCAGCCCTCACCGCACCTTTAATTAAGCCATCGATATGCAAACCACCTGAAAACTGCAAATCTCCTTCTATTTGAGTTTTGTTTGAAATCAAGGTATCGAAGTGCGCCGTTCGCACTGTTTGCTGCAATTTCTTACGCTTGTTCTTTCCCCACATAAGGACTCCTCAATTATTACCGTCCTTCGCTAATTAACCGTCCATTAGCGAGACACTTTCATTCGGGTTAGCTAGGAGTGCCTAGCACTTAACTGCTTTTAACAAGAACAGTAGACCATTCATATGATTGTTCAATTCTAGACGCTTTCTTACCTTTAGACTGCGCAACAACCTGAAGCGCTGACGGCTCAAACCCTTCGGGCAACACGAGCTCTCCTTCTATGTTCTGAAAGTAGCGAAACTTAAATTTAATCCCTAACTCTTTTCTATCTGATATATCACGCAAGGCGATAACTTCCTGAGCGCCCTCTTTTTTTCCGATCAAATTAACCGCCACCACACCATTTACATATGACTTATTGTCAGCCACTTGAGCCAATACAATTTTGTACGTTAGGCGTCGATCATCCGCTCCTTCTCTTAGCTCGCTGCTTTGAACCTGCAAACCTTTCGCGTTATCCGAGGGGGCCATAATATTTTTATAGAAACTGACATCCTTTTCGAGAGACGAAACATTTTCACGCAGCGCTCCTATGGTGTCTTGTATCTGCGTCTTGGCAAGCTCATCAATCGTACGACCGCTCTCTAGATTTGCGACAACTTGCTCTAATCGCTCCGCTTTAACCGTTAGTTCGGCATGTTCAGCCGATAATGCTGACAAACTATTGACCGCTTGATTCCGCTGCGCACCCGAAACGGAATAACCAAACGAGTACGCGAACACGGCCACAATCAGCATCGCCATCACAAAAAACAGCCGGCGTTTGCGAGATGCACCCGGCGTATGTTTAACAACTATTAACTTATCATGTGCTTGAAAACGAGCCATCGACGGCTAACACCCCTTCCCTAAAAAAACAGTCCATGGTGACGAAAAAGTCACCCTCAAATTTGCGCGCAAATTGTAACACGCGATATTCATCTACGTGCGCTTTAGTAAACTACGGTATAACGATAGAATAATATCCACGGCTTCGCTAACCCAGAACAAAAGGAAGGTATGTCTTTCAAGCAATCCCTTGACTCCTTTAAGAGCTTTTTTAGAGAGCGACTTTCCGGTACCGACGCCTTGCCACAGTTGTCTTTACTGGGCCTTTTAGTCGGTTTATTAACCGCGGCCGTCATACTGGTTTTCCGACTGGCCATTGAGTGGCCACTCGCACAATTCCTTCCGAACGGCGACCCCGAAAATTTCGAAGGCCTTAGTCAAGGCATCAGGCTGCTGCTGCCGCTGTGTGGTGCCGTGTTGATCGGGGCGATTTGGTATCGCCTGCGCATAAGCCAACGTAAAGTCGGCATAGTCTTCGTAATCGAACGGTTGAACTACCATCAAGGCTATATCACGTTTAAAAGTCTAGTAACGCAATTTGTTGGTGGCGTGCTGACAATTTTATCTGGGCAGTCTTCCGGCCGAGAAGGACCTGCCGTCCACTTGGGCGCTGCCGTTTCTAGTCTACTGGGCCAAAAGTTTAAGCTGCCAAATAATAGCATTCGTACACTCGTTGGTTGTGGCACGGCAGCGGCCATCTCAGCCTCGTTCAACACGCCCATTGCAGGCGTTATTTTCGCCATGGAAGTGGTGATGATGGAATATACGGTCGCCGGCTTTACACCCGTGATTTTGGCATCGGTTACCGCCGCAATTCTATCGCAGGTTTTTTACGGTACGGACCCTGCTTTTTTTGTCCCTCAGTTAGAAATGAACTCACTCTTTGAGGTTCCGTTTATTATTGTTTGCGGCATCGTAACGGGCCTAGCGTCGGTATTCTTTGTACGACTATTGAAAGTGTCTATCAATATCACACAAATCAATATTTTCTACCGCATCACCATTGCCGGGATCATTACCGCTGTCGTCGCTTATTTTTTCCCCGAAGTCATGGGAGTTGGCTACGACACTGTTAACACTAGCTTGCTTGGGGGATATAGCTTTGGCTTATTATGCGCCATTGCCTTTGCAAAAATAGTCGTGACCGCCGTGAGTGTTGGGCTTGGCATGCCTAGTGGCCTAATAGGCCCCACCCTTTTTATTGGTGCAACGGTAGGTGGTGCGCTTGGGTTAATCGCAAATTTGATTTTCCCCGAAGTCGCCTCATCACCTGGGTTTTACGCCATGCTAGGTATGGGCGCAATGATGGGCTCAGTACTACAAGCTCCACTATCTGCATTAATGGCCTTGTTAGAGCTTACTCAAAACCCCAATATAATCCTCCCTGGCATGTTAGTTATTGTTGTTTCCAGCATGTTCGCCAGCGAAGTGTTTAAGCAAAAGTCGGTGTTCATGACCATTCTTGAAGCGCAAGGGCTCAATATCAATAATGGGCCAATGACCCAAGCGTTAAGGCGCGTAAGTGTCGGCGCTATCATGGAACGAAAGTTCGTTCGATCAAACAGCAAACTCAGCTTGGCCGATGCAAAAGAGCTACTAAGGCAAGAGCCAAAATGGATTCTCATCAACAACTCACAGGGTATGCCTTTTTCGCTTCTTCCAGTTGTGGACCTTGCTAACTATCTTGCCGATGCAGATAATTTTTCGAGCGACGATAACGACGATGCTCCAGACGACACCAGCATATCTCTACTTGAAATTCCCGCTCAACGTCAGGAAATATGCACTGTTAGCTATCAAGCCACATTGCAAGAGGCGCTCGATCAACTCGCCGACAGAAAAACTGATTATCTGTATGTCGAGCGTCTGAGCGCCCCCACTGTGTCGCGAGTGATAGGGATCGTGGCCCGAACTGACGTAGAGAATTACTACCGCTACAAGAGGAATTAAGATGCTTTGGGTAAAAGCGTTTCACATTATCGCTATGGTTTGTTGGTTTGCCGGATTGTTCTATTTACCAAGGCTGTTTGTCTATCACGCGATGAGTGAGGATAAGGCGAGCATCGAGCGCTTTAAAATCATGGAGCGAAAGCTTTATCGTGGCATTTCCACGCCTTCAATGTTGATTACAATTGTCCTCGGTATTTGGCTGCTGTCATTCAACATGGCTGGCTATATGGCGGCTGGTTGGATGCATGCGAAACTAACGCTGGTTGCCATATTGGTGGTTTATCACTTTTATTGCGGGCACTTGTTAAAACGCTTTGCGAATGACCAAAATACTCGCGGTCATGTCTTTTACCGCTGGTTTAACGAGGCGCCAGTTCTCGCTCTACTCGCGATTGTCATTCTTGTCGTTGTCCGACCCTTTTAAGGCTCTTTAATTGTTACACCATGACCTATCAGGGCTATATGCCATTACTGACCCTCAATTACTCCCAGGAAAGAAAGTATTCTCGGGTGTTCGTGCAGCCGTCTCCGGCGGTGCACGCATTATTCAGTATCGAAACAAACTAAACAGTCGCAGCGAGCAGCTAAAAGAAGTGGCTGAGCTTCGCAAAATCACCCACGACTACGGCGCTTTACTGCTCGTCAATGATGACCTACAGCTTTGTATAGACGCGGACGCGGACGGCGTTCACCTAGGCCGTTCAGACGGCGATATTGCGGTAGCACGAGTTGCGCTGGGCGCGGAGAAGATCCTTGGCGTGACGTGTCATAGCGACCTTCACTACGCAAATGAATGCAGTATACTAGGCGCCAATTACTGCGCCTTTGGTCGCGTCTTTACCTCAAAAACTAAGGCTAGCGCCCCTCCCTGTAAGCTATCAACTCTAAAAGAGGCAGCTCAGGCCAATTACCCAAGTGTCGCCATTGGAGGAATAGACCATAGCAATGCAGCCAAGGTAATTGCATGTGGAGTCGATATGGTCGCCGTCATTCATGGCCTATTTGGCCAAGACGACGTTCGCCAAGCCGCAACTCAAATTTCAAGATTATTTATCCAGGAGTAAACAATGACCCGTTCCGAAACGCTGTTCGCCCAAGCGCAAGCCATTATTCCAGGCGGTGTTAATTCGCCAGTTCGTGCATTCAAAGGCGTCGGTGGCAGCCCTTTATTTTTCGAAAAAGGAGAAGGGGCATATCTCGTCGATGCCGACGATAAACGCTACATTGACTATGTCGGCTCATGGGGGCCAATGATCTTGGGCCACGCCAATCAGAACGTGATTAAAGCGGTAGAGACGCAACTACAGCAGGGTCTTGGTTATGGAGCCCCCACCGAGATCGAAACTCGCATGGCGCAAAAAGTCTGCGACCTTGTGCCTTCAATAGAAAAAGTCAGAATGGTGAGTTCAGGAACCGAAGCAACGATGTCAGCAATACGCCTGGCTAGAGGTTTCACTGGTCGCGATAAAATTTTGAAATTTGAAGGCTGTTATCACGGGCATGCAGATTCATTACTGGTCAAAGCTGGGTCCGGCGCACTGACGCTGGGAGTACCAAACTCACCGGGCGTACCCGCTAGCGTCGCCGAGCACACAATCACGCTGAGCTACAACCGCCCTGAAGAAGTTCGGGCGCTATTCGAAAAGATGGGGGGAGAGATCGCTGCGATCATTGTTGAACCTGTCGCAGGCAATATGAATTGTATACCGCCACTGCCAGGATTTCTTGAAACCCTTAGAGAGTGTTGCGATAGCTATGAAAGTGTCTTGATTTTTGATGAGGTCATGACGGGCTTCCGTGTTGCTTTGGGCGGAGCGCAGTCCGTTTATGGGGTAACACCAGACCTAACAACGCTCGGAAAAGTCATTGGCGGCGGCTTGCCAGTCGGTGCCTTTGGCGGAAAAGCAAACATCATGGATGCAATAGCACCCACCGGCCCTGTATATCAAGCAGGAACGCTTTCCGGCAATCCGCTCGCGATGGCCGCTGGGTTAGCAATGCTGAACGCAGTATCGCAGCCTGAGTTTTATACCAAGCTTAGTGCGACAACCGCATCTTTAGTCGCTGGCATAAAAGAAGTCTCCGAGAAACATAAGATTCCGATGTGCTTTAGTCAGGTTGGCAGTATGTTTGGAATGTTTTTTAGTAACGATCAAACGGTGAGTTATTTTGACCAGGTCGTTCAATGCGACCTCGAGCGATTCAAACAGTTCTATCACGGCATGCTTGAGGAAGGAGTCTATCTTGCGCCATCCGCCTTTGAAGCGGGTTTTGTCTCAAGCGCTCACGGGCCTAAAGAAATCCAAAGCACTGTTGATGCCGCCGATAGAGTACTCGCAAAACTAAACTAGAGATCGAACTCTGTCATCACAATGACGTACCTTTGCTGTTTTAGGGTTAAGGGTGCGTCTTAAACGGGGCACTTTAATCCTCGTCTACAAACTCAGCCAACACGTCATTCAAAAAGAGAAAGCCTTTATCTGTCAGTTTTAGCTGATGCGGATCCATCAAGCCCTTTGTGATAAGTTGATCCAGTTGCGGCTGTAATGCTGATAGAGGTAAACCCGTTCGCAGCGTAAAATGCTCCCGAGACTGGCCTCGTTTGAGCCGCAGAACATTCATCAAGTATTCGAACGGAAGGGCGTCGTCAACGATAGCTTCTTCACCAACTCGATAAAGCGGCCTAGGCTTTAAATAATCTTTTGGCAATCTAGATTTCCTGTATCGAAGTGAGCGCCCACTATCGGCATTAAATACCTTACTGTGCGCGCCTGCTCCAATTCCGATGTAATCACCGAACTGCCAATAGTTTATGTTGTGGCGCGCAAAACGGCCATTCTTCGCATACGCAGAGACCTCGTACTGCTCATACCCATGTGCCGCTAACAATGCAATTCCCTGTTCTTGAATTTGCCATAAGCGCTCATCATCCGGCAGAGCGGGAGGGCTTGAATAAAACGCGGTGTTTTGCTCGATTGTCAGTTGATACCATGAGAGATGAGAAGGTTGAAGTTCAAACGCTTGAGAAAGGTCATCTGCCGCCTCACTCACGCTCTGTCCAGGTAAACCAAACATCAAGTCAATATTAAAATTATCGAAACCTGCTAACCGCGCTTGTTGAACCGCAAGTTTTGCCTGCCCAGCACTATGAATTCGTCCTAGATTACTTAGTTGCCGATCATCGAAACTCTGGACGCCTAACGACAACCTATTGATTCCAGCCTTACGATAGCCATCAAACCGCTCAGCTTCAGTTGTCCCTGGATTTGCCTCCAAGGTAATTTCAATGTCACGACTAAACGCTATTTGAGTTTGAATGCTCGACAACAATTGCTGATAAAAACCGCCAGACATTAAACTTGGCGTGCCCCCGCCAATAAAAATACTATCCAGTGTACGACCTTGCGCATATGGCAGATCAAGAGCAAAGTCTTTGAGCAAAGCATTAAGGTAGGCGTCTTCGGGTATTTCTGTCGAAGAAGATTCGTGGGAGTTAAAGTCGCAATAAGGACATTTCTTAACGCACCAAGGGACATGAATATAAAGACTAAGCGGCGGAAGTTGCACGGCTTTACGCTGGTTTTTGAATGAGGCCCAGCGCTTCAAGCTGCGGCATTAATGATGCGATTGCTACGCCACGATGACTGATTGCATTTTTCTGAGATTTATCCATTTCAGCAGCACTGCATTGTTCAGATGCCACATAAAATACGGGGTCATAACCAAACCCCTTCATTCCGGACGGTGCCGAAAGAATTTCACCTTCCCACTGACCTTGCGCAATCACAGGAACAGGGTCATCCGCATGTCTAACAAAAGCCAAAACACAGTGAAAGCGAGCTTGTCGTTTGACACCAACCAACTCAGATAACTCAGCTAATAGCTTTTGGACATTATCTTGATCCGTTGCCCCCTCTCCCGCATAACGAGCAGAGTAAATCCCTGGCGCACCTTTCAATGCATCCACTGCTAAGCCGGAATCATCAGCCAGCGCAGGTAAGCCGGACTGTCGAGAAGCATAGCGAGCTTTTAATAGTGCATTTTCAATAAACGATAGGCCGGTCTCTTCTGGCGACTCAATACCAAGAGAGCTTTGTGTGACGAGCTCAATGTTACTGCCAGCAAAGAGCTGTTGAAACTCTGCCAGTTTTCCTTTGTTTCCACTCGCTAATACGACTTTCATTGATCCACTCAATCGTTAAAAAACGCATGACTAAAGCGAAGCAATAGAGGGTCACTTACACCAGGGGCAAATATCTGTATATCAAAACGAAGAGGCTTTGCCTCAGCATACTGTGCCTGCGCCAAGTAATAGGTCGCAGGACCCTCGATAACCTGCTTAAAACTGAGAGCATTTTGCTGTTGAATTTCATTGGTTACAAGGCCTTGAACAACGGCTTTTGTCGCTTTGCGAGTGCCGTCGGCCATCACCTGTATCAGGCTAATATTAACGAGTCCCATCGCTTTGCTTCTGATCAAGCCGTACTGCTTCGCAATATCGGGTTCCAAAAATGTACTATTAAGCGCGATATAATGCAGCTCGTATTCAGATCCTTCAGGCCCATCAAACACTTTCTTTTGTTCTGCAAATGCACCAAAGGAAAGTGCTGATAGGATAAAAACAGAGAATAAACGCAAGCATTTCTTATACATTTTGGCTCTCTCCGTTATTCACAATTCGATAAATAGCCATTTCCGCAAACAAATTAGGCCAGCGTAACGCCATTTGACTTGTTTCATACGCAAAGTTAACGACCGTTCGATTAACTATACGAATGTTCTTTTGCTCGCATAATGCTTCAAAGTCTTTAAACGTGCAGAGGTGGATGTTCGGCGTGTTATACCAGTAGTAAGGTAAGGTTTTAGACACCGGCATGCGGCCTTTAAATAACAAGTACTGACGACAACTCCAGTGTCCAAAATTTGGAAACGTGACTATACCCTGACGCCCGAGGCGCAACATATCATCCAAGAGCTGATCCGGGCGGCGAACGGCTTGCAAAGCTTGAGTCATGATGACCGTATCAAACTGCTTATCTGCAAATCGCGTTAAGTCCTGTTCATCTAGGTCGTGTTCAATAACGTTGACGCCTTTGCGCACGCACTCGTTGATCTCTTCTTCGCCAATCTCTAAGCCATAACCCTGAACTGATTTTTTCTTCTGCAAATACGCGAGCAATGTGCCATCGCCACAGCCTAAGTCGAGCACATTGGTGTCGCGCTCTATCCATGGCTCGATCAATCCTAGGTCAGCTCTCACTCTTTTCTACCTCATTCGCAATGCGGTCCATGTACGAAGAAAAAATTGCCATGTACCGAGGCGTCGGAATCAAAAATGCGTCATGCCCATGCGGGGCATCAATCTCGGCATAAGCGACGTTTTTCTTTGCTTTCACCATGGCCTCAACTAGCAATTCCGACCTTTCAGGCGAGAAACGCCAGTCAGTACTAAATGACACAACTAAAAAAGAACACTTAGCATGTGCGAGTGCGTCTTCGAGAGAGCCTCCAAAATCAGCCGCTGGATCAAAGTAATCTAGCGCTCGCGTCATTAAGAGGTAAGTATTCGCGTCGAACGTTTGAGAAAAACGCTTGCCCTGGTAATTGAGATAACTTTCAACTTCAAACTCAACGCCATAGCCAAAGTTGAATGCTTGGCTTTTCGTGTCACGGCCAAACTTTTCACCCATTGATTCGTCTGACAAATAAGTAATATGACCAATCATGCGCGCCAACATCAACCCTTTGGTTGGGACAGTTTGATGTCGATAATAATGGCCTTCGTAAAACTCAGGGTCTGACGTAATCGCTTTACGGGCAATTTCATTAAATGCGATATTCTGAGCGGTTAACTTAGGCGTCGAAGCAATCATGACAGCATGACCAACTCGGTCAGGATAATCCAGTGACCAGCGCAGTGCCTGCATTCCACCAAGGCTCCCGCCGACTACCGCTGCCCACTTTTTAATATTTAGCGCATCCGCTAAACGAGACTGGCTTTCAACCCAGTCTTGTACAGTAACAATGGGAAAATCCGGGCCATACAATTCACCCGTATCAGGATTTAAGTGATTCGGCCCTGTGCTGCCATTACACCCTCCCAAATTATTGAGGCTAACAACAAAAAAACGATTGGTGTCTATCGGTTTACCTGGACCAATACAACTATCCCACCAGCCGGGCTTTTTATCATCCGGTTGATGGAAACCGGCAGCATGGTGGTCCCCACTAAGCGCATGGCATATCAGAACTGCATTCGATTGCGTGGCATTTAAGTCTCCATATGTCTCGTAAACCAGTTCATACTTTTCGAGAACTTTCCCGCACACGAGCGCCAAAGCTTTATCAAACTTTAATGATTGGGGTTCAACTAAACCCACAGAGTCGTTAGGAAACGAGGAGGACATTTGTTGCTTTCGTATTGGGGATTGGAAATGAGGGTCGAGTGTAAACGCAGCCATGGCGATTAGCAATATTAAGCACTGCTCAGCAGCTAACGCTTAGCAGGCCTAAAGTTGACGGCTACGAAAGTTTGCCGTTAGATCGCTGCTCTCTCAGTGCTAATCGGCGCTTCGCACAAACGTTGCTCTATCTGCCGAGCTTCATCAATTGTTCGCTCAACTCTAGCGATCATTTCTTTCAATACATCTTGTTGCTCTCGCGCACTGCGGGAGTGGCTAGCTAACGCCTTGAACTCAGCAACCTGACTTTCGAGTAGTTTCTTCTGCTCCAAACTAAACTGCAATAAAGGAAGCAAAGCTTCATCAGGCCAGCGCCGCGCCTCGTCCAACACTTGTAAATGAATCAGTCTAGCCTCTTGGACAAAGGAGTTAAAAAAGCGCTTAACCAGCACCGTTTGCTCCGTAACAACGACTTTAGGATTGCGTCGGAACTGCTTTGCCTTCAGCTTTAATTCTCTTAAAGACTGGCGTGGGCGTTTCACACTGAATGGCTTTGGATGGAGATGCGCCATCGCTGGGTCTCGCTGAAACCGCTGGTAAATCGAGTCCACCATCTTGTCTGCTAGTTGGGCTTCAATACAAACGGCATCGACCAACTTATCGAATGAAACAAAAAACTGCTCCATAGCCCGTTTCATGCCCATCGTACTCCAGCTCTCCTGTAAATTGATTCGCGTCTGGCTAACAAGGGCGTTAAAGTTTTCCTCACTTGCAAGCTGCTGAAGAATTTCACCTTGAGAGTGCATCAAACGTCGGCTAGATTTTAGCGTCAGCAGTTTACGATAGTGCTCGTCATGCTGCTCATGCGTCACATCAGCAAACGACCTTAAATCATCATGACTGACCTCAGAGTCTAGCTGTTCTTGATACTGCGCTTTAAGAACGTTTAGGCGCCCAGACAAAATGGACTGGCTGCTATGCAGCATCTCACCAATATCTTTGACTAGCGCTTCATGAAGCAAGGCCTCTTTCTGCGCCAAGATACGTTTGGATATAAGTTTTTCTAACTTTGCGATAGCGCTTTTTTGCAACAGAATATCGTCACCGCGAATGCGAGCAATCAAACCCTGCTTCGCCGATAACGGAATAACATCATTAGACTCCATTCCCAGCTTTAGTGCCGTGTCCTCGCGCACGCGTTCTATTGACTGAGCAGTATGTTTTTCGCCTTGCAAGTCATCCCACAGAACGTCAATTTTATTGAGTACAGCAAACCGACCCGCCCGGTGATCAGAATGGTCCACATTGATGTAATCATTCCAAATCGCCATATCACTGGCAGTAACGCCAGAATCTGCACTCAATAGAAAGATCACAGCCTGCGCTTTGGGAATCATATTAATCGTCAATTCAGGCTCAGAACCCAGTGCATTTAGGCCTGGGGTGTCCAGAATATTCAGACCCTTCTTTAGCAGTGGGTTATCAAGGCTGACCAAAGCATGACGCCAAAGGGGAATAATAACTTTACCTTTATCAGTGATATCGGCTTCAAGCATCGATTCGTCGAAGCCAAGTGAACGCGCCTCAGAAACAGTCGTCGACCTTGTTGATGCGACCTGGAAAAGGCTTTCACTTAAGCGTTGCGGGCTAGAGGTATCAAGTTCAAACTCCTCCCAAACGGCATCATCTTGCTTAAGGTCATTAATAGACCGGTTAAGCAGCCGAGTTTCGATCGGCAGCAATTTCAAATAACAGCGGTTTTGGTCTCGATCATAAAAGAGCTCTGTCGGGCACATGGTAGTTCGACCCGCCTGCGACGGAAGCATACGCTGACCATATTCTGAGAATATCAGAGCGTTAATCAGCTCAGTTTTCCCACGCGAATATTCACCCACAAAAGCAATCGTCAGATGGTCATCTTTCAGAACATCCATGCCTCGCTTCAAACGGTGAATAACATCATCTGACGCAAGGTTGTTTGTCCCTAGCCAAGACTTGTAGTTCCCTATTTCGTCACGTAGTCGATTTTTCCATTCGTTGTAAACATCAACTTGATACGATAAGCCGCTATTTGCCATACTTTTAAACCGTCACAGATAAACGCATGCCTCACAGTTACGACAGGTGAGGCTACCTAAATCTGATTATAGGCAGCAAAAACAGCTAAGAATGTGAACTAAAATAAAGCGCCCAGAACAGGCGCTGATCGGAAGCACTTTGTAACGATAGGAAATCTTATTTTCTCTTTAAAAACATGAGATTAAACGTAAATCCAGCAGAACTTTGTGCGATGTTTATTTATGTAATATGTTGTTATTCCTGTACTTTTTAGGCCGCTATCACATCAAAGAAAAGCCAATTCCGAAAGGTTGAGATAGATGTGCAACAACAACCGATAACACCTGCAACACCATAAACACAATAATCGGAGAAATATCTAAACCTCCCATCGGAGGCAAAATACGTCTAAATGGTTTCATCAACGGCTCAGTGATTTGATTCACCAACGCAAGTGCGGGGTGAGCACTCCCTGGCGCAATCCAACTCGCAATAATCATTATTAGCAGTGACCAAAAATAAATCTTTAACATCATCCCAAGAATGCTAATACCCGCAATAGCAAACAAGCTAAGAACATTCGCCATGACGAAACCAGCGAGCAAAGCCTTAAGAAATATGGCCGCCACCTGAAACAAAAATGCGAGAACAAGGGCTGCAATATCTAAACCGCCATACCCTGGGATCACTTTTCTTAGCGGCATCAATAAGGGGTTCGTTGCTTTAGCAATAAATTGAGAAATTGGGTTATAAAAATCGGCGCGCGAATACTGAAGAATAAAACGAAGCAAGATAATCATTAGATACAGCGAAGCTACGGTATCAATTATCAAGGTAAAAATGTCTTGGATCATGGCAACAGCCTAATAACGTAAGTTGAATAGTTAAGTGTTAGGGGGTTAACCTTGAAAATTACAGACCTACGACTTCGAAATCAATCAATAGCCACCACTAAGTTTGTGATTCATAAAAAGCGAGTACTTTTTGCTCTGTTATCGGTTTACTAATAAACACTAACCCTTGCTTTAGCGCCTGCGCCTTAACACGTTCTTGAAGGTTACCCGTTAACAACGCAATCCGAGCGTTTGGACATTCTGTCATTAGGTCAGGAGCAATCATCAATCCATCTCGGCCCGGCATATTCATATCAAGTGAAATAAAATCGTAATCATTTTCTCGTGCCATTCTAAGCGCTGTGTCGCCATCGCTGGCTTCAGCAATGTTCCACTCGGGAAACTTACTTTCAATGATTGCTTTAATCATTAAACGAGAAACATGACTATCGTCGACCACCAAAACAGTTTTAGTCATAATTTTGCCATCTAGATTTTGTAACAATCTCCAGTATAGCTTATGGTTACCCTCTGAATATTGATTACCGGAAAGCCATGTTCATAAAAGTATGTGCGTTGGACGAAATAGCAAACGATGAGTGCCGGTCGTTGTCCTTTAAAGGGGCTGACTACTTTGTAGTACGCAAAGAGCAGGGCATATTTGGATTTGAGAACCGGTGCCCGCACTTGGGAACGAGCCTAGAGTTCGTTCCCAATCAGTTTTTAAATATCGACAAAAGCTTGGTCCAGTGTTCAATGCATGGCGCACTATTCTCTATCGACGACGGGCTTTGTATTAGCGGCCCTTGTGAAGGACAGCAATTAACCCTAAAGCCAGTTAAAATTGAGGCCGGCCATGTTTGGCTTGAACATCAAAACGACTAAGCCTTCTCGTTCTGCTGTTCAATCGCATATTTTTGTGGCTTATTAAAAAATATTCTGCTAATTTCCGCTGCCTATGGCGGGCCTGAGTGCCGCCCACTCTCCCCGTCTCGTAGTGTAAACTCGTGCTGTCCCGGCTTGGCAGTAACAATAAATTTAGTAAAAAAGTGAGACTTTTCATATGCCGGAAACACAAAAACCTGTTTCTTCGTTTACGCCGTACGAACTAAAAGACGGCGAAGAGTACATGAATGATGCTCAGCTAAAGCATTTCAAACAGATTCTGCTTAATTGGAAGCAAGAATTGATGGAAGAAGTAGATCGCACCGTTCATCACATGAAAGAAGATGCGTCCAACTTTGCTGATCCTAGCGATCGCGCAACGCAAGAAGAAGAGTTTAGCCTTGAACTCAGAACCCGAGATCGCGAACGGAAACTCATCAAAAAGATTGGCAAAACCGTTGATCGAATTGAAGATGATGATTACGGCTTTTGTGACTCTTGTGGTGTTGAAATCGGCATTCGTCGTCTTGAAGCGCGACCAACCGCAACGCTTTGCATCGACTGTAAAACTCTTGCTGAAATCAAAGAGCGTCAAACAGGTATCTAAGTGCTTGTTCCTAGAGCTGACTCTGTTTGTTCTGCGAGCAGCTCAACGAAAAGTGGGTATAGAGGGCGCTTTGCACCCTCTCCAACAGGCCCCCTGCACTACGGCTCACTACTAGCGGCCGTCGTTAGTTATCTTGATGCAAAATCAGTCAATGGACAGTGGCTGATCCGTATCGAAGATATCGATGGCCCTCGCACGCAGAATGGCGCAATCACAAGCATTCTTGAGTGCCTAGAATCGCACGGTCTCGTCAGCGACCAACCAATCGTTTATCAATCACAACGGCACGATCAATACACGTCCCTTCTTCAGCGGCTTGAAACGGCTGGCTTTACTTACCGTTGCCCCTGTAGTCGAAAACAATTACTTGTATCTGGCCAGCATACCGCACAGTGCCGAAACGAGGACCTAGATGGATTGGAAACTGCAATAAAGTTTCGCTCTCCAAATCGGAAAATTTCATGGCTCGATGGAATCGCTGGCGACGTAACACTCGCGATTGAAGATGACTTTGTCCTAAAGCGTAAAGACGGTATCTACGCATATCAACTCGCCGTCGTTGCAGACGATATCGCACAGAAAATCACACATGTTGTGAGAGGCTCAGACCTCATTGACAGCACGCCTATACAGCTCGCAATATATAACGCACTTGATATTCGGCCGCCGTTTTTTTCCCACTTTCCCGTAATGACTAGCTTACAGGGTCAAAAACTAAGTAAACAAAACCATGCACCCGCCGTCGATAACGAATGTGCGTTTGCCAATTTAACTAAAATTATTGCGCTGCTCGGCGTCAAAGGCTCTGCAAACGTAAGCAGCTGCGATGAAATTCTTAGGTATGCCGCAACCCAATGGCCGTCTGTACAATTAAATGCGATTAGTCACTTTGATGAACTTAAGCATTAATCTCGTGCGCTAAGCTATAGAAATATGACGCGAGTCTCCGTTATCATCACTCAAACTGTCACAGGCCGATATTAAGTACCATGAGCAGAATTCTGATCATTGAAGATGAGTCCGCTAATCGAAGCAACCTTCAGGAAATACTTGAACGAAACGGCCACTCCACTAATATTGCAACGTCAATTCAGCATGCAATTGACGACTATCCCCTTCCCTCTTTTGAATTAATCGTCACAGACCTAAGACTACCTGGGCAACCCGGCACCGACATTATTAAGCTTGCACAGGGAGTTCCTGTGCTTGTTATGACAAACTATGCCAGCCTGAGGTCAGCAGTTGATGCTATGAAGATGGGCGCCGTTGACTATATTGCAAAGCCTTTTGACGAAGCCGACATCCTCCAAATTGTGTCGAGCATTTTAGCCAAACAATCACCTGAGCCAAATGACGCTCCGTTGGAATCCGACAGTAGTAAGCAAAGTCTTTATGGCCGTTGCCAAGCGATGCGCCGCGTATTTAAACTCATGGAAAAAGTGGCGCCAACGGAAGCAACCGTATTGATTCAAGGAGAAACCGGAACCGGTAAAGAGCTTGCTGCCCGCTCGTTGCATCAACTTAGCCGACGAAGCTCTCGAGAATATGTGTGCGTCAACTGCGCCGCGATACCGGAGTCATTGATCGAGTCAGAACTTTTCGGGCATGAGAAAGGTGCGTTTACAGGAGCCGTCAGTGCTCGAAACGGACTGATAGAAGCCGCGGATGGCGGAACGCTTTTTCTCGATGAAATTGGCGAATTACCACTCGAAGCGCAAGCGCGTCTGCTGCGAGTACTGCAAGAGGGAGAAATCCGTAGAGTCGGGTCAACACAGTCACGTAAAGTAGATGTTCGCCTCATCGCTGCAACACATCGAAATCTAAAAGCGCTTGCCCGAACCGGCCAGTTTCGCGAAGACCTATTTTATCGCCTCAATGTTATCCAGCTAAAACTCCCTCCTTTACGAGACCGAGGCAATGATATTGTTGGCTTAACAGATACGCTACTAACAAAAATTTCCGCAAAACTAGGAAACCCAAAAGCTCAAATCACTGAAGACGCACTCAAAGCGATTCGAAGTTATAACTGGCCCGGTAATGTGCGAGAACTGGAAAACGCAATCGAACGCGGCGCAATACTTTGCGACGACAATATTATTACTGCCGACCTTCTAGATATCGACAGTGAAGTAGATGATATCAATATCCCTCAAGGCTTAATCACCCCGAGTGCCGCGCAAACCCAACCATCTTCTCACCGGACCCTGTCCATCGAAGGGTATTTTCAACAGTTTGTTTTAGAGAATCAGAACCAAATGAGCGAAACAGCACTCGCTCAAAAACTCGGCATCAGCCGAAAAAGTTTATGGGAAAAGCGGCATAAGCTCGGCATACCACGAAAAAAGAGCAGCTAGGTACAATCCAAAAAACGCTTCTCACTAAGCCCTATCACTTTAAAAGGAGCACCTCTAAGCCCCCCTTATAACTTTCGACCGTTACCTACTGTTACGTTTGGAAACACAAGTGTGCAATTAAATGAGACCCAGTTCAAACTATTGTAGATCGCTAATCCTTTTGATCTAAGCATATTTATTAACACATTGTTTTATATGTGTTTTTAATAGTTGGTATGGTCACTGCTTTATAAGTCAACAAACAATAAGAATAAATAGCTGCAAATATAAAAATAAGAATAAAATTGATGTTGCTTGCAGCCTGTTACCGCGAAAATAAAAATAACAAAGCGGAGCGAACTGATTATTTTGAATGCGCTGCTTTTTAGCTGCATAAAACTCAGTTCAAGTGTTGTTTAATGCTGAAAAGAACTACAAAACGTAGCCCCAGCATTGGATAGATAACTTGATTTGAATTTGCGCTCTGAGTGTTCAAAGTAAGCCGTTTGCCAGCACTTTTTAAAAAGTGCATTAGGTATAGACATGGATTAACAATAACAAAAAATCAACGTCTGCTGCTTTTAGGCATGAAAGGAACGAGGATGGGATACCCGGTCTTTTCATGCAAAGTCATTGCACAACATAGTTTTCAACGCTCGAAGTCGGTACACTCCCTCCTGTTATTAATTAAATCTTGCTCACCTCTTTCACTCAACAGTTCTATAAAACGTCGGTAACTATGTCAGTCACAGTGATTGCGCGCGATCAACATAATGTTTCTCGCAAATTAATGAGTCCCAATGCACTCAAAGTCATTAGCCGCCTAAATAATAGCGGGTTCGAAGCTTATCTAGTTGGTGGCGGCGTAAGGGATATTTTGCTGGGAGGAGAACCAAAAGATTTTGACATAGCGACCGACGCACACCCTGAACAAGTCCACGAGCTATTTAGAAACTCTCGGCTCATAGGAAGACGCTTTAAACTTGTACATATTTTATTTGGTCGGGAAGTAATCGAAGTTGCTACATTCCGCGGCGCCGCACCTGTAGCAGATGGCAAGTCTCATAAACAGTCCGACCAAGGCATGCTTCTCAGAGACAACGTTTATGGTTCGATGGAAGATGACGCCTTACGCAGGGACTTTACCGCTAACGCACTCTACTATAGCTCGAAAGACTTTGCCGTTTATGACTACGTCGGCGCCATGGCAGATATTAAATCCAAGACACTTCGTTTAATTGGCGACCCTGAAACCCGTTACCGTGAAGACCCCGTGCGAATGCTACGAGCGATACGCTTTAAAGCAAAGCTGGGCTTCACCATTGAGGAGCAAGCGTCACAGGCCATCTACAAACAAGCTTCGCTGATCGAGAGCGTTGCTGCCGCGAGACTGTTTGATGAAATAATTAAGCTCTTTGTGTGCGGAAAAGGCGAGGCGGCTTACTACTTGTTGCGAGAGTATGAGTTATTTAGATATATGTTTCCCGCCGTCACGCATACCCTTGATAGACATAATGATCGTGCCTACTATGAAAAGTTCATTGTGGCTGGGTTAAGAAATACAGATGTTAGAATACAAGCAGATAAGCCTATCACCCCCGCCTTCTTATACGCAGTTATACTTTGGCCGGAGGTAGACCGCCTTTGGCAAAAAAATGTGCAGAGTGGTCTGCCTGAATTTCCGGCGTTACAGCAAGCCTCTCAACAAGCGGTTCAGGACCAGCTGCCCTTTATCACCATACCCAAGCGCTTTACATTAATGATGAAGGAGATTTGGGAGCTTCAGATTCGCTTGAAGAAAACTAGTGGTAAATGGCCTCATCAATTAATCGAACACAAACGCTTTCGCGCAGCGTATGACTTCCTGTTACTTAGAGAGCTTGCAGGAAAAGATTTGAACAACCTAGGCAATTGGTGGACTGACTTTCAGAAAAAAAATCCGGTTCCTGCAAGAACCAGCGAGCATAGGTCAGGGCCACGACCAAACCGCAAACGCAATAACCGAAACCGAGGTCCAAAACCTGCGTAATGACTACAGACGCTATTGTTGGAATTGGCAGTAACCTGTGTGGACCAATTGAGCAAGTGCAAAACGCGATCGCTAGGCTATCACGTCTTGCGAGCACCGAAGTACTGGCCCAATCCTCTCTCTATATGAGCAGCCCTCAAGGCCCGCAAGATCAGCAAGATTTTTGCAATGCCGTGGTATTAATTCGTACACAGCTATCGGCAGTTGAATTACTGTTCTCACTGCAGGCAATTGAAGATGAGTTTGGGAGAGTAAAGACCCGACATTGGGGCGAACGTATTATTGACTTAGATATCATTTTCTTTGGACAAGACAAGATAACCCAAGACACTCCTCATCTCGTGGTCCCCCACCCTTATGCATTAGAAAGAGATTTTGTTGTTATTCCTGTGCTCGAAGTCACACCCAACTGGGTTTTACCCTGTGGAACACACCTCGCTGAAACGGTGAATGAGTTTGACTCACATAATCTTCAAAAACTGGCATCACCATAACACTTGTTTAGGCTTACTTAAGCCGCTAACCTAAGCCTGCTTTCTACGTTTACAAAGGATTCGGGCATGAGTTTTACCACCCCCCAAACTTTAAAAACCCTTAAACAACAAGGGCAAAAATTTTCGTGTGTCACAAGCTACGATGCAACGTTTTCGGCCTTAGTGAACGACGCTAATATTGACGTAATTCTGGTGGGCGACTCGCTTGGTATGGTACTGCAGGGGCAAAGCAGTACTCTCCCCGTTTCAATGGAAGAGATGATTTATCATACAGTCTGTGTCGCACGAGGAAACCAAAGCGCATTATTAATGGCTGATATGCCGTTCATGTCTAATAACACCTTAGAGGATACTCTCCACAACGCTGGACAATTAATGCAAGCAGGCGCGCATATCGTCAAGCTAGAAGGTGAAGAGTGGCTAAGCGACGCGATAGTTGAATTGGGGCGAAGAGGCATTCCTGTTTGTGCTCACCTTGGTCTAACACCCCAAAGTGTCAACAAGCTCGGTGGCTACAAGGTGCAAGGAAAAGTTGACGAAGATGCTGAGCGTATTGTAAACGCGGCGATAGAGCTGGAAGCCGCAGGTGCCGATATGCTTTTACTAGAGTGCGTGCCGACAGCGTTAGCTCGTCGCGTGACTAACGCGGTTAACGTTCCCGTAGTCGGTATTGGAGCCGGCAATGTCACCGATGGGCAGGTGCTGGTAATGCACGACCTACTGGGCATTACAAAAGGCCATAAGCCTAAGTTCGTGAAGAATTTTATGGCTGAGTCCAGCAGTATTTTAGCGGCATTCGAAACTTATGATCGCCAAGTAAAAGATGGCTCCTTCCCCGCCCCAGAGCACAGCTTCGGAGAATAACAGTGCTACAAACAGTCCACACAATAGAGGCACTAAGAAACGCGGTTTCACTCGCAAAAACTAGCGGTAAACGCATCGTATTCGTTCCAACCATGGGCAACTTACATGAGGGCCATTTCTCTCTGATTCAGGAAGCGAAGGCTCATGGTGATTTTATTGTTGCGAGTATTTTCGTGAACCCAATGCAGTTTGGCGAGAACGAAGATTTAGATGCCTATCCGAGAACGCTAGACGCCGACTCTCAAGGCCTAGAGAAATTCGGCTGCCAACTATTGTTTGCGCCTGCAGCAAACGAAATCTACCCAAATGGAACGCAATCAGAAACCTGCGTTAATGTTCCTGGACTCAGCGAGCTGCATTGTGGAAGTAGTCGCCCCGGTCACTTTACCGGCGTGGCAACAGTCGTCTGCAAGTTATTTAATATGGTTCAACCCGACTGTGCGATATTCGGCCAGAAAGACTTCCAACAATTGGCAGTTATTCGCAAGATGGTTAGTGACTTATGCATGCCTATCGACGTAATAGGCGTCCCCACGTCTCGCGAAGCCAATGGTTTAGCACGCAGCTCTCGCAATGGGTATTTAAATGCTGACCAAAAAGCACTAGCAGCACAAATTTATGCCACCTTAACATTCTGCAAAAATTCCCTCGTTGATGATGTTCATTCCCTCGCTGAGCTTAAAATTGAAGCGCAGCAGCAACTGGAGTCTCAGGGTTTTAAGGTCGATTATCTTAACTTTGCGTGCCCTACCACTCTGGCTATCTCTCAAGAAGGAGACCGAAATATAGTGATTCTTCTTGCTGCTTGGATGGGAACAACGCGCCTGATCGATAATATCGTCGTGACGCGTTGAAAGCCCTATAATGAAACGGATTAGTGCGATTAAGGATATCCATGACCTTAGATAAACTTGTTAACCATCAGGCCCTCCAGCAACATCGAACGCGACTCAAAGGCGTTCATATGCGAGAGCTCTTTAAATCAGACCCCGTTCGTTTTGATCATTTTTCTTTGCAAGCGCCAGAAATATTTCTAGATTATTCGAAAAACTGTATCGATCAGCCCTTACTCAAATCTTTGGTCCAGCTAGCCGAAGAAGCTGAACTAGAAACAGCAATAAGTGCAATGTTCGGCGGAGAAGAGATCAACAATACTGAAAATAGAGCGGTGCTACATACGGCGCTTCGCAGCCAGGAGACCTCTCCGCTAGTCGTCGATGGCGTCGACATCCGAAAAGAAATAGTCGCGGCACGACAAAAGGTTTACGACTTTGTTTCAAAAATACATGATGGAACCCTAAAAGGGTTTACAGGTAAACCCATTAAGTCATTGGTCAGCATTGGGATTGGTGGGTCATATTTAGGCCCGGTGTTGGCAAATGAAGCACTTTCGCCTTATAAGCTTGACGGCTTTAATGCCTACTTTGTTGCGAACATAGATAGCTCTGATCTGCACGACACCTTATCAATCGTCGACCCTGAAACAACGCTATTCTTAATCCAATCAAAATCTTTCGGCACGCAAGAGACCCGTGAAAATGCGCTCGCGGCACGCGACTGGCTCTTGAGAAAAGGGGCAAAGCAGTCTGACATTGCGCTTCATTTTGCAGCCGTTAGCAGTAATGTCGATGCCGCCGTCAAATTTGGCATCAAAAACGACAGAGTCTTCCCCATGTGGGACTGGGTAGGTGGTCGTTACTCGTTATGGTCAGCCATCGGATTACCCATCATATTCCAACTGGGTCAACAATGTTTTGATGCATTGCTGCAGGGCGCTTATGAAATGGATACGCACTTTCGATCAGCGCCGTTTAATGAAAACATGCCGGTAGTAATGGCTTTAATTGGCATTTGGAATAATAACTACCTAGGAACCGAGACTCAGGCCGTTATCCCTTATTCTCAGCATCTAAGCCAGTTACCTTCCTATTTGCAGCAACTCGATATGGAAAGTAATGGCAAACGAGTTAGCTATACTGGCGAAACGCTTAGCGAGGGCACCGGCCCTGTCATTTGGGGCGGTATTGGTTGTAACGGGCAACACGCTTATCACCAGCTGCTCCATCAAGGGTCGAAGGTCATTCCGGTTGATTTTATTATCGCACGACGCAGTCTCCATAATGTTAGCCAACATCATCAGTACCTGTTCGCGAACTGTCTGGCTCAATCCCAAGCATTAATGGCCGGTAAAACAAAGGATGAAGCCTTCAATGAATTGGTCGGACAGGGTCTCGAACTAAACGAAGCAGAGGCGCTCGCGCCTCATAAGGTAATTCCCGGAAATAAGCCAAGCAATCTGCTATTAATCGATGCGCTAACACCTCAAGCGCTTGGCTCGCTTATTTCCCTTTATGAGCACAAAGTGTTTGTTCAAGGCGTTATTTGGGGCGTAAATTCTTTCGATCAATGGGGCGTAGAGCTCGGAAAGTCACTCGCCAATGGAATATTTGACGCGCTTTCGTCAGACGCAGACGAGGCAAAAAGTCAGCATGACTGTTCAACTCAAGGTCTAATTAATCAATTCAAACGAAGTGCTAAAAACTAAAAGGGACCTGCCATAAGCGCTGGTCAGTGGCGAGCTGTTCATTCAGTTCAGCGAATGACTTCCCAGTTTTCGGTTCAATTTCATGCGGACGAATGTCCGCCATCGGTTTTAGCACGAATGCGTTATAGAACAGCTCAGGCCTCGGCAGCTCTATCTCTGCGTAACAACCTACCAACTCATCGAAGAGTACAATATCGATATCCATAGTACGAGAAGCAAAGCGCTGTGCTGTGCGGTCTCGACCTAGTTCATTTTCTAAGTTTTTTAGGCTGGCGGATAAGTCCGACAATGATAATTTCGTTTCTATTCTAGCAATGAGATTAAAGAAGCTATCTCCCTCAAAACCAACCGCTTCGCTTTCATAAACTGGCGATAATTCAAGTTTAGAAAACTGCTTTCGTAACGCTCGAATGCCGGCACGTATATTATGCTCGCGATCAATGTTACTACCGAGGCTAAGGTAAACAATACTCGTCATTTTCTTCTCTTAACTTTAATGCCAACGCTGCCCGCTTGCAGCACAGCTCCCGGTTTCGCGATAGATAGTTCGAGAGATGAAATTGCATACTTATCAAATAGGGCATCGCAAATCCGCGCGCTCATATGCTCAAGCAACTTATGATGTTTTGCGGTACAAACATCAATAATCGTCTCACTAAGGTCTGCATAACTGATTGCGTCATCAATATCATCACTGACTTCTGCCTTAGAGAAGTCGCATTCGGCTTCTACATCAATCACTATTCGTTGCAAAACCTCGTGCTCCCAGTCAAAAACGCCTACCGAAACGTCGACACTCAGCTGTTTTATAAGCAAGCAATCTAAACTCGTATCTGTCTTGCTCAAAAAGAAATGCCCTCTAACTTACTTAACTCACTAATTGGCCACTTCGGTCTAACTTGAATAGATAAACCTGACCTCTCTCCAGCCAGCAAACGCTGACAACCCGCATAAGCGATCATGGCACCATTGTCGGTACAAAATTCTGGCCTTGCATAAAAAACTTCAGTACCAAGCGGTTTTACCATTGCCTCTAATATCTCTCGTAAGTGAACGTTAGCGCTCACCCCACCCGCAATAACTAACGTTTTAAAACCTGTTTGTTTTAACGCTCTTTGGCACTTTATACGCAACGTATCCACCACAGCATTTTCGAAAGCTAACGCAATAGAGGCGCGGATATCTTCAGCCAGTGCGCCATCCACTTTATGCTTTTGAACCGTATTCAAGGTATATGTTTTGAGGCCACTAAAGCTAAAGTCTAAACCTGGACGGTCTGTCATGGGTCTTGGAAAACGAACTGGTTCAGCAATTCCCGAGGTACGAGCGTTGTTCGCTAGTTTTGCAATATGGGGACCTCCCGGATAGTCCAAGCCTAGCATCTTAGCGGCCTTATCAAACGCTTCGCCCGCCGCATCATCTACTGACTCACCCAAAATCTCGTAGTCTCCATAACCTTTCACAGACACTAACTGCGTGTGGCCACCAGACACTAAAAGACCAACAAAAGGGAATTCCGGTGGCGTTGACTCCAACATCGGTGCCAACAAATGGCCTTCCATATGGTGTACGCCAATAATTGGCAAATCTAGTGAAAAAGCCAACGATTGTGCAATTGATGCACCCACCATCAACGCACCGACCAAGCCCGGACCTGCGGTATAGGCAATTGCCTCCACCTCAGCCATTAATGTGGAGGCATCTAATAAGACTTCATCAATCAGCGGTAATGTTTTGAGAATATGGTCACGGGAAGCGAGCTCAGGCACAACACCTCCATAGTCTACGTGAAGATCAATCTGCGAAAACAAACGATGAGATAGCAGACCCTTTTTGCTGTCATACAGAGCGATTCCTGTTTCATCACATGAAGTTTCAATACCGAGGACTAACATCGTCTAATACACCACATTACACTTGATCTGGGCGTGCAAGCGTAACAAATTCGGTCGAAGGCGCCCAACGCTATTTCGTTGGTACTTACTTAATCTCAAGTGTGAATTCACAACCGGAAAGTGTCGCTTGCTCCGCTTTTAAACTTGCAAAAGTAAGTGGGTGCTTACTTATCCAGCTGTCTCCGATATCCAGAAGTATACTTCTTTCATCCAACACTGATAACGTAAAGAGCGTTTGCTGCGTGACTCGATTAGCAGTCAAAATGACGGCCAATCTAAACAGTACTACGAGCTTAAGAACAGTTTGCACCTCTTCAGTTTCCAACTCAGCGAGCACGTCATTGGCAATTCTGCGGCGGTGCAATCGGACAAGCACCGCTAAGCGTTTCTTTGCCCAGTCGGTAAAACCTGGCAAATCAGAATGCTGAATTAGATACGCACCGTGCTTATGATGTTGAGTATGGGAAATGGCATTGCCTAGCTCATAAATTCCACTAGCCCAACGCAACATCGCCTCATTTTCTTCGCTTTCAATGCTCCAGAGCTTTGCAACCTGAGAGTAAGCCCACAAGCATGTCGCCTCTACCCTCTGACTTTGATCAGTATCAATATGATAACGCCGCTGTAATGACGATATGGTTCTATGCCTGACATCTTCGTGTTGGATGCGACCAACGATATCGTAGAGTAACCCTTCTCTAAGCGCCCCTGAGTTGAATGCCATTTTCTTGATTTTCAACACTTTGAACGCCGCATAAAGAATGGCGAGTCCAGGTGCGAACGTAGAAAGGCGGTCTTGCTTAACACCAAACTGTTTCAGCGAACTGATTGACTCAGCCGCTAGCACTTTTTCGCGCAGCAACTTTAATCCATCAAGCGTAATTTCTTCATCTACGCAACAATCAATCGCCTTTAACGCGGCAATCACTGCTTTAATTGAACCCGAGGATCCAACACAGCTTTGCCAGCCCGCCCCTTTATAATTAGAGCGTATATGCAATAACTCTCGCGAAGCTTCCAAGACAGCTCGATCAAACTCTTGCGATTGCACCTTTTCAGTATCGGAAAAATATCTGTCTCGATAGGAGACACAACCCATATGGAGGCTTTCGAGCAACTCGGTTTCAAATCGCTCACCAATGACAAACTCAGTACTGCCACCGCCGATATCAATGACTAATCGCTTGCCTTCATCGTCGGCCATACTATGCGCGACGCCTAGATAAATAAGACGCGCCTCTTCTCGGCCAGAGATCACTTCAATTGGAAAGCCCAGTACTTTTTGGGCCTTGTATGTAAACGCTTTCCTATTCTTCGCTACACGCAAAGCATTCGTACCTACAACTTGAACATCAGACGCCTTGAAATAACGGATTCGTTCACCAAAGCGCTCTAGGCATTGAAGAGCTCGCTGCTCCGCTTGCTCAGTAATTTTGCCCTCAAGGCTCATACCTGCAGCAAGTTGAACCTTTTCGCCCAATGTTTCCACAATTTTCAACTCACCGTGGCGCTGTTTTGCAATCACCATATGAAAGCTGTTGGAACCTAAATCCAAAGCCGCTATCGCACGCTCTTCAGCCGGATCTTCAATTTGATCAGTAGTCTCAGATAACACGTCCTTGAAATCCTCTTACAAGCCTATATATTAGCGGGTAGAGATTTATTCTAAGCCAACAACTGTAACTTTTATATGGTTACACAAGGCTTACCTAGTTAATTTTAAATTTGGATACTTACCATGAGCGATAACATTATCAATGTAACTGATGCGTCTTTTGAAGAAGTCGTATTAAATTCAGATATCCCCGTGTTAGTGGATTACTGGGCTGAATGGTGTGGTCCATGTAAAATGATCGCGCCAGTACTAGAAGAAATTGCAGACGATTACGCAGGGAAAATCAAAATCTGTAAGCTAAACATCGACGAAAATGACCAGACTCCACCAAAGTTCAACATTCGTGGCATTCCGACTTTAATGCTGTTTAAAAATGGCAACGTAGACGCAACTAAAGTCGGTGCGTTATCTAAATCCCAGCTAACAGCGTTTGTTGACAGCAACTTATAGATCGCACCGTTGACAATTACGAGGCATCGAAAGGCGAGTTCAGTACTCGCCTTTTTTAATGGTCAACCCGACTACACTTATGACGTTAAAAATTGATGGTGGCATCTTGGCCGGTGGATTAGCCCGCCGAATGGGTGGGAAAAACAAAGGGTTAGCACTCTATCGCGGCCAACCAATGATCCAATCCATAGCATTCGCGATGCGCCCTTATGTGCAACAGCTGCTCATTAACTGTAATCGTGACAGCGACGCGATTGCTCAATACTGCGATATTACAGTAACAGACGCGATTGCCGGTTTTCACGGCCCTCTCGCAGGTATTCATGCCTTGCTGTGTGCTTCCAACGCTGACTACGTTCTAATCTCAAGCTGCGATACACCCCTTCTAAACGAACATTATGCGCAAACGATGCTCAAGGCATTAGCTCAAGACACTAATGAGACCTCACAAGCGCCAGCCGCCTACTACGCGAACTGCAACGGAGTGAGCCAACCAACTCACTTGCTCATATCAACGGCACTATCCCGCTCCCTGGGTAAACGCGTCCAACAGAACAAATTAAGAGCCCTAGAGTGGCTCCAAGATATTGAAGCAGTCGCTGTGTCTTTTGATGACGAAACACTATTCTACAACGTTAACAGTACTGCGGAACTCTCAATGTCACCTTCTCGCTCACATTAGAGCGGCAAACCTCTCCAATATTTTGCATTCTGTGACGAATTATCCCCTTTTCTAGATTGTGCTTACTAATCTTAATCTGTATTCTTCGCCCAAAATTTAAACACTCGTTTGAAAGGCTTATAAAACATGATCTTAGATGTACATGTAGCGTTTTTAGTCGCCAGCTTAGCCGTCATGCTTGGCTTAACATATTCGATCGGTAGATTCTTAGATATTAAGATAGAAGAACTACGTGAGCGCAAGGCCGGTAACACACCTACGTCAACGAAAATTGAAGTTTTAGTCTCTTAAAATGAGACCATTGCGCTGCAACGATTTGCAGCGCAATTTTTCTTTCTCAGAACCAGAGCAGCTTAATGCTCTAAGATTTGGCTGAGGAATAACTGGAGACGGTCTGTTTCTGGATTATCAAAGAATTCATGCGGCGTATTCTGCTCAACAATCTCTCCCCCATCCATAAAAATAACACGATCGGCAACTTTCTTTGCAAACCCCATTTCATGGGTCACACATAACATTGTCATCCCTTCGTCAGCTAGTTCGACCATTACATCGAGCACTTCTTTAATCATTTCAGGGTCAAGCGCTGAGGTCGGCTCATCAAACAGCATAATTTGAGGAGACATACATAAAGAACGCGCAATCGCGACCCGTTGTTGCTGACCACCTGATAGCTGGCCCGGAAATTTATTCGCTTGGTCAGGTATTTTAACCCGCTCCAAGTATTTCATTGCCGTCGCTTCCGCTTCTTCTTTAGGCTTCTTCTGGACCCAAATCGGTCCTAAGGTTAGGTTTTCTAGAATCGTCAGGTGCGGGAAAAGGTTGAAGTGCTGAAACACCATACCGACTTCTCGCCGAATCGCTTCGATGTTCTTAACGTCTTCGATCATCTCAACACCGTTTACAATCAAAGAACCGCGCTGAAACTCTTCCAAACGATTAATACAACGAATCATTGTCGACTTACCCGAGCCCGAAGGACCACAAATAACAATTTTTTCGCCACGTTTAACGTTGAGGTTGATATCCTTGAGTACATGAAAACTACCGTACCACTTGTTCAACTCTTTGATAATAATGACATCATCTTCGGCCGATAAAGGTTGACCTTGTTGTTCTACGCTCATCTCTTCGCTCCTATCGACTAACTGCGGTGACTGGTATCAAGTTTCTTTTCAATGTTAGAGCTAATCATGGACATACCAAAACAGCAGCACCAAAAAACCAACCCGACAAATATATAACCTTCTGCTGCGTGCCCTTCTAACCAATTTGAATTGGTTAGCGCCGTCTGCGTGGTATTCAATATTTCGAATATTCCAATAATCAACAAGAAGGTAGTGTTCTTAAACAACATAACAAAGGTCGCTAAGATATTAGGCATCGAGACCTTGATCACTTGAGGAAAGATAATCAGTAATGTCTTTTGCCAATAACTTAGTCCGAGCGAATCTGCGGCTTCATATTGCCCTTGAGGTATGGCCTGAAAACCACCACGAAAAACTTCGGCCATATATCCGGACATAAACAAAATTAAAACGATCCAAACCCTTAATAACTTATCGATCGTTACCCCTTCTGGAAAGAACAAAGGTAGCATCACCGATCCCATAAAGAATAAAGCCAGTACTGGGACGCCTCGGAAAAACTCGATCAGGATTACACAAACGCTTCTCACAAATGGCATGTCTGAACGGCGCCCCAATGCCCATAAAAAGCTCAGAGGGAAGGCAATAATAATACTGGCCGCCGCTAAAAATATATTGAGCGAGAATCCGCCCCAAAAATCGGTACTCACATACTCAAGCCCAAAAATCCTACCATCCAAAAAGGCGGCGCCGATAAAGGGAAACAACAAAAATAATGGGACTCCAACCGTATTTCGAAAATGCTTGGGTAGCAAATAAGGCGCGGCAATCACCAGCCCTAAGGCAACAAGTGCCGCATTGACTCTCCAGAGCTCCGGATCAGGATAACTACCGTAGATAAACTGCTGCATCCATGCTGAAACGAATACCCAGCAAGCGCCATCTCCAGCACCTTCTGCGCTGCAAACATCTTGCGTTGAACCCACCCAGTTTGCCGAGAAAAACAGCCAATCGATGGTATCCGGTAAGACATAAACCAAGAAAGCAAAAATAGAAATACTGACCACAGCGTTAATAGGCGTTGAAAACAAATTCGTCTTCATCCAGCCAATAGGTCCGACCGTATCTACCGGTGCGGGCTGAGCGGGTAATGCTTGAAATTCTCTCATAATGATTCCTTAGTCTACTTTCGCTCTGCTAACGCAACGCTGTCGTTAACACGGTTCATTAAGAATGAAATAGTCATATTAATGACAAAATATACCGCCATCGTCATGAACACGATCTCTATGGCTTGCCCTGTTTGGTTCAACGATGTTCCAACGAACACTGTAAATAAGTCTGGGTAACCTATCGCGGTAGCAAGTGTCGAGTTCTTTACAAGACTTTGATATTCACTATTCAACAGCGGGACAATAACTCTCATCGCTTGCGGAACGACGATAAGCGACATAATACGGCTCTCTTTTAGTCCAATGCTGCGCGCAGCTTCTGTTTGACCATGCGGTACTGATTGAACCCCTGCTCTTACCGCCTCAGCAATAAATGCTCCTGTGTAGACGGTCAACGCTAATGTTAGCGCCATCAATTCGGGTATCACCGAAATACCGCCTCGGATATTGAACCGGCTTGCTTCCGGGTACTCTAAGTGGAAAGGGTTACCTGAAACAATAAGTGCCAGTAAAGGCAAGCCAATAAGAATGCCAATGCTTGTTAAAAAAACTGGAAACTGATCACCTGTCTCATCTTGCCGCTTATGTGCCCACTTGCGCAGAACAATAATGGCGACAATTGCAGCGGCCAACGCCGCATAGACAAAGCCTGAACCGGCCTCGTCAATAATCTCTGGGAAAAATAAACCCCGGACGTTTAGAAATACGGACTCACCAAAACTGATGCTATCCCTAACGTCAGGTAGCGCGGCAAGGACCGCGAAATACCAAAAAAAGACTTGAAGTAGCAAAGGAATATTACGGAAGGTTTCGACGTAAACGATTGATAAACGCTTGATTAACCAATTCGGAGAAAAATAAGCAACACCCATCAAAAAACCAACAATGGTTGCTAAGAAAATCCCGATGATAGACACAAGAATCGTATTCAGTAGGCCAACTAGAAACGTTCTGCCATAAGTATCTGTCGCACTGTAATCGACTAAAGACATCAGAATATCGAAGCCTGACGTCGTAAACAAAAATCCGAAGCCGCTCTTTATTCCTCGAGCTTCCATATTGGATAAGGCATTGGACACGATTGTGTAGAAAAAGAACCCTAGCCCAAAAAGAAGAATCGCTTGATAAATCAGCGCACGATTTCGCGGGTTATTGAAAAAAGACCCCGACTTTACTGGCCGCACTTCCGGCATATGTTCTTTCGACATATTCTGATCCGTTGCTTGTTATAAGAAGAAGGGATTGGAGCTCCCTGAAGTGGGAGCTCCGCACTAATTACCGTTAAATAGAATTATCTAACTGGTGGAGAATACAAAATGCCGCCCTGATTCCACTGAGCGTTTAAACCACGAGCAATTTTCAAAGGAGAACCCATTCCAACGTTGCGTTCGAACGACTCACCATAGTTACCAACTTGCTTAACAATGTTATACGCCCAATCAGCTGATAGACCTAGCTTCTCACCAGCGTCACCTTCAGTGCCGAGCAAACGTTTTTGTCCTGGCTTACCTTCGGCTTTCATTTTGTCTACGTTAGCGCTGTTAACACCCAAAAATTCTGCTTCGATTAGAGCAAACATTGACCAACGAACAATGTTGAACCATGCATCGTCACCTTGACTAACAACAGGGCCTAAAGGCTCTTTAGAAATAACTTCTGGCAATACCATTGCAGATGATGGGTCTTTCAAACCGATACGAATCGCATACAACTGAGATTGGTCTGAAGTCAAAACGTCACAACGGCCACTTTCGAAACCCTGACGCGTTAGGTCAGAAGTATCAAACGTTACTGCGGTGTATTTCATGCCATTAGCACGGAAATAGTCCGCCATGTTCAACTCAGTCGTGGTACCGGCTTGGATACATGCAGACGCGCCATCCAATTCCATCGCACTTTTAACGCCGAGCTTTTTAGACACCATAAAACCTTGGCCGTCGTAGTAGTTAACGCCAGCAAAGTTTAAACCTAGAGAAGTATCACGAGTATGAGTCCACGTCGTGTTTCGCGAAAGCAAATCCACTTCGCCTGACTGAAGCGCTGTAAATCTCTCTTTAGCCGTCAGAGGCTTATATTGAACTTTAGATTCGTCACCCAGAACTGCTGCGGCAACCGCTCTACAAACGTCTACATCAAGTCCGCTCCATGCGCCTTTCTCATCTTTCTGAGAAAAACCAGCAAGACCACTACTGACACCACAAGACAACATTCCCCGTTTTTTAACATCTTCTAGAGTGCCTGCAGTCGCGGAAAAGGAAAGACCAACGGCCAAACCTGCTGCAATGATGGAAGATAGCTTCAACATATTCATTCTCCTGATTCATCTTTTTAGTTTAATTTAGAATTCAAGGTTTCTATTGGCGCCTTCTAGCATCGTAAACCTTTATCTACAGCGCTAGCTCTATACAAGTTTGGTGCCAAAAATTCCGTTATAGTATTGATAGCTAAGCGATTACTATTATTAATACGCAACGAAGCCGTCAGTGTGTTCCATTTTTTTTTCTTTTACAACAGCTCAAGTTGCCAGAAAGAACTTAAACAAACCGCAGTCGTAAGCCTCTTCTGAATACCCGAAATATAACGAATACCTTAGCTATCCAAAAAGCGTAAACACAGGTTATTAAAGACAACCGGTTTTTGAGCATGAAGCCAATGCCCAACCCCCTGCATTCGTTTACTAACGACGTTTGGAAACAAGCTCATGATGCGCGCACGATGCTCAGCTAAAACATAGTCAGATTGGTCGCCAGAGATAAAAAGAACCGGCCCACTAAAACTTGAAGACCCTGAATCATCATCGATAATATGTTGATAGCTTTCTCGAATAACGCGCAAGTTAAAGCGCCATTCAAAGCCTTCATCCGACTTTTTATCCAAGCTTTTTATTAGGAACTGACTCACCGAAGGCTCATCGATATGCTCTGAAAAAATCTTGAGCGCTTCGCTTCTAGACACTACTTTGCCCAAATCAAGTGCGTCAAATGCACGAAAAATAGACACATGATGCGAAGAATAAGCCACTGGAGCGATATCTGCGACGATCAATCGGTTTACAGAATTAGGGTAGGTTAGGGAATATTTCATCGCAATCTTGCCGCCCATCGAATGGCCGATAAGACTTATATAAGGTAACGAATGCCTTAAACGATACTCCTGCACGTCATTAACCATACTTTCATAGGTCATACAGTCACTGTGTGGAGACTTTCCGTGATTCCTAACATCAAGGATGTGAACGCTATATTTTTCAGCAAGCGCTTTACCCAAAGCCATCAGGTTTTCAGATGCTCCAAATAAACCATGAATGATAACAACAGGTTCAGCATCCGCCGGGCCAATAATTCTTGAATACAATTCCATAATCGCCACGATGTCAGAGTTTTACGAAGTATGGACTCCTTTTGCTATTTCGAACACCGCTTTTAAAACGAAAAAAGGCAGCCCAATGGCTGCCTTTGAATCATTTAAACCTGCTTATTAACAGAAAAACATTCCATCAAGATAACTTCTCAACGCTTGAAAATTCGCTTCTTCTAATTCTGAGTGCGGTACACAAATCTCAATTTCCATTCTCTTCTCCATTGTGATGACTCAAGTTAGCAGCCATTTGCTGAAGTCATACCTTAACCCGCCACTGCGTTTCGCGCTTGACTCTGTGTTTCACCTTGTTGACTCTTTGTTTCAATGTCATGCTGGCGCAACTATAATTAATACACCCTACTCGACTTCCTATCAAAAAGCCTATGAGTAACGCGGTATACGTAAGTTCTTCTAGCCCCCGTGTAGTGTGCCACTATCTGATAGAGAGAGGCGTACCCGCTGAAAAACTTGAAGATATTATCCACGCTCCAATCGAATCGCTAGAGTCAGAAGACTTTCGCCTAGCCATTCAATATTACAATCAACTTTGGGAGTATGCGCTCAAAAGTAGCCAAAAACCTAACCTAGGCTTACTCCTTGGCTGCCGAAAAAATGATGATGAAATCGGATTGCTAAGCCATATATTCTTTAGCAACGCGACAATCGAAAAAGCACTCCTACAGTATCAACGCTATTTTTGCATCACCAATGAAAATATCTCTATTAACCTTAAAACCGAGGACTCAACTGTCAAAGTGCAGTTTATCTGCGCCCGCCAAGAGCTCTACTCTGTTTATGATATGGAACGTACCCTAGCGGCAGGTGTCACACGAACCAGAGAGCGTCTTACAAAAAGTTTTCCCTTAATCGAGGTCGGCTTCCAACATGCTACACCCAAGCACAGCGACAGCTATAAAAAGGTGTTCGGCTCTAACGTCAAATTTTCACAAGCAAATTGCTATTTAGCCTTCGACGAGAAATATTTATCCTATCGATTACCTAATCGAAGCTCCTATCTGCAAAAAGTGCTCAGTAAACACTTAGACACTTTGCTGAGCGCGATTAGTAAAAAAAGAAGCTTTACAGACAAAGTAGAGTCACTAATTGAGAAACGATTATCTACCGATTCAATCGATGCCACCCAAATATCAAAGCAACTCAATATGAGTCGGAACACCCTATATCGTAAATTACAGAGCGAAGATTTAGCATTTCACGAACTAGTCGACAAAGTACGAAAACGCAAAGCATTAGAACTCCTCGAGGAAAAAAACCACTCAATTAGTCAAATTGCTTTTCTACTTGGCTTTTCAGAACTTAGCGCTTTTAGTCGCGCGTTCAAACGATGGACAGGCTTATCCCCAGCGAAATACTTAGAAAAGAAATCTTAGTTGCCTTCAAAGATCGATCGACATAGTACGCCGACAGGTAGGCTGCGAAACAATAAAAATTAGATCGTGAGAGGCGCCAGCTAGAAACTTAGGAGTTCAATTCTAGAAACTTCGCACCATCTATTTCATGCAAAGAATAATTGAAACAGAACTACTTCTTAAACTTGGGGTTAAAGAAACCAAAACACGCCTTAACAAGCGTGAGCATCAAATCAACATTCCCAGATAAGCCTGAAATCTTAGTCGGTACATCGCCTACTGGATAGATTCTTGTCGTGGGCAGCTCGATACACTTAAAACCAAGTTTTGGCCCTCGATACGATAAATACGCTAGTAACTCATACTGCATAAAAACATCTCGAAAAGGTGCCACCCGCTCATCCAATAAAAATTTCCGACTATATGCCCTAAAACCCTGTGTAGTATCAGTCCACTTAAAACCCGAAAACAAACTCAGCATTGGCGCGTGAATCAATCGAATTGCTATCTCACGAATGAATGGCGTATTTTTCCCAACGCCTTGGGCAATAAAACGAGAGGCTTGTGCAAAGTCCAACCCATTTTCCAAGGCTGAAACAAAACCAGCAATATCTGCAGGATCATCCTTATCATTACCATCAATCGTTACAATGCCATCGTAGCCCTTTTCTAAAGCAAAGGCATAAGCGCACCTTAACTGCGCGCTAAGTTTTCCTTCGCTGGTCTTTGTTAGTAGCGCAGCAACTCCACAGTCATTAAGCCGATCCAAAGCGAGTGAACCGTCTGTACTTCCACCATCAATGATGATGATATCCGTGACACTAGGAACACCTATTTCATGCATCTTGGTGAGCATCCGTTTAATTCGCTCACCTTCATTGATCACCGGAATCACAACACACCATCGGCTCGTTTTACGCGCCCACAAGTCAACTCGAAAGCCTGGTACTTCCCAGCCCTTAGTGCTCAAAAAGTCCTCTCTACTTAGGTTTGTCATGATTTAGAAGACTGCGAAGTGATTAATAAAACACCAATGATAACAAACCCAATTCCTAACAGGGAAACCCAGGGCATGGGCTCCTTAAAAATCACGACCGACAAAACAGCCACCGTCGCAACCGCTCCACACGTCAGTATCGGGTGTGCAACATTCAAGGGAAGCCTTGCTAAGGCAGCGGCATAAAGAACAAACGCCGCGCCATACAATAAGAGCCCTAGCCACAAAGGCCAGTTTTCCAATGCTGTTCGTGGCGAGTCAAGCGATGGAAAACTAAACGGTGGTGTCATCGCGACTTTAATCAAAACGCTAGCGGAGGCATTCGATAACACCCCCAACAATAATATAAGCCACTTCACGCTGACGCTCCAGCGATGCCGTAAACGCCCTTTACGAACTTTAAAGTGTCATCGATATCTATTAGGCCATTGTCAGGAGCCTTCATTTCAATCGCAACAATAACGTCTGGCAACCACTTGGTTAATAAAGCCGCTGTCCTTTCATGAACTTGGTTGTCAGGCCTCAAAAGTGATAGTAAGGGCTCACTAGCGTGAACATGCCCCACTTGCTGAAAACAAGCTTCAATGATGGTTTCTGGGTCTTCGTTATTCATTACCAAAGCACCTGTGTCCAATTGCATCTTAATATTTGAATGACTCAATTCAAGAACAACCCGTTTAGTTTCCAAGCTAGACACCATGAAATTAGCACCGTATTCCTTAGGATTAGGCTCCAAACAGACCGTCACGCCATAGCTATTAGCGATGTCACCCAGCTTAGTAAAAAAATCGAGATATAAATCTCGACATTGCTCATCCGCTAAACCACTTCTATCCCTATTTTTAGGAGAGCCAAAAACCAAATGACCTACTCCCAAGCCTCCACCAATTCGACAGACAGACTCAAGATGCGCAAGCATTCGAGACCTAAGCTCACTAGAACCAAAAACATTGAACCCGGTTGTTCCAAACAGCAAGGCCTGCATACCGACAATATCGACCCCCCTACTCTTCCACCACTGCCTGACATTCTCTATATCTTGATCAGTCGCTTTATCTGGATTTGGGAAATACTTACTGTGTGCTATATCAATCGCATCTAGGCCTAACTGGGCTAATGACGAAGCCACCGCCTCATCATACTGTGGATCCCAGGCAATGTTGGATATCGAAACTCGCATAATTTGAAATACCTAGGTCAGTTAAGCGCTGGGTTCACTTTGGGCATACGCCCTAATAGCCTGCAGAGACTCAACGGCACTATAAGTATAGTTTCCTGTCCCTCCAAAAAGTTCGGCATGACATGTTTGAAAATCATAGCGCAAAGACTGCTCTGCAATCCGATTGATAAACGTCTTTCCAAAACCATCCATTGCAACTTGTTCAACGGCAATGGGAGCAGCCGTAAGATGCAGCAAAGAAAGACCGGCGCTAAGGGCTTTTTGAATGTCGTACCAAAGATTAACCATTGGATAAAACTGAAATACTGCTGCGCTATCTATTTTTTCTACTTGGTTATTGTTGTGAAGGTCAAACACGATATTTTTCTTCAAACCAGGGCCTACCAAGCCAGGTAAGCGAACAATGAGGCTGCGCTTAAAACGTTGCTTAACAAACTCTTCCAGTTCATAGCGATGTAAGCCATAGGCTTGAAGCTTACTAGCATCAATAGGAGAGCTTTCAGAAACGTCTATCGGGGTATTAAACACATCGACAGTGCTGATAAGAACGAATGTTTGGCAATCAATCTCATCCAAGTGACTAATTAACTGATCAATGGTCGCTTTGTCTTCTTCCGGGTTTTTATTTGCTAACCATTTTTTGGCCGGCGCCGCGCAACATACCGCAAGATCGTATGACTCTTTCCCTACATCACCAATATTGGATGAGCGATATAAATGAGAAAAGTTCGTTTGTCGTCTTAGGGTCGAGCCAACAAACCCAGAGTAACCAATTAAAGCCTTGTTCATTGTTTAGCTCCTACGTAACGATGGCTGACGAATTTAATCACAATATAGCGAGAAATCTGCCCAGTTTTGGATACTAAACCGCAGGTTTGATACATGCTTCCATACGCTCCAATATGTCATAAATATTATCTATCTTGCCACCAAGCACTGAAAACAGACCCGGGTAATCAGGATACTCTTCGAACAAAATAGGCCGACCATCATCGGTCTCATTTTTTGCAAGAACTGTCTTAACCTCAAAGATCGAGTCGACATGCCGAGCGTCACTTATCAACGGCATATATCTGGCTGTATCGAGAAGCATCCGATGCGCTCTACTGCCCTTTTCGTACTCATCCAAACGTTTATAGGGGTCTATCGATGCCTCCTCAAGCCAACTAAAGTGAGGGGTGTATCGCACGTGGGACAAGGTAAATAAATTCCGTGACGGGTAAGGCATCAGCGAAAAAAACGGGCCATCCATGACGGTTACAGCCACTTTATTCAACTCGTCTGGTAGCTCTAGCAGAGCCATTTCCGTCACTTCATGCTTTAGTGTTGTCTTAAGGCCAGAGAACTCGCCTCGCACTCTATCTAAGCCAGTATAAGTGCAGTTAAACACTAATCTGCCTTCGACGCTGGATTCTTCCCCATCTTGTCGTTTTAACGTAACGCGATTTAAGCCTGAATCTAACGGATAAATACCCAGTGCTTTGGTAGCAAACCGCATGTCAATTTGATGTTCACAAAGCTCTTTGTGCGCCAACTTCGACAATATCTGAGCATCGAATGCATACTCTTCGACCTGAAAAACACTCTCAATCAAGCGGGAATCAAACAAAGACCGGTGAAAAGGGTTAGCCAACTCAACAGGCGCACCAATTTCCTTACAAAAACGAATAAACTGTTTTGGTGTAACTTTAGAGTTCTTACTAGCAATTGCATAGAGCTTAGTAAACTTGCTTGAAACTGCCGCCGGCCAATCTTGAGCAAATTTTGGCAAATTTATACGACTTCGATAAGCCGTTTTATAACTGCGAGGGTAGTGATAGCCGTTATGCACCCGTGCTTGGTTCCGCAAGGAGGCGCGCGTCATCAGAGAGTGTTCTTGCTCGATTAACAAAACCCGCTTCATCCCAAAACGTGTTTTCAAACTCGAAGCAATTACAGCACCATAAAACCCACCTCCGATCACCACCGCGTCAAATTGGTTATCACCGCAAGCAGTCATATTTAACCCTCACGGCTATTGTCAGCAGTCCCAGCAGCTGGCGGAGAACTCCCTTCAACTTCCTGGATATTCAACTGCGCCCTACGAGTAATTTTGGCGCTGAGAAACTCCTGAGCTATATGATACTTTGGCTCATCTGAAGAGACGCTAGCGGCATGCAAGAGGTATTCTCCAAATACCAACAACACTAATGAAATCGCGAAAAACATACCACTTTGCTGCAAAGCGAGACTCGCCCAACCTGGCGCAACATCCGCTTTAAACAACCAAATAACAACTACGTAAAAAGAGTAAATCAGGTTTGCGATTGCGGCTAAGAATGACAACGAAGTTACCGCACGCATCGGCGCTTTACCCGATGATACGAGTAGCTTAACCCCTCTATCCATACTTCCCTTAAAACGTTTTTTACGCGCCGTGCTAACTAAAAAATTGTACTCCAAATTACACCGAGAAAACCCTCCTGTCGCCGGTAGGTGGCGATAGATAATCTCTGGCTGAGAGTGTTGCAAAATGAAGTTCACAACGGCACGACTCATTACGCGATAGTGCGGGGCATCCTTTGCCAAATCAACGCCATTAAACCATCGATAGGCCGCATTAAATATCGCATGAGAAAATCGATACAGAAGGCTTTGCTTAGGACGACTCAAGTTATGTGCAAATACAACATCATTACTATCTAATGCTTTATCCAACATGACATCCAAAAATGAAACATCATCCTCTAAAGGATTTACTACGGCTACAAAATCTCCCAAGGCGTTTTCTAAACCGACCGAAATAGCAGTATCAACATCAATTTTTTGAGTCAGCGCATAGACCTGAATATTAGGAAAATCATCTTTTTCAACTAATGCCTTTAAACGTTCTAACGTTCCATCTTGCGACGCATTGTCAATCACAACGATTTCAAAATCGGCCGCAAGAGGTTGGCACTTGTCGACGAGCAAGCGCAAGCTTTGTTCTACGCTTTCAACGTTGTTACGCAGTATGGTAACAACCGATAAAAATATGGGTAAAGGCGTCATAATGGATTCTAATTAGTTTTTGTTTTTCAAAAAATAGTTAGCTGGCAGTTAACTCACTATGATTTTATGCGTATTAGTTAGCTGACGTAAACATAGGAGTTCTCTTTCACGAGGCAATTCACAATACATCACAGAAAGATAATTAGAACTGTTTGATATAGATGTGCTAAAACCACTTAACACTCTGATAAGTAATGCTTTTTATAGCTATCTGTCTCTAGTGTTTAGTCAACTAATTTTCAGCTATATAGTAAACAAAAAAGCCAGTAAGTATTTCTACTTACTGGCTTTTTAAACATCTAATAACAGTTTTTAGAAGCGAGCTCCGTGCTACCCTTCCCTTATACGCTATACATCTAAGTTTGAAACTTCCAGCGCATTGGACTGAATAAAGTTTCGTCTTGGCTCTACCTCGTCACCCATTAAAGTAGTGAATATGATATCGGCAGCGACGGCATCTTCAATTGTCACTTTCATCATTCGACGCGTTTCGGGGTCCATGGTAGTTTCCCAAAGTTGCTCAGGATTCATCTCACCTAGCCCTTTATAACGCTGAACACCTAAACCACGCTGAGCTTCTTTCATTAGCCATTCAATCACTGTTTTAATCTCAGACACTAGCTGAGTCTTTTCACCTCGTTGAACGTAAGCCCCATCTTCAAACAAATCCCTAAGGCTATCGCTTAGCGATGCGATAGCCGCATAACCACTTGTATCAAAAAAGTCTTTAGAGAATTCGTAAACGCTAGAAATACCATGAACGTATACCGTGACAGTCGGCAAATAAACCTGCGTTTCTTCATCATAACGATATGAAAAAACATGATTCATACCTGTCTTGATATCTACGCCCAGCTTTTGCGACATAGCATCGACCCACTCCTTTGCCTTTTCTTCCGATGCGAGATCAGCAGCCAGAATTGGTTTAACTGCAAGCATTTGATCTAACACCGCTTTGGGCAAAGAACGCGAAAACTTACCTATTATGTCCTGAACCGAGCGGTACTTATTGAGAAGAGTTTCTAATGCAGCACCCGCTATAGAAGGTGCTTCGGGGTTAACAAAAAGCTGCGTGTTCTCTAAAGCCGACTGAGTCAAATACGACTCCAACGCTTTCTCATCCTTTAAATACTGTTCTTGCTTACCCTTCTTCACTTTATACAAAGGCGGCATCGCGATAAAAATATGCCCTCGTTCAATTATGTCGCGCATCTGTCTAAAAAAGAATGTCAGTAGAAGGGTTCGAATGTGAGAACCATCGACATCAGCATCCGTCATAATGATGATGCTGTGATAGCGAAGCTTCTCAACGTTATATTCTTCTCGCCCTATGCCACAACCCAATGCGGTAATCAGCGTGCCGACCTCTGCAGACGAAAGCATTTTATCGAAGCGAGCTTTTTCTACATTAAGGATTTTACCTTTAAGAGGAAGTATCGCTTGTGTCTTTCTATCTCGGCCCTGTTTGGCGGACCCGCCAGCAGAATCACCCTCCACTATGTATAGTTCAGATAGCGCCGGATCTTTCTCTTGGCAGTCAGCGAGTTTTCCTGGCAAGCCTGCAATATCAAGCGCACCTTTTCGTCGTGTCATTTCACGTGCTTTTCTTGCCGCTTCTCTCGCTCTCGCCGCATCAATCATTTTATTGACGATGGATTTCGCTTCTTGAGGAAACTCCTGCAAATAATCTGCAAGCTGTGCATTCATTTCTTGTTCAACCGCTGTTTTCACTTCGGAAGAAACCAACTTGTCTTTTGTTTGAGAGGAGAATTTTGGATCAGGCACTTTCACCGAAATGATAGCGGTTAGACCCTCTCGAGCATCATCACCAGAGGTCGATACTTTCGAGTTCTTACCTAAGCCTTCCCGCTCAATGTATGTATTCAAAGATCGCGTTAAAGAGGCTCTAAAGCCGGCTAGGTGGGTTCCACCATCTCTTTGTGGAATATTGTTTGTGAAACTATAAATATTTTCCTGAAAGCCGTCATTCCATTGCATAGCGACTTCAACGCCTACGCCGTCATCTTCTCTGTATGTTGAGAAATAGAAGACTCTATTCACCGGAGTTTTATTAGTATTCAAATACTCTACGAAAGCCTTAAGACCACCCTCGTACTCAAACACTTCTTCTTTCTCAGAACGTTCATCTTGCAAGACAATACGCACACCTGAGTTCAGAAATGCCAACTCGCGAATTCTTTTTGCTAATAGATCAAAGTGAAATTCAATATTGGAAAACGTTTCAGCTGACGGTACAAAATGAACTCTTGTACCAGATTTTTCAGCATCACCAACTACTTTTAGTGGTTCTACAGGAACACCATTATTGTAGACTTGTTGATGTACCTTACCTGCTCTATTGATGGTTAGGGTCAATTCGCTAGACAAGGCATTCACAACCGATACCCCTACACCATGAAGGCCACCAGAAACCTTATAGGTATTGTCATCAAACTTACCACCTGCGTGAAGAACCGTCATGATGACTTCAGCTGCAGAAACACCTTCTTCTTCATGAATATCAGTCGGTATTCCACGGCCATCGTCTGACACGGTGACTGACTCATCATTGTGAATTGTAATTTTAATTTCAGAGCAATAGCCCGCCAATGCTTCGTCAATTGAGTTATCTACAATTTCAAAAACCATGTGATGAAGGCCTGTACCATCGTCGGTATCACCGATATACATACCCGGGCGTTTACGAACGGCATCAAGTCCTTTAAGGACTTTGATACTGGACGAATCATAGTTATTTTCGTTTTCACTCATGCTGTTGCTCCAATCGTATCTTTGGCATTCACGTCATTGTCACTTCAGATACTTGTTTTATCTTCTTTAATATTACCCTGTTCCACGTGGAACACTTTAATATCTCGGGTAGTTTTTATGCTTTTTGTTGTCTGATCTAAATCTAAGGTAGTGCAAATAATCTGCGAACCGAGCTCATCCAATGTAGAAAAAACCCGTGCAGTGTTTGCAGTATCTAACTCTGCAGAAACGTCATCGACCATGACCACAGAAGTCTTTCCAGTCGTCAAATATAGCGTTCTAACCTGTGCCAAATACAAAGCCACCGTAACAAGCTTAAGCTGGCCTCGTGAAAGCACGTCTATCGCTGCTTTGTTGTTGATGCTTATTCTAACATCCATCCGGTGCGCACCGACACTTGTAAAGCTTCTCGTGAGGTCTGTATTGCGATTTTTTTTTAACACCTGAGCTAAGTCTTCATCTGAGCCCCACCCTCGACGATAGTTCAATGCAATTTTTTGTTCTGGAAGTAACATCGTTAGCAATTCTTCAAAGCTCTCTTTCAAGACCTCAAAAAATCTGAACCTTAAGCCATCAATCCGATTTGCATAGAGCGATAACTGTTCATCCCAAATATCAAGAGGATTATTGTTAGCACTAAGATTGCTACTGCTTACACTTTTTAATACCGCGTTGCGCTGCTTTAAAGCAGTGCTATAGTCTTTCCATAGCTTTGAAAAACTCGGTTCCACGTGGAACACTCCCCAATCAACAAACTTCCTTCTCTGCTGGGGAGCCCCCGAAAGCAAGGACAAGTTGTCTGGTTCGATTACGGTAATTGGACAAAGTGAGGCTAACTGCGAAGCGCTATTAACCTTCTGCCCATCAATTTTTATCAATCCATTATCAATTTTTGAACGGCTAACGCCGACTTCTGTAATCGACCTAGAATCATCAAAATGCCCGAGACGACCAAACAAAAATGTTTCGTTGCCTGATACGCCTGACTCATCTCTGTAAATAATCGTCTCAGACTTTCGTGTTCGAAATGAGCGACCACTCGTTAGCATATAGATTGCTTCTAACAAGCTTGTCTTTCCAGAACCATTTTCCCCAACAACAATATTAAAACCGCTGGAAAAATTTATTTGGCCCGTCGTTAGATTTCTAAAGTGAGTAGGGCTTAACGATAAGATTGTCATAGGCATTAAAAACCCCACTCTGCGGCGGGGCCTAATTCTAAAAAAATAGAGTTGATATTGACTGCATGAAGCAACTCATCAATGCAGCATATTCAAACGGTCATCAACAAACATATCCAATTCTGGCGCCAGAATATGAACATAACGGTCAAAATATAAAAACTGTTTAAGTAGTAAGGCGAACTCTCTAGGAAAATGTAGACCGTTTTCCTCACCTACTCTCACCATCTCCATCAGCAACCCATTGATATCATCGTCTTGATTCGCTGACATGCTGGAATAGTCAGGAACCATGACATCCAATTTGTTAAATAATCCTTTCAAGTCGCGAGACAATGATTCGGTATTAATACTCTGTTCAGTAATACCGATTCTAATCATCGCGTCTGCCATACCATCAAAATGGCCTATCATGATTGATGAAATGAAATCTGAGACTGCTTCCCATGTGCCCGGGTTAATCCTGCCGACAATACCAAAATCGATAAACCCTATTTTGCCGTTCTCTAAAACCATAAGGTTTCCAGCATGAACGTCAGCATGGAAAAACTCGCATTGAGTTAAACTAGAAAACCACGTATTCATTGCAGTTATCAATGTTTTCTCGGGGTCGTCACAATACTTCCTAATGGTGTCTAAATCGGTTAATGAAACACCGTGAAACCTCTCCATCGTTAGCACCCGACGTCCGCTCGCTTCTGGATAAACCTTAGGGACCACAACATCATCATTATCAGTCGCTTTCAAAAATTCAGCGAAGGTTTCTAGATTCCTCGCTTCCTTAAAAAAGTCGCATTCTTCCATCATTGTCTTCTGAATTTCTTCTACAACACCCGACAATGAGGTCCAAGATAGTTTTGGCGCAATGTACTCGATCACTTTTGCAGAAACATACAAAAAGTTGAGGTCTGTCAGCAAGGTGTTTTCGACGCCTGGCTTCTGCACCTTAATCACAACGTCTTCTCCGCTAAGAAGCGTAGCACTATGAACCTGCGCAATGGATGCAGAAGCAAGCGGCTTGATATCGACGTTTCGATAAACTTCATTGAGCGGTTTACCAAGTTCTTCTTCAATTATTTTTTTGACAATAGAAAATTCAAACGGTGGCGTTCGGTCTAAACAATGTTGAAATTCTTCGACATATTCTTTTGGAAAAAAAGTAGGCGAACTGGCGATAAACTGACCCAATTTAATATACGTCGCTCCCAACTCTTCAAACATGTTACGCAACAACTGAGGATTAGAAACTTTATCTTTCAATAAGAAACGTAATCCGTTTTTCGCCAAAACGCTGGCCGTTTTTCCTATTCGTAAAGTCCCTTTAACACTATTGCTAACTAAGTTCATAGATCCTATCAACCCTCTTCCCTAAAGCCTCATTGGCATAACAACATATAACTTGTCGTTATACTCTGTCGATTCTATCAGTGCTGACGAGTTTGGATTTGAAAGCGTTAGCTTGACGCTCTCATCCGTAATGACATTCAGCACATCGATCAAATAACTGACATTAAAGCCAATCTGCAACTCATCACCTTCATAGATCACGTCGAGACAGTCTTCCGCATGCTCATGCTCAGGGTTATTTGCAAATACCTGCAATTGATTATGGCTAAGTTGAAGCTGGATGCCGCGAATATTCTCGTGCGACAAAATACTTGCTCGACTAAACATTCCCTTCAGCAATTCTCGGTCAGCGATAATTGTCTTATCTCCGCCCTTAGGAATCACTCGATTATAATCGGGAAATTTTCCGTCAATTAGCTTTGACGTAAATGTGTAATGACCGATTTGAGAAAAAACATGACTACTACCAATCGAAATAACCAATTCGTCATCAACATCTGAAAGCAAACGGCCTAATTCAATAATTCCCTTTCGAGGAATAATGACCTGCTTCTCTTCGGCTAATTCAACATCTGTTGTTACTGATGCCATTGCGAGACGATGCCCGTCCGTCGCCACCGCACGAACATAACCACTACCTACTTCTAACAACAACCCGTTCAAGTAATAACGCACGTCTTGTTGCGCCATCGCAAACCCAGTTGCCTCAATCATGCTCTTGAAGTCTTTCTGATTAAAGCTTATCGCTACATCATGATTATTTTCTTCAATGTTTGGAAACTGTTCAGCGGGTAACGTTGATAAGGTAAAACTACTTTTACCTGAACTCAATTGAACCTTATCTCCTTCAAGAGTGAGTTCTATATGGCTATTATTTGGCAATGAACGACATATATCAGCGAGCTTTCGAGCCGGAATCGTCACCCTGCCCTCCGTCACCACTTCAGCACCCTGAAGATCGCAAACTAACTCGACCTCCATATTAGTACCGGTAATCGCCACCTTACCTTGTTCGGCAACGAACAAAATATTGGATAACACCGGCATTGTTTGCTTTCGCTCAACAACACCAGAAATAATTTGTAAAGGAGTAAGTATATCGTCTCGAGAAATTCGCAGTTTCATCTTTCAACTCGTAATTTTAAGTCGTTAGGGTTTTGATAAAGTTATTATGATCTTCGCGCATGCTTGAATCATTATCTTTTAATTCAACAATTTTCTTGCATGCATGCAATACCGTTGTATGGTCTCGCCCACCGAAGGCATCGCCAATCTCAGGTAAACTATGGTTCGTTAATTCTTTCGCCAATGCCATCGCCATTTGACGTGGCCGAGTTACCGACCGCGTTCTGCGTTTTGACAATAAATCAGCGACTTTAATTTTATAATATTCTGCGACAGTTCGCTGAATATTATCAATGCTCACCTGCTTGTCGTGAATCGCTAACAAATCCTTCAAACATTCACGAATAAAAACCGGTGTAATTTCTTGGCCTGTAAAATGAGCATTTGCGGCGACTAATTTAAGAGCACCTTCTAACTCTCTTACATTTGAACGTATTTTTTGAGCAATAAAAAATGCAGCTTCACTACTAAGCGCTACGTTATTCTGCTCTGCTTTTTTCAGCAGTATAGCGACACGCGTTTCAAGCTCTGGCGGCTGAACCATCACGTTCAAGCCCCAACCAAATCGAGACTTCAAACGCTCTTCCATATGATCGATTTCTTTTGGATAGCGGTCGCATGTCAGTATCATCTGTTGGCCACCTTCTAACAACGCATTGAAGGTGTGAAAAAACTCTTCTTGTGATCGTTCTTTTTTTGCGAAAAACTGAATATCATCAATAAGAAGCGCGTCCACAGACCGGTAGTGGCGTTTAAAATCGTTAATCGCGTTGATCTGAAGTGCTTTAACCATATCGGCTACAAAGCGCTCTGAGTGCAAATACACTACCTTAGCATTAGGGTTCTTTGCGACGATCTCATTTCCGATCGAATGCATTAAATGCGTTTTACCTAAGCCGACCCCACCGTATAAAAAAAGCGGGTTATATGCACCACCAGGATTTTCGGCAACTTGCACCGACGCCGCTCTTGCCAACTGATTAGATTTACCTTCGACAAACGTGTCAAACGTAAATGCGGGGTTCAAAAAGCTTTGATATTTTGTTCCACCCTCTACCTCTACTCGTCGATCTGTCTGAACAGCCGGTTTAACATTTGAGATAACCGGGCTTTTTTTGGATGGTTGATCAACACTCTTTTTGCTTGCTTGAACTACAGCACTAGCTGTTTGTGCAGCTTCTTCTTTACGAGAACCTAACGAACCAATACGAAGAGATACTTTTACGGGTTTTTCAACATCAACCAATTCACTGATCAGATCGTGTATACGCGACAAAAATTTCTCTTGTACCCAATCCAATACAAATTTGTTCGGCGCGTAAAGCGTCAATCCCTCATCACTGACTTCACCTTGTAAAGGACGAACCCACGTGTTGAACTGCTGCTCTGGAAGTTCTTGTTTTAATGAAGTAAGACAATCTGTCCAAACGTTTTCTAGCACAAGGTACTCTTAGTTAGTCTTTAGATGTATTAAGTAAAGGGTACTTATCACCAACCTAATATCGAATCATGAAAACGCATTAAAAACGTCAGACTATTAATAGGTTTTTCGGTAAAGTTTGAAAGGTGAATTCTAACGACTTATTAACAGCCCCGCTACTTGTATTTTTTCTTATCAATAGGGCTGTGTATAATTTTTCATATATATATCATTAACTTGAATAGTTATACACAATTCTATCAACAGAAAATATATTTCCTAAGTCTTATAGAGCATCACTAGTGAAAAGAAATTTTATCCTGTGGAAAACTGCACTGACAAACCTGTGAATAACTTTTACCGAAACTTATCCACTTTTTATTCAGGCTTCATACAAAAATAATACAGACTTTATTCGCAAGATATTTTTTTCATAAGCCATTGTTTTAAATGTAATAATACTATTTATCAACAGTATTTCGTTCCTATATAAATAATAATATTAAGAAAAGATCTATATATATTTAAATAGTAAAAGCCTTTTAAAAAACAACTAAACAAAACAGCTTGTAGTCAGGGATGAAAAAAAATATAATCTCGCTCCCTAAAAATTTGGTCGTATTTAAATCAGGTAATTTGCAATGAAACGTACTTTCCAACCAAGCGTACTGAAACGCGCACGTAGCCACGGTTTCCGAGCACGGATGGCAACAAAAAGCGGTCGTCAAATTCTAAACCGTCGCAGAGCTAAAGGTCGTAAATCTCTTAGCGCTTAACATTGAGCTCGCCCCAAGGTTTTCCTAAAAATTCCCGATTACTATGCTCAGCAGACTATGGTCGGGTCTTTGATAACGTAGATTACCGAGCATCGACTAAACACTTTTTAGTGTTAGCGAAAACGAATCAAAACCTTGGGTTAAGACTCGGTATTATTGTCGCTAAAAAGCATGTTAAACTTTCTGTACAGCGCAATCGAATAAAGCGTCTGATAAGAGAGTCATTCAGGACAACATCTCACTCTATCGGCAATTTAGATATGGTGATTTTAGCGAAGCAAGGAACAGGGATAACAAATAACCCCGACTGCACAACAGAGTTAACTGCTCTGTGGAAAAAGCTCTCTAGAAAACAAAACGCTAATTCTTAGCTTTCTTTTAAATTTAGATATTGATTAGAGATAACTGATGAATCGAATTGTTACTCAGCTAATTCGCTTTTATCAGATATGTGTTAGCCCTCTCTTTGGCCCTTCGTGCCGGTTCTATCCAAGTTGTTCCAGTTATGCGCTTGAAGCGATTAATCGTTTTGGTGTGATCAAAGGGAGTTATTTGGCTATTCGACGACTTTCAAAATGCCACCCTTTTCATGAAGGTGGGGTAGACTTGGTCCCCGAAAAAACGAGAACGTCATGCTGTCAGCATCATATCAATCACTAGTTTCTTACACTTAACGGTGCGTTACCCTTATGGATTTTAGACGTGGAATAATATTTGCCGGTTTGGCGATTGTCTCATACATGCTTATTTTGGCGTGGAATGAGGATTATGGGCAAAATGAATATCAACAGTCGACATACCAAGAAGAATCAAATGGGGTACCGACAGAATCCTTTTCTGCGAGTGATAACAGCGCAACAAATTCTGAGTTTGCGACTCCTGAGCAAGCTAAATTAGCGAGCGCCATTGACTCCGCGAAGCCTGCTAAGCAAGTGTCTTCTGAATTGATTCATATCACCACAGATCTATTAGATATAAAAATTGATCCTGTTGGTGGAAATATCGTTTCCACGTTAATGACTGACTACAATTTAACATTGGGCTCTGAGGCTCCGTTACCCTTGTTAGAGAGCAATGGGCAGCGTCACTATGTGGTTGAAAGTGGTTTATTTGGTAAGAACGGGCATGATTCATCGCGTAATGGTCCGATGCCTGTGTACCAAACTGATAAAACTGAATATGCACTGCTAGACGGAGAAGATGAATTAACGGTCGATCTAAAGTTTGTCGATGACAGTGGAGTTAGCGTCACTAAGCAATATATTTTCCGTCGTGATGACTATGTGATTTCAACTCGTTTTTTGGTTGAGAATAAGTCGTCTACCACCTGGGAAGGTAATTTGTCAGGGAAAATTGTTAGAGATCGAAGTACGGATCCATCGTCTCAAAATAGTATGGGGATGCAATCTTATCTAGGAATGGTTCTTTCAAGTAAAGAAGAACCTTATGAAAAGTTTGATTTCGAAGACATGCTCGAAGTACCTGTTAACCGTCAAATTCAAGGTGGTTGGATTGCGTTTATTCAACACTATTTTTTAAGTGCTTGGATTCCTGACGATAGTGTTGCACAAACTTATCAAACCAAAGTAAAAAATGGCGTTTACTTAATGGGCTTCATTAGTCCAGCAACCATCGTTGAACCTGGTCAGTCTGGCTCTGTGTCAGCTAATTTGTATCTTGGTCCCAAAATTATTAAGCGGCTTGAAAATGCGGCGCCGAAATTGGATCTAACAGTGGATTATGGTTGGTTGTTCTTTATTGCCTATCCGTTATTTTTATTACTAGATTTTCTGTATGGAATTGTCCTTAACTGGGGTGTCGCAATCATCCTAGTGACCGTTGTTGTCAAAGCTTTGTTCTTCAAATTATCGGCAGCAAGTTATCGCTCGATGGCGAATATGCGTCGTGTTGCCCCTAAATTGCAGTCACTTAAAGAACAGTTTGGCGATGACCGCTCTAAGATGTCTCAGGCAATGATGGACCTATACAAGAAAGAAAAGATAAACCCCCTAGGTGGTTGTTTGCCTATATTGGTTCAGATGCCAGTGTTTATTGCGTTGTATTGGGTATTACTCGAAAGTGTTCAATTGCGTCATGCGCCATTTTTCTTTTGGATAACGGATCTTTCGATTAAAGACCCGTATTTTGTACTGCCGATTTTGATGGGGATTAGCATGTTTTTTCAAATGCAATTGAACCCTACCCCTCCAGATCCGATGCAGGCCAAAGTGATGAAAATCATGCCCGTCATGATGACTGTTTTCTTTTTGTGGTTCCCCTCAGGTTTGGTTTTGTATTGGCTGGTAAACAACATTCTTTCGATCGCTCAGCAATGGGTGATTACACGTCAAATTGAAAAAGCCGCTGAACAATAGATAGTTTGTATGTTGGATGATTCAAATGACACTATTGTTGCTTTAGCTACCGCAGCTGGGCGCGGTGGTGTTGGAATTGTTCGAATATCAGGCAACAAAGCAACTGCTATTGCTCAGCAGTTGCTTGGCTTTCTTCCCAAACCTCGCTATGCGCATTACTGCCCTTTTATGGACGATAATGGACAGCAGGTAGACGAAGGACTTGCCTTACTTTTCGTTTCTCCTAACTCATTTACTGGCGAAGATGTCATCGAGCTTCAAGCGCACGGTGGTCCAATTGTGCTCGATATCCTAATCCGGTCTGCTGTTTCACTTGGTGCCCGTTTGGCGGAACCGGGTGAGTTTTCAAAAAGAGCATTTTTAAATGACAAGCTCGATTTAGTTCAAGCTGAAGCCATTTCTGATTTAATTAATAGTAGCTCTGAGCAGGCTGCACGCAGTGCAATGCGATCTCTGCAGGGCGCGTTTTCTAAGCAGGTTGATTCGCTTTTTGAAGGGTTGATTCAGCTAAGAATGTTTGTTGAGGCTGCAATTGATTTTCCAGAAGAAGAAATAGATTTTTTAGCGGATTCAGATGTTCTCCAAAGGCTGGATCTTGTTCAAGCCCAAGCAACTGAACTTCTCAACAATGCTAAACAGGGCGCGTTATTAAGCGAAGGGATTAGAGTCGTTATTGCGGGTAAGCCTAATGCCGGTAAATCGAGTCTTCTTAATGCCTTGGCTGGCAAGGACTCCGCGATTGTCACAGATATTGCTGGCACAACCCGTGATGTATTGAAGGAGCAGATCAACATTGATGGAATGCCCTTACATATAATCGATACAGCCGGTTTAAGGGACAGCGAAGATTCGGTGGAGAAGATTGGAATTGAGCGTGCTTGGGATGAGATCAATCAAGCCGATAGAATATTATTGGTGTTTGATGCGAGTACCCATAACGTTTCAGATTTAAACGATCTGTGGCCAGAGTTTATGGATCGCCTTACTCATAAGAAACACGTTAGTTTTATTCGCAATAAAATTGATTTAGTTGAAGATAAATCACCACAAATGTTGACGGATGATTATCCACTTTTGTCTATCTCAACAAAGCAGCAATCAGGGTTAGATACACTCCGTCAGCACCTTAAAGAGTGTGCCGGCTATGATTCTTCGAGTGAAGGTATGTTTACTGCGAGAAGAAGGCATTTAGAGGCTTTGACGAAAGCTAAAGACTGTATATCGGCAGGAAAAGATGTTCTTATTTCTCACAATGCCGGTGAGTTATTGGCAGAAGAGTTGAGAATAGCGCAAGAAGCATTAAGCCAAATTACAGGCCGCTTTAGTGCCGATGATCTTCTCGGTGAGATATTTGGAAGCTTTTGTATCGGTAAGTAATTGATAATACATTAATGGCATGATTGATAGCTGCAAGGGCCAATCAAGCTAATAGTAACTTTGGGAGTCATGGATGAGTCAGTCGGGTCTACTTAAATCTAAGCGTTTCTTGCCGTTTTTTATCACCCAATTTTTGGGTGCGTTTAATGACAATATATTCAAAAACACCTTAATGCTAATTATTGCCTATAGCGCAGTAAGTAAAATGGGTGGAGATATCAATGTCATCCTAAATTTGGCAGCGGGTCTATTTATTCTTCCTTTTTTCCTCTTTTCAGGTATCGCTGGCCAAATTACTGACTGCCATGAAAAATCTCTGTTGATGCGCCGTATTAAGCTTCTAGAGATAGTCATTATGATATGCGCCGCGTTTGCGTTCTATTTTGAACAATACTACTTACTTTTATTTATTCTCTTCTTGATGGGAGTTCAGTCGACTTTTTTTGGACCTGCCAAATATGCAATTTTACCGCAACACTTGAAATCGGAAGAGTTAGTTGGCGGTAATGCAATTGTTGAAATGGGAACATTTGTAGCGATTCTATTGGGCACGATAGGCGCAGGTTTGATTATGCAGTTTGAAGCGCATATTGAAATCGTGTCATTTTCCATCTTATTTTTAGCTACACTTGGTTATCTAACGAGTCGATTGATTCCCACAGCGCCTGCTGAGTGTGAGCCATTCAAGATAGATTTTAACCCAATCACTTCTAGTGCTTCGTTATTCAAAGTGGTGAAACAAAACCGCCCTATTTACTTAGCGATTGCCGCAATATCTTGGTTTTGGTTTCTAGGTGCATCGTATCTAACTCAGTTTCCCAACTTTTCTATTAGTACGTTAAACGGTGATTCGTCTTTAGTTACCTTATTGCTGGCTTTGTTTACTTTTGGAATTGGCTTAGGTTCGATGCTATGTGAAAAATTATCGAAATCTAGAATAGAGCTAGGCATTGTTCCGATAGGCGCTTTGGGCTTATCTGTTTTTGGTATTGATATGTTCTATGCGATTCCACATTACCCAGAGACTGCTATTTCATGGTTAGATTTTCTAAACAATACGTCTAACTGGCGAATGACCATTGATTTGTTTTTGATAGGTGTTTTTGGTGGGATTTTTATTGTCCCATTGTATGCCTTTATTCAAGAGCGCTCAGAACCAGAATACAGAGCGAGAACGATTGCGGTTGTTAATATTATGAACGCACTATTTATGGTCGGTAGTGCAATTACTGGTATCGTTTTACTGAGTGTTTTTGAACTTAACATTCCCCAGTTTTTTCTTGTTCTATCTGTTTTCAATTTGGTGGTATGCGCCTATGTCTTTTACCAGGTTGATGAGTTTGCGATACGTTTCGTTGTTTGGATTCTGTCGCACTCAATGTACAGGGTGACACAAAAAAACCTTGAACATATCCCTGACAAAGGCGCAGCGGTTCTAGTTTGTAATCATGTAAGCTATGTTGATGCGTTATTAATCGCGGGAGCTGCGCCGAGGCCGATACGTTTTGTTATGGACCACCAAATATTTAAAAACCCTTTTCTTGGCTGGTTTTTCAGGTTGGTTAAAGCAATTCCTATCGCGCCAGAATTTAAAAACAAAGATATTTATGACAAAGCATTTAATACGATTTCCGAAGCGCTAAATAACGACGAACTTGTTTGCATCTTTCCCGAAGGAAAATTGACGCATACTGGCGAAATGAATCCTTTTAGGGCTGGTATAGAAAAAATTGTTGGTAGAAATCCTGTGCCAGTGATTCCTCTATCACTGAGCGGACTTTGGGGAAGCGTATTTAGCCACAAAGATGGGGTAGCGTTTTCTAAACGCCCGAAGCGGTTTTGGTCGAAGGTGTGTATTGAAGCTGAACCAGCTGTCGCGCCAATAGACGCCGGCGCTGAGTATCTTTATCAACGGGTTAGCGAAATGTTGGAACGAAACTCGTAAACTGTGGATAACTTTTTGGGTTTTTCTACCTTAGCAATAGGGTTTATAGTATTTTTTATTATAAACAAGTACTTATGAGGGTGTTTTAAAGTAAAAAGTTATTTTATCTGTGGATAAGTCTATTGATAACTATATGAATAGTTCTATTAAGTCTTTGATTTTTAAAATAATGAGGCTTCATTCAGATTTTGTATCTGGCTGTTTTGTAGATTGGTTAAAAATTGTTCTCTTAAAGCTGTAAAAGCGCTCGCATAGTCTTATAATGCCCCGCTATTTTTCAAGAGGTTGAACTGTGGATTATCCTACGCAATATGATGTGATTGTAATTGGCGGCGGTCATGCGGGTACCGAGGCTGCATGTGCTGCCGCGCGCATGGGCTCCCAAGTTCTACTTTTAACTCATAACATCGAAACGCTAGGCCAGATGTCATGTAACCCGGCCATTGGGGGAATTGGCAAAACACATCTTGTAAAAGAAATTGATGCTTTAGATGGCGCGATGGCGCGCGCCACGGATTTGGCAGGTATTCAATTTAGAGTGTTGAATAGCCGTAAAGGCCCCGCTGTGCGCGCGACGCGAGCGCAAGCAGACCGTGTTCTTTACAAAGCAGCGATTCGAGAAATTCTTGAAAATACCGACGGTTTGCAAATATTTCAGCAATCAGTCGATGATTTGATAGTTGAAAACGACACTGCATGTGGTGTTGTTACCAATACTGGGCTGAAGTTTTTTGCGAAAACCGTTGTTCTTACAACGGGTACCTTTTTAGGCGGCGTTATTCACGTTGGTTTAGAGAACCATTCCGGTGGTAGAGCGGGCGACCCCCCTTCAATAGCGCTTGCTAAACGGCTACGCGCTTTACCGTTTCGAGTAGGGAGGCTAAAGACCGGTACACCACCTAGAATTGATGCCCGCAGTGTCGATTTTACAAAAATGGATGTTCAGCCGGGCGATGAGCCCTTGCCGAATATGTCTTATATGGGTGTTGAGGCTGATCATCCGCGTCAAGTGCCGTGTTATGTGACTTACACTAACGCTCGCACTCATGAAATCATCAAAGCAGGCTTTGACCGATCACCTATGTTTACAGGTGTTATCGAAGGAACAGGTCCACGTTATTGTCCATCAATAGAAGACAAAATTAATCGCTTCTCCGACAAAGACTCACACCAAATATTTGTAGAGCCAGAAGGGTTAACAACGCATGAACTTTATCCTAATGGAATTTCTACTAGTTTGCCGTTCGACGTCCAGTTGGATTTGGTTCGTTCTATTCCAGGGTTTGAAAATGCGCATATTACTCGTCCTGGCTACGCAATTGAGTATGATTATTTTAATCCGCAGGATCTAAAGCACAGCCTTGAAACAAAGATTATCAGTAATTTGTTTTTTGCGGGGCAAATCAATGGTACCACCGGCTACGAAGAAGCTGGCGCTCAGGGCTTGCTCGCTGGCGCCAATGCTTCACTGAAAGCACAAGGTAAGGAAACTTGGTGCCCAAGGCGAGATGAAGCGTACATAGGTGTTTTAGTAGACGATTTAATAACGCTGGGTACAAGTGAGCCGTACCGAATGTTTACGAGTCGCGCTGAATATCGCTTGTTGCTACGTGAAGATAATGCTGACTTACGATTGACTGAAAAAGGTCGAGAGCTGGGCTTGGTAGGTGACGAGAGGTGGAGCTTTTACAAGGAAAAGAAAACAGCACTAACGACCCAAAGGACGTATCTCGATAATACTTGGATTCAACCGGGTACGGAACAAGCCAAGCGCGCTGGGCAATATTTGGAAAGGCCACTAACACGTGAATATAGCTTGTCAGACTTATTACGCCGCCCAGAAATAGACTATAAAAAAATTGAAGAGATTACAGAACAACAAAGTGTGCGCAACGATGTTTCAGCGCAACTAGAGATTCAGATAAAATATGAAGGTTATATTTCTCGTCAAGAAGATGAAATTGCTAAATTAAAGAAGAATGAGAATTTTCCTTTGCCTATCGATCTCGATTACTCTGTCATTTCTGGATTGTCGAATGAGATTTCTCAAAAGTTACGGGATGTTAGGCCAGAAACAATCGCGCAAGCTTCGCGTATACCTGGTGTCACGCCAGCGGCGGTCTCTTTGCTTCTTGTATACCTCAAAAAACGGCAATTAGCCGCTAAGAAGAAAAGCGCATAGTGTCGAAGTTAATAGATCAAAATCAGCAAAGTTATTTTCGAACGTGTTTAGTGGATTCTGGCAAGCTACTTGATTTGTCGTTTTCGGATGAGCAACTGGATAAGCTAGTGAACTATTTAGTCTTGCTCCACAAATGGAATAAGACATATAACTTAACAGCTGTTCGTGACCCTGAAGCAATGTTATATCGCCACTTGGTCGATTCACTTAGTATTGTTAGCTATATCAGCGGTCAGCTTATTCTGGACGTCGGCACGGGCCCCGGACTTCCTGGGATACCTTTGGCAATTATGTTTCCAGAGAAAAAATTTGTGTTGTTAGATTCAAATATCAAGAAAACACGTTTTTTGACTCAATCGATTATAGAACTCGGTATTAGCAATATCGATGTGAGACATGGAAGGGTTGAGGAACAGCAGTTTGAGCAGCCTTTTGACCATATTGTATCCCGTGCATTTGCGGCACTGGACAAAATGGTATCTCTTAGCCATATGCACTTATCTAAGACGGGCCAATTTTTAGCAATGAAAGGCCTTGATCCAATTAATGAGCAAGAAGCATTGGGTGATCGGTACGAAATTAAAAAAACGATTAACCTAGATGTTCCTGGTTGTGAAGCACAACGACATTTAATTATTATAGAGGCGTCATAACAACTGATGTGCACTTCTCCCCTAACCTACTAAGGACGCAGCGTGGCTAGAATTTTCGCTATTACCAATCAAAAAGGCGGCGTAGGAAAAACCACTACGAGTGTCAATTTGGCCGCGTCGTTGGCTGCTACGAAGCGCCGAATCTTAATGATCGATTTAGACCCCCAAGGCAATGCAACGATGGGTTGTGGGGTCAACAAGAATGAAATTGAGCTTAGTGCTTACGATGTTCTGACAAAAAAAGCGATATGTGCTGATGTTATCGTGCGCTCAGAAATAGGCGGATTCGACGTCATTCCCGCGAATGGTGATTTGGTTGCTGCTGAAGTAGAGCTCCTAAATGAAATAGGGCGAGAGCATCGCTTAAGATTAGCGCTAAACAGTATTCGGCATAATTACGATTTCATCTTGATCGACTGCCCGCCCTCCTTAAACATGCTCACGGTCAATGCGCTGTCATCTGCTGAAGGTGTCATCATTCCAATGCAATGCGAGTATTATGCTTTGGAGGGGTTAGCCGCCTTGATGAGCACGGTTGAGCAAATCAAAGAAACGATAAATCCTGATTTGCGGATCGCTGGTATTTTAAGAACGATGTATGACCCAAGAAATAGCTTAACAAAAGATGTGTCAGCTGAACTTGAGGAATATTTTGACGACTTAGTATTTAAAGTAGCGATTCCACGCAACGTTCGTCTCGCAGAAGCACCAAGTCATGGTTTGCCAGTTCTGTATTATGACAAGGCGTCGAAAGGCGCGATTGCTTATCTAGCGTTGGCAGGTGAAATAGTACGTAAGACGAAAGTTAAAACGACGCCGGTTTTGGAAGCTAGCTAATTTATGATTGGGAATAATTGTGGTTAAAAAACGAGGGTTGGGTGAAAAAGGTTTAGGTGCTTTGCTGAAAGGCTCTAGTGTTGAAACCCGAGCGACTGGTGATCAAGATAAGTCTTTACATGAACTGCCTGTCGAATTAGTTCAACGCGGCAAATATCAGCCCCGTCGCGACATGGACCCCGACGCCCTAGAAGAGCTAGCGGAGTCGATTCGACAGCAGGGCGTTATGCAGCCTATCGTTGTGCGTCCTATAGCAGAAGGCCGCTATGAAATTATCGCTGGCGAACGTCGTTGGCGAGCAACCCAGCTTGCAGGATTGGACCGTGTCCCTGCCGTCGTCAGAGATGTTCCTGACGAAGCCGCTGTTGCGATGGCGCTTATTGAGAACATTCAGCGTGAAAACCTTAATGCAATGGAAGAAGCCATGGCGCTTAAGCGTTTGCAAGAAGAGTTTGAGCTAACACAGGCCGAGGTAGCGCAAGCGGTAGGTAAGTCGCGTACCACGGTGACTAACTTGCTGCGTCTACTCAACCTCTCAAATGAAGTGCGTTTGATGTTGGAGCATGGCGACTTAGAAATGGGGCATGGGCGGGCGATGTTGACCTTATCTGATGAGCAACAAATTAACGTTGCTAGGCAAGTAGAATCAAAGTCGCTATCGGTTCGCCAAACGGAAGCTTTGGTGCGCAAGCTGCAAACTCAGCAAGAAAGTGGCGGGCCAAAACAAAAACCTAAAGCTGATCGTGATGTATTACGCTTGCAGGAAGATCTGTCTGACAAACTTGGCGCTGCTGTTGCGCTTGATCACGGTGCAAAAGGAAAGGGAAAACTGGTCATCAAATATAATTCTTTAGAAGAACTAGACGGTATTATTGCGCATATTCACTAACTAGCAGGATGCCCTGAGTGCTAGAGCAAGTGATTAATTTTGTAACTAAGCAGCAATATCGTTCCGACATCTGTTGAATGCACTAGCCTTTATCAATATAATCTGCCACGCCTTAAGCTTACGTTAGAGTCTTAAGACTTAATGTTAAGGTAACATATTGAAAGTAATAACTTTTCTAAAGTGATTACTGATTAAGCAAAATAGAATAAAAACAAAAGAATTTGCAAAACAAACAGAATTGAAAAAGGTGAGGCGATCAAGCAAGCACCAATCATGAAGATATTCGCTCTGCAGATAGGCATTACACTCTGCCTCTGTTTATTGTTTGGAGCGTTTAGTGGCTGGATAGCCGCCTATTCATCTTTCATGGGAGGCGTCATTTTTGCGATACCTCAGTTGTATTTTGGGTACAAAGCGTACCAAGTGATGGGCGCAAGGTCGGCCATCGCGATAGTACAAAATTTTTATAAAGGTGAGTCTGGAAAAATCGTAATGGTAGGTACTGGCTTCGCGTTAGCGTTTGCGTTGGTAAAACCCTTAGATTTTTTCGCGCTGTTTCTCTCCTTTATTATTGTGTTGTTTGTGAATGCATTTTTACCGGCCTTTAACAGGGCTTTCGCTTCCTAGATCAAACAACAGACTCAGTTTCTTATTTACTAAATTTTGGGCCCAGTAATTATGGCAGGCAATAACCCTACAACTACTGAATATATTCAGCATCACTTATCAAACCTTACGTATGGTCAACTTCCGGCCGGATATGAGCGTTATGATCAAACGGTGCTTAGCGAAGCAACATGGACGATGGCTCATGGCCCTGCTGAAGCAGCCGCAATGGGTTTCAATGCATTTCATGTTGATTCTTTAGCTTGGTCATTCGGACTAGGTGTCATTTTTTGCTGGTTGTTCTTCTCGGTTGCTAAGAAAGCGACGACAGGTGTGCCCGGTCGATTGCAAAACTTCATTGAAATGATTGTTGAATTTGTCGATGGCACTGTCAAAGACATGTTCCATGGTCGCAACCCTTTGGTGGCGCCTTTAGCGCTAACAATTTTTATATGGGTTTTCTTAATGAACCTGATGGATCTTGTTCCAGTAGACTTGGTTCCAAGGATTCTAGAGTTAGTCGGTGTTGGTTATCAGAAAATTGTCCCCTCTACGGACCCCAATATCACGTTGGGTATGGCGCTCGGTGTTTTCATCTTGATGCTTTATTACTCGATCAAAATTAAAGGAATTGGCGGTTTCGTTAAAGAACTCACGATGCACCCTTTTAATCATTGGGCTTTTATACCTGTAAACCTTTTCATGGAACTGGTTGGCTTGTTGGCTAAACCATTTTCACTTGGTCTTCGATTGTTCGGAAATATGTACGCGGGTGAGATGATCTTTATCTTGATCGCTGTCATGTACAGTGCTGGTTTGTTCTTCGGGCTGTTTGGTGGCTTGTTGCAAGTTGGATGGGCAATTTTCCATATTTTGGTAATCACGCTGCAAGCATTTATTTTTATGGTGCTAACAGTTGTTTACCTCAGTATGGCGCATGAAGATCACTAAGAATTTATATTAAATATTCAATTAACCTTAACGCTTTAAACTAAAAAACGGGAGAAAAAAATGGAACTAGTAATCATTGCAGCTGCAATCATGCTTGGTCTTGGTGCACTTGGTGCCGCAGTAGGTATGGGTCTTTTGGGTGGACGTTTGCTTGAAGGTACAGCGCGTCAACCAGAGTTAGGTCCAATGTTGCAAGGTAAAATGTTCTTGCTAGCAGGCTTGATCGATGCGATTCCAATTATCGGTGTTGGTATTGCTATGTACTTGATCTTCGTTGTTGCTCCTGGTGTTGGTGCATAATTCGGTCGCGGGATTTAGTTATCTAAATACCTAAACTAACAACGAAACGAGGTTACTGGTGTGAATATTAATTACACACTTATTGGTCAAATGATTTTCTTCGCTGCTTTTGTGCTGTTTTGCATGAAGTATGTGTGGCCACCATTGGTGAGTGCATTAGCTGAACGCGAAAAGAAAATCTCAGATGGCCTTGCTGCGGCAGATCGTGCCTCTAAAGACTTGGAACTTGCTCAGAAAAAAGCAATGGATGAGTTGAGAGAAGCGAAAGCGCAAGCAGCAGAGCTTATTGAACAAGCGAATAAGCGTTCTAACCAGATTGTTGACGAAGCTAAAGAAGTGGCTACGCAAGAAGGTGAACGTTTGATCGTCGCAGCGAAAGCAGAAATTGAACAAGAAAAGAATCGTGTTAAAGAAGAATTGCGTGCTGAAGTAGCGGTAATTGCAATTGCTGGCGCAGAAAAGATTCTTGGATCATCAATTGATGCAAACAAGCATAGCGAGTTACTCGATAAGCTTGCGGCAGAAATTTAATTTTTGAGAGTGAACGATGGCAGAATCAATTACGATTGCTCGTCCTTACGCTAAGGCAGCATTTGAAGCAGCAAGAGCGGACAACGCGCTAGCTGCTTGGTCAGAAATGCTCGCTTTTGCATCTGCGGTTTCGCAGGATGAGAAGATGAAAGTTGTTCTCGATCACCCCGCGTTAACGAGTGAGCACAAAGCTCAGGCGTTTTTCGATGTATGTACAGATAAGCTTGACGAAAATGGCAAGCGTTATATCTCTGTGCTGTCTGAGAATAAGCGTTTGAGCTTGCTCCCTAAAATAGCTGATTTGTTTGAAAACTTTAAATCTCAATTAGAGCAATCGATTGATGTTGAAGTTGAAAGTGCATTTGAGCTCGATAGCGCGCAACAAGATAAGCTTGCACAAGCATTAAGTAAGAAGCTAGATCGCACAGTGGTTGTTTCATCCACAACGAATGAATCGTTGATTGGTGGAGCGGTCATTAGAGCTCGTGATTTAGTTATCGACGCTTCTGTACGTGGCAAAATTGCAAAATTGGCCGAAGCGATTGGTGCTTAGGTAGCAGTTTCAGATTTGAGGATTTAAAGCATGCAACAGCTAAACCCAGCTGAGATCAGCGAAATAATCAAGAAGCGGATCGAGCAACTCGATGTGTCTTCTGAAGCCCAAAATGAGGGCACTATCGTCAGTGTATCTGATGGTATTGTATTGGTTCATGGTCTTGCCGATGTTATGTACGGTGAGATGGTTGAATTTGAAAGTGGTGTTTACGGTATGGCGCTTAACCTAGAGCGTGACTCTGTAGGTATCGTTGTGCTTGGTGACCCGAAAGGTTTGGCCGAAGGCCAAAAAGCAAAATGTACTGGACGTATTCTAGAAGTTCCAATTGGTGAAGCATTACTTGGCCGTGTTGTAGACGGACTTGGTAACCCGATTGATGGTAAAGGTCCAATTGAAACGACCTTAACTGCACCGCTAGAAAAAGTCGCACCTGGTGTAATCGCACGTCAATCAGTTGATCAGCCAGTGCAAATCGGTTTGAAAGCAATTGACGCAATGGTACCGGTAGGCCGTGGTCAGCGCGAGTTGATTATCGGAGACCGTCAGACTGGTAAGACTGCCATCGCTATCGATGCAATCATCAACCAGAAAGGCACAGGCGTTAAATGTATTTATGTTGCCATCGGTCAGAAGCAATCTTCTATCGCGGCGGTTGTACGTAAGCTGGAAGAGCACGGCGCAATGGATCACACGATCGTTGTTGCTGCTGGCGCTTCGGATCCAGCAGCTATGTTGTTCCTAGCGCCATACGGCGGTACAACAATGGGTGAATACTTCCGTGACCGTGGTGAAGATGCATTGATCGTATTTGATGATTTGACCAAGCAAGCTTGGGCATACCGTCAAATTTCATTGCTACTTCGTCGACCTCCTGGCCGTGAAGCATACCCTGGTGACGTTTTCTACTTGCACTCACGTTTGTTAGAGCGAGCATCGCGTGTAAATGCCGAATATGTTGAAGCATTTACTAATGGTGAAGTGAAAGGGCAAACAGGTTCATTGACGGCATTGCCGATCATTGAAACTCAAGGTGGTGACGTTTCAGCATTCGTACCAACTAACGTAATTTCGATTACCGATGGTCAGATCTTCCTTGAGACGAACTTGTTCAACGCAGGTATTCGTCCCGCTATGAACGCGGGTGTTTCAGTATCTCGTGTTGGTGGTGCAGCTCAGACTAAGATCGTTAAGAAATTGGGCGGTAGTATTCGTCTTGCATTGGCTCAGTATCGTGAATTGGCGGCGTTCGCACAGTTCGCATCTGATCTAGATGATGCAACGCGTAAGCAGCTTGAGCATGGTCAACGTGTAACTGAGTTGATGAAGCAGAAGCAATATAGCCCACAAAGCGTTGCTGAAATGGGTATCGTTCTTTACGCCGCTAGTGAAGGCTTCTTGGACGATGTGCCAGTAAACAAAGTTGTTGATTTTGAAGATGCGATGTTGTCTTACGTTAATGCTGAGCATTCAGCGTTAGTCGCTAAGATCAACGAGAAAGGCGATTACAATAGTGAAATCGCTGACGGCATTAAATCAGCTCTTGAGCAATTTAAGTCGACGCAAACTTGGTAAGCAAAGAATAGAGTGTTCGTGAGAACACTCTATTCAACTATTACCTTAAAGTGATCAAGACTTTAAAGGCGACATAAAATGGCCGTTGGTAAAGAGATACGAAATCAGATTTCGAGCATAAAAAGTACGCAAAAGATTACGAGCGCAATGGAAATGGTTGCGGCAAGTAAAATGCGTAAAGCTCAAGATCGTATGAGTTTGGGTAAACCTTACTCAGAGAAAATTCGTTCGATTGTCAGTCACTTGGCAAATGCGAACACTGAATATAAGCACTTATATTTGCAAGAGCGTGAAGTGAAGCGTGTTGGCTACATCGTTATATCCACAGACCGTGGATTATGTGGTGGCCTTAACGTCAACGTTTTTAAGAAGGTTGCAAAAGAGATTGCTAAAAATGCAGAAAATTCTGTAGAAGTGGATCTTTGTGCTGTTGGACAGAAAGCAATTAGCTTTTTCAACAGCTATGGCGGCAATGTGGTTGCCGCGTTAAGTCACTTAGGTGACAAACCTTCAGCGCATGAGCTAATTGGCTCTGTAAAAGTTATGTTGGATGCATACGATGAGGGTCGAATCGATCGCTTGTATGTTGTTTACAATAAGTTTGTAAATACCATGACGCAGAGCCCTGAAGTCGTACAGTTGTTGCCACTTGAAGCATCTAAAGAAGAAGAGATGCAGCATCATTGGGATTATATTTATGAGCCAGAAGCAAAAGATTTGCTCGATGGTTTGTTGACCCGATATGTTGAGTCGCAAGTGTACCAATCAGTGGTAGAAAACGTAGCTTGTGAGCAAGCAGCACGAATGGTCGCAATGAAATCAGCGACTGACAATGCTGGCGATATTATTAACGAATTACAGTTGATATATAACAAAGCGCGACAAGCAGCAATTACTCAGGAAATTTCTGAGATTGTTAGTGGTGCTGCTGCCGTATAGATATACGTGCCAGTAAAAGCTTTGCGAATATTGTGAATTTAGAGATTAAAAGTTAACGAGGATCCGGACATGAGTAGCGGAAGTATCGTACAAATAATTGGAGCGGTTATCGACGTAGAGTTCGCGCGCGATTCAGTTCCAAATGTATATGATGCGTTGGAAGTACAAGGTGTCGATACGACTCTTGAAGTTCAACAGCAACTAGGTGATGGTATCGTGCGTACTATCGCAATGGGTAGTACTGAAGGCCTGAAACGAGGCTTACCAGTTGATACCACAGGTGCACCAATTTCAGTACCTGTAGGTATTGAAACGCTTGGTCGCATCATGGACGTTCTAGGGCGTCCAATTGATGAGCGCGGAGACATTGGCGAGCAAGAGCGTATGCCAATTCACCGAAAAGCACCTACCTACGCAGAGCAAGCGGCTTCAGCAGAATTGCTCGAAACAGGTATTAAAGTAATCGACTTGGTTTGTCCGTTTGCGAAAGGCGGTAAAGTTGGTTTGTTTGGTGGTGCCGGCGTTGGTAAAACCGTCAACATGATGGAGTTGATCAACAACATCGCACTTAAGCATTCTGGTCTATCTGTATTTGCTGGGGTTGGAGAGCGTACTCGTGAGGGTAACGATTTCTACCATGAAATGCAGGAAGCAGGCGTTGTTAACTTAGAGACCCCAACGGACTCTAAAGTGGCAATGGTTTACGGTCAGATGAATGAGCCTCCAGGAAACAGATTACGTGTTGCCTTGACTGGTTTGACCATGGCGGAAAAGTTCCGTGACGAAGGTAAAGATGTATTGTTGTTCGTCGACAACATCTACCGTTATACGCTTGCAGGGACTGAAGTATCAGCACTGTTAGGCCGTATGCCTTCAGCGGTTGGTTATCAGCCTACTTTGGCTGAGGAAATGGGTGTACTTCAGGAACGTATTACGTCTACGAAGTCAGGCTCTATCACGTCTATCCAAGCGGTATACGTACCTGCGGATGATTTGACCGATCCATCGCCGGCAACAACCTTCTCGCATTTGGATGCTACCGTTGTACTTAGCCGTGATATCGCATCTAAGGGTATTTACCCAGCGATCGACCCGCTTGATTCAACTTCACGTCAGCTTGATCCACTAGTGATTGGTGCAGAGCACTATGACGTGGCTCGTGGCGTTCAGACAGTATTGCAGCGTTACGCAGAACTGAAGGACATCATTGCTATTCTTGGTATGGACGAATTGTCTGAAGAAGATAAGCAAACTGTTGCACGTGCTCGTAAGATCGAACGTTTCTTGTCTCAGCCGTTCCACGTTGCTGAAGTATTTACAGGCGCTCCTGGTAAGTACGTTACCCTGAAAGACACTATCCGTGGCTTCCAAGGTATCCTTTCAGGTGAGCATGACGAGTTACCAGAACAGGCGTTTTACATGGTTGGTTCAATCGACGAAGCGATTGAGAAAGCGAAAAGTATGTAAGACTTTCCTTTTATAGAGCCGTCAAACAGCTTGTTTGCGGCTCAATAAGGTAAAGGACAAAAATATGGGTATTAGCGTGCATTGCGATATCGTAAGTGCAGAAGAATCAATTTTCTCGGGGTTAGTCGAGTTAATCGTTGCTGCGGGTGAGCTGGGAGATCTTGGTATTGCCCCGGGTCATGCACCATTGATGACAAAGCTGAATCCAGGACCTGTTCGTATTATTAAGCAGGGCGGTGAGGAAGAAGTATTTTTTGTGTCGGGTGGTTATTTGGAAGTTCAACCAAATATAGTCACCGTGCTTAGTGACAGTGCTCAACGAGCAGACGACGTCGACGAAGCTGCTGCACTTGAAGCGAAGAAAGAGGCTGAAAAAGCGTTAGCCAACCAATCGGGTGAATTCGATTATTCGAGAGCTGCTGCACAATTAGCAGAAGCATCGGCTAGATTGCGCGTAGTACAGCAGATGAGAAGAAAGCACTAAACAACCGTTTAGTTAAAAAGGCAGCTTACGCTGCCTTTTTTGTTTTATAACACATCGAAAAATTGATTAATCATCATGTAATAGCGGGCACTTGTCCTATTATTAATAATGAATGAATTAGAGATAGATAAGATGGAACTACATGTTGTAATTTTAGCGGCCGGAAAAGGGTCACGGATGAAGTCCAAGTTGCCGAAGGTCCTGCACTGTGTGGCGGGAAAACCGATGCTGCAGCATGTGATTGATTGTGCCCAAAAGTTAAATCCTTCAAAAATTCATGTCGTTATTGGCCATGGAAGCGAACTCGTCAAATCCACTATTAACGACGACAGTATTTTCTGGGTGCAGCAACTGGAACAGCTGGGTACCGGGCATGCAGTAGACCAAGCCCTCCCCAACATTCCCGCCTCAGCAAACGTCTTGGTTCTATATGGCGATGTGCCCCTTATTGAAGAGAGTACTTTGGCGTCGTTATTGAGTGAGACATCACAAAGTGCGATGGCCATTCTTACCGTTGCGCTAGAGGACCCAACTGGCTACGGGCGAATAGTGCGCAATGCCGCAGATGAAGTGACGGCAATTGTTGAACATAAAGACGCAACAGACGATCAGCTATCAATAAATGAAGTCAACACAGGTATTCTTGCCGCTCAAGCTGCCCACCTAAAGCAATGGTTGCCCGCACTTTCGAGTGACAATGCCCAAGGCGAATACTATTTGACCGATATCGTTTCCATGGCTGTCGGTCAAGACATCGATGTTGAAGCCGCCCACCCAGCTGCTGTCGAAGAAGTTCAGGGGGTGAATGACCGGCTGCAGTTATGTGAACTGGAGTGTTATGTTCAGTCACAGACTGCTGAGCAGCTAATGTTGAATGGTGTTTCGCTATATGACCCACATCGCATTGATGTCCGCGGAGAGATAAAAACCGGATCAGACATTATTATCGATATTAATTCGGTATTTGTGGGTAAGGTGGAAATCGAAGATGATGTTGTTATCGGCCCTAATTGTTATATCAAAAACGCTAAAATTTGTCAGGGCAGTGTGATTCAAGCTAATACGGTAATTGAAGATGCCATCGTAGGCGCCAACTCCATAGTCGGGCCGTTTGCTAGGCTACGTCCTGGAACCGTTCTCGCGGGCGACAATAAAGTCGGTAACTTTGTTGAAACTAAAAAAGCTATCGTCGGGCAAGGGTCAAAAATCAACCATCTAAGCTATGTTGGGGATGCTGAATTAGGCGCTAACGTAAACGTTGGGGCAGGTACTATTACTTGTAATTATGACGGCGTAAATAAGTCAAAAACTACTTTAGGTGACGATGTTTTCGTCGGTTCTAATACTTCCTTAGTGGCACCGGTAGTCATTAGCAACGGTGCGACGATAGGTGCGGGTTCTGTTATTTCTGGCGATGTTAAGGAAGCCCAATTAGCGGTCGCTCGAGCGAAGCAGCGAAATATCGACGGCTGGAACCGACCAGTTAAGAAGTGACCCTGTTTGAAAATACTGCCGTCAGCGAACTGAAATTGAATAAACAAGGATAAAGATATGTGTGGCATTGTTGGTGCAATCGCACAACGAGACGTTGTAGAAATTCTACTCGAAGGTTTGAAACGCTTAGAGTATCGAGGTTACGATTCGGCCGGAGTGGCGGTTGTAAACAGCGATAATTCTGAATTTAAACGTGTCCGAAGAGTGGGCAAAGTTAAGGCGTTAGCAGATGCCATTCATGAAGAGCCCTGCCTCGGAAGCACTGGTATTGCGCATACGCGGTGGGCGACGCATGGAGAGCCAACAGAAGCCAATGCTCACCCTCATATTTCCAAAGATAGAATTACGATTGTCCACAACGGCATTATAGAGAATCACAATGTATTGCGAGATCGCTTAAGTCAGAAAGGATATGTATTTACTTCTGCTACTGATACTGAAGTAATTGCTCACTTACTTGAAAGTGAGCTAGATAAGGCATCTGACATGCTCTCCGCTTTTCAGGCGACGATAGCCCAGCTGGAAGGCGCTTATGGTACCGTGGCAATGGACAACCAAAATCCAGATCACCTTTATGCGGCGCGCTCTGGTAGTCCACTCGTAATCGGATACGGGATAGGTGAGAACTTCTTAGCATCGGATCAGCTGGCATTATTACCGGTAACACGTCGTTTTAGTTTTTTGGAAGAAGGCGATATTGCGGTACTGTCACGAAGTGATGTCGTGATCTACGATCAAGCCGGTACTGAGGTCGAACGTGAAATTAGCGAGTCTGATGTCGTTCATGATGCGGGTGATAAAGGTCCCTTTAAGCACTATATGCTTAAAGAAATTTACGAACAGCCTATTGCGATAAAAAATACTTTAGAAGGTAGAATCAAATCTGGCGTCGTTGTTGAAGATATTTTCGGGCCTGGGTCTAGTGAAATTTTAAAGGGAATAGAGCATGTGCAAATTATTGCATGCGGCACGAGCTTTCACTCAGGTATGGTCGCTAAGTATTGGTTTGAAGAGCACGCCGATGTTTCCTGTAATGTTGAAATTGCATCTGAGTTTCGATATCGAAAATCAAAGGTTCATCCGAATTCGTTACTTGTCACTATTTCTCAATCGGGTGAAACCGCAGATACTTTAGCAGCACTAAGATTGGCGAAAGAAATCGGTTATCAATCGAGCCTTAGCATTTGCAATGTGCCAGGCTCCTCTCTCGTTCGAGAGTCTGATATGGCTTATCTCATGAAGGCTGGCGTTGAGATTGGGGTTGCATCCACTAAGGCGTTTACCGTTCAACTCGTGGGTTTGCTCTTGCTAGTCGTTGCCGTTGGGCGTCATAAATCGCTTAGCAAGGAAGCAGAACGAGATATCGTGTCAGCGTTGAGTGCTTTGCCGGCTAAGATCGAGCAGGTGCTTGATATGAGTAAAGCGATCACTCTGCTGGCCGAAGATTTTGCAGATAAGCATCATAGCCTGTTTCTAGGTCGAGGGGATCAGTACCCTATCGCAATGGAAGGCGCGCTGAAGCTAAAAGAAATATCGTACATTCATGCAGAGGCATATGCAGCTGGAGAGCTAAAGCATGGCCCTCTAGCGCTTATTGATGCCGATATGCCTGTGATTGTTGTAGCGCCAAATAATGAGCTTTTAGAAAAGCTACATTCGAATGTTGAAGAAGTACGCGCGCGAGGCGGTTTGATGTATGTGTTTGCAGACACGGGCGCGAATTTCAAAAGTGATTCGACGATGAAGGTACTAGCGGTTCCGCATTGTGAAAAGGCAATTGCCCCTATCCTTTACTCCGTTCCTTTACAGCTTCTTAGCTACTATGTGGCGTTAATCAAAGGTACTGATGTAGACCAACCGCGCAATCTAGCGAAGTCGGTAACGGTCGAGTAAGGTCAGTTCTTCAGCAATCCCTGCTGCCGGTGAACAATAAAGTTGTTAACTTTTCCTTAGCTTATAATCGCCTGTTTCGTAACTAGGGTGGATTACACCACTTGAGACTAAAACACACGATATTTTGTTAACAACTTTATCTATTTTATGGGCATTAATGGTGTCGAAACTTCAATACGTTACGAACCTATTTATTAACAAATTTATTGTTCACCGACATCTGCTGTGGGTGAGTAACCAAGTAGTTAACGGAGTAATATAGTTTTTTTGTGGTCAAGAAGAGTTATTGGTGTAATCCCCCCATTTTTAATCGTTCTTTTCAGTAGAGGGTTTAAGCAGCGGTCATCAGCTGCCTCGGAGGAACTCCCCCAATAGCCGTATGCGGCCGTTCATTGTTGTATTGCCATAGCCACTGCGTTGCCAGTAGCTGTGCATGAGCAATACTCTCGAACTGGTGCATATCCAACCATTCATGCCTGACGGTTCGATTAAATCTCTCAATGTATGCATTCTGTGTCGGTTTGCCTGGCTGAATATACATCAGCGTAACCCGATGTTTGTTCGCCCAATCGACAAGTACTTGGCTAATGTACTCAGGCCCATTGTCACATCGCAGTGCAGCAGGCTTACCTCGCCATTCGATAATCTGATCTAGTGCTCTTGTCACTCGAACTGTGGGCAATGAGATACCCACTTCAATGCCCAAACCTTCTCGATTGTAATCATCCATAACATTGAAGGTGCGGAATGATTTTCCACACGCGAGCTGATCTGACATGAAATCCATCGACCAAACCTGGTTCGGGGCTTTAGGCACATAAAGCTCGCCAGGATAGTCACGCTTGATACGCGGCCTCGGTTTGATCCGCAGATTTAACTCTAGCTCTCGGTATATCCGGTACACCCGCTTATGGTTCCAGCCATAGCCCTTCACATTGCGAAGATAGAGGAAACATAGTCCAAAACCCCAGCGCTTGTGAGTCGATGTTAGTCTCAACAGCCAGTCGGCTATCTGGTGATTCTCGTCAGACAACGTTGCTTCGTAGCGATAACACGTCTCGCTAATGCCCATGCATACGCAGGCTGACCTTTCCCCTTGATTAGCACCACTCAACCAATGAGAAAATCCATATTAAGCAACCTTCTCTGCGAAGGCTACCG
>CAJWBE010000014.1 GCA_913020045.1 uncultured Oleiphilus sp.
TTCTGCTTCCAGTTTGTTGCAGATAGGAACTACGATAGCGCCTTCTGTTGCGGCTATTTCCTTAACGATGTCGAGGCGAGGGTTGTTATCGAAACCCTCTTCGTCAACGTTGGCGATATACATGGTTGGTTTTATGGTAAGAAGATGTAGTTCGCGAAGCAGAAGTAATTCGTCTTCATTTAAACCCAGAGCGCGAACGGGGAGGGCTTCATTTAGGTGTGGTAGTAGCTTGTTTTCTAGCAAGTCAATTTGTGCTTTGGCTGTTTTGTCTCCGCCTTTGGCGATACGGCCTAGACGCTTGATTGCTTTCTCAGCGCTGTCCAGATCGGCGAGTGCAAGCTCTGTATTAATAACGTCTATGTCTGCGCGTGGGTCAACCTTGTCGGATACGTGCACAACATTCTCGTCTTCGAAGCAGCGAACGACATGAGCAATTGCATCTGTTTCACGAATGTTGGCGAGGAATTGGTTTCCTAGGCCTTCACCTTTCGAAGCGCCTTCGACTAGGCCTGCAATGTCGACAAACTCCATAGTGGTCGCGACCACCTTTTCAGGGCTGACAATGGCCGCGAGCTTGTCTAAGCGGGGGTCGGGCATTGCGACAACGCCTGCGTTGGGTTCGATGGTGCAGAAGGGGAAGTTTTCGGCGCCAATACCTGCTTTGGTGAGTGCATTGAATAGAGTCGATTTGCCTACATTTGGCAAGCCTACGATACCGCAGTTAAAGCCCATAGTGATGTGTCCCCGAAAGGTTGTCGTGTGAGATCGAACGAGTCGAATTAGTTACTGCGCACCAAAATGTGGTGGCTAGAAAAAAGGCGATAGTATATAGATAAGCGGCTTGGTCGACGAGCTATTTATGGCTAGGTGCTAGTTAGCAGAGAAGCTGTGTAGGTGATTCATGGCTTTCTGCCAGTTGCCGGAGAGGATTTCTGGTAGGTAGCGAATCACCTCGTCGATAGTATTTTCTAGTTGTTCGCTTTCTTTTTTCCCTAGACGCCCTAGGACATGCCCTGTCACTTTGCTGGCGTGGCCTGGGTGGCCAATTCCTAGTCGTAGGCGTGAAAAGTTTTTATTTCCACCGAGCTTTTCAATGATGTCTCTGAGGCCATTTTGGCCGCCATGCCCCCCGCCTTTTTTAAGCTTTAGTGTGCCTTCGGGTATGTCTAGCTCATCATGCGCAACAAGGATTTCTTCGGGTTGTATCTTATAGAATTGGCAGACCGCTTGTACGGCTTGGCCGCTGCGATTCATGAAGGTGCTGGGATACAAAAGATGGACGTCTTGACCGTGAATAATGGCTTTGCCATACAGGCCATGGAACTTTTTTTCGGGTTTTAGTGTGGTGAGTGATTGCTTGGCTAGCTCGGCCAAGAAAATCGCTCCGGCATTATGTCGAGTGTTTTCATATTCAGGGCCGGGATTACCTAGCCCCACGATCAGCTTAATCTTGTCGCTCATAGGCGTGATCGTACTCTAAAAATGCCAGAGTGATAGAGGGCGAAAATTACTCGCCTTCACCTTCTGCTGGAGCTTCTGCTTCTGCTGCACCATCTTCATCGTCAGCGCTTGAAACTTTCTGTTTGTGTACTGAACAAACTGGTAGGTCGTGATCTTCGCCGTGTTGAAGGGCTGCGATCTTAACGCCTTTAGGAAGTTTCAGGTCTGTTAGGTGGATGATGGTTTCCAGTTCAACGTCAATCATATCGACTTCGATGAATTCAGGAAGATCGCCCGGCAAACAAATGATTTCTACATCGCCCATCTGGTGAGAGATAGCGCCGCCGCCCATTTTAACGCCAACACATGCTTCTTCGTTGATGAAGTGAAGTGGTACATTAACGTGGATTGCTTGGTTTTTACTAACGCGCAAGAAATCAGCGTGCATGACATCACCGCGAGCAGGGTGTCGTTGCAAATCTTTCAAAATTGCGCTTTCTTCTTTGCCATCAAATTTGATGGTAAGAATACTTGAGTAAAAAGCTTCGCTTTCTAGGGACTTTTTGATTTCGTTATCTTTAAGGCTAAGCGCTACTGGCTTCTTAGATTTTGTGCCGTAAAGAATCGCAGGAATCAAGCCTTCAAGACGACGCAGGCGGCGGCTCGCACCTTTCCCCTGATCTTCTCGAACTACTGCGTTTACTACAAATGAATCACTCATTATGGTATTCCTCAATCATCACTGACATCTACTCGCGACCAAGTCGATATCGTGAAGGTCTATAAATAGAAAAGCACTCATTGAGTGCTTTTCTGCTGGTTGGTGGCAAACAAATGTCTGCTACCAAATACTGTTTTAACGCTGTTGCTAGCCTTTAAAGCTAGTCAAACAAAGCGCTAATTGACTCTTCGTTACTAATGCGTCGAATAGACTCCGCAATCAGCCCAGAAATCGTAAGGGGGCGGATTTTACCAGATTTTTTAGCTTTGTCACTAAGTGGAATGGTATCTGTGACAATCAGCTCATCTAAAGTGGATGCGGCGATGTTGTCTATCGCGGGTCCAGACAAAACTGGGTGTGTGATATAGGCGTAAACTTCCTTCGCGCCATTCTCTTTGAGCGCGTCTGCTGCTTTGCAGAGAGTGCCTGCAGTATCAACAATATCGTCAATCAATAAGCACTTTTTGCCTTCAACGTCACCGATGATGTGCATAACTTGCGAGACGTTTGCTTTAGGGCGTCTTTTATCGATGATAGCAAGGTCAACATCGCCAACACGTTTTGCCATGGCACGAGCTCGAACAACGCCACCGACGTCTGGGCTAACAACAATGAAGTCGTCGCCTTGAAAGGTGCGCTCAATATCGTCCACGAGAACAGGGGTCGCATAAACGTTGTCGACGGGGATGTCGAAAAACCCCTGAATTTGGTCTGCGTGCAGGTCGACGGTGAGTAGTCTGTCGACGCCAGCGCCAGTAATCATGTCTGCAACCACTTTTGCGGTAATGGGCACGCGCATTGAGCGTACTCGGCGATCTTGACGAGCATAGCCAAAGTAGGGGACAACGGCAGTAATTCGAGAGGCAGACGCTCTACGCAGGGCGTCCGTCATGACGACGAGCTCCATTAGGTTGTCGTTGGTCGGTGCGCATGTTGGTTGAATAATAAAAACGTCTTTGCCGCGGACGTTTTCATTTATCTCAATAGAGATTTCACCGTCACTGAATTTGTCGACTTTAGCTTTACCAAGCGGGAGTCGAAGATTCTTAACGACTTCATTCGCGAGTTGGCGGTTAGCGTTGCCGGAAAATACCATCATTTTAGACATGACTGTGGGAGACCTCTTGCTGAGTGGGCGAGACAAAACTCATGGTGCGATATAAATCCTGCGACCATGATATTGACGACTGGGTAGTGCGGTTTGATCATAGCAGGTATGGAAAAGATAGCTTAAAAATAATGGCTGGGGTAGCAGGATTCGAACCTGCGCATGACGGGATCAAAACCCGTTGCCTTACCGCTTGGCGATACCCCAATAAACTGTGGCGAAAATGAAGTCGATGTGACCTTTTCAGGTCGCTAGTTTGTTGCAAACTAATTAGCTTCATTTAGCCCTTCAAGTGCGGGAGAAGTATTGACTCCCTTGGCTATAAAGCCTTTGAATTTTGACTGAGCTTCATTCAAAACCTTTTCTGCTTCTGCTTGACTATTAAATCGACAAAAGCAACATGCTCCGGTTCCGGTCATTCGTCCGTCACCGAACTGGTTGAGCCAGAAAATTGCATCCTTGATTGCTGGGTAAAGGTCTGTCGCTACAGGTTCGCAATCATTGCGGCCCTTGCTACATGCCTCCTCCAAGCCTTGTCCCTCAGAAGCGGGCGCTATTTTGATCTTTGGGGTGTCTCTTGTCAACCTTTCGTTGGAAAATATTTCGGGGGTGCTGACGTGGCAATTTGGGCACAAAATTACATACCAATTTTCGGGTAGTTTTACGGGTGATAACTGCTCTCCGACGCCCTCAGCAAAGGCGCTTTGCCCCCTGACAAACACGGGGACATCTGCACCGAGTTGAAGCCCAATTTCGGCTAGGGTATCGAGGCTCAAATCAAGCGACCAAAGCTGGTTAAGTGCAAGCAGTGTTGTGGCGGCATTTGAGCTGCCGCCACCCAGACCTCCGCCCATCGGCAGCACTTTTTCTAACTGTATCTGAGCACCTTGGCTTGTGTTCGAATGAGCTTGTAGCAGTCTGGCTGCTCGGACGATGAGGTTTTCTTCATGTGGCACATCAGGCATTGGTGGCGTTAACTGAATGTCTGGTGTTTTTGTTGCCCGGAAACTTAATTGATCACCGCGATCAAGTAGCTGAAATACGGTTTGTAAAAGATGGTAGCCATCCTTGCGTCGACCGTTGATATGAAGGAATAGGTTAAGTTTGGCGGGTGCGGGGAGAGTTAGATCAAAGTCCATTGCTTAATCGCTAGAGTAATAGTGGTGCGTTTACGGCTAAGTCGTATTTTGCCAGGGAGAGGGATATCACCGTGCAAAGTGTGCTTGCTATAGTTGATAGTCCAGCCTATTTGTTGGATTTGAATCGGGAGCCCCTGATCGTTGAAGCTGATATCAACCGGTTTGCCGGGAAGCGGTAGCCCTTTTATCCAATAGCTCAGGTGGGTAATGGGCAGTGGCAGACCTAGCTGTTCTTGAATGAGTGTGTTGGGTTGATCCGAATAGGTCGGTGCTTCACCTGCTTCGCTAAGCATAACAGTGCTGGCGTTGCCAGTAAGGTTGGAGGCTCCGATACCAAAAAACGTTGAAGCAATATCAATGTTGAAAAAATCGTCGACTTGAGTCCAGCGATGGATGGCTGCGGTAAAGTTGTTTTGTGGGCTGCGAATGCCGACCTTTCCAAGCAGCTCCCAGGAGCTGAGAGCGTTTAGTCTCTGCTGTAGCGCTTGCCATTCATAGACGATTGACGTGTTTTGTTGGTCATCTTTGCTTGTTGTGCCGAGTGATGCGCAGCCATTAAGACAGAGCCCTGCAAAGAATAAAATCAGCAGCTGTTTTACGCGAATGCTAAAGAACGTCTTGTCGTTTCGAAACTCTTTATAAAGCGCTATAGGCGATGCACTCGCCGCCTCTGTCATTGCTTAGCGTCACTCTGGTCTTCTTCACTGTTCTTGGTAGGCTCGTTACCGGATGTTGGTGTCGTTGAATCAGACGCCTCGTTTTCGCCAGTAATAGCTTGCTCTGAACTGTCTTCTATTGAGGGTAACAACTCCGGAGCAAGGCGCTGCAAAGTCTCGATTAGCGTGGGGTGGTTGCTGTTGTTCTCAAGCGCTTTGTTCCAGACTTCATTTGCCTCAGTGGTTTGCCCTAAGCTAAGTAATACTTCACCAAGGTGAGCGCCGACTTCGCCATCTGGGTATTGTTGAAACGCTTGAATTAAAAAGATAAGCGCTTCTTCGTTACGCCCCAGCTTATATAACACCCAACCCATACTGTCTTTGATCGCAGGGTTGTTTGGTTTAATTTGCATGGCAAAACTGATCAGCTGCAATGCCTCGTCGAGGCGATCGGTTTTATCTGCGAGCGTATAGCCGAGAGCGTTCATCGCTACCGCATTTTTAGGATTGATAGCCAAAATACGTTTGAGGTCGGCCTCCATTAACGGCAGCTCTTGGTTTGTGTCATATAGCATCGCGCGAGCATAGAGGAGTTGTTCTGAATCAGGGTAAAGCTCTAAAGCCTCATTGAGTGTGCTAAGCGCGCGTTCGGTTTCGCCAAAGTTATGCAGTAGCTTGAATTGAGTGCCCCAAATGATTGTTGCTAATTCTGGGTCGCGGGTGCGCGCGTCACTTAACGCGGCAATTGCTTCGTCGAATTTTCCTTCTTTCATTAGCAGGTAGCCAGCTCTTTCGAGAGAGGGTTCGCGATGAGTGCCTGCATTAATCGCTAAATAATGTTTGATGGCAGTTTCTATATTGCCCTGTTGGTCTTCAATGCGGCCGAGATAAAAATGCACTTCGTTGGTATGCGCACCTAAGGCGAGTAACTCATTTAGCGACGCTTTTGCTTCGTCGACTTTTTTGTTTTCGAGTATTACCAGCGCATGGGAAAGCTTAAATGCTGTGGACTGCGGGTAATGCCTCATTAGTCCTAAGAAAACTTCCTCGGCTTCTTCTAGCCGCATTTGATCAATGAGTAGTCCTGCCCAGAGTCTGCCGATTGCATGATTGGTTGGGAATCTCTCATAGGCATCTTCAACAAAGTCCATGGTGGCTTCTTTGCTTGTGCCGTTTTCATAAAGTATGGTTGATTTGAGCACATATGCCGCCTGAAAGTTTTCATTGCGCGCAAGTATGTAGTCAAGGTTCGCCAATGCCTCTTTTGGTTGATTGAGATTGCTCTGGACAATGGCAAGGCTGTAGCGAATAGGGTGGCTTTCAGGGTGCTTTTTTAGCAGTTTTTCATAGAGCGCGAGCAGCTCTTGTTTGTCTTTTTCTGGCAGCGCTTGTGAGCCAATCGCAAGACTTTCAATACTAATGTTTCCGCCGAGTTCAATCACTCGGTCAATGTGATAGATCGCATCGGAGTATTGCTTTTCGATTGAGTATTGATAGGCCATGAGCTGATGCGCTAATGGGTTTTCGGGTTCGGCTTCTGTCCATAACAGACCAAGCTCTTTGACCGCAATAGGGTCTTTGGAGAACTGGGCAGCATTGATGGCGCGTCGAATAACGTCAGGGTCTCGTGTATGCCTTGCCTGTTGGATGTAGTTGAGCAGCGTGACGTTGAGCTGATTACGTTGGGCGGCAATTTCTGCGACCAAAAGATCGTATAGTGTGTCGTCTTCGAGACTAAAATCACCATATTCAGGGGCTTCTTTTTTCGAGCTTAGATCCGCTGTCTCAGCTGTCGCCTCATTGGAGGAGTCCGTGTTATTTTTGAAGTGTGCGCAGGCGCTGAGGGTAAGCGCTATCGAAACCGCGAAAAATGATTTGTACAGGTTCAAGTGTTTTCCTTTCAGGATCGTCGAACGATGGGTCGTAATGATGACATAAGCCAGTATGCTGTCAACCGACACGTTTGGCATATTGCGTGTGTTGAAGCTGAGTCGCAGTAAACTTGCTCTTCTTGCTTAATACGCTTGGCTTTCGGGGCAGCCTCTTTGTAGAATAGACGCTTTATTTCAAGATACCCATATAGTTAATGTCCTTCCTTGCTTTTGGCATCAATCATAAAACCGCCCCGGTAGAGATCCGCGAGAAAGTGGCTTTCGACCTGCAGAAGATAGGCGACGCGTTGTCGTCTTTGGTGTCTGTGCCAAAAGTGGCGGAAGCGGTCATTTTATCGACCTGTAACCGGACAGAAATATACTGTATCGGCGATGACGTCTTAGATGTGTCGAAAATGTTGGGTTGGTTGGCGGACTTCCATAGTGTTTCTCCCTCAAACATAGAGCCTTGTAGCTTTTCTTATCGAGATCGTGAAGCGGTCGCGCATGTGATGCGCGTAGCGTCTGGCTTGGACTCGCTTATCTTGGGTGAGCCGCAAATATTGGGACAGCTTAAGTCTGCCTACGCGAGTTCGTTGCAAGAGAATGCAATTGGTGGCCGGCTGGGCAGAATGTTTGAGCATAGTTTTTCTGTCGCAAAAAAAGTGAGGACGGAAACGGCAATTGGAGAAAACCCAGTGTCTGTGGCGGCGGCAGCCGTTGAGTTAGCGGGCCAGCTGTTTGCTGATTTCTCGAATAATAACGCCTTATTGATCGGGGCGGGTAAAACGACTGAGTTAGTGGCGCGTCACCTTAAGCAGGCAGGTGTAAAGCGAATTGTGATTGCCAATCGAACCCTGGCGCGAGCGCAGGAATTGTCTGACTTGGTCGGCGGAGAGGCGGCCTTGATAGGCGATATCCCTGACTTATTGATCGACTCCGATATAGTGATTGCGTCTACCGCCAGTTCGCTCCCCATTTTGGGCAAAGGGGCTGTCGAACGCGCCTTAAAATATCGTAAGCACCGTCCAATTTTTATGGTGGATATTGCGGTGCCTCGTGATATCGAGCCGCAAGTGGGTGAATTGTCTGACGTATATTTGTATACGGTAGACGATCTTAAGCAGGTGATCGACCAGAATCTCAAATCTCGCGAGCAGGCGGCCCAAGAGGCCGAAGCCTTGGTAGAGCAAGGTAGTGCGCAGTTTATGAATCAGCAGCGAGGGACGGGCGCAGGCGAATTGCTTCGATCGTTTCGCTCACATGCAGAAAGCATTCAGCAAGCTGAGCTTGAGAAAGCGCTCAATGCATTGAAAGGCGGGGCTGATGCGGAGGCTGTGGTTAAAAGTTTGTCGCGTTCTTTAACCAATAAGTTGATCCATACGCCAACCACGCAAGTGAGAAAGTCTGCCGAGCAGGGTGACGAGCTTGCGGGCACATGGCTACGTACTTTGTTTGATTTGTCTGACTGATTGGTTGGCCTGTACGAACTTTAGTGTTGAACGCGAGTGTCGATTACTCGTTACGAGCGCCTAAGGGTGCTAAACTGCCGGCCCTGTTTTAAGTCCTTTACTTTAAGAAACTACCCACAAGAAATTATCCACATGAAAGATTCTCTATTACTTCGTTTAGACAGCATTAGTGAGCGCTACGAAGAGCTTGGTCATTTGTTAGGCGATGCGTCGGTTATATCTGACCAAAACAAATTTCGTGACTTTTCTAAGGAATATGCCGAAATCGAGCCGGTTGTGCAGTGTTATGCATCATATAGACAAGCACAGGAAGATATAGACGAGGCGCAATCGCTGATGAAGGACGGCGATGCGGATATGAGAGAAATGGCGGAGGAAGAGTTAAAGGAGGCAACTCAGAACTTAGAAGGTCTCGATAGAGACTTACAAACCTTGCTGCTTCCGAAAGATCCTAATGACAAAAGTAATGTCTTTTTGGAAATTCGCGCAGGGACCGGCGGCGATGAGGCGGCGATTTTTTCTGGCGACTTATTCCGAATGTATGCCCGCTATGCAGAGCGCAAGCGCTGGAAGGTCGAGGTCGTTAGCGAAAATATTGGTGAGCATGGCGGCTACAAAGAGATTATTGCGCGTGTCGTCGGCGAAGGCGTTTATGGGACATTGAAGTTTGAGTCTGGGGCTCATCGGGTTCAGCGCGTCCCTGAAACCGAATCCCAAGGTCGTATTCACACGTCGGCGTGCACAGTTGCGGTAATGCCAGAGATCGAGTCTGTTAATGACGTTGAGATCAACAAGGGCGATTTGCGGATAGATACGTTTCGGGCGTCGGGTGCTGGTGGTCAGCATGTTAACAAGACCGACTCTGCGATTCGAATAACTCACTTGCCCACGGGTGTTGTGGTTGAGTGTCAAGATGAGCGCTCTCAGCATAAGAACAAAGCGAAAGCGATGTCTTTATTGCAGTCAAAGTTGTTGACGGCAGAGCAAGATGCCGCAGCGCAAGAGCAGTCGAGCACGCGTAAAAGCTTAGTTGGTAGCGGTGATCGCTCTGAGCGTATACGTACCTATAACTTTCCACAAGGGCGCATGACGGATCATCGAATCAACTTAACGTTATATAAATTGGCGGAAGTGATGGAAGGTGACCTGGGTGTTGTGATTGACCCGCTGCTACATGAGCATCAAGTAGAGTTGCTCGCCTCGATGGGTGATTCATAGCCTCGCATTTATGAGTAGCATTGCTAAGACACTTTTACTTTATAAAACGTTGCCGGGCGACAACCCCCGGTACGATATGGAGTTGCTGCTTTGCGAATTGCTGGAATGCCAGCCTGCTTATTTACGGACATGGCCTGAGACGGAATTAACGGTCGAACAGCTGGAAACGCTGCATGAATGGCTAGCGCGTCGCATTGATGGCGAGCCGGTCGCGCATTTGATTGGTCGGCAGGCATTTTGGACGCTTGATCTGCTTGTTTCTCCCGACACCTTAATCCCGCGCCAAGATACAGAAGTATTGGTCGAACGAGCCTTAGCGTTGTCGCTGCCAATAGGCACTCATGTGCTGGATCTAGGCACTGGAACCGGAGCAATTGCTTTGTCGTTAGCAACTGAAAAGCCTGACTGGAAAGTATTTGGATGTGACTTCAAAGCTTCGGTAGTTGAGCTCGCGCAAAAGAATGCTGACAAATATCAATTAAGTAAGGTCGAGTTTTTTCAAAGCGACTGGTTTGAGAAAGCCGCGGGCCATACTTTTGATCTAATCGTCTCTAATCCTCCTTATATAGCACCAAAGGACAAGCATCTTTACGAAGGTGATCTGTGCTTTGAGGCTAACTCAGCGTTGGTGGCCGAGGATAAAGGCTTAGCAGATATTCGGCATATCGTATCGCGGGCACCCGCTTACCTGAACGATTCTGGCTGGCTCGTGCTAGAGCATGGGTATGATCAAGCTGAGGCGGTTAAGCGATTGTTGATTGAAAATGGTTTTAGTGCGGTAGAGGGCTGCCAGGACTTAGGCGGCAATGACCGTATAAGCCTTGGGCAGTATATAAGGTAAGGATGTAATCATGATTGAGCACCTTAGTGACGAAGAGCTATTGCGATATAGTCGTCAAATTATGTTGCCGGCGTTTGATGTTAAAGGGCAGTTGGCGCTGGCGAATGCTTCTGTGCTGGTCATCGGTGTTGGTGGTCTAGGAAGTCCGGTGGCGCTTTATTTAGCCGCAGCAGGTATTGGAACGCTCACGCTAGTTGATCATGACGATGTAGAGCTAAGTAACTTGCAGCGCCAAGTACTGCACGAGCAGTCGAGTATTGGTCTATCGAAGGTCGAATCGGCTGCAAAACGCTTGGCCTCGATTAACCCACACGTTGTTGTTAAGACGCTTAAAACGAAAGCGGATGCGCAAGATTTGTCAGCACTAGTGAGGGATGCAGACGTTGTTGTTGATTGTACGGATAACTTTAACGTTCGTTTCGCCATCAATAGCGCGTGTGTTGAGTGGTCTAAGCCGCTGATTTCAGGCGCGGCTATTCGGATGGAAGGACAGGTGTCCGTGTTTGATATGCGTTCTAGTGATAACCCTTGCTATCAGTGTCTTTATAGTGATTTGGGTGAGGAGGCCTTAAGTTGTTCTGAATCGGGCGTCCTGTCGCCGTTGGTCGGCATTATCGGCACGATGCAAGCATTGGAGGCGATCAAGATAGTGGCAGGTATTGGTAATACTCTGGTAGGACGATTGATGATCTTTGATGCTTTGTATTCTGAGTGGCGGACTATGCGTCTACGGAAAGACCCAGCATGCGCCTGTTGTTCAAATTACAGTTAGCTTTGTTAAGGGGCGCTATATCGTTGCTGGGCTTGAGTATAGAGCAACTTATAGTCGTCGCTAGCGAGTACCTTGTTCAATAGCGTGATGGCTTCTTTTCGTTTCTCGTAGTGTGGCGAAATAGCGGTGAAGAAGAGGTGTTTCTCTAAGCAACCGCTGTTCTTAAGCTGCTGATTTTCTTTATCTTTCAAATAATGCTCCAAGACGTGTTTGTCTTCAGCAAAAGCATCAATTCTTCTTTTGTATGTCATTTCGACCAAGGAAAGCAGAGGGTTTGAGCTTGAAAGTAAGTAGACCTGCTCGGCTGCTCGTGGCGTGTTGATAATGTCGTCAATCGGTTTTCCGTATCCGTAATCCTGTATTCCTCCTAATATTACGTCATTAAAAGATTCTCGGTCATTGTAGGTAAATGACGAGTCGGGGTGTGAATATAGGCAAACTTGATACTCTCCGCTGGGGGCTTCGGTAATGTGAAAACCAGGGGCTTCGTTTACTGAGGCGGTTAGTAGGCCATCAAATTGGCCTTGCTCTGTCATTTTGATCGCACGTGTCCATGGTAAAATCGTGACGGTTAGTGTTATGTCTTCTTTCGCAAGGGCATGGGTCATTGCTTCAGTTACGAAGCCAGGGGATTGGGAGCTGTCACAGCTATATGGGCACCAATCTGTCGCGGCGAGATTTAGAGAAGAAATTGAGTGTTTACTGTCTGTACTGTCGGCATAAGTGGACAGAGGATAGGCCGCTATCAGAGTAAGCAAAGACCTTACAGCAATTGTTGCCATGCTCTTGAGTGCTTGTATAACTGTTGCTTGAGTCATGTAGGGTGATACTCGCCAGATTGACCGTAAGGTTAATGTACATACTGCATCGCGATGCATGGCTCGTCAACAGACGATAAGCGTTATGGGAGTTTTCTGTGTTTAAGGGTCCCCCGCTTATTATATCTAGATGTAAGCGGGGGAATAATAGTGAGCTAGGTTGTTCGTTATTACCTGTTACTAGGGGATTAAAAGTGGATGATTCCATAGATGCCGATATGACTGCCATCGCGCTCCAGTAGTCTAGCGTCGCCGCCGCCAATAGTCGCTAGAGTGTTACTAGGTTCGTAGGTGATGTCGGCGTAGCGAAGCGCTGCGGAGACTTTTGGAGTAATCCAGTAGGCATACTCAGCAACGAAGCCGGTCGCGTCATCGTAGTCAATGTTCGTTTTCAATCCAAGCCCATCTAATTCTAGTTCTACGCCGGTATGCTGTATTACGCCCAGCCCTAGTTGGTGCTTGTTGATATGGTAGCGAGCAAGTAGCTCATAGCTAAAACGAGAGAATTTAAAGTCGGCGTCGCCGCCAAACTCGTCTTCGCCAGATACAGAGTCAAAGTGATAGCCGAATGTAAACTGAAGAGCAAAAGGGCTGTCTTCAAATCGATAAGCGGTGCCTGCTCGGAGGTCAAACAAGCCGCCTGCGTTAAGCTCTTCGTCAGGGCCATCGGATACGTCAATCTCAACTAAATCGTCTCCGCCAAAAGTTAATCCTGCTGCGACTAAAAACTCGACCCCAGACTTGGTTTGTTTGTCTTTGCTTTCGAGCGACTCTTCTGCAGATGCTGGGCTTGACGTGAGATTGGTGAGTAAAAATGCGAGTGCGACTCTTAGGTAGGTTTTCACAGTTTGTCCTTTAATGTGTTGAGGTTACGGCTCCATATTGGCGCCTTGTGAGCGAAGCTCAAAAGGTGGGAGGAATATCGCAAGAGTGGTATTCGATGGCAAGAGAAAACCTATGGCGCTTGCCACAAAAAATGCTGGCAGGGCTCGTCCAAGTCCTCGCCAGCAAGTTCAAGGGTATACTTTCTTGCCTTTGTTCAGGTCAGTCTGAAAAGTTTGCAGCCACATAGTCCGCTAGGCGCGAGCGCTCAACGCTATGCAGCGTGATGTGAGCATAGTGCTTCCAGTTTCGCATTCGATCAATCGCAAAGCTGAACCCGCTTGTTGAGGCGCTAAGGTAGGGTGTATCGATTTGCTTTAAATTGCCAATCGCAACGACTTTAGTGCCCGGGCCTGCACGTGATATCAGTCCATGCATTTGTGCGGCGGTGAGGTTCTGCGCCTCGTCGATGAGAAAGAATTTGTCTGAAAAGCTGCGTCCTCTCATGAAGCTAGAGCTTTTTACTTTTACTCGGCTTTTAAGAAACTCGACACCTGACTTGCGTTCGAAGTCATTGCCTTCAGGGCTGGCGCTTAGTGTTTCAAGAGCATCGGTAATTGCGCCCATCCAAGGCTCTATTTTGGCTTCTTCCTCGCCAGGTAGGAAGCCAATGTCTTCCCCCATTGGAACCGTCGCCCGAGTGACAATTATTTCGTCGTAAAACTTATCTTCGTAAACAAGCTGGAGGGCGGCTGCCAAGGTTAATAGCGTTTTTCCTGTTCCCGCATCGCCTGCAATGGTGACGAAGTCTATTTCAGGGTCGGTGAGTACGGATAAAGCGAAATTCTGTTCCTTGTTCTTGGCTTGGATTCCCCAGCAATGGTATTGAGATTCAAAATCAGGAAGTAGCTCAATGGTTGCGCATTGACCTTCTACCTCTCGAAGGATGCCTCGAAATGTCTTGTTGCTAGAGGAGTTCGAGTAGATATGTGTATTGGCGGTCCAGTTACCTACCCAAGGCGCAGTGATTTGATAGACGATAATCGTGCCGACGTCTGCTGAGTCTTCGCGCTCGATTTTAATGTCTGTACCGGGGGCTTCCCACATGGCATCGGTGATTTCAATTTGGCCACCGAATTGGGATTCGTCGCTGACGTTGGCTACTTGGTCATTACGATAGTCTTCTGAAATAATGCCATGCACGCATGCTTTGATGCGCATGTTGATGTCTTTCGTGACGAGAACAACACTGATACCTTCGTCTTCCTTATCAATTCGAAGTTGCTTAGTGACGGTAATGATTTCGTTGTCTGCGACGCGCTCGCGGTCTTTTTCAAAGGTTTGGAAGTGCAGCTTCCCGCCACTTTTAAGTGGAATCCCTTGTGCTAGGTTTTTTAGGTCGATGGCGGATAAAAGTTCGTCTAGATAGCGGTGTGCTTGACGTGCGTTACGGGCAATTTCGTTCTGACCACGTTTGTGGCTATCGAGCTCTTCGAGAACTCTCAGGGGGATAAAAACATCATGCTCTTCGAACTTATAGATCGACTCTGGTTCGTGCATGAGTACGTTTGTATCGAGAACAAATAACTTTTTCTTGATCGCTTGAATGCTTTCCACCATGTTAACCACCTACAGTGTGTTAGAAAAACGAGCGTTAAAGCGCAGCTGTCGCGCCAACAACGGTTATGCTACCTCTTCTACGATAACCTTGAGCAGGTCATACGTTGTAATAATGCCGGTCAAGGTTTCGCCTGACTTGACGAAAACTCTATGCAGGTGTTCTGCCATCATTAATTCCGCGACTTCCTTTACTGTCGCATCCTCCGAGACGGAAAAAACAATAGGGGTTAGGATGTCTCTCACTTCTACAGGGACCTTTGCTAAGCCTTCAAATATCATCATGCGCAAGCGACGGGACTCTTTAAGTTCCTCGTCAGTCATTTGCTGCTCGTAGTTCTCATTGACGGATTGAAAGTGGAATTCGGCAATGTCTTTGAGTGTGGCAATGCCGACCAACTTCCCATCTTCATCAGCCACTGGGCTGCCTGAAATATTGTTTTGGGATAGAAATTCAGCAAATTTTTGCATGGTCCAAGATTGTGGGACTGACTTAACATGCGGCGTCATAACGTCTTTTGCAGTCAGATATTTTGAATGTGACATGGTTATTTCTCTGATGTTGGTTTCAGTGTCGATGAGTGCTTTGCCAGTATCGGGAATAGGGTGCTTATTTGCAGTCCATTTGCGAGAGTGACATCGCTAAAATTAAGGTTTTCGTCGAACATAATTTGAGCGCCAATGTAACGCTCGTTGGACGCAAGTGAGATTAGTTTCGGGATGGAAAGGCTCGGTATTTCAATCAACTTTGCGTTGATGAGCCAGTCAGGGAGATAGCCGGCGGGCTCGGTATGTTGAGACCAAACAAACTCAGTAAGCTCGGGTGATAAAGCACGAAGTCTATATCGAGCGTTTAATGTTTTAATGCGCACGGCGTCAGGATGTTCTGGTTGGTCTATCTCGTTAGCGCTGGAGATATTAATGATTATTTCGTTTGGATTATTTGGGCTGCTGGTGATCACTCTCGCAACAACGTCCCGATTTGAAAAAGGCCAAGGTAGGTTGTTGAGCGTATAGCTTACTCTGTTGTTAAGGCGCGGTCCCACTAGGGTTGTGGCATTCAAGCATTGATCTATCCAGCGGGCAGCGCTACCTGGTTCGGCCATTGCAGCGATAATCTGGGCAAGAGGAAGCTCAATCGTCGCGCGTGCTTTGAACGCTTTAATGTTCGACTTGGGGTAGCTTCGCGTATAAACGCTCACCTCTCCAATGGTGTCGGAGAGGGACCAGCTAGGGTGGTCTAGGTCAATTAAGTCTTGAGAAACTGCCCAGCCAGTTTGGCTGAGCAGCAGTGTCGCCGTTATAAAACAAATACCGATTAGATATTGCTTCATTCATCGGGTTCCATCTTAGGGCTATTGTTCAATCAGGTAAGGTGACGTTTAGCTCCAAAACAGAGCAGTTGCCATTCTTATCCAGTTGAACTTGCACATCATCTTGATCTATCGAAACATAGCGACGAATAACGTCCAGAATTTCTTGCTGCAGCTGAGGCAGATAGTCCGGCTGTTCTCGTTTTCCTCGTTCATGCGCAACGATAATCTGCAAACGTTCGCGCGCGATAGATGCGGTGTTTTTCTTGCTGCTTTTAAAATAGTCTAGAAAACTCATGCGGTAGCGGCCCCCTTAAACATGCGCTTGAAGAACCCCTTCTTCTCGATGTTCAAAAAACGATGTGGTTTTTGGTTGCCGATTAAGCGTTCAACTGCGTCATCATATGCTTGGCCAGCGGCGGTCTCTTGGTCGTGAATAACAGGGACGCCAGAGTTTGATGAAGACAGTACAGCAGGGGACTCAGGAATAACGCCAAGTAGCTTGATAGCCAAAATGTCTTTAACGTCTTCAACGCTTAGCATCTCGCCTTTTTCCACTCTGACAGGGTTATATCGTGTGAGTAGTAGGTGTTCCTTCACGGGGTCATCGCCGCGCTCTGCGCGTCGTGATTTACTCTGTAGAATACCTAGAATTCGGTCTGAGTCCCTAACGGAAGAAACTTCCGGGTTTGTAACGATGATGGCCTCGTCAGCAAAATAGAGTGCCATTTGCGCGCCGTGCTCGATTCCAGCTGGAGAGTCACAGATTATGTAGTCAAAGGTTTCTGAGAGTTCATTAAGGACTTTCTCAACGCCTTCTTTTGAGAGTGCGTCTTTGTCCCGCGTTTGAGAGGCGGGAAGGATGAACAGGTTCTCGACTTGTTTATCCTTAATCAATGCTTGGTTTAGCGTTGATTCACCGTTTATGACGTTCACAAAATCGTAAACGACCCGTCGTTCACAATTCATGATTAGGTCCAGGTTTCGTAAACCTACATCGAAGTCGATGACGACGGTTTTCTTACCTTTAAGCGCTAAGCCGGTTGAGATTGAAGCGCTGCTGGTTGTTTTACCAACGCCCCCTTTTCCCGATGTGATTACAATTATCTTAGCCAATGTTGTGCTTCCCATGTTGCTGTCGTGTGGTCATGCCAAGAGACATTAGACCGCTGCTGTTGATTATATGTGCCTTGGGTAGCGAGTTTTTACTCCCAGGCATCTTTTATTATGCGTTTGTTAGAGCTCAAGCTCTTTGAAACGCAGGGCATCCTTATCCAAATAGACTTGAGCGGCTTTTCCGAGCGCGCTGCGGTCGATATCTTCACTAATTTTGTATTGTCCCGCGATAGATACTAGCTCGGCGGCTAGGCTATGGCAGAATATGCGAGCAGTGGTGTCACCTTTAACCCCTGCCAGTGCTCTGCCGCGCAGTGTGCCATAAACATGGATATTACCGTCGGCGAGAATTTCAGCGCCAGCACTCACTGATGAAAGTACAATTAGGTCACCATCTTGTGCATAAACTTGTTGGCCGGAGCGCACGGGTTGGTTGACAACTTTACTGACTTGGCGCTCTTTTTGAATTACTTTTTTGATGACTTCGACTTCTACCGTTTCTACTTGAGCTTGGATGGTCGGAGTCTGGTTTTGTCTAGCGCCGGCCGCTGAAGCATCTGCTTTCGCTGGCGTGTTCTGACTTTCAATGTGTTGAGGTTCTTGGTTCGAACGTTCTTTTTGCTTTGGTAATATACCGAGTCCGGCTTGCTTTGCCGCTGATTGTAATAGCTCGGAGCCTCCGCGCACCGCGACCACTCTGATAGAGTGTTCCTGGCAGGCATCAATTAGTTGTTTGAAGGGGAGTGATCCGCTTTCTTCAAATTTTTCCAGACCAATCACGACTGGCAAGTTGTCAAAGAAGTCAGGTGCTTGTGAGGTCTTCGCTCGAATATCGCTAATAAATTGATCGATTTCGAAATGGTTTAGTTCCAATACGGTCATTGGGACGAGCGAACCTTTCAACTGCATACAGGGTTTACCAGACGGAGGGGCGACGCTCATAGGATTCGATTCTTGTTCTTTTATTGAGTTATTCGGCCCCGAAGGGTCGAGAGTTCGTTCACTATCATCAATGTTCTGGTGCTGAGTGGCTGGCTGATCTTTTAGCGTTTCGACAGATAAACTTGAACTCATGGATGTCCCTTATCCTGCACTATAAAAGCGTGATTAATTCAGATTATTTATGCGACTCCGTGTCTACGAAATCTGATGTCTTGACTCACCGATATCTTATCACGAGATTTTTGCTTTGGCTTCCATTTTTAGGCTGACGATTCGGTAATCTTGCGCTGCTAGCAGCTTTAGATTGAAAGCCTGTGGCTCATGCCTATAATGGCTCGTTTGATCGTCTCCAGTTAAAGGAAGTCTGCGCAGCCATGAGTTCAGATATTATCCCTATTGATGAGGGCATAGAAAGGGTCTCTCTCAAAGAGTATACCGAGAAAGCTTATCTCGATTATTCCATGTACGTGATCTTAGATCGTGCTTTGCCGCATGTCGGTGATGGCCTTAAGCCTGTTCAGCGGCGCATTGTGTATGCCATGTCAGAGCTGGGTTTGAAGTCAACGGCCAAGTACAAGAAGTCAGCGCGAACCGTTGGTGACGTACTGGGTAAATTCCACCCGCATGGTGATAGTGCGTGTTATGAGGCTATGGTGCTGATGGCGCAGCCATTTAGCTATCGCTACCCCTTGGTCGATGGGCAGGGAAACTGGGGCTCAGCCGATGACCCCAAATCTTTTGCTGCGATGCGTTATACCGAGTCTCGATTGGCGCCGTATGCTGACGTATTACTAGCTGAGTTAGGACAGGGCACCGTTGAATGGGCGCCCAACTTCGACGGCACGATGGATGAGCCTAGAACGCTACCGGCGCGGCTACCCAATTTGCTATTAAACGGTACCACGGGAATTGCAGTCGGTATGGCGACAGATGTTCCCCCGCATAATTTACGTGAAGTGGCGGCTGCATGTATTCACCTGATTGATGATGATAAAGCAGATATCGATGCGTTAATGATGCATGTAAAAGGGCCTGATTATCCCACTCGGGCGGAGATCGTAACGCCAGCGAGAGATCTAAAGAATATCTATGAAACGGGCCGAGGGTCAGTTCGAATGCGGGCTGTTTACGACCAAGAGAACGGCGACATCGTCGTGACAGAGTTACCCTACCAAACATCGGGCGCGAAAGTGTTGGAGCAGATTGCCGGTCAGATGCAGGCGAAAAAGCTCCCAATGGTGGCAGATTTGCGTGACGAGTCGGATCACGAAAACCCCACGCGCTTGGTTATCGTGCCTCGCTCCAATCGCATTGATGTTGAAGCGTTGATGGGGCATTTGTATTCGTCGACTGATTTAGAGCGAAGCTATCGTGTTAACTTGAATGTAATTGGTATCGACGGGCGTCCAGCCGTAAAAGGCTTGCGTACCTTGCTGACTGAGTGGTTGAGCTATCGAACGGATACCGTCACGCGACGACTAAACTATCGGCTGGATAAAGTTGAAAAGCGACTTCATTTGTTAGATGGCTTGTTGGTTGCGTTTCTGAATATTGATGAAGTGATTCATATTATTCGGACTGAAGACGAACCGAAGCAGGTGCTGATGGCGCGCTTCAACCTTAGTGATATTCAAGCCGACTACATTCTAGATACTAAATTGCGGCAGTTGGCGCGTTTAGAAGAAGTCAAAATTCGCGCGGAGCAGTCTGAGCTAGAAGCTGAGCGAGAAAAACTGCAAAAAATTCTTGGCTCCAAAGCGCGTATGAAAACCCTGATTAAAAAAGAAATTTTGGCAGATGCCGAGAAGTATGGAGATGATAGACGTTCTCCTATTGTTGAAAGGTTGGAGGCGAAGGCGTTTAGTGATGCTGACCTACTCTCGTCTGAACCGGTTACCGTTGTCTTGTCCGATAAAGGTTGGGTGCGAGCTGCTAAAGGGCACGATATCGATCCAACAGGGTTAAGCTATAAGTCAGGCGATGCGTATGCGTTGTCTGCGAAGGGAAAGAGCAATCAGAGCTCGGTATTTGTAGACTCGACGGGACGTGCTTATACGGTTGCGACACATTTATTGCCATCCGCACGAGGGCAAGGTGAGCCGTTAACCGGAAAAATAAACCCACCGTCTGGAGCAACATTTAAGGCTGTCATGCTGGGCGAACCTGAGCAGCGCTTGCTAATGATGTCCGATGCAGGCTACGGCTTCATAGGCAAATTAGGTGACCTTCAAAGTAAGAACAAAGCCGGTAAAGCAGCCTTGTCTTTGCCCAAAGGTGCTGAGGTCATGATGCCTGTCATCATCGACAGCCTTGAGTCTCAGTATTTGGCAGCGATTAGCAATGAAGGTCGAATGTTGGTTTTTCCGCTTAAGAGCTTACCAGAGCTTGCAAAAGGAAAGGGCAATAAGATTATTAGTATCCCAAGTGCTCGTGTGCAAAGCCGTGAAGAGTGGATGGTAGCAGTCTGTCTGTTTAAAGAGACTGACCAATTAGTGATTCACTCCGGGAAGCGACATTTAAAGCTGAAGTATAGCGATTTAACGCATTACATAGGTGAGAGAGGTCGGCGGGGGCATAAGTTACCGCGGGGATTGCAGCGGGTTGATAAGATAGAAGTTGTTGACGGCAGTACGGGTGCGGCTGCCGCTGAGTCGGTTGAAGAGGGGCAAGAGTAGACAGTGAGTGAAATTATTCTGATTAATGTGTCGGGTCGGGATCAGTCTGGTCTAACCTCAGAGATAACTGGAATTATGGCGCAGTATGATGTGCGTATTCTAGATATTGGACAGGCGGTTATTCACGATCATTTGACGTGGGGAATTTTGGTCGAAGTGCCTGAAGAGTCTAATGCGTCGGGCGTGATGAAGGATTTGCTGTTTCGCATGCATGAGTTGTCGCTAGATGTGTCATTCAAGCCTGTTTCTCCCGCCGAATATCAGCAGTGGGTAGAAGGTAAAGGTAAAGCACGATATATCGTTTCTTTGTTGTCGCGTTCAATTTCGGCAGAGCAGATTGCTCGCGTGTCTGAAGTCACCGCAAAGCATGGCTTGAATATAGACAACATTTCTCGCTTGTCTGGTCGCCCTGTTTTGACTCGCTCAATTGAAGATAGCCAGGCGTGCATCGAGTTTTCGGTCCGTGGTACGGCACCGGATCAAGACCAGCTGCGCGCTGACTTCTTGCATATTGCGACGGAGCTCGCGGTTGATATTGCTTTTCAAGAAGATACGGTTTATCGCAGAAATCGCCGAATGGTGGTTTTTGATATGGACTCGACGCTGATCGAAGCTGAAGTCATTGACGAGTTGGCAAAAGAGGCTGGTGTTGGTGAGCAAGTGGCTAAAATTACCGAAGCGGCGATGCGCGGTGAGATTGATTTTACCGAGAGTTTTGCTAGGCGTGTCGGGCTGCTGGAGGGCTTGAGTGAAGATGTTCTTGAAGGGATAGCGGCGCGATTGAAGCTGACAGAAGGTGCAGAGCGACTGATTACAACGCTAAAAAGCTTGGGCTATAAAACCGCAATTTTATCTGGTGGCTTTACTTACTTTGCAAGGGGTTTGCAGTCGAAGCTTGGTATTGATTATGTGTTTGCCAATGAGCTTGAAATTGAGAATGGTAAAGTGACTGGTCGGGTGTCGGGCCGTGTCGTTGATGGTCAGCGAAAGGCTGAACTGCTAGATGAACTGGCGGCGAAAGAGAATATTGGTCGAGAGCAAGTTATTGCTGTTGGCGATGGTGCCAATGATTTGCCAATGCTTAGTCGTGCGGGCTTGGGGGTGGCGTTTCGAGCAAAACCTTTAGTCAAGGAAAGCGCAGAGCACGCTATCTCAAATCTAGGTTTGGATGCTGTGTTGTATTTAATTGGTTATCGAGACCGCGAGGCGGAGTAAGTCTTGTTTGGTGTTAACAATAGGGCTGCGAAGCCCCGTTGTTAAACTGATCGCAAGTTAAACCTAGCCGAAAAAGGGCGTTAACAAACGACTGGTCGACACTAAATCTTAGCTGTTTGCCGCTCTTTGTTCTTGCTTGATTAGTAGCCGGTACTTATTGCTCAAATCTAGAAAGCGTGGTGTGGGTCCAACATCTTCAAAAATCGGGTCACCCATTTCATCGTGCTCTAACACTTGTTTGCCCTGGATATAGGGCATGCTAGTTTCCAGCTCTTCGAGCGCAGAAGAAATCAACTCTCCAAGAATTTCATTTTTCGTACGTTTAGGGTACATCTCCGCCAAGGCTGTTATTTTGGCGGCATCTTCTACGGGCAGTCGGAAGGAGTATTCTTCGGTCGTTAAGGTTGCTTTCGCCTGTTTTTCCCAGTAGTTGGCTAGCGCTTTAATTCTCATGTTCAATGTCCTGTTATGGTCGATCTGTCTTTTAGGCTGCGTATTTTCTATACAGTCGTTACATTAAGGATAGTGTCAGTTAGCAAAAATGTTAGTGCAAAGTTTGTGAGTTTTTTGTTACTTTCAGTTGATACAAAAAGCATGGCGCGCGCTGTGAGTTGCAACCACACTAGGGGTATTTATGTCAGAAGTGCATCGTTCGTTGAGAGACAATGTTCGGTTGTTGGGAGATATATTGGGCGAGAATATCCAAGAACACTTGGGTGACGAGTTTCTCGCAAAGATAGAGCAGATTCGCACTGTGGCGAAAGACGATAGTGATGTCGATGACGGTGATGCTGGGCCTGAACTGGTGACACTGCTAAATAGTCTAGGCGACGAAGAGGTGGTTTCCGTTGCGCGCGCATTTAACCAGTTTTTAAATCTGGCCAATATTGCAGAGCAATATCACGGCGTTCGCCGTGGTAGTGAAGAAAGTGAGGAGGGGGTTGAGCGTTTTGATGAGCTGTTTGGGCGCCTAAGGCAGTGCGGGAAAAATAGCGATGATATGCGCGCATTGCTTTCCGATCTCAACATAGAATTTGTACTAACCGCTCACCCTACAGAGGTGACGCGACGAACCTTGATCATGAAATATGATGCGATTGCCGACTGCTTAGCTAAACGTGATCGACAAGATTTGAGTGAGTCGGAAGCAAAGCATTTGCGTGACCAGCTGAGTCAGTACGTGTGTGAAGCTTGGCATACGAACGAAATACGGCAAGATCGACCATCTGCGATTGATGAGGCCCGCTGGGGTTTTGCGGTGATAGAGAACAGCTTGTGGGAAGCGTTGCCAGATTTTTTAAGAGAGCTGGATGTTGCTTTGCAGGATAACTTTCAGATTAGTTTGCCCGTCGACGCCGCGCCAATTTCAATGGCGTCTTGGATGGGGGGCGATCGCGACGGCAACCCGAACGTTACCTCGGCAACTACTCGAGAAGTGCTCGCTTTAAGTCGTTGGATGGCAGCGGATTTGTATTTGAGAGATGTGGGGCAGCTGCTTAACAGTCTGTCTATGTGGGAGTGTTCGCAAGAGCTAAAAGAGGCCGCAGCGCAATATCGCACAGAGGATGATCGTAACCGAGATGAGCCTTATCGTTTGATACTTATCCACTTACGCTCGCGATTGCTTGCAACGAGAGAGTGGGCTGCTCGCGCTGCAAAAGGCGATATGAGCGACGATGAGTGCGTAATCTTCGACAACGAAGATCTGTTAGAGCCTTTATTGCTCTGTCATCGTTCGTTGTTAGAAATGGGTTTGAACAATGTAGCCAATGGACTGTTGTTGGATACAATTCGGCGCGCGCGCTGCTTTGGTACGGAACTGGTTAAGCTGGACGTCCGCCAAGACTCTGAGCGTCACGTCGATGTCATGAGTGAGTTGACACGATATCTTGGTTTAGGCGACTTTTCAGAATGGTCTGAACCCGAGCGTCAGACATTTTTGTTGAAAGAGTTGCAGGGCAAGCGCCCGCTGATCCCGCATGACTGGGCGTGCTCACGTGATGTTCGAGAAGTGTTGGACACGTGTCGTATTGTCGCAAAGCAACCCGCCTCAGCTTTGGGTTCTTATGTTATATCAATGGCAAGCGCGCCATCTGATGTGTTGAGTGTCATCTTGCTGCTAAAAGAATCAGGGATTACTCATCCATTAAAAGTAGTGCCGTTATTTGAAACGCTCGACGATTTGTCAGGGGCTTCAAAGGCGATCGATGATTTGCTTTCAGTCGATTGGTACGCAGACTATTGCGCGGGTCGCCAAGAGGTCATGATCGGATATTCTGACTCAGCAAAAGACGCGGGTCAGATGGCGGCGGCTTGGGCCCAGTATCGAGCCCAAGAAAGCCTCGTAGAAATTGCTGATAAACATGCGGTTAAGTTGACTCTATTTCACGGCCGCGGTGGCACTGTCGGGCGTGGTGGGGGTCCTGCAAACCGAGCAATTCTGTCTCAACCTCCAGGGTCTGTGGCGGGGAATTTTCGGATCACAGAGCAGGGCGAAATGATTCGCTTTAAGTTTGGCTCGCCTGCCGTCGCAAAACAGAGCTTTAAGGTCTATACAAATGCAGTGATTGAGGCGAGTTTGTTGCCGCCACCGAAGCCGAAGGCTGAATGGCGCGAGATGATGACAGACTTAACCGCAATTTCGCTTGCGTCGTACCGAAAAATGGTTCGTGAGACAGACGGATTTGTAGAGTACTTTCGCGCGGCCACACCAGAAGCAGAGTTAGGTAAGTTGGCACTAGGGAGTAGGCCTGCACGCCGGAAATCTGGCGGGGGCATAGAGAGCTTGCGCGCGATTCCGTGGATTTTTGCATGGACGCAGATGCGATTGATGCTCCCTGCGTGGCTGGGTAGCGATGAGGCCTTGGCGACGTTGCATGGTTCGGATCGAGCGCCGGTGCTAGACGAAATGTTAGCGCAATGGCCATTTTTCAAGACGCATATTGATATGTTGGAGATGGTGGTTGCGAAAGGTGACTACCGTATAGCGCGTTATTACGATCAGATGTTGTCGCCTGAAGAGCTAAAGCCTTTGGGTCGTGAGCTTAGGCATCGTTATCGTGATGTTGCGAGGATCGTTAATGAGGTGAAAAAGCAGCCGACGTTGTTGCAAAGTAGCCCTCATGTTAGTTGGTCATTGAAGGTGAGGGCTCCTTATACAAATCCGCTTCATTACTTGCAGGCCGAGCTGTTAAAGCGAGAGAGGCAATTGGAGGATGGCAGCCGCAAAGCTGAGCTTGTGGAGCAGGCGTTAAAGGTCACTATGGCCGGAATCGCTGCGGGAATTCGCAACACCGGCTAGGTCGTTTGGCCTATTAAGGGGTCTAACCACCTGTCGCTAAACTAAAAATGTGGCAGGTGGTTTTTTGCAAAGCTTGCAACATACGCTTACAAAACATACAGAATCGATACCGTTCTTTGTGATGCAGAGATGCAAGTCTTTGCGAAATGGTACTAAACTCTTGAGATAACTAATGTCCACTTTCGTCTCAGGTTAGAACCGTGCCAATAGCATCCAAATTAAGTCAGCATCTTTTACAGCATGGTATCGACTGCCAGCCTATCCATCATCCTCGTAGTGCCAGTTTTGAACAGGCGATTGAGTCTTCTGGTGCGGTCCCAGAATTAACCTTGAAGGCAATTGTGCTGTTGGATCGAAAGGGTCCTGTTATGGCGGTTGTGCCTTATCTCGCCGATCTGGATTTGCCTGTGGTCAATAAAACCCTTAGTCGAGAGCTTCAGATGCTGTCAGCTGATCAATCTGGACAGCTGTTTAAGGATTGTGAACCGGGAAATATCCCAGCTTTGGGCATGGCGTATGGCCTACCAATATTAATTGATTCAGAGGTTTTGGAGTTCGATCATTGCTTCATGCGCTCTGGTTGTGCAAGTACCATGTTACGCCTTCCTGGTCGCGCGTTGCGTATGGCAATGAAAGGGGCGATAAAAGTTAACGTAAGCGTTTGGCCTGAAGTGGTCGAAAAAACGCTTGGCGACGGTGTTAACGCTTGTCGGGGGAATTTATCGTTGGATGGCGTTGCCAAGAAATTGCAACAAGTCTACAAATTGCCGCCGATGCCCGAGACCGCAGTTCGAATTCTGCATCTCACCTCAGATCCTGATTCCGATGTATTCAGCTTGTCAGATATTATTGAGCGTGACCCTAGTTTGTCTGCTCAAATCATGCGCTATGCGCGTTCCGCTTTGTTTAGTTACCGCGGTGAATTAACGAGTATTAAAGACGCAATTAACATCGTGCTTGGTTTTGATCGCGTTTCAAAACTAGCGATGGGCATCGCGGCAGCAAAAGCGTTCTCAATTAGTGAAGATGGCCCATTAGGCCTGAAAAACTTTTGGCAACATGCTCTTTATTCAGGTGTTTTGAGCCAAGCGCTTGCGCTAATGTCAGACCCCGAGCTGCACTTAAATGATAAAGACGCTTATCTGAATGGCTTGCTACACAATTTTGGTATTCTGTTGATCGGACATTTGTTCCCGCCTGAATTCAAAATGTTGAATAAGCTGAGAGAGTCTGAGCCTGAGTCGAGCATGCAAGATATCGAGCAGCAAGTGTTTGGTATGGGGAGTGCTCAGCAGTTCATTGCATTAGGGCATGGTTCGATGGGGGCGATTCTTCTAAAAATGTGGGGAATGCCTGAGTCGACAGTGAAGGTTGCGGCAATGCATCAAAATTTCTCATATGAAGGTGAGTATGAGTCAGAGGTTAAGTTGGTTCAGTTAAGCAACTACTTGTTGGCACAGTACGGCATTGGTGATGAGCCGCTAGATATTGATGCAACCGAATTGTGTTTAGCGTTGGGCATTGATGAGGACAAGGCATTCGCGTTAGCTGAGTTGACTGTCGACCAATGTCGCAGCCTTGATGGAATGACCTCTCAGATGGTGGCGTAGGCCTCTTTTAGATAACGTCTCGTAGTGTCTTTGATATCGCTACGAGAGGATCGTTAGCCTTAAATTCTTTTCAAATTTAGGAGGGATTTTTAGGGGCTTTATCTGCTAATTAGTTACTGTATAATGTCGCTCCCTTACTAACCTGATAGCGGTCGTCGGCTTATGTTGCCCGACGATGCAATGCCTTTTCTTTTCTGAAGCCAGATCTGTGCAATGACTGCATAGTGTGTCTATATTTAACAGGCGGTTGAGTCACGATAAAAAAACATCAGTGAATGTTTTTACGTTGTTGGTCTGTGGTTGGCAGTAGACAAGCTTGATAGAAAGTATATGAAATGTATTGCGACAAATTTTTATTTTGATTAACGGAGTTCAACCCTTATGCGATTAATTTTATTAGGTGCACCTGGAGCCGGCAAAGGCACACAGGCTCAGTTTATTACTGAAACATACGGTGTACCGCAAATTTCCACTGGTGATATGTTAAGAGCTGCCGTTAAGGCTGGCAGTCCGCTGGGTTTAAAAGTGAAAGAAGTGATGGCGTCGGGTGGGCTGGTGTCAGATGAAACGATTATTGAGTTAATTCAAGAACGTATCCAAGAAGATGACTGTAAAAATGGATTCTTGTTTGATGGTTTTCCTCGCACAATTCCGCAGGCGGAAGCACTCAAGAAACAAGGTGTTGTTATTGACGCCGTGGTTGAAATTAACGTTGATGATGAAGAAATTGTCAGCCGCTTGAGTGGACGTCGTGTTCACGAAGCGAGTGGTCGAATTTATCATGTGAAATACAACCCGCCAACGACTGAAGGAAAAGATGACGAAACGGGTGATACGCTTATGCAGCGTGAGGATGATAAAGAAGAAACCGTTCGTAAACGCCTAAAAATCTATCATTCACAAACTGCCCCGTTGGTTGATTATTATTCAAACTGGTCTAATTCAGGCAATGACGGTTCGCCAACTTATGTCCGCGTAGATGGGGTTGGTGAAATGTCTGAGATTAAAGATCAGATCGTAGCCGGCCTAGGTTCGTAGCGACTGATTGAGCTGAACGGGTGACAAGCATGGCTTGTCACCCTACTGGAATTTTTTAATGCCCCGAATTCTTTCTTTTGATACCTCGTCTGAGGCTTGCTCTGTTTGTGTCCTAGATGCAGGTCTGCCATATAGCGACAGTGAACTGAAGCCTAGGCAGCATGCGCAATGCTTACTGCCAATGATCAAAAATTTGCTGACGTCCCGAAAACTTTCTCTTGCTGATATTGATGCGATTGCTTTCAGTCGCGGCCCCGGTTCGTTTACTGGGCTTCGAATTGCGGCAGGTGTTGCTCAAGGTTTGAGTTACGGTTCAAATTGCGGCGTGTTGGCGATCTCTAATCTTGAGGCGATGGCTTGGCAAGCGGCGAAGGAAACAGATTTAGACTATGTCTTAGCAGTAATAGATGCGCGCATGGATGAAGTTTATTACGGCTTATTTGAAGTTGTTCGCAGTGAGCCAGCTGGTCGTTCTTTGCGCTTAGTGGGTGAGGAACGCGTGAGTGCACCAGAGGATATTCAGCTAGCGGTCGAAAGCTCTGTTTACGCTGTTGGTAATGGCTTGCAGTTCGTTAGTCGTTTTCCAGAGCAAGTACAGCAGAAGATTAAAGCATCGAATGCTGAGGTGATATCAATGGCGGAAGATATCGCTCACCTCGCATTGCTGAAGCTCGAAGCTGGCGCGACATTGTTGTCTGCACAAGAGGTTAGGCCGACTTACCTGCGCGATACCGTGGCTTGGAAGAAACTACCAGGCAGAGAGTAGTGAATAGATCATCGAAATGCAGGGGCAGGAGCTCTGGGCGGCTCTGATCTGTGATTTTTATGAATAGTTTTAATACGCTTTAATGGATAGCTCTGATGGATAACGCTAATGGATAGTGTTCAAGCGATTATATTGGCAATGGTGCAAGGGCTTACCGAGTTTTTGCCTATTTCCAGTTCGGCGCATTTGATATTACCTTCTGTTTTATTAGGTTGGGAGGATCAAGGTTTAGCGTTTGATGTGGCAGTGCATGTCGGTACTTTGTTGGCGATTGTTTTGTATTTCAGAAAAGAACTCAGTTCTTTGGCATTTGCCTGGTGCGCTAGCCTCGTAAAACAAGAGGTGTCAGAAGAATCGCGCTTAGCATGGCTGCTAATTCTAGCGACTATTCCAGCTGGACTCTGTGGTTTATTGTTTGGTGGTTATATCGAGAGCGAGCTGCGCTCTGCGCAAGTGATTGCCACCACAACCAGTGTATTTGCAGTGGTTTTATTGGTTGCAGATCGGTACGGAAGGCGCGTACGTGGCTTGCCGTCTATTAACTGGAAGGACGCTGCATTAATCGGCATTAGCCAGGCTTTGGCATTAATTCCTGGCACCTCTCGATCGGGGATTACAATGACAGCCGCACTAATGCTCGGGTTTACTCGAGATGCTTCGGCTAGGTTTTCTTTCTTTTTGTCCGTGCCATTGATTGCTGCTGCTGGTTTATTGAAGGGCAATGAATTGATCGCGACAGGCTCTGACCATGATTGGTCAATGGTTGGCCTTGGCGCGTTAGTGGCATTTGTAAGTGCCTATATTTGTATTCACTTATTCTTGAGTCTTCTGGAAAAAATTGGTTTTATGCCGTTTGTTATCTATCGCATGTTATTGGGTGCGGTATTGTTTTTCTTGCTCTTCGCATCAGCCTAAAATAAGCGTATGATTTATGTTCAACCGAGGTTTTTTGGTTATGTGGTATGCAACTTAATAACAGTTTGATCTCCGAGCGAGTTAGTACGAGCTTAAACACTGCTATTCAAAGTGACCGTCAGGCTCAACCTGAGCAGCAAGGTCGCGTCGAGTCGCCGCAGCGCCCGTCTAACAATGGCTCTACTGATATTGACCAAGCATCGATAGAGCAGCGCGGTAAGGAAATCGAACAAAGCCGCGTTCAGCGCCTCAATGATATTGAGTCTGCTCCGCTACGAACTCAGCAAGCCTTGGATAGTTACCAACAAACTGAGCTTGCGGCTCAGCAGTATGAGTTTGGTGAGTTAGTGGGCGTCGACTTGTTTGCCTAGTCTGGTTTCTTTTTCTTTTTCTGTTTTGATTATTCTGTGACTTTCAATAACGTTCTTCTTGGTGTTTCTGCTGATTCTGATGCAACCCTTCGTGCGCAAGAATTTGCAGATAGGCATTCGCTTTCGTTTTATTCTAATGAGCAGCTTTCTGAACTTCCTCAAATCCCATATATTTTGCAGTACTCACGCTCCTCTGTTTCTCTCGTGCAGACAGGAAAGGGCGCGCCAGGACCAATCTCTGCATCCTTTTTGGTAGGTAAAAATGCACATCGTCGCCAATTTGGCGGCGGCAAAGGACAGCTTATCGCTAAAGCGGTTGGGCTTTCAGCGGGCATCACTCCTCACGTGGTCGATGCCACTGCGGGGCTGGGGCGCGATGCCTTTGTGCTGGCTTCCTTAGGGTGTAGGGTGACGATGTTAGAACGTTCACCTGTTGCGTCTGAACTACTTCGTTATGCTTTAGCTGAAGCGGCTCAGAGCAATATCGAAGAGATTGCGTCGCGAATGGTGCTAGAGGAGTGCGATGGAGCAGCTTGGCTTTGTTCGCAGCAACGAAATGTTGCAGACGTTATCTATCTCGACCCTATGTACCCTGCGAGTGAAAAAAGCGCCAAAGTGAAAAAGGAAATGAGGGCTTTTCATGATTTGGTGGGTGAAAGCTCTGGTGATGAGGCATTGCTAGCGGCCGCCTTGGAGAAGGCACGTTGTCGTGTTGTGGTGAAGCGGCCAAGAAAAGGGAGGGCGATTGATGGTGTAAAGCCAAGTTATGAGTTAGCCGGAAAAAGCTGTCGCTACGATATATACGCGCTTAACAGCTTATCCATACTCAAAGAAAAGTGACTTTGTTTGCTGTTACTGCATCGCCGTCACTTGCATGATCGACTGCCTTAGCTCTGCATTGAGCACTAGTTTTGCGTCGTCGGCGACTTGAGGGATTTGTTCATCAAAGACCAAGTCTTCATTCGCATTCAACATCAACACTTTTTTCGTTAGCAGTACACCGATAAAGCTTCTGAACAGCGCCTTATCAAAAAATTCTGGCGCGTTCAGGCCAAACAACATCGACATTCTTTCTGCCATTTGCGTTGATTCTTCTTCAAGTTTCGCTGCGTTAATTTTTCCAGGGCCATGCTGAGTGAGCACAGCAATCGTAATGTAGTAGCGCTCAAGTGTCGGCATAATAAAGTTCGCCAACACCGACAGTTTCACGAATAGGCTACTTCCGATGCTCGGCCTTGCGATTTCGTCTCCTTCAATGCTGATAAGTTCGTTTTCCGACAAGATACTTAGCCAGCCATCGAACACAACATCGATATCGTCGCTGCCCCATTTAAGAAACAGCTCAGCACGAATATAAGGGTAGATTGTGCGGAACAGCGAATGAACCTTGTCTTTATTGATCCGATTATTGTTGTGCACGATACTCGCGATTAAAGCAGGGATGGCGAATAGGTGAAGAATATTATTTCTATTGTAGGTGAGTAAAATTGCATTGCGGTCGCGCAGCGTGATGATATCGCCCAAGACGTTAGACTGCCTGTCTACCAGTCCCATTGCCTCAGAATATTCAAGCCAGTCAGCACCGTCCCCGTCAGCAAAGGTCATGGTATCGCTATAAGGTTTTGCTTTAATCAATGATGAGAAAAAAGTCATCAAGTTTGCCAAGACTTTTGCGTCCATCGCCTGCCGTTTAGTGGAAAGAAGGACGAGTGCGGTTAGGTTGACCGGGTTAAGCGCTGCTGATGCATTGATCCCAATGGCGATGTCTTGAGAAAGTTGCGATACCACACTTGGGAACCAGGTTTTCTTTTGCTCTTCTGAGTCAGAGTCTTCTTTCCAAGTAGGATGTGCGCTATCAAGATAGTTTTCGAGAAGGATGGGGTTGCCAAAGTTGACCGAGACTTTACCAAATGACTTGCGCAAATTTTTGAGCGTTTTGAATAGGCCGAACACTGATTCTTTTTGCTTCTTTTTGCCGCGTAATTCACCTAAATAAGTGCCGCCTTCTAGCACTTTTTCATAGCCAAAATAGACCGGTACAAAAGCGATCGATTTTTGTTGGTCTCGCAGGTAGCTGTTTACGGTCATGGCGACCATGCCTGCTTTAGGGTTAAGCGTGCGCCCTGTGCGACTGCGGCCCCCTTCAACAAAGTACTCTACTGAATAGCCTTTCTTGAAGATGGTGTGGATATATTCGGAAAATACCGCTGCATAAAGTTTGTTGTCTTTGAAGCTGCGACGCATAAAGAAAGCGCCTCCGCGTCGCAGAATGCCGCCAACAACCGGCAGATTTAAGTTAATGCCGGCTGCAATATGCGGCACCATAATCCCTTCAGAGAAGAGTAATGACGACAGTAGTAAGTAGTCGATATGGCTGCGATGACAGGGAACATAGATGACCGCATTATCTTTAGTGATTTCTTTTACTGTTTCGAGGTTATTGGCGGAGATGCCGCGATAAATCTTGTTCCACAGCTTATTTAGTATCCGTTCAAGGAAATGAATCGTTGATATTTGAAGGTTTGCGGTGATTTCATCTGCGTATTTAATCGCTAGTTCTGAAGCAGTTGATTCCTTAATCCCTTCTTTTTGCGCGTGTTCACTAACTGCCTCCTGAACTTTTGGCGCTTTGACCAAACTGTTTACGAGTGTCTCTCGGTGTGACAGGTTGGGGCCAAGGACGGTTTGGCGAATACGTCTAAAGTGAACGCGGAGAATTCGAGCGACTTTTCGAGCTGTCCTGCCCGCTTCTTGTCCGCCGTCCATATGCATTTCGCGTAGTGAAAACGGTTTGCTGAACTGAACCAAGGTTCGTCGCCCATGAATCATTATCGTAAAGAATTGCCTAAACGGGCTCGCAATCCCCCAGTTATCGGCGAGTAACAGCTGCAGCCAAGATTTTTCTTTCATGGGAGAGCGCCCCCAGAAAAGAGAAACAGGGACGATTTGTACGTCTAAATTAGTATCTTCTTCTATGTCGCTAACAATTTGTTTTAAGCGGCCTGTTACTGTCGGGCGTTGTCGGCGTTTGAAGCCTCTGCCAATACGCTCATAAAGGAAAAAGAACGAGCGGCGAATCGTATCCTCACCAATCACGAGCTTGCTTTGTGCTGATGGCAGTTCTGAGCGAAGACAGGCTTGTTCGAGAACTAGCCGTGCTGATAGTGAGCTGTATTGCAGTACATAGACGACCGGTTTGTCCGGATCCAACTCGAGATGCTCCTTCTCACTACCTTTGATCTCGGTTCGAACCCAAAGGAAAAGGATTTTTCGGCAAAGGGTAAATAGCAAAGAAGATAAGGTAAAAAAACGGCTCATAGTTTGACTTGGTCTGGGCTGAAGAATGGCGCCTAGTTTAAGGCGAGGCCAAGGTTCGAGTAAAGGATTTATAGTGGTTTGTTGGGGTAAGTCCTGCGGGTAAACAGTGTGATGAATGGGTTTGAGGAGGCTGGTTTTGTCAGGATAAGAGGGTGTAGCGATGCCAACCATGAAGATGTTGAAAGGTTAGTCTTAATGTCTTGAAATGAAAGGCTTTGCCCCCTATATTCGCTGGTTCTGAATAGTGCGCGGTGCGACCGATATCGCGCCACTATAATCTTCCCTAGCGAATCTAATTTGAGAATAATTTGAGTATTTTATGATCAGTGTTTCAAATCTATCTAAGTCATTTGACGACTTTCGCGCTGTAAAAGACATTAGCTTTAGTGTTGAAGCGGGAGAGGTTTTGGGGTTTCTCGGCCCGAACGGTGCGGGAAAGTCGACCACAATGAAAATGCTAACGGGCTTTTTGTCGCCAACGAGTGGCAAGGTCAGCGTGCTTGGGCATGACATGAGTCTAGATGCAATAAGCGCTCAAGAGCACATTGGCTATTTGCCTGAAGGCGCACCGTCGTATGGTGATATGACGGTAAAGGCGTCATTAGTCTTTATCGGCGAGGCAAGAGGAATTAAGGGTAAAGAGCTTGCTGAGCGAATTGCTAGTGTGGTCGAGCGGGTCGCGCTCGGCTCCGTACTGTCAAAGCGAATAGAAAATCTGTCGAAAGGTTTTCGCCGAAGACTCGGCCTTGCACAGGCTTTGCTACACGATCCTAAAATTTTGATACTCGATGAGCCGACGGATGGCTTGGACCCTAATCAAAAGCACCAAGTGCGCGAGTTAATTCGTAACCTCTCTGAAGATAAAATTGTAATCGTTTCGACGCATATTCTTGAAGAGGTCAGTGCGGTTTGCACGCGAGCTATGATTTTGGCGAATGGTGAGATTTTGTTTGACGGTACGCCCAGTAATTTGGCGTCGAAATCGGGCTTTCATAATGCGGTAACGGTGCGCGTAACAAACTTACAACCCGCACTGATTTCTGCTTTAGAGGCGCTTCGTAATGTCGAGAGGGTTCAGCAGGGCGAGTTAGATCAGTTAGTTATTTTTCCTATAGATGGACAGTCAATTTTGGCAGACATCAATCAAGTTCTTCATGCGCAGGGTTGCCAAGTCGAAGAGTTGCATGTGGAAGTGGGTCGTTTAGACGATGTATTCAGAAAACTAACAATGAGTGCGACGGAGGGCGAGTCAGCATGAATGCGGTTAATGTCATATTGAAGCGTGAACTAGCGAGCTATTTTGCTACGCCTGTCGCGTATATTTTTATTATTATCTTCTTAATGCTGTCGGGTGTATTTACCTTTTATCTTGGGCAGTTTTTCGAAAGAGGTCAGGCTGACCTCACTGCCTTTTTTAACTTTATCCCTTGGTTATATATTGTATTGGTACCTGCGGTATCGATGCGCTTATGGTCTGAAGAGCGCCGCAGTGGAACGATTGAGCTGCTCATGACTCTACCTTTGTCTACGTTTCAAATTGTATTTGGAAAGTTTCTCGCCGCTTGGCTTTTTATCGGGTTGGCGCTCGCGTTAACGTTTCCGCAGTGGGTAACGGCTAACTATCTTGGTGCACCGGACAATGGCGTTATCTTAGCGGGATATCTCGGTGCATGGTTTATGTCAGGTGGCTTTCTCGCCATTGGTTCTTGTTTGTCTGCCGCGACAAAAAACCAGATCGTCGCGTTTATTTTAACCTTGGTGGTTTGTTTTGTGCTGGTAGTCAGCGGCTTTCCAATCGTACAAGACGTGTTTTCTGGCTGGGCTCCGTTATGGTTAGTTGATGCCGTTGCCAACATAAGCTTTTTGACACACTTTAATGCGATTTCTCGAGGGGTAATTGATCTTCGAGACTTAGTTTATTTTGCCGTGTTGATTGTCGCATTTTTGTACGCGACAGCCTTGGTTGTTGATATGAAGAAAGCGGATTAGGAAGACATTAAAATGACGATTAAACAATCTCCAAAGCTTATAGTTATTGTATTTGTCGCAATGTTTGTTGTGATTGCGGCAAGTTCAAAGTGGTTAAGCGGTTTACGTTTTGATTTGACTGAAAACGGTTTGTATACGCTTTCTGATGGCACGAAAAATATTTTATCGGAGCTCGAGCAGCCGGTAACCATTGATTTTTACTTCTCGGAAAAGGCAACAACGCAACTACCTGCGTTAAGAACCTATGCGCAACGCGTCGAAGAGTTGCTGCAGGAGTACTCAAATATTGCGGGTGACAATCTAACGATTAACGTCATCGATCCAGAGCCATTTTCGGAAGCTGAGGACCAGGCTGCGTTGGCGGGCTTGCAGGGTGTGCCTGCGGGAGCGCGCGGCGATGAAGTCTACTTTGGTTTGGTCGCTAAAAATGCTGCCGGTGCGGAAGAGATCATTCCTTTCATTCAGCCGGATAAAGAAACATTTTTGGAATATGACTTAACGCGCCTAGTTTCTGCGTTGTCGACGACAGCGTTGCCAAAAGTGGGTATTTACAGTGGGATAGAAATTAAAGGTGGCTTCGACTATGTGACGCGACAGTCACGCCCAGATTGGGCTGTGCTCGAGTATATACAGGAGTCATTTGATATCGAGTGGATTGACGCAAAAGCGAAGCGTATCGAAAACGTAGACGTGTTGTTGCTGATAGCGCCGCAGAATCTTTCGGATGAATTGTTGTTTGCGATTGATCAATTTGTTTTGTCTGGCGGAAGAACGATGGTGTTCTTGGACCCCTACTCAGAAGCAATGTCTGGTAAGAGTGGGATGCCATCGGTACAGCGTTCGGATCTGCAAGCATTGTTGCCTAGCTGGGGTTTAACGCTTCGTGAGGGCGTCTTTTTGAAGGATTACGATAATTCGATGGTAGTAGGCGTTGGAGAGGCGCGCAACCCAGTGCGCCACTTGGGGTTGTTGGGCCTAACGCCAGATTCGATGACCGCAGATGATATCGTGCTGTTTGGTTTGGAAAGTGTGAACCTTTCGACCGTTGGAATCTTGGATTCGCTTGCCGATGCTAGCGTCACCGTAACGCCTCTAATTCAGAGCAGTGAACAGGCGCAATCGCACAGTGTAGACGATCTGTTAGAGATGCAAGATCCTCAGGTTTTGATGAAAGACTTTGCGCCGACGGGTGAGCGATATACTCTCGCTGCTCGAGTCACCGGTAAGGCAACAACCGCCTTTCCTGACGGGGTAGAAATTGAGGTTGCGATTGATAGTGAGGAAGGCAATGAAGCGTCAACGGCTGATTTAGCAAAAGATGCTGAAGCGGTACCTGAATATCGTACCGAAATTTTAGTGCCCGAGTTAACCGAGTCGGATCAGATTCAAGTTATGGTATTGAGCGATTCAGATATGCTGTCTGACCGTTTATGGGTTCAGGTCCAAAACTTTTTTGGTCAGCAAATTGTTACGCCTTGGGCCGACAATGCTAGCTTGCTGGTCAATGCGTTAGAGACGATGTCTGGTCATCCTGACTTAGTTGAAATCCGAAGTCAGGGGCGCTTCAATCGTCCCTTTACACGGGTAGATATGCTAAGGCGAGATGCAGAAGAGCGCTTCTATGCGGAGCAAGAAGTGCTTGAAAGTGAGCTTTCTACGCTGGAAGAAAACCTGATGAGATTAGAGCAGATGAAAGGCGAGGGTGACGGGGCAATGTTTTCACCTGAGCAAGAAGTTGAGCTAGTGAAGTTTCAAGAGGAAAAGCTAAAGGTTCGCAAACGTTTACGCGAGGTTCAGCATCAACTTGATAAAGATATTGAAAGTTTGGGTACACAGTTAAAGCTGATCAATATTTTGCTTATTCCAGGTATTATTTGTTTGATCGTGCTGTTTGTCGCTGGACGCCGCCGGTTCAGTTAATATGCTGGCGCCATTGCCAATAGAGTGTTGCAGGTTTTTATTGCTAAGGTGTATACATCACCGGCGCTATTTTGACCTGCGGCGCTGGGGTCCCAAGCGCCTCAAAATTCTAAACCTTAGCGACTAGGAATAAGACAACGCAATATGCCAAACGTCGAGAGTCTCTCCGCGGCTCATACTCACCTTAGTTCGGCTAGCAGTCCGACCATTCTAGTGCTGGACTCTGGTGTGGGTGGCTTAAGTGTATGTCAGTCCATTCTTGGTTTAATGCCCGCGGTGCGTGTTGTCTATCTTGCTGACGATGCGCATTTCCCTTATGGATTACTTTCCTCAGAAGATTTGACGGAGCGCTTGGTTCAGCTTACCGAGCGTATGCTTTCTGAGCACCAGCCGTCTTTAGTCGTGCTTGCTTGTAATACCGTCAGCACACTTTTGTTACCGACTCTTCGTGAACGCTTTGATGTGCCGTTTGTTGGGGTGGTCCCAGCGATTAAACCTGCTGCAGAGCTGAGCAAAACGCGCGTTATTGGTTTGTTGGCAACACCAGCGACGGTTCTGCGTCCCTATACCGATGAGTTAATTCGCTCTTTTGCGCCTGACTGCAAAGTGCTTAAGCTAGGCAGTAGAGAGTTGGTTGTGATGGCCGAGAACTATCTGTTGGGAGAGGACGTTTCGTTGGGCGACCTAGAGCAGAGTATTGCGCTGCTAATAGCCGAGGAGCAGCTAGATGTTGTGGTGCTAGGGTGTACGCACTTTCCCTTGCTGAGAAGCCAGCTGGAGGTCTTGTTGCCTAAGGCTGTATTGATCGACTCGGGCGCTGCGATTGCGCGCCGAGTTCAGCATTTGTTGGGGAGCTTGTCGGAAAATACGGTGAGTGAACCTTCTCATTTGATCTATTTTACGCGCACGATCCCTTCCCAAGCAGGTTTTGGTGATCATTTGAAAGCGTTAGGGATTTGTCAGCATGAGCTCAGATTACTTGCTTGAGCCCATGCTTGACTTGGTTTTCTTATATAGCGATTGAGCGGGCAGGCGGGTTGAGTCTTGTCATGATCTGCTCTGCAGATACTGCGCGTCCAAAGTAGAATCCCTGCATCTCCTGACAACCTAGAGATTTTAAGTATTCAAGTTGTACGCGGGTTTCAACACCTTCTGCGACAATGTTCAGTTTTAGTCCGTGAGCCATCGACACGATCGCATTGACGATACACGCCTCGTCCTTGGTGTTTTCGATTTCTCGGACAAAGCTCTGATCTACCTTTAAGGTATGAATGGGTAGCTTGCTTAAGTAGTTAAGCGAGGAGTAGCCCGTTCCGAAATCATCAATTGCGATTGAAACGCCGTGTTCCGCAAGCTTGTTTAGCTTTTTGGTCATCCGCTCTAGATCTTTCATGATGACATCTTCGGTCAGTTCAATCTCTAGGTTCTGGGCAGGGAAGCGGCTTGTTTTCAGCGACGACAATAAACGCTCGACATACTTGGGATGTTCGACCTGCAATGGTGAGAAATTAACGGATAGGCGAATCTCTGGATGGCCGTTCTTGAGCCAGCTTCCAACCTCAGTGCAGGCGGTTTGTAAAACCCAATCGTTAAGGTCTGACATGAGGCGAGTTTCTTCTGCAAGCGGAATGAAATCGCCCGGATAAACTAAGCCGCGCTCAGGGTGTTGCCATCTAACAAGGGCTTCAACGCCAATAATTTTTTCGGTTTGAGAGCATACTTTTGGCTGATAAAAGACTTTGAATTCGTTGCGCTCAATCGCTAGACGAATGTCTCGTTCAAGATTGAGTCGGTTGGAGTCAGTGACAGACATAGAGTTGCTGAAGAACTTATAACCGTCTTTACCGCGCCCTTTGACGTGATACATCGCAACATCTGCATTTTGTATTAATTGTTCGACTGTTTCTCCACCTACTGGCGAGATAGCAATACCAATACTGACGCCAACGAAGACTTCGTGGTCGCCCAGCTTAAATGGCTCTTTGAGTACATTAATTACCTTTTTTGCAATCGTTCTGGCGTCTTCCGATGCGGTGATCGCAGGCAGTAGCAGCGTAAACTCATCGCCACCAAAACGCGACAGCGTATCGCACTTGCGGACGCAGCTTTCGAGCCGCAGTGCCACCGACTGAAGAAGCCTGTCACCCATCGCATGGCCTAGGGTATCGTTAACGATCTTGAACCGGTCTAAGTCCAGAAACATGACAGCGACATGCTTACCGTTTCGTTTAGATTGCGCCAAGGCCAAGTTCAAACGGTCTTTGAATAGCGCTCGATTTGGCAGTCGGGTTAACAGGTCATGATAAGCCTGAAAGTTGATAAACTCTTCTGCTTCTTTTCGTTCGGTAATGTCCCTCGCGGTACCATAGGTGCCTAAGATACGGTCAGGAGATGATTTGGCGGTCGCGCTGTTTTCAATCGGGAAAAATGTAATTTCGAAATGTCGAGACTCGTGTGTTTCTTTGCGCATGCGAAGACGAAGTTCGCTGCTCCATGCGCCAGTTTGTCTGCCAACTTGCTCGGTAAAAATATAGTTCGCACGCTCACGGTCTGCCGGGTCAACAATCGTATGGTAGTGTTTTCCGATCAGGTCGGCTTTGTTGTAGCCAAGTAGTGCTTGCACTTTTTTGTTGAGAAAAGTGAAGCAGCCTTGTTTATCAAGCATGAAAACAACGTCGGGAGAGCTGTTTACAATGTAGCGATGCAGCTCTTCAGATTTTTTTAACCTGATCTGCATGGCAGCATGGGCTTTCTCAAGCATCACCTTTTGCAAGGCATTGTTCACGGTGTTTAGCAGTTCTTCTGGGTCGTAAGGTTTTTTGATGTAGTCATATGCGCCGCGTCGCAGGGCTTTGCTAACGTGGCTAAACGAAGATTCACCGCTTACCACCACGGTTGCCACATCAATTTCATTTTCAGCGATAAAGGACATGACCTCATGTCCACTCATATCGCCCATATTTAGATCGAGTAGCACAAGGTCGACGTCTGAGTCGGTCAGTCGTTCGCAGGCGCTGACGCCACCCAAAGCGGTGTCGGTGTGGTATCCCTCATTGCTTAGCAGCTCTTGCAAGCTAGCTAGCATCCGATACTCATCGTCGACAATGAGAATGCGGGCTTTTTCCGTACTGACTTGAGTGTCAGGTTTGGTTTTTCTGATTTTCATGATACTCGCTGGCCATTTTTTAATTAGGTGTCACAGGCGTTTAGTTCCAGATAAATGCATTGGTAGTAAGATCTGAAAACTGGTGCCATTTTGGTTGCTTCTGCAGCTTATGGTTCCCTGAGCTTCCGTGACCAGGTTCTTGGTAATACTTAATCCTAAGCCTGAATGCCCGCTTCCTTTGGTAGAGGAAACAGGCGAAAACAGGCCTTTTAATATGTGAGCCGGAATACCCGGCCCATTGTCTTCTATCACTATTTCAGCAAAATCACGACCGTTAACATTCACGTTGTCGCTGGTTCTTATGGTGATAATTCCGCCATCCTCTTCCATTGCTTCTACGGCGTTTCTCAGCAAGTTTGTGAGAACTTGGCGAAAGCTATTGCGATTCGCATTGTTTCGCTGCATGTCACTAGCAAGGTCTAGTTCACAGCGCACGTCGTGGCTTAGAAACAAAGAGCTTTTATACAGTTTAACTAAGCTGTTTATTTCGTCGTTTAGTTCTACGCCCGGTTCTTGGTCTATCGAGCTATGCTGTAAATCTTTCAAGCGCAATAATATGTGTCCAGTGCGCTCGACTTCTTCTTTTAAAATCTTGAGTTCTTCTTGAATATCTTCGTGATCGCCTAGTTTATGTGCAAGCGTGGCGAGATAGTTGTTAATTATATTTAAGGGGTTGTTGGCCTCGTGCACGAGCTCACCGACTCGCAAGGTAAGCTCATTCACATTTAGATTGTTTTCATTGCGGCTTATTTGGCTAAGCGTTTTTTCGCAAGTCAGGGCTATTTCTTCGGCGAAATAGCGCAGCAAATTGTGTTGGCCAACCCTATTGACCAGACCTTCATCATTGCCGGCGGCGAGCACACAAAACAGCTTGTCGTCACAATAAATCGGAATACAAATAATACCTTGCGCTCTGACGACGCGAATAATCTGTTGATCAACCACAGGCAGTTCGTCTAGCGCTGCGCTTTCCTCAACAGAGCATATGATTTCACGCTGTATGGCAGCTTTCGCAACAATGCTGCGTTCTTCTTCTAATTTAAATTTGATCGGCACACTGTCAGGGTGCTCGGGCATAATAAAGCTGAGCTCGTTGGTTTCTTCTTCATACCAAAATACGGCGCTATGGGAATATCCAAAGAGAAGTTCTAACGTGCTTTGAAACGAGCGTCCGAGTTCTTGCTTAGAGCTGGCCCTGTTTAGTTCGGCCGCTGCGGTCTGAAGTAAGCCAATATTTCGTATCTGCTTGGCCAGCTCAACTTGCTTGTGCTCGTCGGCCTCGGCGCTATTTTCACCATTTTCTAAATCAGGATCCAGCTTGATGCCCAGTGAGCGGGCAATCGAGATTACTTCAGAGCTGATCTTGCTAATGATTTCGCTGACGAGTGAGGCATTGAGCTCGAACAGTTGCTCAGCACAATCGAAGTTGCTTTGCATCGCCTCTGGATCGGCAGAGCTAAGTTTGCTCGCTAGGTAAATTATTTTAACCAAATGATGCGCATCACGAACGGTGCTGTTTGCCGCATGGTGAAACTCAATGGCATCGGCCATCAAATCGTTTAGACCCCATTCTTTAACTAACCACGCGCCAACATCGGCATGATTCACAGAAAACTTTTGCTTTTCGCGCACGCAGCGTTCTTGTTCTTGCGGGCATTGTTGCAAGAGCGTATTAAAGTCATCTGAATAATTGGTCTCGAGTACGAGTTCGCCAATGTTATGCATCAATCCGGTCAGGTAGGCTTCATCTGGGTTAGGGTAACTAGTGAGTATCGCAAGTGACTTGGCCATTAGCGCGCATGACAATGAACGCTTCCAGAAAGACTTGAGGTACTCCGTGTGTCCCGTATTAAAGCCAGAGAAGAATTGCTGAATAGACGCCGTAATCACGATGGTCTTGATGGTGTCTGTCCCTAAAACGAGCAGCGCTCGCTCTAGGCTATTTATTTTCGTTCCTCTACTAAAGAACGAAGAGTTAGCGAGCAGCACAACGCGTGACGCAATCGCCGCATCCCGGCTGATGATCGAGGATAATTCTTGGAACGATACTTTATTACCCTGACAGGCATGCAGCATGTCCACTAAAACATGCGGCAAGGAGGGTAGTCGGTGGACCTTAAGATCCGCCAAAATGTCTGTTTGGTTGTATGACATAAAAAAAATAAAATAAATGCTTTGAATTGAGCTTAGACAATTGTCTTTAAAAATTAAAGGTTTATTGGGTTTATTTTAAGTGATTCTTGAGAAGTTTGGGTGACAATTTGGTTATAAAGTGATCTAGGCAGGCTTGGCATGGGTTTTTTAGATTAGCGATTCGCTATAAAATCCATTTCATATCCCATCGCAAAAGAGTGGGCAACGCATTATCTGGGCAATTCTGCATGGCAGGGCGGCTTAACGTGAAGGCTTAAGGCATATTGGTGAATCATTTCAGGACGAAATGCTGCCAAGAAAGTCTGAGCTTTCTTAAGATAGCGATAATTATTGATACCGAGTAGTGACCCTTACATGTCTTTTTTGACTGTTAATAAAGAAAATTCTACCAAGAAAATACCTAGAGTTATTGCTATCACGGGCGGGAAAGGCGGTGTTGGCAAAACGAGCATATCGGTCAATCTTTCTATTGCTTTATCTCGCAACGGATCGAAAGTTTGCTTGTTCGACGCCGATACTGGCCTCGCTAACATTAATATTATGCTTGGCTTGCATCCGGCTTATACCTTGGAGCATCTGTTTACGGGCGAAAAGTCGATACAAGACATTGTGATCGAAGGCCCTGAAGGTATTCAGATTGTGCCTGGCGCGTCAGGCTTTGCACAATGTGTTGAATTGGATGTCGGGCAGCAACAACGTTTGGTCAGCTCAATTCAAGCGATCGAACCGCATTATGATTATATGGTGGTCGATACGGCGGCAGGTATTTCGCCAACGGTGCTGCACTTTATCGCTGCGTCCCAAGTAGCTGTCATAGTCGTGACACCTGAACCGACTTCTCTTACCGATGCGTTTTCTCTCGTCAAAGTACTGAAACGAAGAGGCTATCGACGCAAGGTTCAAGTGATCGTCAATATGTCTGCGAACTCTTCCCAAGCTGAAAAGGTATTTCGTCGTTTCAGTAATGCCTTAGATAAGTATCTAAGCTTGAAAGCAGAATATCTCGGCTCGGTTTGGATGGACGAAAGTATGCGTACGGCTGTGACGCTGCAGCGGCCGGTTGCGTTGTTTCCGCGCAATGACCCGTCCGCTCGTAGTTTTTATCGTTTGGCTGATCGCGTTGATGAAATATTTAGTCGCCCCGGTGTTCCCAAGCTAGCGTTTAGTTCCTATTGGCAAAAACTGGTGGAGGCCTATGCTATCCGCCGACAAGCAGAGCCAATCGTCGAATCACCTGCAGAGCAGTCGCCTCAGCCTACGCAAAGTATTGATACGCTTCGACAGGAAACAACGGAGTCCTCTGCGACCACTTCACCTGACGCTGGTTCAGGTAAAGTGGTCGACATGAACGGGCAGCATTTTTCTGTACCTTCGGAGAAAGCCGAGGAAAGCCAAGTACAAAAGCAGCAACAAGAGAAAGAAAAGCTTAAACAGCTCGCAGAACAAGTCAGGCGCACTCAGCTTAGCGGTGCTGCGGACTCTCATTCGCAAGACCCTTCTCAGCCTTTGAGTGCTGACTCTGAGAATAACTGGATCGATTTACGTGTCAAAATGAGCCAGTTCATTGCCGACCCGAATACAACGCCAGAGCAAGTTACAACGCTTTTATCTAGCTGTATTTTTGGATATGGCGAGCGATTAGGTGCGGCCGCGCATGATGTGATGCATGGCTTGTTTTCTTTGCTTCAGCCTGAAATGCTGAATGACGAACAGCGTATGATGCTGCGTTCTGAAGCGCTTCGTTTAGGTGCGCTGTCTGAGGCGGATGAGTCAATAGAAGTATCCACTGCTCCTCCAGAGCGATATGACGAAAACGGCTTCGGCTGCCAAACCAGCCTCGCTGATGCGATTCGTGGCGCCTCTGATAAGGTGCCGTTGGAAAACCTACTTGAGTCTATTAAGTATGCATCGCTGGTTGATACCTCTAGCGAGTAATGTAAATACTTACCTTTTCTGAGCAGTGGTTGATGTTCTCGCGAGCCTCAATCACAATGCTTTTCTAGTCGTTTCTTTCTGTAAGCCTCCAATACGAATAAAGAAAATAGGGTGCAATCATGTCTGATGAAAAAATTTATCCGGTCAAGCCAGCGGCGTTAGCACGCACAAAAATTACCGACAGCGATTACCAGCGTCTATATCAACAGTCGATCGATCAGCCTGAAGCGTTTTGGGCTGAGCAAGGCAAACGTATCGACTGGATGAAGCCATATCAGAAGGTCAAAGATGTGTCGTACGCCTCCGAGGACCTGCATATTCGATGGTTTGAAGACGGTGAGCTCAATGCGTCAGTCAATTGTTTGGATCGACACTTAGCAGAGCGGGGCGAACAAACAGCCATAATTTATGAAGGCGATGAGCCGGGCGAAGCCGTTAATATTTCGTATCGTACGTTGTATGAACAAACCTGTCGGTTTGCGAATGTGCTTAAGACGCAAGGGGTAAAGAAGGGCGATATAGTGACGCTGTATATGCCAATGGTTCCCGAGACCGCGGTTGCGATGCTGGCGTGCGCACGTATTGGCGCGGTGCATTCGGTTGTGTTCGGAGGGTTTTCTCCTGAAGCGCTAGCGGCGCGTGTGATCGATGGGAAATCGAAATGGATCATCACGGCGGACCAAGGTGTGCGTGGTGGTAAGACAATTCCCTTAAAAGAAAACGTTGAGCGCGCTTTAGACGGTGCGGCGTCAGACCTTGTGGTCAATGTGTTTGTCTTGCAGCGCACAGGTGCGGACGTACCATTTAAGGCCGGGCGGGATATTTGGTTTCATGAGGCGATGGCCGAGGCGTCTAGCGAGTGTCCTCCAGAGCGGATGAATGCCGAAGACCCTTTGTTCATGCTGTATACCTCCGGTTCTACCGGCACCCCAAAAGGCGTGCTGCACACAACGGGCGGCTATCTTGTTTATGCCTCGCTGACGCACGAATCTGTTTTTGACTATCAAGAGGGCGACGTTTATTGGTGTACCGCAGACTTTGGCTGGATTACCGGACACAGTTACATATTGTATGGCCCCTTATGTAACGGCGCGGTATCAGTCCTTTTTGAGGGCGTTCCCAATTACCCTGATGTGTCGCGCTTTTGGCAGGTGATAGAAACCCATCAAGTTAACGTGTTCTATACCGCGCCAACAGCAATAAGAGCGTTAATGGCGGAAGGTGACGCGCATGTTGAGAAATACTCGCGCGACAGTTTGAGATTGCTTGGTTCGGTAGGCGAGCCGATTAATCCAGAAGCATGGGATTGGTACTATCGAGTCGTGGGCGGCGAGCGCTGCCCCATTGTGGACACCTGGTGGCAGACTGAAACGGGTGGCGTGCTGATTTCTCCACTACCCGGCGCGACCGCTCTAAAACCGGGTTCTGCCACGCGGCCTTTCTTTGGCGTGAAGCCAGCGCTGGTTGATAACGAGGGTAATTTACTCGAAGGCGAAGCCGAAGGTAATCTCGTTATTTTAGACAGTTGGCCTGGTCAAATGCGCACCGTATATGGCGACCATCCGCGCTTTATTCAAACCTATTTTTCCACCTACGACGGCATGTACTTTACCGGAGACGGCGCGCGTCGAGACAAAGACGGCTACTACTGGATTACCGGACGCGTCGACGACGTGCTAAACGTTTCGGGCCACAGAATGGGCACAGCCGAAATAGAAAGTGCACTCGTTGCGCACCCTGATGTGGCGGAGGCCGCGGTGGTAGGTTATCCGCACGACATCAAGGGGCAGGGGATTTATGTCTATGTTTCCCTGATGCATGACCATGATGTGGTGGCCGACGATGCACTTAAACAAACGCTCAAGTCTTGGGTGCGCAATGAGATTGGACCGATAGCAAGCCCCGATTTAATTCAGTTTGCACCGGGTTTGCCGAAAACGCGTTCAGGAAAAATCATGCGCCGAATTCTTCGCAAAATTGCAGCGAATGAGCACGACAGTCTCGGTGATATTTCTACCTTGGCAGACCCGTCTGTGGTCGAAAAACTCATTGACGCGCGCGAGAATCGCTAGGGCGCATATGTACGCTAGCACCAATCAATAGGTTTCTTCGTTAGGCTTATTGATTGGTACTGATTTTTTAGGGATATAGGGTTGAGTGACAGCCATCCAACGGCGAGCGTTACGTCTTCAATAAACTGCCAGAGGCCCTAAATCTTTTTGGCCAAATAGATAGTGTGACGACTACCTTTGCCCTTATGCGCTCTAACGGTTTGTGTTTGCACTTTAAAATGCGCTTTCTTCAGCTGCTTGATAAATTTCGGATCGCTCCACGCAGACCATATCGCCAACATGCCGTTTGGAAAAAGTGTTTGTCGTATCGCTTGCAAGCTGTCGTCTGAATAGAGGCTGTCGTTGTCTAAGTGTGTAAAACCCTCAGGACCGTTGTCGACGTCTAACAAGACGGCATGATAAGTCGCCTTTTGTGCCTTAAAGAGAGCTGCGACATCGCCTAAAGCTACCTTTGTTCGAGGGTCGTTGAGCGGCCTGCCTGCACATTCGCCTAACGGCCCCTTGTTCCATTCAATGACCTCCGGTACCAACTCAGCTACCACTACTTGAGCGCTTTGCGATGTTGCTTTTAGCGCCGCGGCCAGCGTGAAGCCCATCCCCATTCCGCCGACCAATACTTTAGCGTCTTCAGTCTTCTTAAGGCCCGCACAGCCTAACTCTGCCAATGCGAGTTCGGAGCTATGCATTCGACTATTCATCAACTCACCACGCAAGCCTTTAAGGTGAATCGAAAATTCATTATCGCGTTGGGTTAACTCCAATTCACCACCATCGTTGGGAATTTTCGCTGTGCCTAAGATTGTCCGTGGGGCCATAGTGTGTTCGATTTAGTGTTGTGGATTTGGTTGCGCGGCATTCTAGCATGGCGCGGGCAATAGAGTGTGTATGTGAGCGCGCATGCGCAGGTGGGCGATCATCAGGATTTACCGGGAAAGTGATTCGTTTGTTAAGGCTCACTTTTAAACATCAAGAAGACTACGATAGCGTCCTTAACTCACCTCAAATAGCGACCTCATGTCGCTTATTTCTTGGATATCTAATTAGCAGTGTATTGTGCTATAAAAATCAGTAACTTATTGAGAGTAACCTAAACGGGATATACGACATAGGTCGCACTTCCTTTTAGGTTAAGTTGCTATTGTTTGTTTAAGGTGTTGAAAAGCATACTAAATAAAGGGAAGTGGCAATCCAGCGTGAAAAGGATAAGGAACAACTGGGGACAGACCACGTTTTATTTTCTTGATCTTACCGGAAAACGTGGTCTGTCCCCGATAGATTATATTTCTTTGGTATCCAATTGACGGTGTATTATGCTTTAAAAATCAGTAACTTATTGAAGCCTGCGCAAGCAGGATATACGACATAGGTCGCATTTCCTTTTAGGTTAAGTTGCTATTGTCTGATTAAAGTGTTGAAAAGCATACTAAATAAACGGAAGTGGCAATCCAGGGTGAAAAGGATAGGCGACTTAGTAAAAGCGACCTTAGGTCGTATATTCAAATGTTAGTTGTATAGAGGGAATATGAAACTTTTAGTTGTATTGATGTCTGTTGTATTTTTAATGGGTTTAACAAATAGCAACCTACATCAAAGTATACAAATAGCATGGAAAGCAGGAATCTTTGAAGCGTCGGACTGTATAGACGATGGACAACACGGTGATCATCAGGCTGAAATACAGACTTGTAATGATTTCAAAATAGTTAAAGAGGTTTCAGAGTTGCCTATAAAAGTAGGCATGAGCTTTGGAGTAGAGTATGCGGTTGTTCCGCCTAGCGAAGATACGTGCTTCCAAGAAACACGAGTATTATCCGATGACGCAACCAGATGGCGAAGTAACAACCGATTACTCAAGAACTTATCAAGTAGGTAATTGCCCGGATGGCGTTCCAGTTGGTGTTGACATGTTTTCTTGGTTTATTGAGCATGAGTGGGAAGCTGTTAAAGGGCAGTGGCAATTTAAAGTTTTGGTCGAAGGCGAGCAAGTAATAAATAAAACATTTACTGCTTACTAAAAAAACAACTGACAAGGCGCTCTACCGGCTTCCATAATCTGTCACGGCTTTTGCAAAAACACGCAAAAAAACCGTGCCAAATTATTCCACCCGTAAGCTTGGCGTTATGTGTAAATAGGGATTGCCAATCAGGATGATAAAGCGTTTTTTCAGGCTATCCGTTTTTATTTTGTTAAGTGGGTGTAGCACGCTTGTCACTCATGTAGCGTATACAGTCGACGAGCTGTCTTCGGATGAAGCAGAGCTAGTCCATTCTAGGGTTTATAGCGGCACAAAATTCAATTGGTCGTTTCAAGATGGTTCTAGTGGTGGTAACGTTTTTGGTTTATTTCTGTTGCCTGACTTAATATTAAGTGCAGCCGCTGATACGCTTCTTTTGCCACTCACATGGTCTCATGATGCTGTGCGAGAACCGACTGAAAATGGTCAGTAAAGCACAGAAAACAACTGCGTAAAGGGGGCAAAGCCCTTTAATTTCCTACTTGCAAGACTCTCCGAGCAGCTAATTATCGACAAGGTCTAATCGTGATATTAAAGTTTGAAAACTCTCAAAAACTAGCGCTAACAATGGCACTTATGCTGATTAGTCCACTAGTGCTAGCCGCTCCAGAAAAAACGCCGTGGACAACGTATTTCATACTTGGGACGATTGTCTCGCTGGTAGTAGCGTACGTCTGCACCATTCGCCAAAAAAGTGCTGAAAGCCTAGCAGTAAAGGTACTGCTCGGTGGATTGTATTTTTGGGTGGCGACTTTCATTCAGTTAACTGTCGTAGGCGCAATCTATTATTTTGATGGCTAGGCTCCGATTAAAGGGGTCAAAGCCCTTTAACTTTTCCCCCTTTTTAGCTTTAGCTCCTAAGGCGCGATGGTCCCGACGAGTTTGTGTAATAAAGTGGCGAACTGTAGTGTCTCTTTGTCCTTAAATTTTCGGCTCACAATCTGAACATTCATTGGCATACCCTCTTCGGTGACGGCAAGGGGGGCGGAAGTCGCTGGGAGCCCGAGTATGGTGGCAACGGAAATCCAGGGGAACAGCTCGGTATAGTTTCGTGTTTCGCCATTCACTCTTATCTTTCTTAGTGGTATGTCATCTTTTTGGTTATGTGGAATCGCCGTTGTGGGGACCACTGGCATTAGAATAATATCGTATTCGTCAAAGGTGCTTTGCAGGCGCGCCGCTAGTCGAAGACGTTCTTCGTTGGTTTTCTTCCAAGATCGATGGGTTTGGCGCAGCGATTTTAGGGTGTTCATAAACGTTGCGGGGAATCCTATAACACGCCCAATCACACTAAGCAGAGGCACGAGTAACATTGCCTTGATACGCTCTTGCGTCGACATCGACGTGGCGATCTCGCCTCCCAGAAGCTTTAAGTACGGCACATAAAAATCAACTAGTGCCAGATTCGCAGGTGAACCTTCATCAACGTGGGCTCCTTTGTCTTTGAGCGTTTCAACTAGCGTCTGATAGCGCTGTCGCAATTCCTTTTCAACTGGGGCGGCAGGGTCGTCAAACCATGCAAGTATTTTGTAGTCACTGAGGGATTGCTTCGAACTGGCATTAAGCGTGAGCGCCCAGCCGTCGCTGACCGGTTCGTTAGGGGTGGTGAGTATATCGAACAATATACTGAGGTCTTCAGGTGTTTTGGCTAACGGTCCGGCAACGCCCAGGTCGGGCATGGCCAGTGTACCCGGCGCGTCAGGGATATGACCTTTCAGCGGCACGATGCCGTGGCTAGGCTTGTGCCCAAATACACCGCACCAGTGACTCGGTGTTCGAATAGATCCGCCGATATCGCTGCCCAGCTCGATTGGACTTAGGCCTGCAACAAGCGCAGCGGCGGCACCGCCAGAGGAGCCACCGGGTGTTTTACTGATGTCCCAAGGGTTGTTGGTGGTGCCGTAGATATCATTGAAACTCTGGATGTCGCCAGCATTCAAGGGCACATTGGTTTTTCCGAAGACAACGGCACCTGCATTTATTAAGAGTTGAACGGCCTCGGCATTTTGAGTGGGGTAGTGCTCTTTATAGATAGGATTGCCCGCAGTGGTCGGCATATCGACGACTTCAAAGCAGTCTTTTATGGTCATCGGTAGGCCATGCAGACGCCCCCAATCTTCGCCATTTTTCAGTGCTTCGTCTGCTGCAATTGAGCGCTTTCTTGCTTCATCAAAATTGGTAGCAACAATGGCGTTTATTCGCGAGTTATGTTTTTGGTACTGTGCTTCGTAATAGGCCAATAGATCTTGACAAGAAAACGCCTGCGCCTTGATTTTCGATACGATTTGTTCAGCACTGAGAGCATTCAGACTGTCGGCAGGTATTGCGCTTGAAGATGTATTCGCAGTGCTCATGATTGCTACCTATGCTTTGTTGAAGTCGTCGTTATTGGGACGGGCTCAATTAACTTAAATGGCGGTGTGGTATGCAGCCGTAGACTCGACCTATGGCAGGGACGCGCATCGCTTATCGGTTCATCAGGGAATCTAATTTAGCTTGAGATTTAGTTGGATTTTCTAAGTCTATTAATTCGATCATTTCACATTCATCTCTAATCATTTCAGGAACCAGACTTGGGTATTGACGGCAGTCTTCGGGTCTATCTAGGTAAATACTACAGGTGTATCTATCTTGAGCCTTAGCGTGTTTTTTGGGTTCGATTTCTAGAAATGGGCATCTTTTTAGTCGTAAGCCCGACTCAGGATCAAACCATATTTCGTTGTTTTTAACGAACCTAAAGATACTAGGGTTAAATATCTCCCAAAGATCAATCTCTTCTTGGGTTGCCGCAAGGTCTCCGCCACCGTATTTAATACAGCATTTACCGCATTGGTTACAATCTTTCATGGCTCGTTAGTTAGTCGTTAATGCATGGGCTTATCGTACCATTGATCCTGTTTATTTTAGATTGTTATTAGAGGCGAGCCCGACCAATGATACTAAGGCCTCTAAGTATGCTCGCACTTTAGCGCTCGACGATAGCTTGCCGTAATAGGTTAAGAATAGGGCAGATGCCTGAGGGAAAATACACGATGTCAGTGAACTTTCTCGAAGGCTCCATATCTATGTTAGCTCTTGAAATTCAGTCTTTGAGGGCTATGCATGCAAGCCGTTGTGTTGTTACTACTTCGTTTTTCGATTGGATCTTATCTAGCTATTTGGGGGCTGATTAAATTGATGTCGCCAGAAAAGGCGATGAGTGTTTCTAACAAATACTATAGCGGTATGTTGAATGCGGAGGTCATTAATTATGGGCTTGGTGCGATTCAGGTAGCTTTAGGCGTATTGGTTATCTTAGGACTTTTTCGTAAGCTGGTTTATCCAGTGCAAGCTCTCGTTTATTTTGCTGGACTGATTGCGATTGCGCCTTACATTCTTGACCCATACGGTCTTTACTTGGTCGACAGCTCCAAAGTGACGTTTTACCCCTCGACTACTTTGTTTTTTGCGTCACTGGTGATGCTTGTTTTTAAATCCTACGACACGCTATCACTGGATGCTAAGCGAGTTAGGTGATGCTCGCTTAGCAACAAATATAGAGGGGGTGAGGCTAGTAGTTCGGAGGCGCTTATATTCGGGGTTATCGTCGCTCTCTTTTATGCTTTTTATCGAGCTAAGTGGCGTGCCATGTCGTCTTTTTTGTTATGGATAATCACCTCAAAGAGTTTTTCGGCTAAGCCCTTAACTTTCGCTTTTAATGAATGGCAAATGCTAGGGCGACTCTTTGTCCTGAAAGAGCACTTCACAGCCATTTTCTTCACTACAGCAACCTACTTGATTGACCTTGGCACCTTTAATGGTGTGCGGACATTGGTCTAGGTCGTTAGTGATGGAGTCGCCATCGTCGTCGTTAAAGCGCGTATCCATGTCGACGGGTTGAGAGTACCTATTTTCGAAGCGCTTTTTGCCGGGGGTAGGGTTCAATTTGGGTGGTGTACTGCCGCCAAAGTAGCGACCAATATGAAAACCGAAGCTCGCGGCATCTTTGGCGAAACTGTTGTATTCGAAATTGGTATACCAAGGGCTGTCAGAAAAGCGGTATTGCACGCCAGCGCCGAGCGCGAATGTGGTTGTCGATTGTTCTTCTACGTTGATACGTGAGTCATTAGCAGACGAGGTGGTCTTTGCCGCACCGAGTTTAACGAAGGCATTGAAAGGCTTTGCTTCAGATCTTAACCAGTACCCGGCCATGAGAAAGGGCGCCTTGTAACTGATCGCCGCATCGACTTCTTGGTCTAGAACGGGACTTGCGTTGCCCAGTTCCGCTTCACCCAAATAGGCGTAGCCTAGCTCGACAAAGGTATGGGGGGTCATGTGCCAGCCAATACTGGTTAGCGCCGCATAGCTGGTGCTGCTATCGGTCGTCCAACCACTATTAGTGCCTTCGGGTTCAACTTTACTCATGCCTAGTCCGAATGACACAAAGCCGCAACCGTTGAAGTAAGAGCCATAGGTAGATTGAAGTGTTTGGGCGCAACGGCGGCTGTCTGCGGAGGCTTCTGGCGTGCTAACAGCACTGATGAATACGACAGCTAACAGCGCACTCTGCAAACTACTGCGGGCAGTGCGTTTTGCTCTAAATAATGCGCCGGTGGCAAGTATCAGCATGAGTAACCACGGAGGCAAGGCGCCTGCACCCGATATCACGGTATCGATTTTATCGGTTGCTTGCTGAACTCGATCGTTAATGCCGTCGTTGTTGAAGTCACCGTTTTCTTGGCCGTCGTCATAGCCGTCGTTATCTGAGTCTGGGTCGGCGTGATCCGGGCTGCCATCGGCGTCAGAGTCGACGCCAGAAAACATGCTAGTAGGTCTGCCTAGACTTGCACTGAGGAGGTCAACGCGGCCGTCGTTGTCCATGTCGACCACACTGGAATAGGTGCCAGGCGCGACCGCCTCAAACAGGTCGAACAGATCGTCTCCGTCTGCATCAAGATCTCTAAAGTCTGCGCGCGAATCACCATCGGTATTGCGTGGCCTACTGGTTAGCGCAATGCCATCATGAAGGCCGTCATTGTTTGCATCAGTAAGGGAGTCAATAAAACCATCGTTGTTGGCATCAAGAACGTCCGCGCCGCTTTCAATGACATCGGCTAAGCCATCGTTGTCGCTGTCTAGATCTTCGCTATCAGCCCAGGTATCGCCATCTGTATCGATGGTTCCCTCGGACTCCTCTGTGTCTAGAATGCCGTCATTGTCGTCGTCTAGATCCAACTTGTTATGAAACCCGTCTGCGTCGGGGTCTAAAGCTGAACCAAAACGAAAACGCGATTCATCCACCGTATCGGGAATACCGTCGCCATCCGTGTCGGTATCGTCATCTACGATGCCGTCATTGTTAGCATCGAGTGTTAATGCATCGGTATTGGCGGCGATATCAAAGGGGCCAATTAGGTTGTTGAGTGCGTTGTTACTTTCAATGTCCAGATAGTCGGCAATGCCGTCGCCATCGCTATCGGCTGGAATCAGGATGCTTCCTTGGGCGGTTGACGCGTTATCAATGATACTGTCTTCAGGCGATGTATCGGCGCCCGGCGCTTCCCAAACGTCGCTCTGACTGTCGTTGTCGCTGTCTAAATCTACGTAGTTGTCAGCGCCATCATTGTCGCTATCGAGAATCGAGACTAGGTCGTCAACGCCATCACTATTGTTGTCTGGCCCGCCGCTGGCATCTTTGTCGAAATAATCGATGATGCCATCCGCGTCTCCGTCGAGCGCTATGTCGAGAGCAGATTCAATAGTGTCTGACATGCCGTCATTGTCGGCGTCACGATCGTAGGGGTCATATTGATTGTCGTTGTCGGTGTCGAGCAGTGAGGCATCGTCGGCAATACCGTCAGTACGGGCATCGAGCATGTCGGCGTCTGCGATTAAGTCAAAATCAAATGCGTCATCGATTTGGTCATTGTCTGCGTCGCTATGCAGAGTGAATCCGTTTTCCAGTGTGTCTGGTATGCCATCGCCATCACTGTCTAAATCAATGTAGTTGGCCGCGCCGTCCAAATCGGGGTCGATATCGATCACGGCATACTCAAGTGCGTCCGGGATGTCGTCATTGTCAGAGTCTCGGTCGAGATAGTCGACAATCCCGTCTCCATCGGTATCTCTCGGGTTTGCGGGAGAAAGACCCGCTTCGGCTGCATCGGGGATTAGGTCGTTATCTGAGTCGTTATCTAGCGCATCAATCAGGCCGTCGCGGTCAAAATCAGCTGGATTACTTGGGTCTGAACCGAGCTCAACATTGTCTGGAATGCCGTCACTATCTGAGTCATTAAGCAGGGGAGAGGTGCCTGCCGCGAGCTCTATCCCATTGGGGATGCCATCTAGATCGGTGTCGCAGATAGCAACCGTGTCGTCAGGTATACATGCGTTTTTTGTGACCAATAAAAAGCTGGTGCTTTGATTGGTGGCGTCGTCTTCAATATCGCCTTGAATGGTGAGGACGCTATCAAGCAAGGTGCTAAGGTCGAAGGTCGCGCTGAATATACCGCTGCCACTACCGTTATCGGTACATGATAAGCCGGTAGCTGTTTCGCTTGCTGTTGATGTGTCGGTAACACTCAGGTCGATGGTGGCACCGATTTCACTGCAGGAACCTGATACGACATAGTTGGGTACATTGGTGCTGCCAGGCGAGGGGAGGCTGGCGAAAGTTAGTGTAGGCGTCGTGAGATCGATTTCAAGCTCTGACGCGGTGGTATCGGAAGAAGATTGAGCTGCACTGTCGGTAATGGTGGCGGTCACAGAATAACTACCTTCCAATAATGCATTTACGTTGGGGATTGTTAACGACCAAGCTGAGCCGCTATTACTAAGATTACCATCCCCGTTGGTATAGAGTTGCCCGCCAACTTGAACCGTGAATGTGGCGCCTGCAAATAGGCTAACGGTGCCGGTAATTGTTGGGGTAGCCAAATTAGATAATTGGCTGGTGACAGTCGGTCGCGTTACAAATGAAACCATCTCGGTATCGCTCATCGCAACGGAGTTAAGGGTACCGCTGATCGTGGCTGAGCTGGCTGAACTGGTGGATTGCAGGGTCGCGGTGTAGCTGCCGTCTAGATTGTCGGTGACGCTGCTTAGCGAGCCAGATGTCGCATTTAACACTACGGTATCGCCGCCGGTAATCAAAATATTGCCATTGGCGTCGAATGTTTGGATGGTCAGCGTGCTGACGGTTGCGGCATCGGCAATGATGGTAGGAAGGTTGGCAGAGAGTGTTGTATTGGCCGCATCGGCGGTCCCAACAACGAAATTGACGACGGCATTGTCGACGATCGAAAAGCCATTCAAGGTGCCGGTAATCGTCGCGCTACCGAGCGTAATTGGCGCGGTTAGCGTTGCCGTATACCGTCCATCGCCTAGGTCAGTGACCCCAGTGAGCGTTCCATTGGTAGACGACAGAACAACAATGTCGCCGCCAGTGATGAGAGCGTTTCCATTTACGTCGACCGTTTGAACTGTCACGAGGGTATTGGCGATGCCATTTGCGACTAGGGATGAATCCGCTGGCGTGATGGTGGTCGTGCCGGTGTTGGCTGTGCCTGGCACGAATTGAACCGTGGCGGTGTCAGTGACGTTATTACCATCAATGGTTGCGCTGACGGTGGCGGTTCCCGCGGTGGTAGGGGCAAATAAAACCGCGGTGTAAGTGCCATTTAACTGGTCTGTGGTGCTGGTTATCGAGCCGAAATCGGTCGAAAGCACAACGGTTTGCCCACTGACAGCGGTGTTGTTTGAGCCGACATCTATCCCTTGTAAGGTGATAAGAGTCGAGGTGCTGCCGTCAGCAAGAATGGATGGGCTAGCGCTGGAGATGGTTGAAAAGCCCGTTGCAGCAGGTAGGTTTGGCCCTACATTTTGTACATGCAGGAACGGGTACTCGAGATAGTTCTGTTGCACATACGTGCCGCCATCGTCATAGAATAAATGCGCTTGTAGCGTATAGATACCTCCGGCGTTGGTATTGGTATAGACCGGGTTATAGGTGCGCACAAAACTATCGCCGGCGTTCGCGGCGACATCTTGTATTAGGCTTGAAACGTTGTTGGCATTGGAATCAATAATGCCAACTTCAATGCGAAAACTACCGGTCGTAGTGATATCAAAGTCAATGGTGGCGTCCATGGTGACGGTGGTGCCAGCGACTGCATAGTTCGTAATGTCTAAATCGTTCAGGTCTGCATGCTCCTCGGACCCTCCATCGATTAATAGCTGCCCGAGATTAATGGTGAGAGTGCGGCCGCCGGGCGCGCTGATTTCGACCAAGTTTGCGCCTGCTAGCACGTCGCCCGTATCGACGACAAAGGCAGAGGTAGTGGTTTGGTTGTCTTGGCCGCCCATGGTGCCGACTAGATTACTATTCAGGAATACGGAGCTGTTCTCGCCGCTTTCTTCATCGACGTCGAAGGCATTAATACTGAGAATGGCGCTGGTGCTGGGTAAAGCGCCGCTAACGAATATATCAAATTCAACGGGATGAATGCCGTCACCATTTGAAATTTCGAGGCCCATGTCATTGTCGGCAATACCGTTGCCGTCGTTATCATTGTTGTCGGCGCTGGTGACATAGGTGTCGCCCGCGAAAGTGCTAACGCTCAAAAGTGAAACGATAAAAAAGGTGCAGAAGTACAGGAAACACTTCGTCAGGGGGGGTTGTGGTGTTCGGTTTGTTTTTAGCATTATCGATTATATATCCCTTACAGCTGTGCAACTTGTATCGGCTGATGTTAAGGAAAATGCAGTGCAAAAAAAATGGCCCGCGTTTTTCGTGTTGCGGGCCATCGATTGCTGTGCCTAGTAGTGCGGGAAAAACTCGCGTTGTTGCTCTGGTATTGCCGCGGGGGAGGTAAAGCCTTCTGGCGTTTTGGCTGCCTCCGTTTCTGTAGCCGCGGTGGTATAGACCAGCAGCCTGTTGCCTTTATTTTCGAGTAGGCTCGTATAGAAACTTTTGAGTGCTGCATGGTCAATGGCGGTAATTTGTTTAATCAGTTGTTCTCGGGTGTCGAACGCGTTGTTGCCTCGATCAATTTCTCTCCAGTAACGACCGGAGCGCTGATAGAGATTATTGTCTTGCTCACTCAAGCGACTGACTAAGGAGGCTTTAAAGCGCTCAAGCGCGTCGCTTTCCATGGTGTTAATAGTTTGTGCTTCCGCGGCAAGAAACGTATCCGTCTCTTGCGCTAAGGTGTCGCCGTTAACTTTGGGTGACTGCACAATAAAAGCCATGCCGGGCGCCTCCAATGCAGGGTAATAGGTGGCGAAAACCACATATCCTAGTTGTTTCTCAGTCCTGATTTGGCCGTAATAATCGGACGAAAGAATTTGCGATAAAAGCATGAAGCGAGCTTTTTCAGCAGTATCGCGGCTGTTGCCCTGCAATAAGTAGACAAAACCTGTGTCGGGGTGTTCGACCGTAACCGGTGCGAATAAGGGGCTTGATGCGCCAATATTCAGTACTTGAGGACGCTCAACTTTTTCAGATTTGATGTTCGTCAGCAATGCGTCTTGTATTTGTTGACCAAGCGCCGCGCTTTGTTTTTGGTTCACATTACCATGACTGAGAATAGCGATATCTAAGGTTTTGAAAAACCGCTCTCGAAACGATTCAGTAGCGGCGAGAGTCGCTTTGTTGACGGCGATGAGGCGCTCATCTGGTGACCACGATGGTGATAATAAGGTGCGTTGGCTCGCCGCAATCGCCTGTTCAAAGGGCTTTTTCTTTTTCTCATTGTCGATGGCGCGCTGCATGCGCTCTTTAACGATTCCGAAACGCTCTTGCTTCAGCTCGGCCTGCTTGAGTGTCGATAATATGCTTTCTAGTAGTATGGGTTGCTTGTCGTTGTAGCCACTAATTTTGAGCGTGATGCCGCGAACATGATTGTACAATTCATAGTTTAAGCCTGCGAGATAAGCAGGGTAGCTGAATTCGTTTAGTGCGTCTTTCAAGAGAGATACCATGATTTCAGTTTGAATCAGAGTATCGGCACTTAGCATGGCTTCGGGCGATCGCAGGGTAACAAACAGGTTGGCCTTAGGGGTTCCGAAACTGGTATCTGTGGCATGCCAGATTTCAAGCCCTTTAGAATTAAGGATCTGCGATGGCACCGCCTCAGCGATACTCTCTAACAACTTAGTGTTTTCCGGAATAAATTTGTTTGGCGCAGGCAGGGCTAGACGCGCATCTGCTTTGGGCGTTGATAGCTGCTCGACGAGTTTCTCGTCTATTTTGTTAATCGAGTAGGGCGCCTCATACCATTCTGTTTTGTGCGTGCCCTTGATGGACTTCGCTTTAGCTGAGACCAGCATATTGTCAGGACGAAGGTTGTTTAGATAGCCGGTATAAAGCTCTTCATCAAAGCTTGTCAAGTTATAGGGTTCGAACAGCACCTGTTCTGGGGGAGTGTCTTGCAATGCTCCCGAGAGGGCACGCACATAGTGGGCGGGATCTGACTTTTCTTGATAGCCAAACCCTATCTCTAGCATCTTTTTCTGCTCATCGAAGTAGATTTTCTTCAGGCCGTTCTGTTTTATCAGCGCAATATATGCAAATAGTTTCTCTAATATCTCGTCCTGAGATTGCCAGCCTTTTTGGGTAAGGCTCATGCTGACCATGAAAATAGCATTCTCTTGCGTATCGAATTGGCTGCCGGCTGACAGCGAGTCAACTAGCTCATCTTCTTTCAGCGCAGACAGCAAACTACCTTGGCCTTCGTGGCCGATCAAATTAGCTAAATAAGAAACCGGCTGCGAGTCTTTGTAGGCGGATGGAGACGGAATCGGGAAACCAATGCTTAGCGAACGCGTATCTTTGATCGATTGAACTTCTAGACGGGCCGGTAAAAACTCTTCAGCAAAGAAGTCTTGTTTGATGGCTGAACGTTTAAGTGAGCGGTTTTTGATCGGGGTGAATCGCTTCTTTACCCAGTCTTCTAGTTGATCGAGAGGCTCTTTACCCAATACAACCAGTTTCATGGTATTGGCGGAGTAATACTGCTCGTAGAACTTTAGCAATGCATCCCGCAGTGACAGCTCCTTGCTGTCCTTAAGTGTTTGCAAGTTACCAACGGCAAAGCGTCTATAAGGGTGGTTAGCGTCTAGCGTTGCTTTTAGCGCTGAGAAATATCGTCGACCATCATCTTTTAGTTTCGAGCTGAACTCTGAATGCACGGCATTGACTTCTCGTCCGACATATTCTGCATTAAATAAAGGCGCAATAAACTGTTGAGAGAAGCGGTCGAGTGCCGCGTCTAAGTGATCTGCATTGATATCAAAGAAATAGTTAGTGTGTTCTGACGAGGTAAATGCATTGTGTCCGCCGCCATGCTCGCTAATAAACTTTTGATAAGCGTCGGCGTCAGGGTATTTGCTCGTTCCCAAAAACAACATGTGTTCTAAAAAGTGCGCGAGGCCGGGGAGCGTGTCTGGGTCATTCGCACTGCCAACGTAAACATCCATTGACGCTGCTGCTTTGTCGCTTGTTGGATCCGAGATGAGCATGACCTCTAACTCATTCTCAAGAACGAGGGCGCGGTAGTGTCGCGTGTCATTTGGACTTTTGATTATTGTGCTCAGGTCAGGGTTAGCCGACACGTCTTCTTGCTGGACTTGGGGGGTATCATCTGAGCAGCCAATCAATATGGCTATCAGGGTCACAAAGAACAAGCGCACTAAGGTCGTAATCGAATACACAGAATCGTTTCCTGATCGTTTTGAGAGGGTATGCATTATTGGTAGCGAGCAACGAGGGTGCAAGTTAATTGAGCGTTAGTCAGTGAAAGGTGAGATTTGGTTCAATTTTTTTGATTAGGTGAGACTTTAAATAAGAGTTGTTGCTCTAGCACGGTGTGAACTATATTTTTGTCCTCTTAACTAGGGTAGATTATTCAAGTTGGTATTTGGGTCCCAAGATGATTGATTGCCATTCACTATTCTGACTCTATACTGCTTGAAGGGCGGCGAGTGAAAGCGCTGTCATTCTGCCTTATTTTGACGGTTTAGAAGTAAATAAAAAAAACGCGGAACGTTCATTTCATGAGTCGTCAGGTATTTTCCAAAATTAAATAATAGGAATGCCTGCGGATATTCGATAGGGGTGTAATACATGAGCTATTTTGTTACTGGTGGTACCGGTTTTATCGGCCGTTATTTGGTCGAAAAACTTTTGGGTCGAGGCGAAACGATATATTTGTTGATGCAAGAAAAGAGCATGGAGCGTTATGAGGCTCTGCTTGAAAAGTTGGGCGCTAGCAAAGACGACATTGTGGCGATCACCGGCACGTTAACAGAACCAAATCTAGGCATTTCAGCTGCCGACTTGAAGAAGCTGAAGGGCAAGGTCGATCACTTCTATCACCTGGCAGCCATCTATGACCTCTCTGCCAGCGCAGAGATTCAACAGGCGGTAAATGTTGAAGGGACTCGAAACGCAGTCAATGCAGCCGAAGCGATGAAAGCCGGTTGCTTCCATCAAGTCAGCTCGATTGCTGCGGCAGGCCTTTATAAAGGCACCTTCCGCGAAGATATGTTTAAAGAAGCGACAAAACTCGACAACCCTTATTTGTTGACCAAACACGAATCTGAAAAGTTAGTGCGTGAAGAATGTAAAATTCCATTTCGCATATACCGCCCAGGTATGGTGGTCGGTCATTCTAAGACTGGCGAAATTGATAAGATCGACGGGCCTTACTACTTCTTTAAAATGCTGCAGAAAGTTCGTGGTGCATTACCACAATGGATGCCAACCATCGGTATCGAAGGCGGTCGCTTGAATATTGTTCCGGTAGATTTTATCGCCGATGCGATTGATTTTATCTCACATGCACCGGGCGAAGATGGTGGTTGTTTCCACCTGACTGATCCAGATCCGCACAAAGTCGGCGAAGTCATCAATATCTTTGCTGATGCAGGTCATGCCCCTAAAATGACGATGCGTATTGATTCGCGAATGTTTGGTTTTGTACCTCCAATGATTCGCAATGGCTTGAAGAGCTTGCCACCAGTGAAACGTATCACGGGTGCTTTGTTGACTGACTTTGGTATTCCAAACTCAGCGATGGAATTTATTAACTACCCGACGCGTTTTGATTCTCGCGAGACGGAACGTGTGCTGAAAGACTCCGGTATTGAAGTACCTCGTTTAGAAAGCTACGCCCCAGCAATCTGGGATTACTGGGAGCGAAATCTCGATCCTGATCTGCATAAAGATCGCTCACTAGCTGGCACGGTGGCAGGAAAAGTGTGTGTTATCACTGGTGCCACGTCAGGTATTGGTTTAGCGACAGCAAAACAGCTAGGTGCTGCAGGCGCTATTGTCTGTATCGCTGCCCGAACGCAAGAAACGCTGGATGAAGTGAAATATGAACTAGATGCAGCGGGTGGCAATATCCACGCTTACCGTTGCGATTTCGCCAATATGGAAGACTGCGATGTCTTCGTTAAGGCAGTGCTAGACGATCATGGTCACGTCGACTATTTGGTTAACAATGCGGGCCGTTCGATTCGTCGATCAGTTAACTTATCGTTTGATCGTTTCCACGATTTTGAGCGTACTATGCAGCTAAACTACTTTGGCTCATTACGCCTAATTATGGGCTTTGCTCCGTCAATGCTTGAGCGTAAACGTGGTCATATTGTGAATATTTCATCGATTGGAGTGTTGACCAACGCTCCTCGCTTCTCAGCGTATGTCGCGTCTAAGTCAGCCTTAGATTCTTTCTCACGCTGTGCAGCGGCCGAATTTTCTGACAGCAACGTTACATTCACGACAATTAATATGCCATTGGTTCGTACGCCGATGATTGGGCCTACTAAGCTCTATGATTCTGTGCCTACCTTGTCACCGGATGAAGCGGCAGATCTAATTGCAGAAGCCATTGTTCATCGACCTAAGCGAATTGCAACACGACTCGGAACGTTTGCCTCAGTTTTGCACTCTCTCGTGCCAAAAGTCGGTGAGATTGTGATGAACACGGGTTACAAAATGTTCCCGGACTCAGATGCAGCTCAAGGCAAGCAGAATGCTCCAGAAAAACCAAAAGTTTCGACTGAGCAGGTAGCGTTTGCAGCGATCATGAGCGGTATTCACTGGTAGTGAATCAGCGCTGATTAATCAAAAGGGCCTCGAAAGAGGCCTTTTTTGTTTAGGCTTGCCCTTGAAGTTAATAGTGTTCGCCTATAGATAGGATTAGGAATTTCAATCGCATCGCGGTAGCGGAGTGTTAAACGGAACGGATACACTATCGCGTCGATATTTTGTGTCCCCCAAGATTCAATTAAAAATTATAAGTAGGGCGATGTGTGCCCTGCGTCAAATCCCCAAAGGAGAACAAGAATGAGCGTATTAGTAGGTAAGCAAGCCCCAGATTTTACGGTTCCAGCAGTATTGGCAGATGGTCAGATTGTTGATGAGTTGACGCTTTCAGAAGTGATTAAAGGTAAGTACGGTTTGATCTTCTTCTACCCATTGGATTTCACCTTTGTTTGTCCGTCAGAGTTGATCGCGCTTGACCACCGTATGGCTGATTTTAAAGAACGTGGCGTTGAAGTGATCGGTGTTTCTATTGATTCTCACTTCACTCACAATGCGTGGAGAAATACGCCAGTAAACGAAGGTGGTATTGGTCAAGTAGGTTACACGCTAGCGGCTGATATGAACCACGATATCTGTAAAGCATACGACGTTGAGTCTGACGGTGGTGTTGCTTTCCGTGGTGCGTTCTTAATCGACAAAGAAGGCCAAGTGCGTTCACAAATCGTGAATGACTTGCCACTAGGCCGTAACATGGACGAGTTGATTCGTCTGGTTGATGCGCTTCAATTCCACGAAGAGCACGGTGAAGTTTGCCCTGCTGGCTGGAACAAAGGCGACAAGGGTATGGACGCTTCTCCAGATGGTGTTGCTAAGTATCTGTCTGAAAATGCTGAAGGCCTATAAGCCTAGCGCTTATGCATTGAATGTTAGATAAAGAAAACTTATCTAAATAGAAAAGGGGCGTTAGCCCCTTTTTTGTGTCTGTCGTTTACTCACTTTTGCATCTGTTTTCGTGTATGACTTGTTTCTCTAAATGCTTAGTCGTCGTGATCACTGTAGTCATGGGCTAAGGGCCAGCCACCTAAATGCTGCCATTTATTGATAATACGGCAAAATAGTTCAGCTGTTTTTTCAGTATCATATTTGGCCGAATGCGCTGCTTTCCCATCAAAGTCCATCCCAGCCGTTGCGCAGGCTTTTGCCAGCACGGTTTGACCAAAGGCTAATGCTGACAGGGTGACGGTGTCGAAACTGGAAAACGGATGAAAGGGATTACGTTTGATACCAGTACGTTCCGCCGCTGCGAATACAAAGTTGTGATCAAATGACGCGTTGTGCCCGACTAAAATGGCACGGGTGCAGCCTGTTTCTTTAATCGCTTTTCGAATGGGGGTGAAAATATGGTCAAGTGCCAGTTTCTCAGGTTGCGCATTTCGAAACGGGCTATTCGGGTCAATGCCCGTAAAATCTAGTGCAGACTGCTCTAGATTAGCTCCCCGAAAGGGTTCGACATTGCAGTGAACGGTTTCCTTCGAATAGAGCGTACCATCGGACTTTGCGCCAATAATAACCGCGGCTATTTCAAGGAGTGCGTCGGTCTGAGAGTTGAAACCGGCGGTTTCAACATCGACGACAACAGGAAGAAATCCCCGGAATCTAGTTTGGATGGCGTGAGATTTGCTTTTATCGCTGTGGTGGGGCACGTTTTGTCCTTATCAGCTTGTGGCGCTGGGTTACTTGCATGACTCGTGATGTAAAAAGCCTAGACGTCGGTAATGTCTTGCCGCCTTTGTGAGGAGGGTAAGATATCAGGAGAGCCTAAAGTTACTCAACGCCTGTTTAGTTATTTATGAAATCAATTAACATTATTTTCAGATATATAGGGTTTATTGCACTGTTTGCGCTTCACAGTGGGGTGCTGCGCGCGGAAACGTATAGTGCTCAACTCGATCGCAGTCAGTGGTATTTAACGAGTTCAATTTTTGAATGTACCCTGGTGCATGATGTGCCAATTTATGGAAGAGCTGTATTTTTCCATGAAGCGGGTGAGGATCTAGAGTTTCATACCGTTGTGGCACGAAACTTAATGACGCCGGGCGAAGCTGCCTTGGTTATCGAAGCGTCTTCTTGGCGGCCGGGTGGCGGCATTCAGGACCTTGGGTATGTGCCGGTCGTCACCGGAAATAAACCGCTAACGGTTGAAACGAAGCGTGCGAACTCAATGATGCAAGGTTTACTGGCCGGGCGAACTCCCACCTTTACACGCAAGTCTTTGCACAGTAACGACCGTATTCGTGTGCAGGTAAATAGTATTAACTTTCCAAAGGTTTACGAAGGCTATAAAGACTGTTTGTCTTCGTTGTTGTCCGTTAATTTTCGCCAAGTTGAGCGCACTCGCGTTCACTTCACCGTTGATAAAGCGATTCTAACGAAGGAAGACAAGCGTAAGCTTGACCGTGTTGCTTTGTATGTCTTGGCGGATACTAGCGTGAGCGAGGTGTATGTTGACGGACACACCGACAACTCGGGGCGACGTATTTATAACCGACGCTTATCTAAAGCGCGGGCCGAGGCGGTAACGCGTTATTTGAGCGGTAAGGGACTGAACCCAGACACGATACAGACTCGCTATCATGGCGAACGCTATCCAGTGAACAAGAATAACAATAAGTACAACAAGGCGAAAAACCGCCGTACTACTGTCAGGTTAGTGCGCGGCGAAACGCTGTCTATGCCGAGTGATGAATCGCCTGATGGTGAAATCAATTAGCGCTTAGCTTATTTTCTGGTTTGGTCTATTAAGGGGCGTGAATAGCGCCTCGTTCCTTTTTTATCATGCAATTATCCCTCAATGCTTCACGCTGCAATTGAGTCAGCGCGCCCAAACAAGTAGAATATGCGCCTTTTCTTACTCGGGACCTGATTTTCCTCACGAGGGAACATCAATTGTTGGAGCTCATTAATGTCTTCTAAAGTAAACAAAGTCGTACTGGCTTACTCCGGTGGTTTAGATACCTCTGTTATCGTCAAATGGTTGATGGAAGAATACGACTGCGAAGTCGTTACGTTTACGGCTGATATAGGCCAAGGCGAAGAAGTTGAGCCAGCGCGTGCGAAAGCGGAAGCGCTTGGCGTGAAAGAAATATACATAGAAGATCTGCGTGAAGAGTTTGTGCGCGACTATGTGTTTCCGATGTTCCGTGCCAATACAATTTATGAAGGCGAGTACTTGTTAGGTACCTCTATCGCGCGGCCCTTAATCGCAAAACGATTGATTGAAATTGCGAATGAAACCGGTGCAGACGCGATCTCTCATGGCGCAACGGGTAAGGGTAATGATCAAGTCCGTTTTGAACTGGGTGCCTACGCACTGAAGCCTGGCGTGCAAGTGATTGCACCTTGGCGTGAGTGGGACTTGACCTCTCGTGAAAGCTTAATGCAATACTGTGCGGATCACGGTATTGAAGTTGAGACAAAGAAAGGTAAGTCGCCTTATTCGATGGACGCTAACCTGCTTCATATCTCATACGAAGGCGATATTTTGGAAGACCCATGGGTTGAGCCAGAAGATGACATGTGGCGTTGGTCTGTTTCTCCTGAAGCGGCGCCAGAAGAGCCAACGTACATTGAACTGACCTTTGATAAAGGTGATATCGTGGCGCTCAACGGCGAAGCAATGTCGCCTGCGACAGTACTCGAAACCTTGAACAAAGTGGGTGGCGATAACGGTGTTGGTCGTACGGATATCGTAGAGAATCGATATGTTGGAATGAAGGCGCGCGGATGTTACGAAACACCGGGCGGTACCATTATGTTGAAAGCGCATCGCGCGATTGAGTCGTTGACGCTAGATAAAGAAGCGGCTCACCTTAAAGACAGCTTGATGCCAAAATATGCCGAACTGATCTACAACGGTTATTGGTGGTCGCCAGAGCGTAAGGCCTTGCAGGCATTGATCGACGATACGCAAACCTACGTGAACGGCACGGTACGCGTGAAGTTGTACAAAGGTAATGTCGTTGTTGTTGGCCGTAAGTCTGACGATACCTTGTTTGACGAAAGCATCGCGACATTTGAAGATGACGCGGGCGCATACGATCAGAAAGATGCGGAAGGTTTTATCAAGCTGAACGCACTGCGATTACGCATTGCCGCAGGAAAAGGGCGAGACCAAAGCTAAGGGTTGGTTTCGAACTTTCAAAAAAACCGGACATTGTCCGGTTTTTTTATGTCTGAAGTATGGAGCTCTCGCTTAAATCATATGGCCTGTGTTTCTTGCCTGCAGTTGACTGACAAGCGTTGACTAACTAATCCATGTCGGCGTTATGATTCTTTCGTATCATCGTCTAAACGATCTCGCCACTGCTGCATGTGGTCGGCCTCAAGGCATTCGCCTTGTTGCCATGTCTTAGATAAATCTGCTTTTAACGCTTCAACTTGAGTGCGTTGCAAGGTGAGTTTTGAGAACAGAGCATTGATTTCGTCGAGCTTATCGTCAAGTTGCGAGAGGATGAGCTGTTTGTTTTGCTCGCTTAGCTCGGCTTGCTCCGAGAAACTCAAGCGGATTTGATCCAAGCTAAACCCTAAGTGCTTAGCGCATTGAATACCTGCGACGCGTTTGAGTGCATCCTTGTCATAGGTTCGATAGCCTGCGGACGTTCGTTTCGCTTTCGGTAGCAGCCCTTGCTGTTCATAGAAACGGATGGTGTGTGCTGCCACACCGCTTTGCTTTGCCAGTTCTCCAATTTTCATCAATGGGCATCCATTTAAGTTGAGTCTGGGGGGATTACAAGAAGGCTTAAAAGGCTTGACCTTAAAGTTAACTTTAAACTTATACTCGCCTGAATTGATTTGTCCAAGGAGTTTTTTATGTCGACGAAAGTATTTGATGAATATGTGCTGCCAAATGGCAGTCGTCTTAGCAATCGTGTGGTGAAAGCTGCAATGGAAGAAAACTTGTCGGCCGCCGGAAATTTGCCGGACCAAGCGCTCTTTAACTTATACCGCAGTTGGTCCGCTGGCGGCGCGGGTGCACTGATTACAGGCAATGTCATGGTGGATCGCCATGCGATGACAGGGCCCGGTGGCGTAGCGTTAGAGGCTGAAACTAAGCTAGAACCCTTTAAGCAGTGGGCGTCGGCGGCAAAAGAGGGTGGTAATCAAGTTTGGATGCAAATCAATCATCCGGGTCGTCAAGTGTATGCAGCAATGGGTGGAAAGGTGCTTTCTCCATCGGATATCGCTTTAGATATGGGTAAGTTCAGCAAACTATTTGGCAAGCCCCAGCCCATGACTGAGGCCCAAATACAGGATCTTATTCAACGTTTTGCGAGCACGGCGAGCAATGCGGTAGAGGCGGGTTTCGATGGCGTGCAGATTCATGCAGCGCATGGTTATTTAGTCTCTCAGTTTCTATCGCCGTTGACCAATCAGCGAGACGACCAATGGGGCGGCTCTATCGAAAATCGAGCGCGTTTGCTGATCGAAATTGTCAAAGCGATACGGGAAAAAGTGCCTTCCAATGCGACTGTTTCGGTCAAGCTCAACTCAGCTGATTTTCAGCGAGGCGGTTTTGATGCCGAAGATGCAAAGCAGGTATTGGCGATGCTTGCGCCGTTGGGCATTGATTTCGTCGAATTGTCTGGTGGCAGCTATGAAAGCCCAGCGATGCAAGGGCAAACAGTAGACGGAAGAACGCTACAGCGCGAAGCGTATTTTCTGAAGTTTGTCGAAGAGCTTGCGAAATCGTCGACGCTTCCTATTATGACGACCGGCGGTATTAGTCGCTTACCTGTTGCACAAACCGTATTGGATGCAGGCATTGATCTAGTTGGTGTCGGTCGAGGACTGGCATTTGCACCTAAGCTTGTTCAGCAGTGGCAGTCGGATGAGCATGCAACCGCGCCTATTCCCGATGTCGCTTGGAAAGATAAAACCATGAGCGCGATGGCAGTGATGGCTGTCACTAAAGATCAGTTGAGGCGACTATCAAAGGGTGGTGACGTTAAACCTAATGTTTCACCGCTGCTTTCGCTGTTAGCTGACCAGTGGCGTTTGAAGTCCTTAACGCGTCGCTATCGCCGCGAGCTTTCATAAGGTTTCTGCACATTTATATTATTTGAAATAGACCTATTAGCGCTTAGCAATTTTTTTCTTTGCGCTTACACTAGCACTCTGAAACCGACTTACTAACGCTTACTTAAAATAGGGTGCTAAATCTTCCGTCATGTCTACCTCATCTAGTTCTCAGTCGTCATCGCAAGCGACGTCAAACTCGTCTGATACAGCCAAAAGTCATGTTCGAAAAAGACCACTTGAGGGTCTGCGTGTCATTGAAATGGGACAGCTATTAGCCGGGCCGTTTACCGGGTCTATTCTTGGGTACTTCGGTGCTGAAGTGATAAAAATTGAGCCGCCCGAAGGGGGCGATGCCTTACGTGGCTGGCGTTTGATGGAAAACGGGACGTCCTATTGGTGGCACAGTATTGCGCGCAATAAAAAGTCAGTGACGGTTGATCTTAAATCTGAAGATGGTCGGAAATTGGTACGTCAGTTAATCGACACGGCAGATATATTAGTCGAAAATTTTCGTCCGGGGCTGATGGAAAAATGGGGCTTAGGCCCGGAGGATATTCGGCAAACTAACCCCGGGATCATCTACACCCGTATTTCAGGTTATGGGCAGGATGGCCCATATTCTAGTAAGCCGGGTTTCGCGTCAGTGTGCGAGGGTTTTGGTGGCTTTAGGCACGTTAACGGGTTTGAGGGCGAAGCGCCGGTGCGACCCAACCTCAGCATTGGTGACACGCTTGCCGCTATCCATGCCGCGTTAGGCGTGGCGATGGCGATTATTGAACGTTCAAATAATGAAAAGCATGAGGGGCAGGTGCTCGACGTGGCGCTCTATGAAGCGGTGTTTAATCTGATGGAAGGGGTGATTCCAGAGTATTCAGGTTGTGGCGCGATTCGTGAACCATCAGGAACGACCGTCACGGGGATTGTACCGACCAACACTTACCGTTGTGGTGACAATAAGTATGTCATTATTGGCGGCAACGGTGACTCAATATTTAAACGTTTGATGGTGAAAGCGGGTCGGGAAGATATGGCGACAAACCCCGATATGGCAGACAACGCTGGCAGGGTAGTCCACCAGTTAGAGATTGATCAGGCCATTAGTGATTGGTGTGGCGCGCACAGCTCGAAGGAAATTATTGCAGCCTTAGAAGAGGCGCGGGTGCCGGTTGGTCCCATTTATAATGCCGAAGACATGTTTAATGACCCTCACTATCAGGCGAGAGGCATGTTTGAAGAAGTCGAGATAGACGGAAAGCCCCTTAAAATTCCCGCCATGATTCCCAAGTTACAATCAACGCCTGGCAAGACCGAGTGGTCTGGTCCGAAGTTAGGTGAACATACTGACGATGTACTGAGTTCGATTCTAAAGCTAGACAGCAATGCGCTCACCAAGCTGCGCGAGCAGGGGGTTATCTAAGCGAGCTCACTTTCATTTAGGTGGGCTCACTTAAGAGGTGCGTTGTGTTAGCGGGTTTGCTCGGCGAGAAATGCGGTAAAACGCTTCCATGATTTTTGATCCGCATCAACGCGGTAGCGCTCGCTACCAAACACGGTAAATGCATGCGGCGCGCCGCTGTATGTGATCATCTCATGGGCGGCGCCATCGTTTTCTAATTCGGTCGTGAGTGCTGCAAATTGAGTCATTGGAATCGCCGAGTCTGCGCTGCCGTGCATGACCAGTAAGGGCGCTTTTAGCTGCTTGTAATCCTGACCTTCAGGCGTCGACAAGCCTCCATGGAAGGTAGCGAAGCCCTTTAGGTTCGAGCCAGAACGCGCCATCTCTAATACGGCTGCACCACCAAAGCAATAGCCCATTGCCACGGCGTTTTCAGCATTGCCGCCTTGGGCGATCGCGGCTTTTAATGCACCTTCTAACAGTGCTCGCATTTTGTCTCGGTCTTTGTAGAGTTCGCCAGTGTGCTGTTTTTTATCGACCACTTTGGTTGGCCGTATGCCTTGACCAAACAAGTCGGCAGCGAACACGGTATATCCCAGGTCGACCAACATCTGCGCCCGTCTAACCTCATAATCGGTTAAGCCGTCCCAGTCATGCAGCAGCAGAACTAAAGGCGAGTTGGCATCTGCCGCCTGATAATGACCTTCGTAGGTTTGGCCATTCACTTCGTAGATCACGGTTTTACCGGCCGCAAAACTCGTTGAGCTAAATGATAGGAACAGAGAGACTAAGGCGACTAATGACGTCCGCTGAAAGCTCATCAGCGAAGGCAATAACGAGGGTAATAACGAGAACCCAAACTTCGAAGAGAGGGAAAGTGTATGAATGGCATGTCGCATAAATCCTCCTGGCTGGCGCGATAGTGTTGGCAAATCAAATGCCGCTTCCACGCATTCCTATCAGGGCGGGACTACAAGCAGGCAAATAGTATACGCCGCTTTTCTATGATCGGATTGTTTTGTTCTGCGGGCATTCGTTCTGAAACAGGTAAAGCGCGAACGCCATTGCTAGTGAGCGCTGCTTGTCTAACACCTATTAGTTATGTCTCAAGGCCGAACCGACAATTAGAAACTAATCAGACCGAGAACTTCGTTTAGGACAAATGCAAAGCTCACGACGAAACCAATAATCGGAATCCAGGCGGGGAATACCATGGCGCCGTCGGGGGCGGGATCCAGTCGTTTAACGCGCCATAGGGCGAGATTCACCATTGAAAAAATCGTTAGCATAATCACGGATGTTGCTTCGGCAAGCGATGACAAATCTCCGATAAGGGCAAGCGTGATAACAATGCCTGTTGCAAGGCCCGTTGCGAGAACAGGGGTGCGTGTACGATGATTCAGCACCGCCAAGCACTTGGGCAATTGGCCCCGCGAGCTTAAACCGTAGAGTACGCGTGATGCCATGATGATCTGGATGAGTGCGCCATTAATAATCGCGAACATGCCAATAACGCCGATAGCATTCGCTTTTTCTCCGGTATGGAATTCATAGAGATACGAGAGCGGCGCTTCGCTGGCGGCGAGTTCGGACGGTGGAATCGATAATATAGCGGTTGTCATCAGCAGCAAATAAACAAATGTAGTGATTCCCAGCGTGAGCAGGATGGCGATAGGCAGCGTGCGTTTAGCGGACTTAACTTCTTCCGCGACGTCTACCATGTCTTCAAAACCGATGAAGGCATAGAAAGAGAGCACGGTGCCGAGGTAGATGCCAGTCCAGTGTTCTGCGCTGATTGAGGGGATTAATTCGGGCCAGCGATATGACAGCGTGGCAAGTTCATCACTCCCAACGACGACGATGGTTAGCAAGCCTCCAATTTCAATGACCGTGATGAGCGCCGCTAGCATCGCTGATTCTGCGATGCCCCAAATAGCAATGGTTCCCAGCAGTAGCACGACTAAGATTACAGAAAGTGTGCGATCAACATCCACAAATTGATTTAAGTAACCCACGAATCCATTGGCCAGTGCCGCTGCCGAGACCAGGCCAGCCAAAATGACTAGCAGCCCGACAATGATAGATAAACGGTTGGATGAAAAACCTTGCTTAACGTAAAGCGCTGCGCCTGCCGCTTGCGGAAAACGGCTGCATAATTCCGCAAACGAAATAGCGGTTAAACCCGCCATTATCGATGCCAAGAGAAACGACATGGGAGCAAAGTAACCCGCGACACCTGCAATCTCGCCGATCAATGCGTAAATGCCCGCACCGATAGTGGTGCCGAGTCCATATAGCACCATCATGGGCAGCGATAATGTGCGTTTTAGAGCGATCGGTGTGTCCATAAACTCTTAGGTACTTTTAGTAAAACGAACGTTAAGTGTGACAACTCAAGATGCCATGCGCTTTGAAAGTGGATATTAGCGGGGCCGCCGCCGTGAATACATCGCTTTATTGGGCTACGTTGACGTGTGTCAATCTGAGTAATCTCATTGAGTTTTCAGACTCGCTACCCTTAGTGGTCTTATAGTATGGAATAAAAACACTCACAAATCAGGACTTCATGAATTTGGCATTGTTTACTTGGCTGACAACGCTTATTTATCGAAGATAGTCTAGGATAACGGATAGCGATCAACTTTTTAGAACACGATTTATATGCACTGGCAAAAGGCTTGAATGATGGATGCACGGAAGGTTAAATCGATAGAAGATGCCAAGAAGATTGTCACTGAACGCTGCTTGACGCATGTCAAAGTAGGCTTGTTTGATACAGACGGTATTATGCGCGGTAAGTACATGAGCAAAGAGAAGTTCTTCTCGTCGCTCGACCATGGTTTTGCGTTTTGTGATGTCGTTTTGGGTTGGGATTCGAAAGACCAGCTCTACGACAATGGTACCTACACAGGCTGGCATACTGGCTACCCGGACGCTCCGGTTAGAATCATTCCAGAGTCTTGTCGTGATATTCCTTTTGAAGACAATATGCTGTTGTTTATTTGCGAATTTGCTGAAGAGGCCGCGAAGATTTGCCCGAGAAATGTGCTTAAGCGCGTTATCCAAACAGCGGATGAGATGGGGTTTGAAGTGTTTTCCGCGTTGGAGTATGAGTTCTTCATGTTCGACGAAACGCCAGAAAGCGTGCGTGAAAAAGGCTTTAGAAACCTTAAGCCTTTGACTCCAGATTGGTTTGGTTATTCCGTGATTCGTAATTCAGTACATGCCGATTTGTATCATCAGATATTGGATATGTCTGAAAAAATGGATTTCCCGATTGAAGGGATTCATACCGAAACAGGACCGGGCGTTATTGAAGCGGCCATTGCGGTTGATAATGCGCAAAATGCGGCGGACAAAGGCGCATTGTTTAAAACCTTTATGAAAGTTTTGGCGCAACAGAATGGCTTAATGGCGACCTTTATGGCGAAGTGGTCAAATGACTACCCGGGCCAAAGCGGTCATATTCATCTTTCGCTTCGTCACAAAGACGGTGCTGCTGCGTCTGCTTTTTACGATCCAACTCAGGAACATAATATGAGTGAGACCCAGCGGCAGTTTGTTGCTGGGCAGCAGCGCTTGATGCCCGAGTTCTTGAGCATGATTGCACCAACCGTTAATAGTTACACCCGCTTAGTACCGGGGTTTTGGGCGCCTACTGATGCCACATGGGGGGTTGAAAATCGAACCACTTCATTACGCGTGATTCCCGGAAGCGACAAGTCTCAGCGAGTTGAGTACCGCTTGGGTTCTGCCGATGGCAATCCTTATTTGGCACTGGCTGCTGCTTTAGCATCTGGGCTATACGGGATTCAACAACAGTGGGAACCTGAGGCTCAGGTAAAAGGCAATGCTTACGAACAGTCGCACCCCGAGCACTTAAAATTGTCGACGACTCTTTGGGATGCCGCACAGCGTTTCAAAGCGTCAGATGCAGCTCGTGAACTTTTCGGTGATGAGTTTGTTGACCATTACTCGGCATCTCGAGAGTGGGAAGAGCGAGAATATCGTAAGCATATTAGTGACTGGGAAATGGATCGCTACTTCGAAATCATCTAACAGCGGCGCTCATTAATCTAAGACGTGAGCATAGGCTTAACGAAACAGAAAAGACAAAGACATGATGCATATTCAGAAAACGTATTCCCCGATCGACGGCTCACTCTATGTTGAGCGCGAGCAGGCAAATAATACGCAAATCCAAGAAGCTATATTACTTGCCAGCGATGCGCAGCAAGCTTGGAAAAACGTATCATTAGCGGAGCGACAAGCGCTATGTACCAAAGCGGTGGAAGCATTTACCGCGAATAAAGACCAAATCGCAGAGGAGCTATGCTGGCAGATGGGGCGGCCGATTCGCTATGCCGCTGGCGAAGTGGCGAGTTTTGCCGAGCGTGCACAATACATGATTTCTATTGCCGAAGAGGGACTAGCCCCTATTCAGACGTTCGAGAAATCAGGCTTTATACGCTATATTTCTCAAGACCCGGTCGGCGTCGTATTTGTGATCGCGCCTTGGAATTACCCACTTCACACGCCCATCAATGCGATTATTCCTGCGCTGCTGGCAGGTAATACCGTTATTCTGAAACACTCCTCGCAAACGCCATTGTGTGCCGAAAGAATTTACGATGCTTTCAACGCTGCTGGCTTACCGGAAGGGGTCTTTCAATATTTGCATATGAGTCACGAGAGTACGGAGACCTTGATTCAGCGACCGGAAATTGCAGCAGTGGCGTTCACCGGTTCTGTATCCGGCGGCGTGCAGGTAGAGCAAGCGGCGGCGGGGCGGTTTATTAAGGTTGGCTTAGAGCTGGGCGGTAAAGACCCCGCTTATATACGCCAAGATGCGGACGTCGCCTATGCTGTTGAGACAACGGTTGATGGTGCCTTTTTTAACTCAGGTCAGTCTTGCTGTGGTATTGAGCGTATCTATGTGCACGAAGCAATCTTTGATGAATTCTTAACGCAATATGTATCGTTAACAAAGGAGTATAAATTAGGTCGCTCGGACGACCCAGAGACGACATTGGGCCCGCTGGTAAAACCCTCAGCGGCAACATTTGTTCGAGAACAAATTGCAGAAGCGGTGAAGCAAGGTGCCAGCGCTCATGTCGACCCATCAAGCTTTAAGCTTGATGAAGCGGGCACTCCCTATATGGCACCTCAAGTGCTGAGCGATGTTGATCACAGCATGCGGATTATGACTGAAGAAAGCTTTGGCCCTGTTGTCGGTATCATGAAGGTCGGTTCTGATGAAGAAGCTGTTCGCTTGATGAATGACAGTGAGTTTGGTCTTTCTGCCTCTATTTTTTCTGCTGATATTGATCGGGCGGTCGAGCTGGGGAAGCAAATTGAGACGGGGACGTTTTTCGTTAATCGCTGTGACTTCCTAGACCCTGAACTTGCATGGACTGGCGTCAAAAATACGGGAAGAGGTTGTACTCTTTCGAGCAAAGGCTTTGATGGCTTTACGCAGCTAAAATCTTTCCATATTAAAACGCTATGACGATGAGAGAGCGATGACAGAACTAATTGCAAATTGGAATTACCCCACAAATGTCTCGGTAGGACGGGGGCGTATCAGTGAACTCCCTCAAGCGTGTAAACGTTTAGGTGTCAGTGCGCCGTTGTTAGTCACTGATCCCGGTTTAGCGGCTTTAGCGATGGTTTCAGACGCGTCCTCAGCCTGCAGTCAAGCGGGACTGCAATGTGCTGTGTTTAGTGCTATTCAGGGCAACCCTACCGGCGAAAATGTAGAAGAGGGTGTTCGCGCATTCAAGCGTGGCGGGCATGACGGAGTGATTGCCTTCGGTGGCGGATCTGCATTGGACGCCGCGAAAGCCATTGCCTTGATGGCAGGGCAGGACCGGCCTTTGTGGGACTTTGAGGATGTCGGCGACAATTGGACGCGCGTCAATGAAGCAGGTGTTGCCCCTATTGTTGCGATTCCGACGACGGCGGGCACCGGCTCAGAAGTGGGCCGTGCCTCGGTTATTACTGATACGGGTATGGATGGACAGAGCCCTGTTAAGAAGATTATTTTTCACCCGAAAATGCTCCCTCAAATCGTTATTCTGGACCCCGATCTGACGACAGGTTTACCTTCGCATATTACCGCCGCAACAGGAATGGACGCCTTATCCCATAGTTTGGAAGCGCTTTGCTCACCTTTTTATCACCCCATGGCTGAAGGCATTGCCGTTGAAGGCATACGTCTTGTCAAAACCTACCTTGCCCGTGCGGTGAATGACGGAAACGATATTGAAGCGCGCATGCAAATGCTGGTGGCATCGAGTATGGGCGCGACGGCTTTTCAGAAAGGATTGGGTGGCATGCACGCTATCGCGCATACATTGGGTGCGCTTTACGGCGCTCATCATGGCCTGCTGAATGCGATTTTGATGCCCTATGTATTGCAGGCAAACAGATTGGAAATAGAAGAGCGGATTGTGCGCTTGGCGCAGTATCTCGACTTGGGTGACCCCAGTTTTGAGGGCTTTATGGCGTGGGTGTTAGCGATGCGCTCGGATTTGTCGATTCCACATACTCTGGCTGACATCGATATTGACGAAAGCCAAGCAGAGAAGGTTGGCGAAATGTCAGCGGTAGACCCGTCCGCCGGTGGAAACCCTATTCAATATAGCGCTCGCCAATACAGCCAGTTGTTTATCAATGCAGTTCGTGGTGATCTAAAGGGCTCGCTTTAGTTGTTTTTTGTGCTCTTAGTTCGGGAGCCTTACCTCTCAGATCGCAACCAAGGGAAGCGCTCCATATAGGGTTCGAAGAATGGCAGGTGCTCACTTCCCGCATTTAGACCTTTTTTATTCACGCCTTGGCGAATTTGATTGGTGCTTGTGGTGCGACTGACTTTATTTTTGTCTTGATGGAACTGCAGGCAGTTTTCGTTCCATTCGATATCGCAAAATTCGAGTAGGGCTTTAGCTTCTGTCTCGCTATTGTTGATGAATGCCTCGTACTCAAAGGTATAGATTTGATTGGGAAACATGGCTTTTGCTTTGTTAATTGATGAGAAGCATTGCTCGAAGTATTTGAGAATGTCTTCGATTTCGTGTGCCCAAGACAAACTGGATAATATGTTGCGCATAATCGACACAATGGAGTCGATTGGCGCTCGATCACAATAGATGATTTTTGCTTTTGGAAAGAGGTCGAGCAATACGTCTATGTAGAGTCCGTTCTCCAATGATTTATCGGTAAAGCGCTTGCCCTCGCTAAGCAGTTCTACTGACTGATAGATTTCTGTCACCGGCACAATGAGTTTTTCAGCATCGAGTTTCGGTTTAGCCAACGCTGATTCTGAGGCCTTTAAGACATGTGCGATTGCTGCGGATATTGCATTAACCTCTTCTCCTCGTTGTACCTCGTTATTCGCGGAGCAGATAACGTTCTCAATCAGTGTCGAACCTGAACGTGGCACGCCAACGATAAAAATAGGTTCATATTGGCTGAGTTCGGACTCGCTTGTTCGAGCCGCTGGTTCGACTGAAGCTAGCTCCCTATTAGCCAAATAATCGAAGTAAAAATCGTTAGTTAGATTGAATGCACGAGAGAGCTTGAAGTGCTTGTGGGCCTCTATCAGTAGGGACATCTCGGCGGAATAGTTTTGCGCATTTTTCTCGCAGACTGCCATTACATAGTGTTGGCAAAACCGTTCATTAGGTGGCAGGTTGTCTGCCGGAATTGAACTTAGTTGCAGCTTGAGCGCATTGGTAGCCTGTTTGTTATCTAGTCTTACCAGCGATAGTAGTAGGGTTAAGTTGCCTTTATGCACAGCCAGTGCGGTAGACAGCAATTTTATCGCTTCGTTGTTTTTTCCTTGATGTTCCATCAATTCAGCGAGTTGCAGAATGACAGGTACGGTGAACACTTTTTGGTTAACCGCCTGCGTTAATACAGACTCTGCTTGATCATAGCGATTCGCTTTTTGGTGAATCGACGCGAGCGCACTGTATGGGTCTGGCCAGTTAGGCTGAAGTTTTATCGCGGACAGTAAGTGTTCTATGGCCTCTGGTGAGCGTTTGTCCAGCACAAGAAATGATGCATAGCTATAGAGGAAGTTGGCGTTGTTGGGGTCTAGCTCAATACAACGCTGATAAAGCGCGATCCCTTTGGTTGCATTGCCTGTATGCCCATAGATATTTGCCAGCGAGCTCAGCGCGCGAAGGTCATTTGATGAAAGATCTAAGGCATTTTCCAAACTCGTAATTGCAGCGTCTGTTTGTCCGGTATTAAACTGGGCAAGAGATAGATAATACAAGCCGTCTAGATTCTTTGGCGCAATCTCCAGCAATGCTAGCAGACTAACTTCTGCCTCCGAAAATAGGCCTTGTTGAAGGAGTGAAACGGACCTTTCTAGGAGGTTGATCTCGTTTTGTTGTATGGTCACGTCGATAAGTCCATTTGTGGTCAGGCTAGCACTGATTAAAGCGAATGAAACGCAGCCGTTTTATTCGCTTCAGGGTTACTTTTTGTCAGTTTAGTTATAGCCTGACATCATAATGGATTACGTTATTTCTATGTATGGTTTTTACTAAGGAAGTTTAAAAGTGGGACGTGTATTACTGGTTTTGATTAGTCTTTTTTTAGGCGGGTGCGGCACCGTTTATACGATTAGTCAGGCAGAGCAGGGCGTGAATATGAAGGGATCATACTGTGACAATATCGATCACGTATTCAGTGGCGTTGAATATAGCTGGTGTAAATTAAATGGTGCGCCGCGATCAGAAGTGGACCCTGCGATGTCAAAAGGCAACTTTCACTATGTAGGGATTGATATCGCCTTCTCGTTTATCGCGGATATACTGGTGCTGCCTTATACAGTTTATAAGCAAGTGAGTGCGGATCCTATCGCTGTGCGTTCAGAAGCTAGGTGAGCACTGACGCCTATATCGGGTGCCGTTTCGGTGTTGGAGTGACTTTAGGCTTCTGGAAAATAGCAAAATCGTTATCATTTTTTCTTTATAAACTAATAAGTTTTATTCGTTATCGCCCTTATTTACTATTTAGACGCTAGGAAGTATTGGTTAACTTAAAGGCTAAATAATACTTCTTTGAGTTTGATATGCACCATGCAAGACCTGACCCTAACTTTTCTTACCATTTTTTCTCTATAAACTAATAAGTGTAAAGGATTACTATGCTTGAACTTTACTATTTCCCTGATAATGCAAGTCTTGCGCCTCACTTACTCTTGGCTGAGACAAAAATCGATTATTCACTGAAGCTTGTAGACCGCGAATCAAATGCTCAAAAATCAAAAGAATATTTGAAACTAAATCCAGCAGGCCGAATTCCAACATTGGTGCATAACGAGCTCGTCATGTTTGAAAGTCCTGCTATCTGTATCTACATTTGCGAATTGGATGTAAATTCGACATTCATTCCACTTGTTGGCCACGCCGATCGACCGTTATTTTTTCAATGGTTAACCTACCTCAACAATACTCTCCAAGCAGAGTTTATGGTGTGGAGGTACCCTGACCGACACACCACAGACGCAAAAGGTATCGAAGGAGTTAAGTTGGCTCAGGACCTGCGGCTGGTTGAAATTCTCACTCTGTTGGATGAAGAGCTTAGTAAGAAAAAATTCTTGGTAGGTTCTAACGTCAGCGCTTGTGACCACTTTTTGTTTATGCTGCTCTTGTGGTGCGGGAGGATTTCTCAACCGCCAACATCATTTACAAATCTTCATCGATTCATGTGTGAAATGTCTCAGCGGTCCGCAGTTCAAAAGGTGTGTGAGTTTGAAAATATCGACTTGAGCCTTTACAGAAAATCTGACAGCTCTGTTTTAGACGTGAACAACTAATCACAAGAAATGAATATGAAAAATAGATCTGTCCCCGTTTATGCGCGCAGTACTGCGCTATAAACTATCTACCGTGTTGTCCATTGGCGCTCTCATCCGGCGCATTGAGGGTGATGAAATGTTATGAAAATTTCTATTGTTGGCGGTGGTCCCGCGGGGCTCTACTTTGCTAGTTCGGTGAAAAAACTTAACCCTAGTTTTAATGTCACGGTGTATGAGGCCAAAAACGAGTCGATTGCAGCCTATGGCTTGGGTTACACCTTCCAAGTATTAGGCTCCTATTTACTGGAACGTTTGGATCCCAAATTTTTTACTAATTTATTTGGCAGTGAACCGCGCCAGAAAATCAAAACCGCTATTTTGAAAACTAATGAAGAGAGTCAAACTCATTCTTTTACGGATGGATATAGTGTGACGCGTCGTGAAATGATGCGTTACTTGATTAACCTTGCAAAAGACAACGGTGTGCGAGTCAAGGAGAAGAAAGTGACGGCTTCTTTTCTAAAGAGTCTACAGCAGTCTTCCGATTTATTGGTCGGAGCCGATGGTGTGAATAGTTTAGTTCGTAAAGCGTACGCTGACGAGTTTGGTGCTGCCGCAAAAAAAACCGAGTTGAGGTATTCTTGGTTTACTAACGAGTCTCCCGAGCCAATAAAACAAGCGTGCTTCTATGCATTTAAAGCAGAAGAAGGCGTTATTTTGTTGACCTCTTATCCTCTGACGGAAAAGCAGCAAGTAGTTATTATTGAAATGACTCAGGACTGTTTGCAGTCAGCCCTCCTACGCGGAAAATCACCGGAACAGGCGATTCCATATTTGAATGAAGTGCTTGGCTCGAACGGCGGCGAGATTGATTTACAGGCTTCAGGTCTTCCTTGGTACGAATTCAAAATGAATACCAGTACGCGACTGTTCTACAACAATGTGGTGTTAATTGGTGATGCGGCATTTGCCTTACATTTTGGTGCAGGGCAGGGTTTAACGACTGCGTTTACAATGGGTCATACACTAGCCAGTTGCCTGCAGCGTACCAAAAACCTTAAGCAGGCCTTAACGCATTATTCGCAATCTACCCAAATGTTGATGCATAAGCCTGCGCGCCAGTCGGAAGCCCAAGTGCAATGGTTGGAGCAGATGGACACGCACTGCGCTGCACATTCGGGGGTAGATTTGTTGACGTTGTTTGGTAAAAAAATGGCGCACTGATTTGTCTATTTTTATTTGATCGTAAACAAGATCGGAGTCAGGTCTTACATGGTTCGATAAATTATATAGACCATAGTATTTACGTTGATGTGAGACAAAAATAAGCAATTCATGAAACAAATAAGTAGCGCTTTCGGGAGCCTGCTTATAATTTCCATACCTACCAAAAGATATCGCTTTGTGCTCAACGCCTGCACTCGTTGGACACACTCAACGCTAGCGCTTTTGCTTTGAGGCAAGTGAAAATCTATATCATCTGTTTGTATTGCTAAGCGACGAAAAGGACTGATTTTTTGGCTGTCTCAAGTAAATAATGCGAACCGAACTAAAAGCTTTTTTGCGCTTTTCTTTAGCTCTGATAAACGCGGAAATACATACGCTATCAATAGGCCTGTCATATCTGTAGAGGTTTTGATTGTCACTGTCGATTGCCAGAGGCCTTCCCCAAAAAACAACCGCGTTTGAGGCATTTCTATACTTTTAAGCCCTGCATTATAACGAGACTAAATTTTGGAAAGACCTGTGACTCGTATTGACTAAATGTGACGAGTATCTCAAGTTTTCCTGCATTCCACCCCAAATGGGTGATACGGATAGATTTCTCCTCAGCCTACACTGTCGTCTGCTTTTTATGCTGTAGGCAACGACGAAGTAGGAATATTTCCAGACTTCTGCTCGCGAACGTTGTGCTGTATCAACGAGCCCAACGTTCACACTATGAATTCTCTAATATAAAGATAATAGGGAGAAAAACATTGCGTAAACTCATCTTGGCACTTGTCTGTGCTTCTCTCACCACCATCGCACCCAGTGCAATGGCATGGTGGGGCTATACCAAAACGAAAAACCCAATCGTTTTGGTTCATGGCGTTACTGGTTTCAATACAATCGGTGGCCTCATTAACTACTTTCATACGATACCTTATAACCTTGAGCGAAGCGGCGCGAAAGTCTATTCAGCAAGCGTTTCGTTTGTGAATACCAGTGAGGAGCGTGGTCAGCAGTTGGCTAGCTATATTTCTGGTTTGAATGCATCGAAGGTTAATATTATGGCGCATAGCCAGGGTGCACCGACTGCACGTGTGACTGCGTCACTGATCCCGAACAAGATCGCCTCTATTACTTCAATCAACGGCGTGAACTACGGCTCGAAGGTTGCTGATGTGTTGCGAGGCGCCATTCAACCCGGCTCGAATGTAGAAGGCGGCGTGAACGCAATTGCCAATGCTGTGGGCAGTATCGTGAACAAATTGTCCAGTTCTAACAATCCACAAAATGGTGTTGGCGCCTTAGAAACACTAACGACGCAAGGCACTATTGCACTGAACAATGCTTTGGGCTGGAAAGGTGTGAACCGCACTTACTGTCAGGGCTCTAGCGAGAACGTCAGTATTTCTGGCAACAA